>JAYOFO010000001.1:0-62815 GCA_038117265.1 Rhodospirillaceae bacterium
CCAGCGCCTTCCGGCGGCTCAAGCACAAGACCCAGGTCTTCGTCTATCACGAGGGAGACTACTACCGGACGCGCCTGACCCATTCGCTGGAGGTGGCGCAGATTGCGCGCACCGTGGCACGCGCGCTGGGCCTCAACGAGGATCTGGCCGAGGCGCTGGCCCTGGCCCATGATTTCGGCCACACGCCCTTCGGCCACGCCGGCGAGGACGCGCTCGACGCCGCGATGGCGCCCTATGGCGGGTTCGACCACAACGCCCAGACCCTGCGCATCCTGACCAAGCTGGAAGAGCGCTATCCGACCTTCGACGGGCTAAACCTGACCTGGGAGACTCTGGAAGGCGTGGTCAAGCACAACGGGCCGCTGACCGGCCCCCACGCCGATACCGAACGGGCCATGCCCGCCGCCATCGCCGAATATGCCGGCCAGCACGATCTCGAGCTCGACACGTTCGCATCCGCCGAGGCCCAGGTAGCGGCAATCGCCGACGACATCGCCTACAACAGCCACGACATCGACGACGGGCTGCGGGCGGGGCTGTTCGCCATCGACGATTTGCTGGACCTGCCGCTCGCGGGGCCGGCCTTCCGTGCGGTCCGCGAGGCCCATGGCGAGCTGGACCGGCCGCGGCTGATCCATGGCGGGATCAGCCAGATCATCGGCACCATGGTCGAGGACGTGCTGTCCGAGACGCGCCGACGGCTCGCCGAGGCCGAGATTTCGTCGCCCGCGCAGGTCCGCGCGCACGAATGCGCCGTGGTCGGGTTCTCCGACGCGCTGGTCGAGGGCGACCGAGCCGTGAAATCCTTCCTGTTCGACAACATGTACCGGCACCACCGGGTCAACCGCATGACCTCCAAGGCGCGGCGCGTGGTGTCGGAGATGTTCGACCTGATGTTCCAGGAGCCCGAGCTCCTGCCGGCCGAGTGGCGCGCGCGCGCCGAGGAAAAGGATGCGGCGGGGCGGGCGCGGGTGATCGCCGACTACATCGCCGGGATGACCGACCGTTACGCCCTCGAACTCCACCGCAAGCTGTTCGATCCGGAAGTTCTTTGATGAACGTTTTCAGTGTTTTCCAAGATATCGTTGAATCCGAGATTCAGGCGCTGATTGCCGCGGGGGCCCTGCCGGAGGGCACCGATCCGTCGCGGATCTCGGTCGAGCCGCCGCGCGATCCCGAGCATGGCGACCTCGCCACCAACGCGGCGATGGTGCTGGCGAAGCCGGCGGGCCTGAAGCCGCGCGATCTGGCCGAGACGCTGGCCGAACGGCTGCGTGCGGTCGACAGCGTCGTCGGCGTCGAAGTCGCGGGCCCGGGTTTCATCAACCTGCGCCTGTCCGAGGCGTTCTGGCGCGCCCGGATCGTCGACATTCTCGATGCCGGAACGGATTACGGCCAGAGCGCGATGGGGCAGGGCGCGGCGGTGAACGTCGAGTTCGTCTCGGCTAACCCGACCGGCCCGATGCATGTCGGCCACGTCCGCGGCGCGGTGGTCGGCGACGTGCTTGCATCGCTGCTCGCCAAGGCGGGCTTCGCGGTGACCCGCGAGTACTACATCAACGATGCCGGGGCCCAGGTCGACGTGCTCGCGCGCTCGGCCTATCTGCGCTACCGCGAGGCGATGGGCGAGGAGATCCGCGCGATTCCCGAGGGCCTCTATCCGGGCGACTATCTGATCCCCGTCGGCCAGGCGCTGGCCGCGCGCGACGGCGACCGCTGGATGGATGCCGGGGATGCCGACTGGCTGCCGGAGTTCCGGGCGTTTTCGGTTGCCGCGATGATGGACCTGATCCGCGGCGACCTGGCGGTCCTGGGGATCGCCCATGACCGGTTCTCGTCCGAGCGCGAACTGGTCGAGGGAGGCGCCGTCGACCGGGTCTTGGAGGCGCTGGAGGCGGCGAAGCTGATCTATGTCGGCACGCTGGAGCCGCCGAAGGGAAAGCTGCCCGACGACTGGGAGGAACGGCCCCAGACCCTGTTCCGGGCGAGCGATTTCGGCGACGATGTCGACCGGCCGCTGAAGAAATCCGACGGGTCATGGACCTATTTCGCCAGCGACCTCGCCTATCACCTCGACAAGTACCGGCGCGGGTTCGCGACCCTGATCGACGTCTGGGGCGCCGACCATGGCGGCTACGTCAAGCGGGTCGGAGCCGGAATCAAAGCGCTGACCGGGGGAGCGGCGGAACTCGACGTGAAGCTGTGCCAGATGGTGCGCCTGCTCGAGGATGGCGAGCCGGCGAAGATGTCGAAGCGGGCCGGCACGTTCGTGACCCTACGCGACCTCGCCGAGGCGGTCGGCAAGGATGTGGTCCGGTTCATCATGCTGACGCGCAAGAACGACGCGGCGCTCGACTTCGATCTGTTGAAGGTGCGCGAGCAGAGCCGCGACAACCCCGTGTTCTACGTCCAGTACGCCCACGCGCGCTGCCATTCGGTGGCGCGGATGGCGGCCGAGGCGTTCCCGGAGGCCGATTTCGCGACCGAGGCCCTGAAGGGGGCCGACCTGGCGCGCCTGACCGATGTGGACGAGATCGCGCTGGTGCGCAACCTGGCGGCGTGGCCGCGCATGGTGGAGGGGGCCGCGCAGGCCCACGAGCCGCACCGACTCGCATTCTACCTCTATGATTTGGCCGCCGCGTTTCACGCACTTTGGAGCAAGGCGCGCGAGGAACCAGGTTTGCGGTTCGTCATCGCCGAGGATGCGGAACTGACGCGGGCGCGCATGGCGTTGGTCCGGGCCGTACAGACGGTGATCGCGTCTGGACTGGGCGTCATGGGCGTGACCCCGGTCGACGAATTGCGGGAATGAGGCAGCCATGAGCGAGCCCGAGATCATCGGTCCCGACGAAGCCTTCGAAGAGCCCCGGCAGGGTTTGGGCCGAGGGGTAAAGCTGTTTGCCGGCGCTGCGGTCGCGGTCGGTGTGGTGGCGCTCGCCGGCGTTGTCTGGTTCGCCTACCAGCAGGGCGTACAGTCGGGCACGGAGACGACGGCGCCGGTCATCAAGGCCGACGCCGAGCCGGTCAAGCGCAAGCCCGAGGAACCCGGCGGCATGGACGTGCCGCACCAGGACAAGCTGGTGTTCAACCGGCTGGCGCCCGGACAGGCCGAGGAACCGCTCGAAAAGCTGCTGCCGCCGCCCGAGGAACCCCAGGAACGGCCCGAGGCGGTCGCGGCGCCAGAGGCGCCCGCGGTGGAGACCCCGAAACCCTTGATCGCCAGGGCTGCCGAGCCGGCGCCCGACCAGGTGGCGAGCGCACCGCCGCCGCCGCCCGCGCCCTCGAAACCGGCAGCTGTGGTCACTGCCCCGCCGGTGCCGCCCGCGCCGACACCTCCCGCGCCCGCAAAGGCCGCGGCCGCGGATGCGTCCGGCGCCGTCAACGGCTGGCGCATCCAGCTCGCCTCGGTGTCGAGCCGCGAACGCGCGCTGGCCGAATGGGATCGCCTCAAGGGGCGCAACACCGACTTGCTCGGCCCGCTGTCGCTCAACGTCGAGGCCGCGGAGCTGACCAAGGGCACCTTCTACCGCATTCAGGCCGGCCCGCTGGGTGACCGCGCGGCCGCCAGTTCCCTGTGCGGCAAGCTGAAGTCGCGGAATCTGGATTGCCTGGTCGTTGCGCCCTGACATGATTGCCGCGACATGACCGCGCCGCGCGCGGTCGTCTTCGGGCTTTCGGGCCCCCTGCTGTCGGCCGACGAAAAGGCATTCCTGCGCGAAGCCGATCCGCTGGGCGCGATCCTGTTCGCGCGGAACTGCGTGTCGCACGCCCAGGTGCGTGCGCTGACCGACGACATCCGGGCGGCCCTCGGGCGCACCGATGCGCCGATCTTCATCGACCAGGAAGGGGGGCGCGTGATGCGTCTGCGGCCGCCGGCCTGGGCGGATGCACCGCCCGCCCGCCGCCTCGGCGAGATTTACGAGAATGGCGGCCAGTCCCGCGCGATCGCGGCGGCCGAGACCCTTGGCCGGCTGTTCGCCGCCGAACTACGCGATCTGGGCATCGATGTCGATTGCGCGCCGGTGCTCGACCTCGGGCTGCCGGAAACGACGGCCGCGATCGGCGACCGCGCCTATGCCGGCAACCCGGGCACCGTCGCGACCCTGGGACGCGCCATGGCGCGCGGGCTGCTGGCCGGCGGCTGCCTGCCGGTCATAAAGCATATGCCCGGGCACGGGCGCGCCACGGTCGACAGCCACGAGGAACTGCCCCGGGTCGCTGCCGGGCTTGAGGTGCTGCGCGAGCACGATTACGTGCCGTTTAGCGCCCTGCGCGACCTGCCGATCGGGATGACGGCGCATGTGATCTACGAATCCCTCGACCCGGATATGCCCGGAACGCTGTCACGGCGGGTCGTCGACGGCGCGATCCGAGGCGATATCGAGTTCGACGGGTTCCTTATCTCCGACGACATCACCATGCACGCCCTCGACGGCACCCAGGGCGCACGCGCCGCAGCGGCGATCGCGGCGGGCTGTGATGCCGTGCTGCATTGCAGCGGCAAGCTTGCCGAAATGGTCGATGTCGCGAGTGCCGTGCCGGCCCTCGACGGGGTGTCTGCCGAACGCTGGACGCGCGCAGGAGCCATGCGTGCCGAACCGGCAGCCACCGACGTCGCGGCCCTGGCGGCGGAGCTGGCGGCGCGGCTCGAAAACGAAGGGGCCAGGGCGTGAACCTCGAAGACATTCTGTTCCTGGCTTCGATCTGGGTGCTGCCCGTCCTCATCGCGATCACCCTGCATGAGGCCGCGCATGGCTGGGCGGCCTACAAGCTGGGCGACGACACGGCCTACCGGCTCGGCCGGGTCACGTTCAACCCGCTGGCGCACATCGACCCCTTCGGGACCGTCATCCTGCCCGCGATCCTGATCTCGCTCGGCGGCATCCTGTTCGGCTGGGCGAAGCCCGTTCCGGTCAGATTCGGGCGACTCGGGCACCTTAGACGGGACATGGTGCTGGTCGCCGCGGCTGGTCCGGGCATCAATATCGGGCTCGCGATCGTCTCCGCGCTGGCCCTCCACATCGTGCCGTTTCTGGGACCGAGCTTCGGGGAATGGGCCCTTCGAAACCTCATAAATTCCATCAATATCAATTTGTTACTGGCTATTTTTAACATGATGCCGCTGCCGCCCCTGGACGGCGGTCGGGTGGCCGTCGGCATCCTGCCGCGAACCCTGGCGCTGCCGCTCGCACGGCTCGAACGCTACGGTTTGTTTATTCTGATCGGGCTGATCTTTATCCTGCCGATGCTGGGGCGCGAGTTCGGTCTGGACCTGAACATCTTCCGCTGGCTGGTGCTCGGACCCCTCGACTTCCTGCGCGAAATCCTGCTGCTGGGCACGGGCGTGATATGAGCCAGACAACGGACAGCTTCGAGCCACCGGTTCCCGACCACGTCGCGGCGGCGGTGGTGCCGGACGAGGGGTTGGTCGTCAGCCTCGAGGGCTTCGAGGGGCCGCTCGACCTGTTGCTGGTGCTCGCACGTGACCAGAAGGTCGATCTCACCAAGATCTCGGTCCTGGCGCTCGCCGAGCAGTACCTGACCTTCATCCACCAGGCCCGCCAGCTGCGGCTCGAGATCGCGGCAGACTATCTGGTGATGGCGGCGTGGCTGGCCTACCTGAAGTCGCGCCTGCTGCTGCCCGTCGAGGAAAGCGGCGAGGAGCCGACCGCGGCCGAGATGGCGGCGGCGCTGCAGTACCAGCTGCAGCGGCTCGAGGGCATGCGCGAGGCGGCGGAACGGCTGTTCGCGCGGCCGCTGCTGGGGCGCGACGTGTTTGCGCGCGGTGCGGCCGAGGGCATCCGGGTGATCACCCGGCCGCAATACGAGGCCTCGCTGTTCGAGATGATGAGCGCCTATGGCGCGATCCAGCGCCGCGGCAAGGCCGAGACGCTGACCATCGAGCAGTTCGAGCTGTTCTCGATGGACGACGCGCTCGGCCGGCTGCGCCGGGTACTGGGCCACGCGCCCGAATGGGCGACCCTGACGAGCTTCCTGCCCGAAGGCCTGCGCGAGGGGCTGCCCCGGCGCTCGGCGATCGCCGCCACCTTCGCCGCATCGCTGGAGCTGGTGCGTGACGGGCACGCGCAGATTCGCCAGGACGGCCGGTTCGGCCCGATCTATTTCCGGCGCAACCCGGACGACCCCAACCCCATCGCGGACACCGCCGGCGTCGCCGACGACGCGGCAGACAGAGAAGGGATCGCGAGCCGTGACGATCAATCCTGAACTCGAACCCGACGCACGCACCGAAATCCTGCGGCTTGCCGAGGCGGTGCTGTTCGCCGCCGTCGAGCCGCTGGACGAGGCGTCGATCGCGGCCCAGCTGCCTCCCGACACCGATGTTGCGACGGTGCTCGACGATCTGCGCCGCCTGTATGCGGGGCGCGGGATCAACCTGGTCAATGTCGGCGGCAAGTGGGCCCTGCGCACGGCACCCGACCTTGCCGACAGGCTGAAGATCGAGCGCGAGGCCCAGCGCCGGCTGTCGCGCGCCGCCCACGAGACGCTGGCGGTGGTGGCCTATCACCAGCCGGTCACCCGCGCCGAGATCGAGGAGATCCGCGGTGTGGGGCTGAGCAAGGGCACGATGGATGTACTGCTGGAGGCGGGCTGGATTCGGCCCGGCCGGCGGCGCAATGCGCCCGGCCGCCCGCTCACCTGGGTGACGACCGAGGCGTTCCTGTCGCACTTCGGGCTCGAAAGCCTGAAGGAGCTGCCGGGAATCCAGGAATTGAAGGCCGCGGGCCTGCTGGACACCCGCCCGGCCGTGAGCATCTATGCGGCGAGCGCGGCGGCCGACGAACTGCCGTTCGATTCCCCGACCGGCGAGGCCGAGACCCCCGAAGAGGTGGACGAGCCCCTCGACTACGAGGACGAGACCGGCACCTGATCGCCGGCCTGCTTGCGGCAGGCGTGGGATTTCAATAGGTTCCGTGCGATTTCACCGCGCGCCGCGATGCGCGTCGGACGTGGATGGAACCGGGTTACTTGAACGATCTAACGCTCGAACATGTCAGCCACCGCTTCGGCCCGGTCGTCGCCGTCGACGATGCGGGCCTGTCGGTGCGCGCCGGCGAGGTCGCCTGCCTGGTCGGCCCCTCGGGCTGCGGCAAGACGACCCTGCTGCGCGTCGCCGCGGGCCTGGAGCCGCTGCAGCACGGCCGCGTCCTGATCGGCGGGCAGGTGGTCGCCGAGGACCGCGCCGCGGTGCCGCCCGAAGACCGCAATGTCGGGCTGGTCTTCCAGGATTACGCCCTGTTCCCGCATCTGACCGTGCGGGGAAACATCGCCTTCGGCCTCAAGGATCTGTCAACGAAGGAGCGCGACGCCCAGGTCGCCGCGGCGCTGGAGCGGACCGGGATGACGGGCTATGCCGGCGTCTATCCGCATCAGCTCTCGGGCGGCCAGCAGCAGCGCGTCGCGCTGGCGCGCGCGATCGCGCCGCGCCCGCGCATCGTCCTGCTCGACGAGCCGTTCTCCGGGCTCGACGCCAGCCTTCGCCACAGGGTGCGCGACGAGGCGGCGCGCATCCTGCGCGACAGCGGGATCGCCACATTGATGGTCACCCACGATCCCGAGGAGGCGATGTACCTGGCCGATCGCATCGCCGTCATGCATCGCGGGCGCATCCACCAGGTCGGGTCGCCCGACGACATCTATCTGAAGCCGGTAAACGCGTTCGTGGCCGCGTTCTTCGGCGAGGTGAACCGGTTCGAGGGGCGGGTCGGCGGCGGCAAGGTGGAGACGCCGTTTGGTCCCGTGGCGACCAACGGCCATGCGGACGGCGGTGCGGTGGAGGTTCTGGTCCGGCCCGAGGCGCTGGACATTCGCGACGGCGGGGATGCCGGCGCAACGGGCGAAGTCGTCGCGTCGCGGTTCCTGGGCCGCAGCAGCCTCGTGGATGTGGATTTGGGCGATGGCGCCGACCGGCCGGTCCGGATACATCTGTCGGGCCGGCGGCTGCCGGCGCCGGGCAGCCGGGTGCGGGTGACCATGGATGCCGCTCAGGCCTTCGTGTTTGCGCTCGAGACGGGCTAAGCGCCTGCGATTACGGTATTAAGAGGGCGCACTTCCCTGTGACCGGCATTGCGGGCCGAGTCCCTTTCTGCGATAGTCCGATCAACGCACCCCGAACGTTCGGGGAACAGAGTGAGACATCGGAGCACTGATAAATGGGCACTTTTTCAATCTGGCATTGGCTCATTGTCCTCGTGGTCGTGCTGGTCCTTTTCGGTGGCCGTGGCAAGATTCCCAGCCTCATGGGTGACGTCGCGAAGGGGATCAAGTCCTTCAAGAGCAACATGAAGGACGAGGGTTCGGACTCGAAGAAGATCGAGGAAGGCTCCACCGCGGCGCGCGAAACGGCACGCGAAGACGAAACCGCCAAGAGCTGAACCGACCACGGGCGGTCTGCATGCGTGCGGGCCGTGAACGGATCGCGCGACCATGTTCGATATCGGATGGCCGGAGCTTCTGCTCATCATGGTCGTGGCGTTGATCGTCATCGGCCCCAAGGAACTTCCGAACGCGATTCGCACGGTCACCATGATCGTGCGAAAGGTGCGGCTCGCGGCGGCCGAATTCCAGAACGGCCTCAATGACATCGCGCGGGAATCCGGCCTCGATGAGGTGAAGCGGACCTTCGACGACGTCGAGTATTATGACCCCAAGGCGGCGCTCGAGAACCTGGCCGATACTGACAAGGACCTGCTCGACCTCGAAGACGACCCGCTGGCTGGCAACAGCATCCTGGCGTCCGCCGGAAAGCCGGCGCAAGGCGGCGGCGACGATGGTAAGACCGCATCCGATGCTTCGGGCGAGGCCACCCCGTATGCCCTCGGGCCGGATGACGATGCAACCGGTTCCGCCGCGCCGGCGCCGGCGCCCGGGAAGGGTGCGGCGTGACCGTGGAGACCGGACAGGGCGAGACGCCGATCCCCGAGACGGAAGAGAGGGAGGGGCTCGAAGAACGCAAGATGTCGCTCGTCGACCATCTGACCGAGCTGCGCCGCCGCCTGATGTACTCGGTCGCGGCGTTCCTGATCGTCTTCCTGTTCTGCTTCTACTTCGCCGACGCCTTCTTCAATTTCCTGGTCGAGCCGCTGGCCTCGGTCTGGCAGGGCGATTCCAATCGCCGCCTGATCTTCACGGCGATGCACGAGAAATTCTTCACCAACGTCAAGGTCGCCTTCTTCGTCGCGGCGTTCCTGGCGTTTCCGATCTTCGCATCGCAGATCTGGATGTTCGTCGCACCGGGCCTGTACCGGAACGAAAAGCGCGCCTTCCTGCCGTTCCTGTTCGCCACGCCCTTCCTGTTCTTCGGCGGCGGCGCGTTCGTCTATTACATCGTGATGCCCGTGGCCTGGCAGTTCTTCACCAGCTTCGAACAGCTTGCCGGGGCGAACACGGGTGCGCTGGCGATCGAGCTGGAGCCCAAGGTCAACGAGTACCTGTCGCTGGTCATGCGGCTGATCTTCGCCTTCGGGCTGACCTTCGAGCTTCCGGTGGTCCTCACGCTGCTCGCCAAGGTCGGGATCGTGTCGCCGGAGGGCCTGAAGGCCAAACGCCGGTATGCCATCGTGATCGCGTTCATCGCCGCGGCGATCCTCACCCCGCCCGACCCGCTGAGCCAGCTCGCGCTCGCGATCCCGATCATCGTGCTCTATGAGATCTCGATCCTGTGCGCGATCTTCGTGACCCGACAGCGCGATCGCGAGGCGGCCTGACCGCCGCATAAACTGGACGCGATTCACCGGCGCTCCTATAAGTGCCGCGGACCTTGAACCGCGGACTCTCAATGCACGACCTCAGGTGGATTCGCGACAATCCCGACGCCTTCGACCGCAGCCTGGTGCGCCGTGGAGACGCTGCGCAGTCGGTTCGCGTGCTCGAACTCGACGCCGCGCGCCGGGGGGCGCTGACGCGCCTGCAGGAGATGCAGGAGCGGCGCAATGCCGCCTCGAAGGAAATCGGCCAGGCGATGAAGTCCGGCGAGGCCGACCGGGCGGAAGCGCTCAAGGCGGAGGTCGCCGAGATCAAGGGGCGGATGGACGCCGTCGAGGCGGAGGAGCGGGAGGCGTCGGAGGCGCTGAACGCGCTGCTGTCGGGCATTCCGAACGTCCTCGACGACGACGTGCCCCACGGCGCGGACGAGGAAGCCAACCGGGAACTCCGTTCGGTCGGCACGCCGCCGGCATTCGATTTCGCGCCGAAGGAGCATTTCGAGCTTGGCGAGGCGCTGGGCCTGATGGACTTCGACGGTGCCGCCGAGCTCGCCGGATCGCGCTTCGTGATTCTGAAGGGCGCGCTGGCGCGCATGGAACGTGCGCTCACCGACTTCATGCTCGACATCCACACCCAGGAATTCGGCTACACCGAGGTGAGCCCACCGCTTCTGGTGCGCGAGAACGTGCTCTACGGGACGGGGCAGTTGCCGAAGTTCGGCGACGACCTGTTCGTCACCAGCGATGAGCGCTGGCTGATTCCCACGGCCGAGGTACCGCTGACCAACATGGTCGCGGGAAAGATTCTCGACGACGGCGACCTGCCGGTCCGCGTGACCGCGCACACGGCGTGTTTCCGGGCCGAGGCCGGCGCGGCGGGCCGGGACACGCGCGGCATGCTGCGCCAGCACCAGTTTTACAAGGTCGAGCTGGTTTCGGTCACACGGCCCGAGGATTCCGAGGCGGAACTCGAGCGGATGACCGGTTGCGCGGAAGAGGTGCTCAAGCGTCTCGGCCTGGCGTACCGGGTGATGGTCCTGTGCAGCGGCGATACGGGGTTCGGCGCGGCCAAGACCCACGACATCGAGGTCTGGCTGCCGGGGCAGGGCACCTATCGCGAGATTTCCAGCTGTTCCAACACCCGCGCCTTCCAGGCCCGGCGCATGAATGCGCGCTTTCGGCCCGCGGACGCCAAGGGGCCCGAGCACGTGCACACGCTGAACGGTTCGGGGGTCGCGGTCGGCCGCGCGCTGATCGCGGTGGTCGAGAACTACCAAAACGCCGACGGTTCGGTGACGATCCCCGAGGCGCTGAGGCCCTACATGAACGGCCTCGAGGCGATCCGTCCCGATGCATGAGTTTCCCCGCGATCCGAAGAAGCTGCGCATCCTGGTCTCGAACGACGACGGGGTGCGCGCACCGGGCATCAAGGTGCTCGAGCGCATCGCCAAGGAGATTTCCGACGATGTCTGGGTTTGCGCGCCGCTGAACGAGCAGAGCGGGGCCGGGCATTCGCTGACCCTGCGCTACCCGATCTGGCTGCGCCGGCTGGCGACGCGCCGCTTTGCGGTCGAGGGGACGCCGACCGACAGCGTGCTGGTCGGCATCCACCAGGCGCTGAAGGACCGCAAGCCCGACCTGGTGCTGTCGGGCATCAACCGCGGCTCGAACATGGGCGAGTTCATCACCTATTCGGGCACCTGCGCCGCGGCGATGGAGGCGACGATCCTGGGCGTGCCGGCGATCGCGCTGAGCCAGCAGACCGACTTCGACCGCAGCCACACCCATTGGGCCACCGCCGAACAGCACGCCCCCGATATCATCCTGAAACTCATGCGGGCCGGCTGGCCGAAGCGGACCTTCATCAACATCAACTTTCCCGACTGCCGGCCCGAGGATGTGACGGGCGTCGAGGCGACGTCTCAGGGCTCGCGGCCGATGGGCGATTCCCTGGTCGAGAGCCGGCACCCGCGCGGCGGGCGCTATTTCTGGGTCGGCTCGCTGCCCACCCATGCCAAGGGCCGCAAGGGAACCGACCTTGCCGCGGTCGAGGCGAACCGGATTTCCGTGACCCCGGTTGACCTCGACTTCACCAACCGCCGTGCGCTGAAGCCGCTGGCCCGGGCGCTCGGGAGCGGCGCCGCGAAATGAGCACCCCCGCGCACCGCGCGCGGCTCGTCCTCGGCCTGCGCAGCGCCGGCATCACCGACACACGGGTGCTGTCGGCGATCGAGCGGGTGCCTCGCGAACTGTTCGTCCCCGACGCGTTCAAGGATCGTGCCTACGAGGACACGGCGCTGCCGATCGGCTATGGCCAGACGCTGAGCCAGCCGCTGGTGGTCGCGACGATGGCCGAGGCACTGGAACTGGCGGGGCGCGAGAAGCTGCTGGAAGTGGGCACCGGCTCGGGATACCACGCCGCAATTCTGACGCACTTGTGTCGTCGGGTGTACACGATCGAGCGTCACCGGCCGCTGCTCGTCGAGGCGCAGGCGCGGTTCGACGCGCTCGGCCTGACGAACGTGACCGCGATGGCAGGCGATGGCATGAAGGGTTGGCCCGCACAGGCGCCGTTCGACCGGATCAGCGTGACGGCGGCGGGTGCCGAGGCCCCGCGGGCGCTGCTCGAGCAGCTCAAGGTCGGGGGCATCATGATCATGCCGGTCGGCGGCCAGAACCGCACGCAGCAGCTCGTGCGCTTTCGTCGAACCGAGGACGGAATCGCGGCCGATCCGATCATGGACGTGCGCTTCGTCCCGCTGCTGCCGGGGATCGCGGCCGCCGCCGAGAGGGCCTGAATCGGTGTTCGTACGCACGACATTTCGGAACGGCGCGTGGCTGCTGGTGGCCGGCCTGGTCCTGGTGGCCTGCGGCAGCCCTGGCGGGCCGGCCCAGGTGTTCGACCGCAGCTACGACCGCAGCGGCCAACAGGCTGCCGCGCCCGGCGCCTACATCATTCTGCCGGGCGACACGGTCTATGGCGTCGCCCAGAAACACGGCGTCTCGACCCGTGCCCTGATCGACTGGAACGCCCTGCGTCCGCCCTACCTGCTCGTCCCCGGACAGGCGCTGCGTCTGCCGCAAAGCCTTTCCTACACGGTCCGGAGGGGAGATTCGGTGTACGCGATCTCGCGCCGGTTCGGCGTCGACATGACGACCCTGGTGCGGCTCAACAACATCCGTTCGCCCTACACCATCCATGCCGGCCAGACGCTTCAGCTGCCTGCCGAGGCGGGACCCGCCACGCAGGTGGCCGCAACGACAGAATCGGCGCGCGCCACGCCTGCGACCTCGCCCGCCGGTCCGGCGGCAACGGGCGCCGCACCGGGCGGCAAACCCGCAGCGCCGTTACGCGCAGTGACGGCCAAGACCCCGCCGCCGGCGCGTGCCTCGGGCGGATTCGTCTGGCCGGTCGAGGGGCGCGTGCTCTCCGGTTTCGGCGGCAAGGCGGGCGGCCTGCACAATGACGGGCTCAACATCGCCGCGCCGCGCGGCGCGCCCATTCGCGCGGCCGACAACGGTGTCGTTGCCTATGCAGGCAAGGAGATCCGCGGGTTCGGGAACCTGCTGCTGATCAAGCATGATGGCGGGTTGATCACCGCCTACGCCCATGCGGACTCGCTGCTGGTGAAACGCGGCGAGGTGGTCACGCGCGGACAGGTGATCGGCAAGGTGGGCAAGACGGGCAACGTCGACAGCCCGCAGCTCCACTTCGAGGTACGGCGCGGCACCGAGGCGGTGGACCCCAGCAGCTACCTGCCGGGTTAGACGCCCGGATCAGTCGGCGAGGTCGAGCGGCTTGCCGAGCCGGCCGGCGATGTCCTGGATCAGCTGCCAGGCAACACGCCCCGAGCGCGAACCGCGGGTCACCGACCATTCCTTGGCCTCGGCGCGCAGCTGGTCGGTCGGCACGTCGAGGCCGAAATGGCTGCAATAGGCCTCGACCATCGCGAAGAACGTGTCCTGGTCGGTGTTGTGGAAACCCAGCCAAAGCCCGAACCGGTCGGACAGCGAGACCTTCTCTTCGACCGCCTCGGACGGGTTGATCGCGGTGGAACGCTCGTTCTCGATCATGTCGCGCGACAGCAGGTGCCGGCGGTTCGACGTCGCGTAGAACACGACGTTCGTCGGCCGCCCCTCGATGCCGCCCTCGAGCACGGCCTTCAGCGACTTGTAGCTGGTGTCGTTGTTGTCGAAGCTGAGGTCGTCGCAGAATAGGACGACCTGGCGGCCGCTGTCGCGCAGCAGCGTCAGCAGGGCCGGCAGGGAGTGGATGTCCTCGCGGTGGATCTCGACGAGCACCAGCCCGCCCGCGACCTCCGCATTGACCTCGGCGTGAGCGGCCTTGACCAGGCTCGACTTGCCCGTGCCGCGCGCACCCCACAGCAGCGCGTTGTTCGCGGGCAGGCCCTTGGCGAACCGGCGCGTGTTCTCGATCAGAGTGTCGGCCTGTCGGTCGATGCCCTTGAGCAGGCCGAGCGGGATCCGGTTCACGGCCGGGACCGGCTCCAGATGGCCGCGGTCGGGCCCGTCGGCGTGCCAGACATAGGCGTCGGCCACGGAGAGGTCGATCTGCGCTTCCGGTTCCGGGGCAAGGCGCTCGAGCGCGTCGGCAATCCGGCTGAGCAGGGGTACGAGGTCCTGATCGTTCATCGTTCGACTGGTCCAGGGAAAAACGAGGCCGGAACCTAAGCGGTCGGTACGTGCCCGGTCAACGCCGATCGCGCGCGCACAATCGCGCACCGGCGGTTGAATTGCGGGAAATCATGCGCACATTGCCGACAAGGCTTCATTGCAATTCGAACGCGCGTCGTTATCATCCGGCGACTTCGAGACAGGCCCTGGAGGGGACATGTTCATTACGCCGGCCTACGCGCAGGGCGCTGGCGGAGGCGACGCACTCACGTCGTTCCTGCCAATCATTCTGATCTTCGTCATCTTCTATTTCCTGCTGATCCGACCTCAGCAGAAGAAGATGAAGGCACATCGCCAGATGCTGGGGCAGGTGAAGCGCGGCGACCGCGTGCTGACCGGCGGCGGCATCATCGGCAATGTCGTGCGCGTCAAGGACGACACCGACGAGGTCACCGTCGAGATCGCCGAGGGCGTTCGCGTCGAGATTCTCCGCGGCACGATTTCCGATGTCATCAATTCGGCGGGCGGTGCGGCGAACACCGGCGGCGGACAGGCGGCGGGCAAGGACGGCCCGACGGTGGTCGGCCCGGCCGCGAACGACGGCGGATCGAAGGGTATCCTCGGCGGCCTCTTCGGCGGCCGCAAGTAACCGGAACGGGATCCGGCCGACATGGTCAACTATCCGCGCTGGGCCATCGTCACGACGGTCTTGATCGCCCTGCTGGGCCTGATCTATGCCGCGCCCAACTTCCTGTTGTCGGGTGACGACGAGATCGAAGCGCCGGGCTTCCTGCCCACGCAACGCATGAATCTCGGCCTCGATCTGCAGGGCGGCGCTTCGCTGCTGATGCAGGTCGGAGTGGAGGCCGCGTTCGACGAAATTCTCGAATCGGTGGAGAACTCGGTTCGTCGCGAATTGCGCGACCGCCGCGCGGACGGCGGACGGATCGGCTACACCGACCTGCGCGCCGAGGGCGGTGCTGTGCGGTTCACGCTGCGCGATCCCGCCGACGCGGACGAGGCGCGCGACCGGCTGCGCAATGTCGAGGACGGGTTCACGGTCTCTGAAACCGACGGCACCCATTTCCGGCTGGAGATGACGGAAGACGCGGTTCGCGCGCGCCGCCAGCGCATCGTCGAGCAGTCGATCGCCATCGTCGGCGACCGGGTCAACCAGCTGGGCGTTTCGGAACCGAGCATCCAGCAGCAGGGCGAGGAGCGCATTCTCGTCCAGGTGCCCGGCGTCAGCGACACGGGGCGGCTCAAGGCCATCATCGGCCAGACCGCGAAGATGTCGTTCAAGGTGGTTGATGAGGCCGCAAGCCTTCAGGACGCGCTTTCCGGCAACATCCCGCCGGGGTCTGAGCTGCTGTACGGGCCCGAAGACGAGGGGCGCATCCCCTATGTCGTGCGCCGGGTGGTCGAGGTGAGCGGCGAGCGCCTTGTCGACGCCCAGCCGAGTTTCCAGGACGGCCGGCCCATCGTCTCGTTCCGATTCGACGCGGCCGGCGGCGCGCGCTTCGGCGAGCTGACGTCGGAGAATGTCGGCAACCGCCTCGCCATCGTACTCGACGACGTGGTCGTCAGCGCACCGCGCATCCAGACGGCCATCGTCGGCGGCAGCGGCATCATCACCGGCCGGTTTACCGTGCAGGAGGTCGACGACCTGGCGCTCGTGCTGCGCGCGGGCGCGCTTCCCGCGCCGCTGAGATTCCTCGAGGAACGCACGGTAGGGCCGGGGCTGGGACAGGATTCGATCGAGGCCGGCAAGATCGCCAGCGTCATCGGCCTGGTCGCGGTCGTGGTCTTCATGATCGCGAGCTACGGCCTGTTCGGGGCGATGGCGGCGCTGGCGCTGCTGTTCAACCTGTCGCTGATCGTGGCGCTGCTGTCGGCTTTGCAGGCGACCCTGACCCTGCCGGGAATCGCCGGCATCGTGCTGACCATCGGCATGGCCGTGGACGCGAACGTGCTGATCCTCGAACGCATTAAGGAGGAGACGCGGATCGGCCGGACGCCGATCTCGGCGGTCGACGCGGGTTATCGCCGGGCCCTGACCACGATCATCGACTCCAACCTGACGACCCTGATCGCGGCCATCCTGCTGTTCCAGTTCGGCACCGGCCCGATCAAGGGCTTCGCCGTGACCCTGTCCATCGGCATCGTGACCTCGATGTTCACCGCGCTGATGCTCACCCGCCTGTTCGTCGTCGTGTGGCTGCGCCGCCGACGGCCGCAGACGCTGCCGATCTGAGAACGAATCCATGTTGCGTCTGAACTTCGTCCCCGAGAACACGAACATCGATTTCGTCGGCCTGCGCAAGCTGGCCTATCCGCTGTCGATCCTTCTGATCGTCGCCTCGATCGCGGCATTCGCGGTGCAGGGCCTCAACTTCGGCATCGACTTCCGCGGCGGCACCCTGATCGAGATCAAGACCGACAGCCCCGCCGACATCTCCGCGTTGCGTGCGCGCATGGATGCGCTGAACGTCGGCGAGGTGCAGGTCCAGGAATTCGGTGCGCCCGACGACGTGCTGATCCGGGTGCAGCGGCAGGACGGCACCGAGGCAGAGCAGGTCAAGGCGATCGAGGCGATCAAGTCTGCGCTGGGCGACGACGTGGCGGAGTATCGCCGGATCGAGTTCGTGGGCCCCACGGTCGGAGCGGAACTCATCGAATCCGCGATCTGGGCGGTCGTCCTGGCGATCATCGCAATCCTGGCCTACATCTGGTTCCGGTTCGAATGGCAGTTCGGCGTCGGCGCGGTGATCGCGCTGACCCATGACGTGATCACCACCATCGGCCTGTTCGCGGTCACCCAGCTCGAATTCAACATCGCCACGGTGGCCGCGATTCTGACCATCGCGGGCTATTCGATCAACGACACCGTCGTGATCTACGACCGGGTGCGCGAGGAGCTGCGCCGCTACAAGAAGCTCGACATGTCCTCGCTGCTCAACCTGGCGGCGAACCGCACCCTGTCGCGCACCTTCATGACCAGCGTGACCACCCTGATCGCACTGGTCGCGCTGGCGATCTTCGGCGGCTCGATCATCCGCGACTTCTCGATCGCGATGATCTGGGGCGTCATCGTCGGCACCTATTCGTCGGTGTTCATTGCCGTGCCCGTGCTGCTGGGGCTGAGGCTGAGCCGCGAGGCCCTGTCGGCCGAGGTGGAAGAGGGCGAGGAAACGGGCGCGGATACGCCCGAGGGCCGCGATGCCGGCTGACGCCCAGCGCCCGTCGGATATCTATCAGACCATCGAAGGCTACGGCCCCGGCCGGTTCCGGGTTTCCGGTCACACCCATCAGGGCTCGGTCATCGTGTTTCCCGAGCGCACGATCGCCTGGGAGGTGCGTGCCTTCGACCAGGTCTCGACGGCCTCGCTCGCGCCCGCCATCGACGCCGGCGAGACGATCGAGATTCTGCTGCTCGGCTGCGGCGAACGGATGGGCCGGGTCGGCGAAGAGTTGCGCGCGGCATTGCGGCAGACGGGCGTCGTGCTCGAGCCGATGGCCACGGGCGCGGCGGCGCGCACCTTCAATTTGCTGCTGTCGGAAGACCGCCGGGTGGCCGCTGCGCTGATCGCGCTGCCGGCCTGAACTGCGAACACCCGATCCCGAAACGAAAGCGGGGCCCCGAAGGGCCCCGCTGACGCATCCGTTTCGGCGGATCAGAACGGCGAGTTCTGTGCCGCGATCATCCCGTAGAGCATCGGGATCGAAAGCAGGGTGTTGGTGCGCGAGAACAGCATCGCCGTCCGCGCGGCCTTGGGCTTGCGCTCGGCCGGCGCATCGATGATGCCCAGCGCGATCTTCTGGTTTGGCCAGATCACGAACCAGACATTGAAGGCCATGATCAGTCCGAACCACATGGCGATGCCGATCATCGCGCTGACGAAGTTGCCGTCGCTGAGGCCGATGGCAAGCCAGTCGCCCAGCGTGCCCTGCATCCAGGCGAGGATCAGGCCCCACAGGACGGTGGAGGCCGCACCCCAGCGGAACCAGAACAGCACGGCCGGTGCAATGTGCTTGCCGATGGCCGGTTTCAGCTCGTCGGGGATCTTCGGCATGGTCGGCACCTGAACGAAGTTCAGATACCAGAGCAGGCCGATCCACATGACGCCGCTGACGACGTGAAGCCAACGGACGAGATGCAGGAGGAAAGGATCGTCGATCATCATTGGTCGTTCTCCCTTCCGGCTTTAGCTGGCGATGCCCTGCGCCACGAGCACCATGATGACGGTCAGGACGACCCCCATCACGACGGTCATGTGCAGCGATTCCAACGGGTTTTTCATGGTATTCCCCCTCTAGAAGACCCGAATCACTTTATAGCAAATTCGCCGCGTCGCACCTATGCGAACTAAAAAGCAAATATTTCAGTCAGGTAATCCCGTATGTCTGAAAGTGAAGGCGCCCGGTACTGCCTCGACGAAGTCCGCCGACACGACCATGACCGCTACCTCGCGGCGCTGTTCCTGCGCCCCGATGTGCGCGACGACGCCTTCGCGCTGCTGGCGTTCAACGTCGAGATCGCACGCACGCGCGAGATCGTCAGCGAGCCGCTGCTCGGCCAGATCCGCCTGCAATGGTGGCGCGATGTGCTCGACGAGATCTCGCGGGGAGAGCGCCGCGCGCATCCCGTGGTCGCGTCGCTGGCCGATGCGATGGGGCGTCACGGGCTCGACCGGGCATCCCTCGGCGCGATGATCGATGCGCGCGAGGTGGACCTCGACGACACGCCGCCGCCCGACCTTGCCGCGCTCGAGGCCTATGCGCGCGACACGTCGGGAAACCTCTCGGCGCTGCTCATGGACATCCAGGGCGGCGGGGCGGCCGCGCGGGAGGCGGCGCTGTCGATCGGAACGGCCTGGGCGCTCGTCGGGCTGGCCCGGGCCGTGGCGTTCCACGCCCAGACCCAGCGGCTCTACATTCCCGACGCGCTCCTGACCGCCCACGAGGTGGAACGCCGCAGGCTCCTCGACCTGAAGCCGTCTGCCGCGCTCAACCGCGCCGTTGCCGAGATCGTCGCGCGCGCGCGCGAACTGCTGGCGGAGGCGCGGGCCGCTTCGCCGGGCCTGTCGAAGGCCGAGCGGCGGGGGCTGCTGCTGGCGAGCCTGGCCGAGCGCTACATCGCCGACATGGCGCGGGTGGATTTCGATCCGTTCGCGTTTCCTGCCGAACAGCCGGCCCGCGCGTTGCGGCTCGCCTGGGCCGCGTGGCGGGGCCGCTATTGAGGCTCAATCGGGGTCGCACGGTCCCTTGAGTTCGACGATGTTGCCTTCGGGATCGCGGATATAGACGCTCGGGCCGGTGCCTTCGGCGCCGTAGCGCGGGCCTTCCTCGACGATCTCCAGCCCGTTCTCCGCGATCCAGGCGTGCAGCGCCGCCTCGTCGAATTCCGCGATCTGGATGGCGAAATGGTCGAGGTTGCGCCCCTCGGACCCCGGTGCGGTGCCGCCGCGACGGCCGAGCACGCCGTCGACCGCGATCAGGTCGATCAGGTGGCTGCCGGCGCGAAGCTGCAGCAGGTCGAGCTTCTTGTTGTGCCGGTCGACGGTGCAGCCGAGCAGGTCGCGGTAGAACTGGGCCATGGCGTCCTGGTCGACGCAGCGGATCACCACATGGTCGAGTCCCAGCATCTCGATCGGTGCGCGCGTGCCCATGGTCGTGTCTCCGTCCCGTTCGTTCAGTTGTAGGCGGGATCGGGCGGGCCCTTGAGCTCGACCGTGTTGCCCTCGGGATCCTTGATGTGGATTCCCGGGCCTTCGCCCTCCGCGCCGCCGCGGATGATGGTGGAACCGAGTTCCACCCCGTGTCGCGACAGGTAGGTGCGGATCGCGTCGTCGTCATAGGGCACAACCTGGAGGGCGAAGTGATCCATGTTGTGGCCGTTCTTGCCCGGAGCCGGCCCGCCCTTGCGCCCGGACGGCTCGTCGACCGGCATCAGGTCGACGATGTGGCTGCCCACCCGCACCTGGTAGAGGCCGATCTCGGTGTCCTCCTCCTGGATCGTGCCGCCCAGCACGTCGCAGTAGAAGCGCTTCAGCGCCGCCAGGTCGCGGCAGCGGATGACGACATGGTCGAGACCTTTCAGGGAGAAGGGGGCGCTGTTCTCGCTCATTGTGCTTTCCTCCGGGCCCGCAGGCGAATCACGGCGGCCGGTCCGCCGTGCCGTTCGCTGGCGGGCAGTTCGGTCCTGAGCGCCTCCAGGTGCGCGATGTCCATCAGGTCCGCGAAGTCGTCGCGTAGCCGGTCTTCGGTGAACATCATCGCAGGGTCCTTGGGGCCGCCCTTGCCGTAGCCGATATGTTCGGGCGTAAAGCCCTCCAGAAGCAAGAGGCCGCCGGGCTTCAGGGTGCGGGCGATCGTCCGGTGGATCACGGCCCGGTCGTCGTCGGGCACGTGCAAGAAGGCCGAGATCGCCAGGTCGAAGGCGCCCACGGGCGCGTCCCAGTCGCGCAGATCGGCGATTTCGATGCTCAGCTCGACTACGCGTTCCGCGGCCAGCCGGCGGGCCTTTTCGGCGCCGACGGGAGAGGCGTCGACCGTGGTCACCGCGCAGCCGCGCGCGGCCAGCCAGACCCCGTTGCGGCCCTCGCCGTCGCCCGGAACGAACGCCGACATGCACGGCCGGATCAGACCGGCGTTCGCCGCCAGCCAGACATTGGGCTCCTGGCCGAAGACGTAATCGTCGCCGACATAGCGTTCGTCCCAGATGGATTTGGGGTCGTCGCGGTGCGCGGCCATCGTCCTACTCCGCCGCCGCGTTGATCTCGCCGTTCGTCCATGCGGCGATGTCGGACAGGGCGCGACGCGCCATCGCCTGCTTGCGCGCCACCTTGCGTTCCTTGCGCTTGATGCCGGCAAGCGTGCCCTCGTCGAGCGGCGGGAACAGCCCGAAATTGACGTTCATCGGCTGGAAGGTTTCGTCGTCGGCCCCGCCGGTGACATGGGCCAGCAGCGCGCCATGGGCCGTCGTGACGGGCGGCGTCTCGACGACATCGCCCAGCCGCTCCGCCGCCGCGAAGCGGCCGGCGAGCAGCCCCGAGGCCGCGCTTTCCACATACCCCTCGACGCCGGTGACCTGGCCGGCAAAGCGCAGCCGCGGCTGGGCCTTCAGGCGCAGGGTCGCGTCGAGCACGCGCGGCGAATTCATGAAGGTGTTGCGGTGGATGCCGCCCAGTCGCGCGAACTCGGCACCCTCGAGCCCCGGAATCGTGCGGAACACCGCCTGCTGGTCGCCGTAGCGCATCTTGGTCTGGAAGCCGACCATGTTGAACAGGGTGCCCAGCGTATTGTCCTGGCGCAGCTGCACCACGGCGTGGGGGCGCGATCCGTCATGGGCGTTGGTCAGCCCGACCGGCTTCATCGGCCCGAAGCGCAGCGTCTCGCGCCCGCGCGCCGCCATCACCTCGATCGGCAGGCAGCCCTCGAAATAGGGGGTGTCGCGCTCCCACTCGCGGAAGTCGACCTTGTCAGCGGCGCGCAGCGCGTCGATGAAGGCCTCGAACTGCGCCGCGTCCATCGGGCAGTTGATGTAGTCCTTGCCCGTCCCGCCGGGGCCGGGCTTGTCGTAGCGCGACTGGAACCACGCCTTCGACATGTCGATCGAGTCCGCGTGCACGATAGGTGCGATCGCGTCGAAGAAGGCCAGATTCTTCTCGCCGGTGAGCGCCCCGATCGCGTCCGAGAGCGCCGGCGAGGTGAGGGGGCCTGTGGCGACGATCACGCTGTCCCAGTCGGCCGGCGGCAGGCCCGCGACCTCGCCGCGCACGATCTCGACCAGCGGGTGCGTGGACAGGAGCTCGGTCACCCGGTCCGCGAAGCCCTCGCGGTCGACAGCCAGCGCACCGCCCGCCGGCACCTTGTTCATGTCGGCCGCGGCCATGACCAGCGAGCCCAGCATGCGCATCTCGGCGTGCAGCACGCCGACGGCGTTGTTCTCGGCATCGTCGGAACGGAACGAGTTGGAGCAGACCAGCTCGGCCAGCCGGTCGGTCTGGTGCGCGTCGGTGGCCCGCTCGGGCCGCATCTCGTGCAGGATCGCGGGCACGCCGGCGCGCGCCAGCTGCCAGGCCGCCTCGCTGCCCGCGAGGCCGCCGCCGATCACGTGTACCGGTGCGGGACGATCCGAAGCCATGTCCTCCACATAGCGGTCTCCCGGGGCGAAGGCAATCGAGCCGGGAAACGTGAATTGACGGTGCGCGCGGTGCGGTGCGAGGCTTCTCGAACCATCCACGCGCGGGGGAGGCACCCGATGCGCATGTCCGGTTTCCTCGCGGCCATCGCCGCAACGTCGTTCCTGCTGGGCCCGGGCGTCGTGACGCCGGCACAGGCCGAGCCGCAGATGCTCGGGGTGATCGTGACCGCCACGCCGGTGCCCCTGCAATGTGCGGGCGGCGAATGCAGCGCCGAGCTCACCTCGATCTGCCTGCACCAGGCGCGCGCGACCCCGATCCGCGGCTATCCGTATACGGCGTTCGATGCGGACGCGATCGCTGTGACGGCGCGCGAGGCGTCCGGGCGCACCGTGTCGCTTCCGGCCGGCGAAGTGCTGCGCTTCGCCGCGGCGCGCGGCTTCTCGACGGTGCGCGTCAGCCTCGCCGCCGATGTGCTGGCCGCACGCGGGCTGCACGACGTCGCCGTCCGGGTCGAGCGGCCGCTGACCCTGGTGCCGGCTGCCGAGCCCGGCCCCGGCGACACCGACCCGTTGACCGAGACCGACGTCGCGCTCGGCGCGGGCCCGCTACGCACAGCCGCCAAGGCCATCGTCGACCGCGACACTGACACCATGCATGCGAGCCAGGTGCTGGCGCGGATGATCGATGCGTTGCCGAAATGGGGCCGCGCCGAAACCGGTGGGCGCGCCGCGCTGTGGGAGACCGCGGCCGCGGCCCACGCGTCGAGCTATTCGCGCACCGGGGTGCACCGGGCGCGCACCGCCTACAACCGCTGCTACCGGACGACCCGGATCGGCGACAAGACCCTGCGTGGCTGCCTCGCCGAGGGCCATGACGACTTCGTGCGCGACCTCAACGTCAGATACTGGGACGCGGTGAAGGCCGGCTTCTGAACGCCGGCGCCCCGCCGGCTTGCACTTTTGTCGCACTGTCGCGGCGCGGCTGGCCGGATAACATGACGGCATGAAGTTCGGCCTGTTCATGCTGCCCTGATTCCGCGAGGGCGTGGCCCCGTCGCTGGCGCGGTTCTACGACGAGATGTCGGAGCTGGTCCGGCTGGCCGACCGGTCGGGCTGGGACCGGGCCTGGATCTCCGAGCATCACTTCCACTATTACGGCGGCGCCACGCCGAACCCGGCGATCCAGCTCGCGGCCTGGGCGCGCGAGACCGAGCGCATCCGCAACGGCCCGGCGATCTCGCTGATGCCGCTGCGCAACCCGCTGCACGTCGCCGAGGACTATGCCGTCGTCGACCAGCTCTCGGGCGGGCGCCTCGACTTCGGGATCGGGCGCGGCTATCTGCCCCACGAGTTCGAGGGGCACGGGCTCGACGCCGATGCGGTCAGCGCCATGCGCGAGGAGGGGTTCGAGATCATCCGCCGCGCCTGGTCGGGCGAGACCTTCGCCCATCGCGGGCCGCACTATCGGTTTCCCAAACTCAGGCTGCATCCGCTGCCGGCACAGGCCGAGGTGCCGATCTGGGTCGCGGCCTCGCGCACCCGCGACAGCTTCGAATGGGCGGGGCGCAACGGCTTCAACATAATGCTCAACCAGTACCCGGTCTCGCCCGAGGAATCGCGCGAGCGGTTCGGCTGGTACCTCGACGCCTGGGCCGAGGCCGGCCACCCGGCGGGCGGGCACGAGGCGATGATGTCGGTGTTCCTCCACATCGCCGACAGCGAGGAACAGGCGGTCGCCGAGGCCCGCCGCGCGGTGCAGGAGCATGCCAACCTATTCCGCCTGCTGTTCGCCGGCGACCAATGGAACGAGGACTATGCCGGCGACGAGAGCGTGTTCGACTTCCTGGCGCCCGACGGCGACATCCTGGCGATGTTTCGCGCACGCACGTGCATCGGCACGGCCGAGCAGGTGATCGAGCGGATCGAGCGCTATCGCGACTGGGGCTTCACCGAGATGAGCTTCATCGTGCGCACGGGCGAGCTGTCCCACCAACAGGCGCTGGCCACGATGGCCCGGTTCAACGACGAGGTGCTGCCGGCGTTCCGGTAGGGGCCTCGCCGGGACGGAGTCGATCAGACGCCCTCGACGATCAGGAACTTGTCGTCGGTTGCGCCCAGTCGGATCGGCAGAATCTCCAAGTATTCCGGCGAGTTGTACCAGGTGCGTGCCGCCTCGGCGTCGGCGAACTCCAGCACGATCAGCCGCGACGGGGTCCAGTCTCCCTCGATCACGTCGATGGCGCCGCCGGCGATGATCGGGCGGCCGCCATACTGCTTGAGGGTCGCACCCACCTTCGCACCGTATGCCTTCATGGCCTCGGGGTCGTGAACGCTGGAATCGACGATAACGTATGCGGGCATTCCTACCTCCCCGGATTGTCGTTTCGACTGAGTGTTCAGGTTTGCACGAAACGCCGCGCTGCGGCGGCACGTATCTCGTTCCGCGGGGTAACGGGCCGGGGTTGCGCCTGAAACCCCGTTTGTGTTGGCGATACCGCGCTAATGAATCGGAATGGTCGTAAGTGGGCGCCGGTAAAGCGGGTGTGCATCCTGAAGGCCCTGGACAGGTAGACCCGCTTGAATGCCGCCGCGGGCACCAAAAATTTGCGTCGTCCGTATACAGAATCACAGCTCTTCAGCGCATCGACGAAACGCCGGATCGGTTACCCGTCGTTTGCCCGTTCCGGCACGGACAGGACACGCAATGCCTTGGGGTTGCCACTGAAAAGATCGATGGTCCGCACCTGTGCAGAATCGATCTTCAATTCCGTGGCGATCTTGTCTCGATGGACCGGATCGATCTAGTAGTCCTTCCGAACTTCGTCGGTTTTCAGGTTGGTTCGTCGCGAAATCACATTTCCGATGAATGTGCCTATATAGACAGATTCGCCTGACCCTACCTTGAAATGGGGTGCATCCGCATTCACCACATAGGCGGGATCGTCCGGTTTGGGAGGCGGGGGCACAAGCAGCCATGTGTCGAACAGTCGTTCGAATCCCACGAGCATGAACCGGGCCTGTTCGATGATGCGCACCAGCGTGTAGGTGCCGGGATCGACCGTCACGGCATTCCATACAAGTTCCCCGCCGAAGCCTTCCTTCCGATCCTCACGGCGTGTCCAGGGAAGCGGAGCGGGCACGACGCTGCGGATACTGTCGCCATCTTCGTCGACGAGACGGTCCCCGGGCCCGACGGGGCGCATGTCGAGAAACAGGCCTTAGAAACGTGTCGTCGGATATTCAAGCCCGGGTCCCACTGCCTTGGCTCGGTCCTCGCGGATAATGGCCTCCTCGACTGCCCAGTAGACGAGCGCCTTCTTTCCCTGCTCGATGTCTTTCTGGAACTCGACCGCGGCTCAGGAAGCCAGGAGGAGTGCCGATGCCATTAATCCGAATGCACGCCAGCCGCCGTGTTTCCGTCGCATCAAGCCCACAGTCTCCCCCGAACATCTGATTGTTCTACGGAGCAATGCTACACGCATCGCGGACAATTGCGATACGCGCGTCTACGCCCGCTTCTTCGTCTTCTTGGCGAGTGCCGGAAGGTAGGGCGCCAAGTACTGGCCGGTGTAGCTGCGCTCCACCTCGCAGATGTCCTCGGGCGTGCCGGCGGCGACGATCTCGCCGCCCTTGTCGCCGCCCTCGGGCCCGAGATCGAGGAGCCAGTCCGCGGTCTTGATGACCTCGAGATTGTGCTCGATCACCACCACCGTGTTGCCATGTTCGACCAGCGCCTGCAGCACCTCCAGCAGCTTGCGCACATCGTGGTAGTGCAGGCCGGTGGTCGGCTCGTCGAGGATGTAGAGGGTCTTGCCCGTCGCCCGGCGCGACAGCTCCTTGGCCAGCTTCACCCGCTGGGCCTCGCCGCCCGACAGGGTCGTCGCGGCCTGGCCAATATGGATGTAGTCGAGCCCGACCCGCGACAGCGTCTCCAGCTTGTCGCGGATCGCCGGTACGGCCTTAAAGAAGTCGCGGCCTTCCTCGACCGTCATGTCCAGCACGTCGGCGATCGACTTCTCGCGGTAGAGGATCTCCAGCGTCTCGCGGTTGTAGCGCTTGCCGTGGCAGACGTCGCACTCGACATAGACGTCGGGCAGGAAGTGCATCTCGATCTTGATGACGCCGTCGCCCTGGCACGCCTCGCAGCGCCCGCCCTTGACGTTGAACGAGAAGCGGCCCGGCTTGTAGCCGCGCGCCTTGGATTCCGGTAGGCCGGTGAACCAGTCGCGGATCGGCGTGAAGGCGCCGGTGTAGGTCGCTGGGTTCGAGCGCGGGGTGCGGCCGATGGGCGACTGGTCGATGTCGATCACCTTGTCGAGATGCTCGAAGCCCTCGATGGCGGTGTGGGCGCCCGGCGCGGCCCGCGAGCCGTAGATGTGGCGCGCCGCCGCGGTGTAGAGCGTGTCGATGATCAGCGACGACTTGCCCGAGCCCGACACGCCGGTCACGCAGGTGAAGGTGCCCAGTGGAATCTCCGCCGTCACGTCCTTCAGATTGTTCGCCGTGGCGCCAATCACGCGCAGGGCCTTGCCGCGCTTGCCCTTGCGGCGCACGGCGGGGATCGGAATCTGCTCGATCCCGGTCAGGTACTTCGCCGTCAGGCTCTTCGAGACCTGCTGCATCACCTTCTTGGGCGTGCCCTCGGCCACCACCTTGCCGCCATGCACGCCCGCGCCGGGGCCCATGTCGATCAAATAGTCGGCGGTGCGGATCGCGTCCTCGTCATGCTCGACCACGACGACGGTGTTGCCCAGGTCGCGCAGGCGCTTCAGCGTGTCGAGCAAGCGCGCATTGTCGCGCTGGTGCAGGCCGATGGAGGGCTCGTCGAGCACATAGAGCACGCCGGTCAGGCCCGAGCCGATCTGCGAAGCCAGGCGGATGCGCTGGCTCTCGCCGCCCGACAACGTGCCCGCGGCACGGTCGAGGGTCAGGTATTCCAGACCGACATCTTTGAGGAAACCCAACCGCTCGTTGATCTCGCGCAGGATGCGGTCGGCGATCTCGCGCTGCTTCTTGCTCAGATGGTTCTCCAGGTCGGTGAACCACGCGCCGGCCGCCGCGATCGACATCTCCGTCGTCTCGCTGATGTGCTTGCCGTTGATCTTCACCGCCAGCGCCTCGGGTTTCAGCCGCGCACCGGCACAGGCCTCGCAGGTGGAGGCGACCTGGTATTTCGCGATCTCCTCGCGCGCCCACGAACTCTCGGTCTCGCGGTAGCGGCGCTCGAGGTTCGAGACCACGCCCTCGAACGGCTTGCTCGTCTCGTAGGTGCGCAGCCCGTCGTCGTACTTCATCTTGATCGCGGTGCTGCCCGAGCCGAACAGGATGGTCTGCTGCACCTTGTCGGGCAGTTCCGACCAGGCGTCCGCCGTTGAGACCTTGAAGTGGCGCGCGATGGCATCGAGGGTCTGGGCGTAATAGGGGCTCGACGAGTTGGCCCAGGGCGCTACCGCGCCGTTGCGCAGGCTCTTGGTCGTGTCGGGGACCACCAGGTCGGGATCGACCACCACCTTGGTGCCCAGCCCGTCGCAGGCCGGGCACGCGCCGAACGGGTTGTTGAACGAGAACAGCCGAGGCTCGATCTCCTCGATGGTGAAGCCCGAGACGGGGCAGGCGAACTTGGCCGAGAAGATGGTCTGCTCGCCCGTATCGGCGTTCTCGGCGAAGGCGAGCCCGTCAGCCAGCTCCAGCGCGGTCTCAATGGAATCGGCGAGCCGCGTGGCGATGCCGTCGCGCACGACGATGCGGTCCACCACCACGGCGATGTCGTGCTTATAGTTCTTGTCCAGCGCCGGGGCGTCGGCGATCTCGTAGAGCTCGCCGTCGATCTTCACGCGCTGGAAGCCGCGCTTCTGCAGGTCGGCCAGCTCGCGCCGGTATTCGCCCTTGCGGCCGCGCACGATGGGCGCCAGCAGGTAGAGCCGGGTGCCTTCCGCCATTTCCAGCGTGCGGTCGACCATCTGGCTGACCGACTGGGCCTCGATGGGCAGGCCCGTGGCGGGCGAGTAGGGGATGCCGACCCGCGCATACAGCAGGCGCAGATAGTCGTATATCTCGGTCACCGTGCCCACGGTCGAGCGCGGGTTGCGGCTGGTCGTCTTCTGCTCGATGGAGATCGCCGGCGACAGCCCCTCGATGGAATCCACGTCGGGCTTCTGCATCAGTTCCAGGAACTGCCGCGCATAGGCCGACAGGCTCTCGACATAGCGGCGCTGGCCCTCGGCATAGATCGTGTCGAAGGCCAGCGACGACTTGCCGGACCCCGACAGGCCGGTGATGACCACCAGCGAGTCCCGCGGCATCGACACGTCGATGTCCTGGAGGTTGTGCTCGCGGGCGCCGCGGACGACGATCTTCTTCTGCATGGATGCTTCTACGGGCGAGGGTGGGCGGCGGTTTCGGGCCGCCGCATGCCGGCACCCAAGATGGCGTCACGGGTTAGAAAAAGCCAGTGGACAGCTATCCGTTGAATTGAGAACAAAACGTGAATATCATGGGGATAAGTCCGCGTCCAGACCGCTTGTGGGGCTTCGGCCCCTATGCCACCTTGAACTCGGATTTGCCCCCGAGTCGCAGCATCTTGGGGCACGGAACATCGGATCCCCAACGCCTATGACGGCGCGGGGCAGCAGGAGAGAGCCACCATGTCAGGCAGCGTCAACAAGGTCATCCTCGTCGGAAATCTGGGCCGCGACCCCGAAATCCGTTCCATGCAGTCGGGTGACAAGGTGTGCAACCTGTCCGTTGCCACCTCGGAGCGCTGGCGCGACCGCAACACCGGCGAAATGAACGAGAAGACCGAGTGGCACCGGGTGGTGATCTTCGACCAGAAGCTGGTCGAGGTGGCCGAGAAATACCTGCAGAAGGGCGCCAAGCTCTTCCTCGAGGGCCAGCTCCAGACCCGCAAATGGACCGACCAGTCGGGCCAGGAGAAGTACACCACCGAGGTGGTGCTGCAGCGCTTCCGGGGCGAACTGGTGATGCTGGATTCCCGTGGCGGCGGCCAGGGCGGCGGGGGCTACGATTCCGCGCCCGATTACGGCGGCGCCCAGCCGGCGATGGCGGCCGCGGGCGGCGGCGGGATGGCCGACGACCTGGACGACGAGATTCCGTTCTAGGGCCGGTGCATAGCCGACGACGCGCCGAGCATTCTTTCCCACGTTTCGATCGGCACCAACGATCTGACGCGCGCGGCCGCCTTCTACGACCTGGTACTCGAAACGCTGGGCTGCCGCAGGGTGCTGGAACATGACGGCATGGTTGCCTAGGGCATGGCGTTTCCGAAGTTTTTCGTGCAGGCGCCGTTCGATGGCGTGACGGCCAGTGTCGGAAACGGCACCCATATCGGCTTCATTGCCGCCGACCGGGCATCGGTCGATGCCTTTCACGCCGCCGCGCTGGCGGCGGGTGCCACGGACGACGGCGCACCGGGCCCGCGTCCCGCATACGGAGCGGCCTATTACGGGTGTTTCGTGCGCGATCCGGACGGCCGCAAGATCGAGGCCACGTTCTGGGATGTGAGCCTCGATCCGGGCGCCGGCTGAGGTCGTTGCGGCCGCCGAATCGCACTCGACTCCGCGCCGCGTGCAACCCTGCCCTTCCTTGCCCGAATCCCGGGATTCGGGTAGGGTCTGACGATGAAATTCCACCCGATTCGCCGCGTGATATGCCGTATTAGAATCACGCCACAAATTATTGAAATCGTACGATGAGTGATCAATCGGCCGAACTGCCGCCGGACGGGTTCGATATCGCGCCGGTGACCATCGAGGAGGAGATGAAATCCTCCTACCTCGATTACGCCATGAGCGTCATCGTGGCCCGCGCGCTGCCCGATGTGCGCGACGGGCTGAAACCGGTCCACCGCCGTATCCTGTACTCGATGAAGGAGTCCGGTTTCGAGTGGAACCGGCCCTACCGCAAGTCGGCGCGCATCGTCGGCGACGTCATGGGCAAGTACCACCCGCACGGCGACGCGGCGATCTATGACGCCATGGTGCGCATGGCGCAGGATTTCTCCATGCGCCTGGAACTGGTCGATGGCCAGGGCAATTTCGGCTCGATGGACGGCGATCCCGCGGCGGCCATGCGCTACACCGAGGCGCGCCTGTCCAAGGCGGCGCACACGCTGATCGAAGACATCGACCGCGCGACGGTCGACTTCCAGCCCAACTACGACGAGAGCGTCACCGAACCGGTCGTCCTGCCGGCCCAGTATCCCAACCTGCTGGTCAACGGTGCCGGCGGCATCGCGGTGGGCATGGCGACCAACATCCCGCCGCACAATTTGGGCGAGGTGATCGACGCCTGCTGCGCCTATATCGACAATCCCGAGGTCTCGATCGACGAGATCCTCGGGATCATGCCGGGCCCCGACTTCCCGACCGGCGCGACGATCGTGGGCACCAGCGGCATCCGCGCGGCCTTCCACACCGGCCGTGGCTCGGTGGTGATCCGCGCCAAGACCTCGTTCGAGGACATTTCCAGCGGCCGCACGGCGATCATCGTCAGCGAGATTCCCTACCAGGTGAACAAGTCGCGGATGATCGAGCGGATCGCCGAGGTAGCCCACGAGAAGATCATCGAGGGCATCTCGGACCTGCGCGACGAGAGCGACCGGCACGGCGTGCGCGTGGTGATCGAGCTCAAGCGCGACGCCGAGCCCGAGGTGGTGCTCAACCAGCTCTACCGTTACACCCCGCTGCAGACCTCGTTCGGCGTCAACATGCTGGCGCTCAACGGCGGCCGGCCCGAGCTGCTCAACGTCAAGGACATCATCGCCGCCTTCGTGAAGTTCCGCGAGGAGGTGATCACGCGGCGCACGATCTACGAGCTCGGCCGGGCGCGCGACCGGGCCCACACCCTGGTCGGACTCGCCATCGCGGTGGCCAACCTCGACCCCGTCATCGAGCTGATCCGCGCCGCCAAGGATGCCAACCAGGCTCGCGAACAGCTCTGTGCCAAGCGCTGGCAGGCCCTCGACGTGGCGCCGCTGATCGCGCTGATCGACGAGCCGGGCCGCGAGGTCGACGAGAAGGGCACCTACCAGCTGTCGGAGGAGCAGGCGAAGGCGATCCTCGAACTGCGCCTGCACCGGCTGACCGGCCTCGAGCGCGACAAGATCGCCCGGGACCTGGAGGAGCTGGTCGAGCGGATCAAGGAATACCTCTCGATCCTCGACAGCCGCGAGAAGCTCTACGGCGTGCTGCGCGACGAGCTGCTGGCGATGCGCGAGGAATTCGCCGATCCGCGCCGCACCGAGATCGTCGAGGGCGAGTTCGAGCAGGACATCGAGGACCTGATCCAGCGCGAGGACATGGTCGTCACGGTCACCCACAACGGCTACATCCAGCGCGTCCCGCTCTCGACCTACCGGGCCCAGAAGCGCGGCGGCAAGGGCCGCGCGGGCATGAAGGCGCGCGACGAGGACTTCGTGGCGTCGGTGTTCGTGCTCAACACCCACACGCCGGTGCTGTTCTTCTCGTCGCGGGGCCTGGTCTACAAGACCAAGGTCTACAAGCTGCCCGTCGGCACGCCCCAGGGGCGCGGCAAGGCGCTGGTCAACCTGCTGCCGCTGGAAGAGGGCGAGTGGATCACCACCCTGATGCCGCTGCCCGAGGACGAGGCCCAGGCCGAGGACCTCTTCGTCATGTTCGCGACCGCCTCGGGCAATGTGCGCCGCAACCGGCTGTCCGACTTCGTGCAGGTCAAGGCGAACGGCAAGATCGCCATGAAGCTCGACGAGGGCGACCAGCTGATCGGCGTGCAGCCTTGCGAGGACACCGACCATGTGCTGCTGGCGACGGCGAACGCCAAGTCGATCCGCTTCGAGATGGGCGACGTGCGCGTCTTCGCCGGCCGCAATTCGACGGGTGTGCGCGGAATCCGGCTGGCCGAGGGCGACCGGGTGATCTCGATGTCGATCCTCAAGCACGCGGAATTCTCGATCGCCGAGCGCGCGGCCTATCTCAAGCGCAGCCGCGCCGAACGCGCCGAGGGGGATGTCGACGAGGCGCCGGCGGAGGTGGCGGTTGATGCGGAGGGCGCGGACGAGGGCGACGGTGAGGCGGTCGAGCTCACCGAGGAACGCTACGCCGAGCTCGCCGAACTGGAGCAGTTCATCCTGACGGTCACCGCCAACGGCTTCGGCAAGCGGACCTCGGCCTACGAGTACCGGATCACCAACCGCGGCGGGCAGGGGCTGACGAACATCGTGCTCGCCGATGTCCCGGAAAACGCCGTCGTCGCGTCGTTCCCGGTCGAGGACGACACCGAGCTCGTCATGGTCACCGACGGCGGCCAGCTGATCCGCACGGGCGTGTCGGACGTGCGCATCGCCGGCCGTTCGACGCGCGGCGTCACCCTGTTCCGGGTGGCCGACGACGAACGGGTTGTGACCGTCGCCCATTTGCGCGACGATGACGACGAAGAAGGCGACGATGCCGCCGAATACGCCGAGAACGGCGCAGACGATACGCGGGAAGCGCCGGCGAGCGACGGGAACAACGACGCGCCGGAGACGGACGACGATGGCGAAGATTGAGCGGGTCGGGGTCTATCCCGGCACCTTCGACCCGATAACCAATGGACATATGGACATCATCAAGCGGGCGGCCAAGGTGCTCGACCGGCTGGTGGTGGGCGTTGCGGTGAACGCGGGCAAGGGCCCGCTCTTCTCGCTCGACGAGCGGGTCGAGATCGTGCGCGACGAAATGGCCATGATCAGCGGCAACGGCCGGCTCGGCAAGATCGAGGTGAAACCTTTCGATTCCCTGCTCATGCAGTTCGCCGAGACCGAGGGCGCCCAGTGCATCATCCGCGGCCTGCGGGCCGTCTCGGACTTCGACTACGAGTTCCAAATGGCGGGCATGAATGCGCGCCTGAACCCGGATATCGAGATCCTGTTCCTGATGGCCTCAGAGCGGAACCAGTTCATCGCCTCGCGCCTGGTCAAGGAGATCGCGGCGCTGGGCGGCGACATCACCAGCTTCGTGTCGGCGCCCGTCGCGCTGCGCGTCAACGAGCGGTTCGGGCGTCTCGACCTGCAGGCCGCAAACGAGTAGAAACCCCTCATGTTTCGACGAATCTTTCTAGCCGGGCTCGCCCTCGGGGTCGGCATCATCCTGGCCGGTGGCGTCGCGCCGACGACCGACACGGCCCAGGCCCAGACCCGAACGCAGGAGCGCGACTTGGAAAACACACTCTATCTGGACCTCGAAGGCGGACGCGTGACCATCGAGTTGCGCCCCGACCTGGCGCCCAACCATGTCGCGCGGATCAAGGAGCTGGCCCGCGAGGGCTTCTACGACGGCGTCGTGTTCCACCGCGTGATCGACGGATTCATGGCCCAGACGGGCGATCCGACCGGCACCGGGCGCGGCGGCTCCGACTTGCCCGACCTGAAGGCCGAGTTCTCGAATACCAACCACGGCCGCGGCGCGGTCTCGATGGCGCGCGCGCAGCACCCTGACAGCGCCAACAGCCAGTTCTTCATCGTCTTCGACGACGCCTCGTTCCTTGACGGCCAGTACACCGTGTGGGGCCAGGTGACCGAGGGGATGGAACTGGTCGACAAGATCAAGCGCGGCGACGGCCAGAGCGGCATGGTCGTGGATCCCGACAAGATCGTGAAGATGCAGGTCGCGGCCGACGCCCAGTAAAACAAACTGCGGTTTACACGAGAACGGCCCCGCCTGAGGCGGGGCCGTTTTGCGTTGTTTGTCTAGATGGGCAAGGCGGTTAGGCGGCCTTGACCCGGTCGAGGAAGGAGGCGACGGCGGCCTGGAGCTCGTCGGACTGCGCGCCGAGCTGTTCGGCGGCGCTGAGCACCTGCTGGGACGCGGTGCCGGTCTCCTGGGTGCCGCGCGAGACCTCGACGATGTTCGACGAGACGTCCTGGGTACCCGATGCGGCCCGCTGGACGTTTTCGGCGATCTCGCGGGTTGCGGCCCCCTGTTCGTCGACCTTGGCGCGTCCGATATCCTGGGTCGGCAGGCCGATGTCGTGGAACTCGTTGTCGGTGAAGTTCCAGCCGGTATGACAGGCCGAGCACTCGGCCGCATCGGTGAACAGGCGAAAGCCGCGTTTTGCGGAGTCGGATATGGCGCTCTCGTCGCCGTCGACCCATGCGTCGAACGGGGCGTAGCTCGACACGACAGTGCGTTCGTAGGTGGCAATCGCCTGGATGATGGTGTCCTCCGTTATGCCGGACTCAGGAAACACCCGCGCGAACCACTCGCGATATCCCTCGATGCCCGACAAGCGCTCGACAAGCGCGTCGAGCGGCATGTTCATCTCGACATCGGCCTGGATCGGACCCTTTGCCTGCTCCTCGAGGGTGCCGGCACGGCCGTCCCAGAAGTAGAAACTGATGGCGAACGCCTGGTTCAGGACGGTCGGGGTGTGGCCCCCAGCGGCGTGTTCTGGCTTCCGATCGCGCGATCCACCGGCGCCTCCCATCCGAACGAGGGATTGTGGCAGCTCGCGCAGTTCATGTTCTGGCCCGCACTCACCCGAGGGTCGAAGTAAAGCATCTTGCCCAGCGCCGCCTTCTCGGGCGTGTAGGGATTGTAGTCGGGGAACGGGATGGTTTCCGGACGCTTGTAGTGCTGCTTCAGCGCCTGCGTATCGGCGCTTGCAAGCTGTTCGGCAGATGCGACGTCAACGCCGCCGGAAAGGACACCGAGGCTGGCGGCCAACAACAGGCCCACCAAGCGTTAGCCCATCCGATTGGGTGAGAGAATCATAACGGGTTCCAGATAATGGTTGCGATTGCTTATCGGTTGCGCTGCAAACTGACGCCGAATTGCTAATCACACGTAAACTCGAAGGGATTTTCCGGGTATTTTCGCGTTTGTCCCGAACGGCATCGCCCGCATCGGCTCGGAATGCCTTAGTTGCGGGCATTCATGCGTTCCCATGCATACCGCGTAAGTGCGTGAAGGCGAATTCGACAATTGGCGCGCGCACGGGGTGGCGGGGCGCGATCCCGGCTTCGAAAAGCACGGCCGGATGGCCCATCGTCGCGACACCAGATTCGGGAAACAGGACGGGCTGCGGGCCGCCCCTTCGCTTTGGGCGATTGTTTCGCCGTGCACCGTATCGCGCGGCGGCAGAGCCGGTTGACCGTGGCCGCGGCGCCTGCCATTTAGGGCGCGTCGGTGGGCCCGTAGCTCAGCTGGTAGAGCAACTGACTTTTAATCAGTAGGTCTCAGGTTCGAACCCTGACGGGCTCACCACCGTCTTTCGGATTCAGATCAATGGCTTGCGTGCGTGTTTTCACGCCGCATCGCGCTTCGGGATGCCGCCTTCGCGCACCCAGTGATAGCGCTCGTCGAGCAGCGGCGAGAGCGGGCGGCGCCTCGAATCGTCCAGCGCGATCCACAGCCGCAGCAGTAGCCGGTTCTTCGCCGGATCTCCCCAATCCTCGAACGGCGAGCGGCCGTGCAGGGTCGTGTGGTTGTTGATGAACTGCATGTCGCCCGGCTCGAAATCCATCGTCAGCCGCATCTCGGGACGCTCGGCGACCGAATGGGCGAATTCCAGCGCCTCCCATTGCGCGGGCGTCGGTGCCAAGTGTTCGCCGTGGCGCGTGGTGGAGCGGACGAAGAACTTGTTGGTGAAGCGCGCCGTGACCTTGCCCTGCGCGACCGAGAAGATCGGCACCATGTAGTAACCCGGCTCGCCCGGCGGCTCGTCGCCGCGCCAGTCGACGGCCAGCGGTTCGTAGAGGTGCGGCAGCAGGTCGGGTCGTTCGTCGCGTATGACGTTGTGCATCGCCAGCGAGCTGACGATGTGGCTCTCGCCGCCGCGGCGCGCGGCGTTGACGCAGAACAGGCCGAGGATGTCGGTCGGCAGCTGGTCGGTGTGGAACTGCAGCTCGCCGGCCGTCTGATAGCCGCGCGCGTCGGGGTCGCCCATGGTGCGGCCCTCGTCGCGGACATAGCCGACCATGTGACCGCGCGGGTTCTGCGAGACCGGCGTGCCCATGTGGCAGCCGATCCCCCAGTAGATCAGGTCGCACTCGGCGGGCGTGTAGCGCGCGCGCGGCAGGCCGCGCAGCAGCGCAACGCCGCAGCCGTGCGAGACCTGTTCCACGACCCGGTCGAGCTTGCCCCGCAGCCGGTCCAGCGGGAACAGCGACCGGTCGAAGGGCAGGGACGCGCCCGCATCCTTCGCCGCGGCCAGTGCCGCCTCGATCTCGGCGAAGTCGTCTGCATCGAGGCGGACGATCCAGTCGCCGCGGCACTGCAGGTCGGCGCCCAGCCAGACGTCGGGGCCCTTCAGGCGGTCGGTCATCATCTCGGGCATCGGCAGGTCCCCCGGGTTCGCGACGTGCGGAGGACAGAGTCGGCAATCGCCCCGGACCGGTCAAGCCGGATGCGCCCCGACATTAAATTCCTGATTTTCTTGACAAAGCAGCTGCCGAGGCCCACATGGGGGCAATTGATTATCTCGCGATTGCGCGAAGCGCTGCCCGTTTGCGGCGTACGTCCCGGGAATAAATATCAAAAAACCCGCCGCACCGGCCGCGCCCGGAAGCAGCGAAAACGCCGGGTCCGACGGGCCTTCGAATGCCATCCGGACAGCCCGGCGAACAAGGATTACCATTGAGCGAACTTACGTTTTCGGACCTCGGCCTCGCCGAACCGATCCTGCGCGCCCTGAAAGAGCGTGCGCATCTCGTGCCGACCCCGATCCAGGCGAAGGCCATCCCCATCCTCATCAACGCACAGGACCTACTGGGCATCGCCCAGACCGGCACCGGCAAGACCGCGGCCTTCGCGCTGCCGATCCTCGATGAACTCGCCTACAACACGCCCGAGGGCAAGCGCACGCAGCCGCGCGCGCTGATCCTGGCGCCGACCCGCGAACTGGCGATCCAGATCGGTGACGAGTTCCGCGCCTACGGCAAATACCTGCACCTGCGCCATGTCGTGATCTTCGGCGGCGTGTCGCAGCACGGCCAGGTGCGTGACCTGCGCCGCGGTGCCGACATCATCGTCGCCACGCCGGGCCGGCTGCTCGACCTGATGCAGCAGGGCCATGTGCGCCTCGACAAGATCGAGATGTTCGTCCTCGACGAGGCCGACCGCATGCTCGACATGGGCTTCATCCGCGACGTGCAGAAGATCGTCGCCGCGGTGCCCAAGGAGCGCCAGTCGATGCTGTTCTCGGCGACCATGCCGACCGACGTCGCCAAGCTGGCCGCGGACCTGCTTTACAAGCCCGCGCGCGTCGACATCGCGCCCAAGACGGTGGCCGTCGAGGCGATCACCCAGGGCGTGCACTTCGTCGAACCGAAGGCGAAGTTCGATCTGCTGTGCGACCTCCTGGCCGATAAGGCGATGTCGCGGGTGATCGTCTTCACCCGCACCAAGCACCGCGCGAACAAGGTGGCGCAGGTGCTGGTGCAGGCCGGGGTCTCGTCCGATGCGATCCACGGCAACAAGTCCCAGGGCGCGCGCCAGCGTGCGCTCGAGGCGTTCCGCAAGGGCAATGTCCGGGTGCTGGTCGCGACCGACATCGCGGCGCGCGGCATCGACGTCAGCGACGTGAGCCATGTGGTGAACTTCGAGCTGCCCAACGTGCCCGAGAGCTATGTCCACCGCATCGGCCGCACGGCGCGTGCCGGGGCGGACGGTGCCGCGATCTCGTTCTGTTCGGGCGAGGAGCAGGAGTTCCTGCACGACATCGAGAAATTCATCCGCATGCCGATCCCCGTCGTCGGCGGCAAGCCGGCCGGCCGGCACGTCGCCGCGCGCGGCGAGGGGAAAAAGCCTGCCAACAGCAACCGCCCGAAGCGCAGCCGCAACCGGTCGCGCCGCAACGGCCGGCCGCCGCGGCGCGCGGCCTGAGACCGATACGAACGAGGACCCAATGGCCCGAAAACCGAACTACGACTTCGAAAAACGCCAGCGCGAGATCCAGAAGAAGGCCAAGAAGGCCGCCAAGGCCGAAGCCAAGCGCGAGGCGGCCGAGGCGCGCAAGGACACCGGCGAACCGGGCGCGCCCGCCGCACTGGACGAAAAGACGGACTGAACCAGGGATCGCGGCCTTCGCGCCGCGATCCGATCCGGTTTGACGCGGCACGCGCACTGTTCTTAATGGGCGGATGGATTCCACCCGCCTCCGCATGATTCTCGCCATGGCGCCGGCCCTCGGGCTGGCGTTCATCCTGAGCCAGTTCATGCGCTCGGTCCCGGCTGTCATCGCCCCCAACCTGCGGACCGAACTCGGCCTCGACGCCGGCGCGCTGAGCGCGCTGCCCGCCGCGCTGTTCCTGGGCTCGGCGATCATGCAACTGCCCGTCGGGGTGCTCTTCGACCGATTCGGCCCGCGCCGCACCGTGGCCGCCTTCGTGCTGATCACGGCGGCGGGCGTCGCCTGGTTCGCTTCGGCCAAAACCGCGGCGGGCCTGACCGCCGCGCTGCTGGTGACGGGCTGGGGCATCGCCCCGGTCTTCATGGGAACGATCGTCTTGCTGTCGCGCTGGGTGCCGCGCGACCGGCTGTCGACCGCCTCGGCGATCACCGTGGGAGTGGGCGGCACCGGCATGCTGCTGTCGGCCACCCCGTTCGCCGCCGCGACCGCAGCCTTTGGCTGGCGCGAGACCCTGTTCGTGGTTGCCGGATTCAACGTGTTCCTCGCACTCGCCGTGTACCTGACGACCCGCGACCGGCCGCCCGACACGCCCGAGCCGGCGGGCCCGCCCGAGACGCTGCTGCAGATCGCGCGCGGCCTGGGCGTCGTGCTGCGCGAACCGCGGATCTACGCGCTCGGCGCGCTGGCGGGGACGGCCGTGGGCTCGTTCCTGACCTTCCGGGCGCTTTGGATCGGCCCCTATCTCAACGACGTCCATGGCTCGGGCCTGATCGAACGCGGCAACCTGGTGTTCCTGGTCTCGCTCGCCTGGCTGGTCAGCGCCGTCGCCATCGGCCCGCTCGACCGGGTGTTCGACACGCGCCGCGGCGTGGTCAGCGTGGGGGTGCTGGCGATGACCGCCTGGTTCGCGGTGCTCGCCGCCGCCAGCGGCGTTTCCCTGACCGTTGCGGTCGCGCTGATGGTCGCGCTCGGCCTGTGCGCCGGCCTGTCCTCGCCGATCTTTGCCCATGCCCGCGCGCTGTTTCCCGACCGCTATGTCGGCCGGGTGGTCACGGCGATCAACCTGTTCATCTGGGGCGGCGTGTTCATCGTCCAGGTCGTCAGCGGGATCATCGTCGACCTGTTCCCCGCCGATGCGCAGGGCCACACGCCCGAGGTCGCCTACCGTGCGCTGTTTGGCGTGCTGGCGCTGCTGCTGCTGTTGGCCCTGGTCATGTACCGGCGCGTCGACGACGTGCCGCCGTCGCGGGATTCCGCCGAGCCCGGGTAAGCGGCGGGCGCGGCCCGGGGCGCTCTGCCAAAACCCGCAGGACAATCCATGCCGCGGCGAGCCCCAGCGCGGCGCCGGCCGTATTCGCAACGCCGTCGGTGACGGAACCGTCGCGCATTGCCCAGCTCGCCTGGGCGACCTCGAGGAAAATGCCGATGCCGACGGCCGTCGTCGCGGCCATGATGCGGCGGTCCCAGTCGCGAAACCCGAGCCCGCCAGCGAGCGCGATGGCGCCATAGGCGATCAGATGGGCGAACTTGTCGGAGCCCTCCGGGCCCGGCACATCGACCCGCGGGACCAGCGACAGGATGGCCACCAGGACCAGGCCCGCCAGGTAGGCGAGGGCATAGAGGCGGTTCGGCGGCCGGATCATTTCGCCGTTGCGCCCGTCGCCGGCGTGTAGGGCGCATCGCCGTTGAAGGCACAGGCGCCGCTGGTGTGCACGATCGCGTCGCCGATCCGCAGCGTCTCGAAATAGTCCGCGCCGTCGGATGCCACGGCGAGGTGGTTGCCCGCCCCGAAGTGCACCGTCACCCGCGCCGTGTCCGCCTCGATCGACGCGATCTCGAAGGTGACGCAGGTGTTCTGGTCGCAACGCCGGTAGGCGTCCTCGGTGTGGTCGATGAGGATCTGCGGCCAGGCGGGGTCCGCGGGCCGGCAAATCCAGCGGCCTGTCGCGTCGGCAACCGAGACGGCAAAGGCGGGGGTCGCCGCGAACAGGAGGACCAGGGCCGGCAGGAATGCGCGAATCATGCCGCGAAACTAGCACATCGGCGCCGAAGCGGCGGGCCGATGGTTAACCGGATATCAACCGGTCGGCCCGAGACTGTTGCGATGAAATCCCTTGCATCCCGCCCGCGCCAGAACCGCGCGCTGATCGTTGCCGGCGCCGGCGGTCATGGCCGCGTCTGCGTCGACGTGGCGCGCCGCTGCGGCTGGCAGGTCGCGGGATTTGTCGACCGCTGCCATCCGTGCGGAACCGAGGTCGCGGGCGCGCCGATCCTGGCCAACGACGAGACGGCGCTGTTCGCCGACTGGCCTGCGGACACGAGCCTGTTCGTCGCGCTGGGCGACAATGCCCGCCGGCTCGCCATCGTGCGCGAGGCGACCCGGCTGCGCATCGACGTCGCCATCCTGGTCGATCCCGCCGCCATCGTCTCGCCGAGCGCGTCGCTCGCACCGGGCGTCGTTGTCATGCCGGGTGCCGTGGTCAACGCCGAGGCCCATGTCGGTACGGCCGCCATCGTCAACACCTCGGCGATCGTCGAACACGGCGTGAACCTGGGCGAGGGCGCGCACGTCGCCCCGGGTGCCTGCCTGACCGGCGATGCCGTGGTCGGCGCCTAAGTGCTGGTCGCTGCCCATGCGACCGTGCTTCCCGGCGTGGTGATCGGTCCGCATGCCGTGGTCGGCGCCGGGGCCGTGGTTGTCGCCGACGTTCCCGGCCACACGACCGTGGCCGGCGTCCCCGCGCGCAAACGGCGCGCACCCGCGCCGAAGCTGGCGGTTCGGCGGGGCGATTGACGCCGCGTCGACACCCGCGCGTTGTCGCGATGCATTGACTTCGCGGGCCGGGTTCGGAAGTCTCCGTAGCGCAACACAGCACCGCGCGGTCCCGCATGTCCCAATCGCCCCACATCACCCTGTTCCACGTTCACAAGGACGCGATGAACGCCGCCGTCACCGCCTTCGCGCAGGACTGGCCCGAAGCCCGGATCAGCAATGTCCTGGAGGACGGGCTTTTCGAATGGGTGCGCGTGACCGGCGGCGTTGTCCCCGAGATGTACGGCGCGTTCCGCAACCTGACCGACTACATGGTCGAGCGGGGCACCGACGGCATCCTGTTCTCCTGTTCCGCGTTCCGCCCCTGCATCGAGGCGTGCATGGCCGAGCACGGCGGAATCCCGATGCTCAAGCCCAACGACGCGATGATCGAGAAGGCCCTGGCGGCCGGCTCACACATCGCTGTGGTCGCGACCGTGGGGGCGACGATTCCCTCGATCGAGGTCGAGATCTCCGAAGCGGCCCAGGCGGCGGGGCGCACGGTTTCGTTGACGCCCCATGTGGTCGACGGGGCCTTCGACGCCATGGCCGAGGGCGACGGCGCCACCCACGACCGGCTGGTGGCCGAGGCGGCTGCGAAGATCGCGGATGCCGACGTGATCGTGCTGGCGCAGTTCACCCTGTCGCGCGCCGCTTCGTCGGTCGCGGCGGTCACGGACATCCCGGTGCTGAACTCGCCGGGTGCGGCCGTGGAGAAGATGCGCGAACTGGTCGGCGGCTGACGGTCCGCCTCAGCGGTCCTCGTCGGCTTTGCCGAGGCTTAGCGAGAACCCGGTGTTCGCCGGTGCGGTGGTGCCCCCGGCGGTGGCCGCAGGTTCCGGCTCGGGCGGCGGTGCGCCGCCCAGTATCGAACGGAGCTTGCGATAGACCGCGCGGATGGCGCGGAAGATCTTGGGCAGCAGCCAGATCATCAGCAGGATGAACAGGCCCAGCAGCACGACGAAGACCCAAGGGTGATGCAGCGCCGCCCACAGCCCGCCGATCACCGCCAGATCCTCGAGGATCGAGGCCGTCCAGTTGCTGACCGGTTCGGGCGAGGTGTTGATGGCGAGCCGCGTGCCCGCCTTGGTGAAATGGGTCGCACCGGCCAGCGAGCCGCCGGCGATCGCCGCGGCCAGTTCGGCGCCCGCGCTCACCGCCGGCCGCGAGGATCGCGCCGGCCGGAATGCGAATGAAGGTGTGGAGCGTGTCCCAGCCGGAATCGACGCCGGACACCTTGTCGGCGAAGAACTCGACGAAGAACATGAAGCCCGCCGCACCGATGACCAGCGGGTTGGTCAGGATCTCAAGATCGGGGGGCAGGGCGACGTTACCCGTCGCGCCCATCAGGCCGAGCGTGGCGATCGCCGCGTAGAGGTTGATCCCGCTGGCCCAGGCGACCCCCATCGTCAGGGCGATGGTTTCGACGACACCCATTCAGCGTCTTCCGATTTCGTGTGCTCCGCTACCCCAGCACTTTGGGGCATAGGCACACGGTTTCAATGGACGATTCGCCCGCGCCCCACAATCGCCGCATTGTCGAGAGCCCAGTGCCGCGGGCGTTTGTCAGGCGGGTTTGGCGCGGTTCCGCCAGCCTCCGAACAGCCAGACGAAGAGCGGCTTGTAGGCGGTCTCGGCGCGTGAACGCGCACCGGCGGTCATCAGATTTTCCTCGAGCACCCGGTCGGGCCCGCGGTTTTCGATGCCGATATCGCACAACCGGTCGAACATGCGGATGGCGATGTCCCAGTACCGGTTTTCGGCGACCGGCACGTCGGCGACACGCGCACAGTCGACGATCATGACTGCGGCGGCGCCGGCGATGAATTCGGGCGTGCCGCGCGCGCAGGCGCGCAGCAGGTAGCGAAGGTCGGCCAGGCGGCCGCGATCGACGCCATGACGGCGACCTGTCGCATGAAGTTCATGCAACAAGGCATTGAAATCGAACGAATCATCCGGCGTGATTGGCATGCGTGGCAGATCGGAGATGGCGGCACCGTCCGCACCGGCGTCTTCCATCGCGTAGGCGAAGACCTCGTTGACGCAGACCCGCGCGAGCAGCCAGGCGCGCTCGCGGCTGCGGCCGTCATTGGTGCCGATGATCTGCGGCGCGAAGAGCTTGAGCCCCTGGCGGGTGTCGCAATCGACGGTGTCGTTGATCTTGATGGCGAAGGACGCCATGACCGGACACGCCGTCGCGGGCCGTTCGGTGTGCCGGTCGCCGGCCAGCAGGGCGACGAGCGACATCACGCAGAGTTCCGATTCCCGGCGCTCGCCGACGCGCGGGACGAGTTCGATCTGCCGAAACAGACTTTCGACGTTGCGATCAGGCGTCATAATCAGAAACCCTAGTGCAAGAATCGCAGACCGTCTACGAGTGCGATATCACGGTTTCTTGCGCAAAACGGGCGAAACGGGGACACCGAGCCATGGTCGAGATCGAACGGAACGTCGTGCGGGCGAACGGAATCAACCAGCATTACCGGGCCTGCGGCGCCGGACCGGCGCTGGTGCTGCTGCATGGCTGGCCACAGACATCCTATTCGTGGCGCAAGGTGATGCCGCTCCTGGCCCCGCACTATCGCTGCATCGCGCCCGACCTGCGCGGCATGGGCGATACCGACAAGCCGGTCTCGGGCTACGACATGCGCACCGTGGCGACCGACATTCACGCGCTCATAGAGGTGCTAGGGCTGGAGGATGTCTACATGATCGGCGCCGACTGGGGCGGGCTGGTCGCGCGGCGATACGCGCTCGACCGGCCGGGCGCGCTCGACCGGCTGTGCATCGTCGACATCGTGCCCCACGATCAGATCTTCGCAAACTTCACGCCGTCCTATGCGCGCGGCGCCTGGCACTATTTCTGGAATGCCGTCCCCGACCTGCCCGAGAAGCTGGTCGCCCATGACGTCCGGGGCTTCCTGCAGGCGTTCTTCCGGCCCAAGACCCACAATCCCGAGACCCTCGACGAATTCATCGACGAATACGCCCGCGCCTACTCCAAGCCAGGCGCCCTGCGCGGCGGTTTTGCCTACTACAAGGCGATGTTCGACGAGAACCCCGCGCTCGACGCCGAGAACCCCGACGCGCGGATCGCCGAGCCGGTGCACTGCGTGTGGGGCAACAGTGGCGGCATGGGCGGCCCCTTCGATGTGCTCGCCATGTGGCGCTCGGTGGCACCGGACGTGACGGGGCGGGGACTCGACGAATGCGGGCATTATGTCCACGAGGAACGGCCCGTAGACCTCGCCGCCGAGATCATTGCGTTCGGCGAGGCCTGAACGGGCGCCAGGAAACGGGAATTCCGCCCGCGATGAGCGACGCCACCATCGACGATCTCTCGACAGAGCAGCTGGCGGCGGTGGTAGAACTGCAGCGGGTCGAACTCAACCGGCTGCTGGGCGAACAGCGCCGCCTCAACGACCGGATCGACAAGCTCCTGGATTTGCAGGAGCGCGAACAGGTTCTGCGTCAGCAGATGCAGGGTGCGCTCGACCGGCTGGCCGAGCAGCGCATGGCTGCGCCGCCGGCCGAGACGGGTACCCACAGCGCCACATTGCTGATCGAAGACCGTCTGAAGCGTTCGGAACGCCGGTTCGCCGCGCTGCGCACGGCCGTCGGCCATCTCGTGATCCTGCTCGAGCGCCAGCGCCGAAGCGGAGATGCCGCCTCGGTCTAGCCGGCGCGGGCGCCACTCAGTGGGCCATGAAGACCGGTATTTCAGCCGCCGACAGGATTTCGCTGGTCGCGCCGCCGAAGATCATCTGGCGCAGCCGGCTCTGGGTGTAGCCGCCCTTGATCAGCATGTCGCCGCCCAGGCTGGCCGTCTCGGACAGGATCACCCGTCCGGCTTCGGCCGCCGACCGGCGCCCCGGCACCTCGCGCACCTCCACGGTGACGTCATCTCGGGCCAGGTTGAGCCGCACATCGTCCGCCGTGGGTCCGGGGACCATGCCGCCCTCGACCGCCAGCACGGTGACCTTGTCGGCCTCGCGCAGCAGCGGCTTGGCGAAGGCGATGGCGCGTGCCGTCTCGGTGCCGCCGTTCCAGGCGACCACGATGTGGCGGCCGATCTGTTCGGGTGCGGCAGGCGGTGCGATCAGGATCGGGCGGCCCGACTCGAACAGGACCGTCTCGAGCGTGTTCATCGCCGGTGTCATCGCACCCGGCATCGGCCGGCCGACCACGGTCAGGTCGAACACGCGCGCACGTTGGCCGAAGATGCCGATGCCCGAGGCCTCGTCTTCGATCCAACGGGCCGAAAGGTGGGCCTCGCCGGCCTGCGGGGCAGGGATGCCGTTGTCCGCAACGAACTTGTCGAACGCTTCGTGCAGGCGCGCGGCGCGCGAACGCTGCTCCTGCTCGAATTGTTCCTCGGTCCCGGAAAGCGCTGCCGCGCCACCCTCGAACCCGACCGCCACGGCGCCGGCCAGGGTCGGGCGGATGCACAGACCCTCGATGTAGGAATCGTACCGGCGCGCAAAAATCAGCGCCGTCGCCAGGACGGATGGAAGAACCTCGCTCTCTTCGAGCGGGACCAGAATCGAACTGAACGCCATGGTGCCTCCCTCGCGCACGGCATCTTTTTTATTTTCGATAATGCGCTTCGTCGCTGGGGCTGGCAACCGATGTCTGGTTCGCACGCCAACGGTTGCATCGCCGAAGGCCATCGGGTAAGAAGCCGCGCTCCCGTACCGGCGCGGCAGTGGCGGAATTGGTAGACGCGCAACGTTGAGGGCGTTGTGGGCGAAAGCCCGTGGAGGTTCAAGTCCTCTCTGCCGCACCAAATTCGGGAACAGATATCGGGCCACGCGGCAGTGGCGGAATTGGTAGACGCGCTAGCTTCAGGTGCTAGTGATCGAAAGGTCGTGGAGGTTCAAGTCCTCTCTGCCGCACCACCCCGCTCTCATCGAGCGCCGGGGGGTGCACCGCCCGATATCTCGATTTCCGGACATTCCCCCGCGAACGCACCACATTGGCATGGCAGACCGGCCGCGGGTTACCTATATCTGCGTGACGAGGGATGGCGGTAATGGCGGACAAGCCCAAGAAGCGTGACAAGAAGGACCGGGTCGGCCTCGGCGGTCGCTCGAGGTTCAGCGTGGGCGCGCGCCTGCGCGGCTATTTCTTTGCCGGCCTGCTGACGGTCGCGCCCATCGGGCTGACCTTCTGGCTGTTCTGGGTCCTGCTCAAGTTCATCGACTCCCGGGTCACCCCGCTGATTCCGGCGAAGTACAACCCGAACACCTATCTCCACGCCTATCTGCCGGTCGATTTCTCGATCCCGGGTGTCGGGCTGATCGTCCTGATCGTCGTCCTGATCCTCGTCGGGGCGCTGACCAGGGTGCTGCTGGGCCGCTGGCTCGTGCGCATGAGCGAACAGGCGCTCAACCGCATGCCGGTGGTGCGCAGCGTCTACAGCGCGACCAAGCAGATCGTCGAGACGGTGTTGAAGCGCCAGTCCGAGGCGTTCCGCCAGGTCGTCCTGTTCGAATATCCGCGCCGGGGAACCTGGGCGATCGGCTTCGTGACCGGCGTCACCAAGGGCGAGGTCCAGAACCTGACCGGTGACGAGGTGGTCAACGTCTTCCTGCCGACGACCCCGAACCCGACCTCGGGATACCTGCTGTTCGTCCCGCGCCGCGAACTGGTCCCTCTCTCGATGTCGGTGGAGGAGGGGATCAAGATGATCATCTCCGGCGGCATCGTCACGCCGCCCGACCGGCGCAGCCTCGACCAGCAGCAGATCAAGCGCGTCGCGTCGGCCGACGGCGACACGCCGACCATCGGGCCCAACTCCGGCATGAGCGCGGTCGAGGGAATCGCCCCGCCGGAGCCGCCCAAAACGGGCACCGGCGAAGGCGCCTGATCAGCCGGCCCGCGCATAGCGCACGGCCGCATCCCGTTCGAACAGATAGAGTAGGGTCCGCAGCGCGTCGCCGCGCGCGCTTTCGAGGCCCGGATCGCGCTCGACGATGAGGCGGGCATCGTCGCGCGCGACCGCCAGCAGCTCGCCATGGGCATCCAGGTCGGCGAGGCGGAACTCGGGCAGGCCCGACTGGCGCGTGCCCAGCACATCGCCGGCGCCGCGCAGCCGCAGATCCTGTTCGGCGATCTCGAACCCGTCATCGGTCTCGCGCATCACCCGCAGCCGTTCGCGCGCGGTCTGACCCAGCTCGTGACCGTACAGCAGCAGGCAGGTGGCCTCGCGCGCGCCGCGCCCGATCCGGCCGCGCAGCTGGTGCAGTTGGGCCAGGCCGAACCGCTCGGCATGCTCGACGATCATGACCGTCGCGTCGGGCACATCGACGCCGACCTCGATCACGGTCGTCGCGACGAGGATATCGAGCGGCGGCGCCGCGCTGCCGGCGAACCGCGCCATCACCGCATCCTTCTCCTTGCCGGACATCCGCCCATGGACCAGCCCGACCCGCGCCCCGAACCGTTCCGTCAGCGCGGCATGGCGTGCGGTCGCTGCGGCGACGTCGGCGGTCTCGGATTCCTCGACCAGCGGGCACACCCAGAAGACCTTGCCGCCCGCATCGACCTGGCGACGGACCCCGGCGATCGCATCCTCGAGCCGGTCGACGGACGCGGTGCTGGTCTTCACGGGCTTGCGCCCCGCGGGCTTCTCGCGGAGCTGGGATTCGTCGAGATCGCCGTAGGCCGCGAGCATCAGCGTGCGCGGGATCGGGGTCGCGGTCATCAGCAGCACGTCGACGGCCTTGCCCTTTTCCGCCAGCAATAGGCGTTGGTGGACACCGAACCGGTGCTGTTCGTCGACGACGGCCAGCGCCAGGTCGCGGAAGGCGATGTCGTCCTGGAACAGCGCATGGGTGCCCACGACGAGCGGTGTCGTGCCCGCCTTGAGCCCCGCCAGGATCGCCTCGCGGGCCTTGCCCTTGTCGCGTCCGGTCAGCAGCACGCATTCCACGCCCGCCGCCGCCGCCAGCGGCGCGATCGTGGCGTGGTGCTGCTGCGCCAGGATCTCGGTCGGCGCCATCAGCGCGGCCTGTCGCCCGGCTTCCACCGCGATCAGCATCGCCAGCAGGGCGACCACGGTCTTGCCGCTGCCCACATCGCCCTGGAGCAGGCGCAGCATCCGGTGGTCGGCCGCCATGTCGGCGACGATGTCGGCTACCGCCGCGCGCTGGCTGGCGGTGAGGTCGAAGGGAAAGGCATCGAGGGCACGGGTCCGCAGATGCCCGTCGCCGGCGGTCGCGCGGCCGGGCTGGCGCCGGACATGGGCGCGCACCAGCGAGATGGCGAGCTGGCTGGCCAGCAACTCGTCGTAGGCGAGGCGGGCACGGGGCAGGGCGCGCGACGACAGGTCGTGGGACCCGTGCGGGGTGTGGGCCGCGGCGACGGCGGTGTGCCAGTCGGGCCAATCGCGCTCGCGCTTCAGGGCTGGGTCGAGCCATTCGGGCAGGTCGGGCGCGCGTTCGAGTGCGCCGGCGATCGCCTTGCCCAGCACGTTCTGAGAAACGCCCTCGGTCAGCGGATAGAGCGGCTGGACGCGCATCACCGCGTCGCGTTCCTCGGGTTTCGCGACGATGTCGGGATGGGTCATCTGCAGCCGGCCGTCATAGAGCTCGGCCGTGCCGCTGACGAGGCGCTCCTCGCCCTCGGGCAGGGCCGAAGTCAGGTAGTCGGCGCGGCCGTGGAAATAGACCAGCGTGATCTCGCCCGTCGCGTCGGCACACTCGATCCGGTAGGGGATGCGCCGGTTGGACACCGGCGGCGGGACGTGACGCACGACGCGAAGGGCGAGCGTGGCGACGCGGCCCGGCTCGAGGTCGGCCAGAACAGGGCTGTAGCGGCGGTCGATGATGCCCGACGGCAGGTGGAAGATCAATTCGACGATGTGCGGTCCGACGAGCCGCTCGAGGTTCTTGCCAATGCGCGCACCGACGCCCTTCAGCGACGTGAGCGGCGCAAACACGGGGAACAGGATCTCGGGTCGGGCGCGTTGGGGCACGGGGCACCGGAATTCGAAGGTTCGTGCGGCTGACAGCACTCCGCTGGAACGCTATATCCTAGGCCAGCACACGCGGACGGACCAGCGGTGCGCCGGCGGGAATCGATGCATGTCAGAGGAATCGCGGGAGAACCGCATCAAGCGGCTGCTCTATCGCAGCCAGTACACAGGCACTCGGGAGACGGATCTTCTCCTGGGCGCCTTCGCACGCCGCCATCTCCCGCATTTCGATGACTCGATGCTCGACGCGTACGAGGCGCTGATCGAGAACAGCGACCCGGACCTGTATATGTGGATCAGCCGCCGCAAGCCCGTTCCCGACGAATGGAAGGGCGCGATCATGACACTCCTGCAAGACTTCGAATTCGACGGTTAACTTGCTGCTGAACGGCGAACATTCCTGGCCGACTCCGGGCGCGCGCCTGCGTTTCACCGGCGTGCCCGACGGCTGCGACGCGCTCCTGCTCACCGAGATCGCACAGGAAGCCGGCGTGCCCGTCGTCCACGTGTCGAGCGACGATGTGCGCATGCGCCGCGTGGCCGAGGCGTTGGGCTTCTTCGCGCCCGAGTTGCGCGTGCTGACGTTCCCGGCCTGGGATTGCCTGCCCTACGACCGGGTGCCGCCGCGCGCGGAACTCGTCGCCGAGCGGCTGGCGACCCTGGGCGCGCTGTCCGACCCCGGCCGGTCCGCGGCGCCGGCGGTGGTCGTCACCACGATCGCGGCGATCCTCCAGCGCGTTCCGCCCGGCGAGACGATCGCGGCGGCGCGCCTCGAGATCGCGACGGGGACGCGGCTCGACTTCGATCACGTGGTCGCGTTCCTCAACGGCAACGGCTACCAGCGGACCGAGACGGTCCGCGAGCCGGGCGAGTTCGCGACCCGCGGCGACATCATCGACCTGTTCCCGCCCGGTTCGGAAGAGCCCGTGCGGATCGACCTGTTCGGCGACGAGATCGAGCGGCTGCGTTGGTTCGATCCGTTGAGCCAGCTGTCGACGCAGACGGTCGACCGGCTGGTCCTGTTGCCGGCCAGCGAGGTAGCCCTCGACGCGGAATCCATCGCGCGGTTCCGGAGCGCCTATCGCGAGAATTTCGGCGCGGTGCGCGGCGACGATCCGCTCTACGAGGCGGTGAGCGAGGGCATTCGGCATCCCGGCCTGGAACACTGGCTGCCGCTGTTCTGCGCACGCATGGAGACGCTGTTCGACTACACGCGCGGTCCCGTCGTGCTCGGGGTCCAGACCACCGAGGCGCGCGACGACCGGTTCGAACAGATCGCGGACTATTTCACCGCCCGTGCAAACGCGCCGAAACCGTCGGAAGGTGAGGCGCCCTATCATCCGCTGCCCCCCGACGCCCTCTACCTCGGCCCCGACGAATGGGGCGCCGTCTGCGATGCCCGCCCGGCCGTCGAACTCGATCTGTTCGAGGCTCCGGAGGTCCCGGGAAAAAGCGTCTCCCTCGGCGGCCGGCGCGCGATCGATTTCGCCGACGCGCGCAACCGCAGCGACATCAACCTGTTCGACGCGGTGAACACGCGAATCGCCAACGAGCGCGCCAGCGGCCAGGCGGTCGCCATCGCGTGCTACTCGACCGGATCGCGCGACCGCATCGCCCAACTGTTGGCCGATCACGGGATCGCGGACACGGTTAGGGCCGCGAACTGGAGCGAGGTCCGCGCCACGGGCACGGCCAGCATCGCGGTGTTCGAGCTGGCGCTCGACAACGGCTTCGCGGTTCCAGGCCTGACCGTCTACAGCGAACAGGACATCCTCGGCGACCGGCTGGTCCGCCGTCGGCGCCGCTCAAAGCCCGCCGAACAGCTCATCTCGGAGATGTCGAGCCTCTCGCTGGGCGACATCGTGGTCCACAACGACCACGGGATCGCGCGCTACGACGGGCTGGAGACGCTCGAGATCGGCGGCGCGCCCCACGACTGCCTGCGGCTGATCTATGCCGGCGACGACAAGCTGTTCCTGCCCGTCGAGAATCTCGACCTGCTGTCGCGCTACGGATCGGAGGATTCCGACGCTCAGCTCGACCGCCTCGGCAATGCGGGCTGGCAGGCGCGGCGCGCCCGGGTGAAGAACCGCATCACCGAGATGGCCGACAAGCTGCTGGCGATCGCGGCCGAGCGCGAGCTGCGCCATGCGCCGCGGATGGACCCGCCGGCCGGCCTCTACGAGGAGTTCTGCGCGCGCTTTCCCTTCGCCGAGACCGACGATCAGAACCGGGCGATCGAGGACACGATCGAGAGCCTGGCCGCCGGCAAGCCGATGGACAGGCTGGTGTGCGGCGATGTCGGCTTCGGCAAGACCGAGGTCGCGCTGCGCGCCACCTTCGTCAGCGCCATGGCCGGGCGCCAGGTCGCCGTCGTCGTGCCCACGACCCTGCTGGCACGCCAGCATCACTTAACCTTCACGACCCGGTTCGCCGGCCTGCCGGTGAAGATCGCCCAGCTGTCGCGCCTGACGACGCCGAAGGAGGCGCAGGAAGTGCGCGAGGGCCTCACCGCCGGGCAGATCGACATCGTCATCGGCACCCACGCGCTATTGTCGTCGTCGATCGCGTTCCGCGACCTCGGGTTGCTGGTGGTCGACGAGGAACAGCATTTCGGCGTCGCCCAGAAGGAGCGCCTGAAACAGCTTAGCAGCGACGTGCACGTGCTGACGCTGACCGCGACGCCGATCCCGCGCACCCTGCAGCTGGCGCTTACCGGCGTGCGCGAACTCAGCCTGATCGCGACCCCGCCGGTCGATCGGCTGGCGGTGCGCACCTTCGTGCTGCCCTATGACGGGGTGACCGTGCGCGAGGCGATCATGCGCGAGCATTTCCGCGGCGGGCAGACCTTCTATGTCTGTCCCCGCGTCAGCGACATCGCGCGGCTGCAGGAACGCCTGCACGAACTGGTGCCCGAGGTCTCGGTCGGCGTCGCCCACGGGCAGATGTCGGCGCGCGCGCTCGAGGACGTGATGACGGCGTTCTACGACCGCCAGTACGAGGTGCTGCTGTGCACCAACATCGTGGAATCCGGCCTCGACGTGCCCACGGCGAACACGATCATCGTGCACCGCGCCGACATGTTCGGCCTGTCCCAGCTCTACCAGCTTCGCGGACGCGTCGGGCGCGCCAAGGTGCGCGCCTACGCCTACCTGACCCTGCCGACCGACCGGCTCTTGTCGGAGACGGCGCGCCGCCGCCTCGACGTGATGCAGACCCTCGACACGCTGGGTGCGGGCTTCAGCCTGGCGAGCCACGACCTCGACATTCGCGGGGCAGGCAACCTGCTGGGCGAGGAGCAGTCGGGGCATATCCGCGAGGTCGGCGTCGAACTCTACCAGCAGATGCTGGAGGCGGCGGTCGCGGCGGCGCGCGAGGCCGGAAGCACGACGGCGCCCGTCGAGACATGGACGCCGGCCATCACCATCGGGGCGCCGATCCTGATCCCCGAGGAGTATGTCGCCGATCTGGGCATTCGCCTCGGCCTGTATCGGCGCATCGCGGCCATGGTGGACGCGCAGGAGATCGAGGCCTTCGCCGCCGAATTGATCGATCGGTTTGGGCCGCTGCCCGATGCGGTGGAGAACCTGCTGGAGGCCATCACCCTGAAGCGGCTGTGCCGCGACGCCGGCGCCGAGAAGCTGGATGCCGGCCCGAAGGGCGCGGTGGTGACCTTCCGCGAGAACAGCTTCGCCAACCCCGCGGGGCTGGTGAACTTCATCACCGAGCAGTCGGGCACGGTGACGCTGCGCCCGGATCACAAGCTGGTCTACCGCCGGGACTGGTCGGACCCGCAGCGGCGGATGACCGGCGCGCGACGCCTGATGCGCACGCTGGCCGCGATCGCGGCCGGCGAGGGCGAGGTGTCCGCCGCCGAGTGACTATTCGGCCGCCTGGCCGAAGCTCGCGAGATCGAAGAGGGGGAAGAACGCCTCGGGCTCCTGGGCACCCGAGATCGCGTAGGCGCCGTTGACGATGAAGCAGGGCACCGCGTTGATCCCCATGCGGCGGGCCCGAAGGTCCTCGGCGATGACGGTGTCGCGGTCCTCGTCGCCGGCCAGGAAGTGGGCGACCATGTCGCGGTCGAGCCCGACCGACTGTGCGACCCGCGTCAGCACCGCGTCCGAACCGATGTCCTCGCCGTCCATGAAATAGGCCCGGAACAGCGTCTCGACGACGGCGTCCTGCCGGCCATGGTTGCCCGCGAGCCGGATCAGCCGGTGCGACTGCACCGTGTTGGGCATGGTCGGGATGGCCTCGAAGGCGAAGGGAATGCGCTCGGAATGTCCGGCGCGCGCGATGGTGCCGTAGACGCTCTCGGCACGCTCCGGGCTTCCGAACTTGCTCGACAGGTAGCGTTCCCAGCGCATGCCCTCGGGCGGGATGTCGGGATTGAGCTGAAACGCATGCCAATCGACCTGCGCGTCGATATCGTCGCGCAGCGCCAGCGCACGCTCGAGCCGGCGCTTGCCGATGAAGCACCAGGGACAGACGGTGTCGGAATAGACATCGATCCGGATCATGGACGAAACGTGCGACGCGCACCCGCACCGGTCAAGTCCGCCCGTCGATCCCGTTTCGTGCCGGCGCGCGGATCGGCCATAATCGTTCCGACAGGGAGCGAATGACATGATCCTAGAACATCGTGCCTACACCATGCAGCCGGGACATCTGGAGCGTTTCTACGAACTCCAGGTCGAGCGTGGCTTCGACATCGTCCGCCCGATCATGGACAAGGTGATTTCCTATTTCTCGACGGTCAGCGGCCCGCTCGAGCAGGTGGTCCACCTCTATGTGTTCGACTCGCTCGAGGACTGGCGTTCGCGCCTCCACGGCCTCTACGGCCTTCCCGAACTCGAAGCCTACTTCCCCAAGGTGCGCCCGATCATGCTGGCGCAGCAGAACAACGTCCTGCTGCCCGCACCGGTCGCCGAGCTGACGCCCCACTTCTCGGCCGAACGCTGGTGGCAGCCCTCGGACGGCCCGCGGGTCGAGATCCGTCCCGGATCGAGCCCCGTCGTCGAGGAACAGGTGATCGCCCTGACCCCCGGCCAGTTGCCGCGCTACTGGGACCTGATCGCGAATCACGGCCTCGCCGCCATGAACCCGCTGAAGACCAACCGGATCGGGTCGTTCTTCATGATGGTCGGGCCGCTGCACCAGGTCTATCACTACTGGTTTTTCGAGAGTTTCGACGACCGGACCCGGCGCCACAACGCGGTGCGCATGAACCCGGAATGGCAGCGGTTCGCCGACGAGATCAGGCCCTATGTGGCGAGCCAGGAATCGAAGCTCATGGTGCCCGCGCCGGTGCCCGAGATGGCCCCGTTCTTCAAGTTATGAGCCGTCGCGACGAACCGTCATGCGTTCGTAACGTTCCCCCGCCATACACACGTTGAGTTTCAACGAGCAGAGCTTTGCCATGTCCGCCGACACCTACAACGTCCTGTTCCTGTGCACGGGAAACTCGGCGCGCAGCATCCTGGCCGAGGCGATCATGAACCGCGCCGGGGTGGGCCGGTTCCATGCCTTCAGCGCCGGCAGCCATCCGACCGGGCGCGTCAACCCGCACGCGATCCGGCTGCTCGAGGAGCGGGGCCACCCGACCGGCGGGTACCGGTCGAAGGATTGGCAGGAGTTCGCCGCGACCGGCGCGCCGGAACTCGACTTCGTGTTCACCGTCTGCGATCAGGCGGCGGGAGAGGTCTGCCCCATCTGGCCGGGGCGGCCCGCGTCGGCGCATTGGGGGCTGCCCGATCCCGCGGCCGTCCGGGGGAGCGAGGTGGAAATCGCGGCGGCCTTTGCCGAGACCTACCGGATGCTGACCCGTCGCATCGAGGCCTTCGTCGACCTGCCGCTCGAATCGATCGACGGGGCGGCGCTTGCGCAGCGGCTCGACGAGATCGGCCGCGCACGTCCGGAATCGGCCTAGAGTTCCGCCCATGAACGCACACGACCTGCCGCGGCGGCTCGCCGCCGAATTCATCGGAACCGCCTTCCTGCTCGCGACCGTCGTGGGCTCGGGCATCATGGGCGAGACACTCGCGGGCGGGAACGTCGCCATCGCGCTGCTCGGCAACACGCTGGCGACGGGTGCGATCCTCGTCGTTCTGATCCTGGTCTTCGGCCCGATCTCCGGCGCGCACTTCAACCCGGCCGTGACCTTCGCGTTCCTCCTGCGGCGCGAGATCACCGCGGCCCATACCGCCGTCTATCTGGCCGCGCAGCTTCTCGGGGGATTGCTCGGCGTCTTCGTCGCCCATCTCATGTTCGGCGAGCCGGCATTCGCCTATTCGGTCAACGTTCGCACCGGGATCGGCCAATGGACGGGCGAGTTCGTCGCCACCTTCGGGCTGGTCGCCACGATCCTGGGCTGCCTGAGGTTCCGGGCCGAGGCGGTTCCCTATGCGGTCGGCCTGTTCATTTCCGCGGGCTACTGGTTCACCTCGTCGACATCGTTCGCCAACCCGGCCGTCACCGTTTCGCGTGCGTTCACCGACAGCTTCTCCGGTATCCGGCCCGACGATGCGCCGTTGTTCATCGTTGCCCAGTTTGCAGGGGCGCTCGCGGCCACGGCCGTGTTCGCCTGGTTCGCCTCGTCCCGCCACACGGCAGACGATGAGGCGAGCGCCGAGGCGGCTACAACAAACCCGGAATGATACGCACCGGCCGCGCCTCGCGCAGGCGCGCGCCATCGAGCCCGGACAACCGGTTCGCGTGGATCAGGTCGCGCAATAGGGTGACATAGGCGTCGCCCTTCTCCGAATAGGCCTTCAGTCCGGCGGCCAGGGCCGGACCCGATGGCGACTGCCCCGACCGGCGGGCCTCGGCGCGGTGCAGGCGGAATATCCGGTAGGCGCCGTTGGTGTTGAGGTTGCGCATGTAGGCGCGCACCGATTCCAGCGGGCTGTCGAACTGAGCGATCCGATAGTCGCCGAGTTCGCTGCGCTGGTCTTCGGGCCGAAGCCCCTTGCCGAAGTGCCACTGGCCGAACAGCGCGTTGCCCTCGGCCGCGAAGCGCGACGATCCGTAGGCGCTCTCGATCGCTCCCTGGGCGAGGGCGAGCGAGGGCGGCACGATGTCGACGCGCGCCACGAGGGTCGCGATTTCCTGGCCCGACAGGTTCCCGTCCGCATCCGTAACGGCGCGGGCCTTGTACCGGTCTGCGAGATCGCGCAGCCAGGCGTGATCCGCGCGCTTCACCTTGCGGTCCGCGGCGATCGCGTCGCGCAGGGACAGCAGACGCTGGCGGTCGGCCTGAATTTCTGCGTTCGCAAGCAGGACCAGCGGCAGCAACAGCCGGAAGAAGAGGTTTTTCCGGACATCCGTCGGGAGCCCGTCGGACCAGTCTGCCGGAATGCCCGTGACATAGAGGGGAGGGACTTCCGGCCCACTCGTCCGGAGCACATCTGCGGTGTAGCCCCGGCTGCGCAGATAGTCCCGCAGTTCCTCGACCGTGCTGACGCGCTTGCCCGAAACCACGACGACAAACGCCAGGAAAACGGTCAGTGCGCCAATGGCGAGCCCCGACGCAATCAGGGTGCGATGGCGCTGCACCGGCTTCGGAAAACGCGTAATTGAAGCATCCATCTTCTGGATCCAGATTCCGGCCGTTCGCATACCGGACGAACACGCGGAATCGATTTGGCGTTCGTCGGCGCGATTGCCTACAGTCGGGCCTCTTTATTCTGGCGGAACGAATCCGTCAAAACTTCAGTGGAGGAGCAAATCATGGCCGACGGTGTGCCGACACGCAGCCAGATCCTGGCAGCCAGCGGAGACATGCTGAAATGGCAGGTCTATGTGATCCATACATTCCCCAAGAACGGCTTGGGACCGGTGATGGAGAATATCGGCCCGCATCTCGAGTACCAGGCGCGGATGGAGGCCGAGGGCGTCTATGTCGCTGCGGGGCCGCACTGGGAAGACGACGAGGAGACCTGGGGCGGCGAGGGCATGATCGTGGTCCGCGCCAAGAACCTGGCCGAGGCCCGCAAGATCGCGGAGGCCGACCCGATGCATTCCAGCGGTGCCCGCTCGTTCCGCGTGCGGCCGTGGCTGATCAACGAAGGCACGATCACGGTGAAGGTCAGCTTCGCATCCGGCAAGCGCGAGGTGTCCTAGACCGCCGCGCATACCGCACATTCGATGCAAAGGCGGCTGTTCGGGGGGCAGCCGCCTTTCTTTTTCCAGAATCTGCCCCGATCATGTTGAAATGGCGGTTGTGGCAGGGTTCTTGCATCGGCTGCGCCGACGGCTTCGGCCGGTTCGCAAAACGAGCCAAGGCAGGACAGAAATGAAGAAGATTTTGATCGGGCTCGGGGTACTGGTGGTCGTCGTGGTCGTCGCGATGTTCGTCTTCCTCGGCAACCTGAACGACATCGTCCGCGCGGCGGTCGAGAAGCTGACCGGCGCCGTGATGGAAGAGGCCGGCAAGGCCATGGAGCAGGCCGCCGGTGAGGCCGGCAAGGCGCTCGAGGGCGTCACCGGCGGTGCCGGTGACATCGGCAAGGATGCGGGCAACGCCGTCGAGGGGCTGATCAAGGGGATCGGCCGCTAGTCACGGCGCAACCAGGAAGCACATGCAAAGGGCGGCTCACCGGGCCGCCCTTTCGCGTGATGCGGGAAAATCCATATTCATCCCGCATCTCGATCGAGTACACATTCTGTTAACATTCGTCGGGTTCTTTACGTATCCGTGAAAACGCATGAGAAGAGCGATTCGTTGATGTCCAAAAATCCTCCGCCGCCCCTGATGTTCAGCCATTTCGGCATCGATGTTGACGACGTCGAGCTGCTGGAGGATTTCTACACGCGCGTGCTCGGGTTCTGCGTCTCCGACGCCGGGCTGATCCGCGGCGACAAGGACCGGATCGTCTTCATGACCCGCCGCCCGCGCGAGCATCACCAGTTCGTCCTGGCCGGCGGCCGCTCGTCGCGCCACATGTCGACGGTGGGCGAGATCGGCTTCAAGGCGCCCGACCTGAACGCGCTGCGCGACCTGCGCGCGATCCTGCAGACCGAGACCATGGTCACCGACATCGTCGCCATCGACCACGGCATCTCCTGGACGCTCTATTTCCGCGACCCGGAATGGAACCGGTGCGCGGTGTCCGTCGACACCGGCCATTATGTGGCGCAACCCGCCGCATGGCCGCTCGACCTGGCGAAGCCCGACACCGAGATCGTCGCCACGAACGAGGAACGCTGCCGGGCCGACAAGACCTACAAGCCGATGCGCGACTGGCAGGCCCAGGCGACCGAACGGTTCGCTTCGGAGGGGCGCCTGACCGCCGAGGGCCCGGAGACCGGCAACGCCGACCCGGATTTCGAGCGTCCCCACGACCCCGATCGGGTGCTGCTGGCCGCGAGGAAGAACGATGTGAAGCCGCCGCGCATCGCCCAGGCCCACAGCAGCTTCAAGGTCGCCGACATGGACGCGATGGTGACCTTCTACGATTCCGTTCTCGGCTATGGCGTGACCGACCGTGGAATCATGCCGTCGATCGGCTCGGAGCCGGAACGCGAGTACGCCTATCTCAGCCGCGATCCCGCCGAGCACCACCAGGTGGTGCTGATCTCCGGGCGCGACATGGAGGCGCCGACCAGCGTCAACCAGCTCAGCCTGCGCATCCAGAGCCTCGACGATCTGCGGCGCATGGAGAAGCAACTGCTCGCACATCCCGACATCGGCAAGCTGCGCCACACCTGTCACGGCAACTCGTTTTCGGTCTACTTCCCCGATCCCGAGGGCAACGTGGTCGAGCTGGCGGTCGAATCCGTCTGGTACGTGCCTGCGCCCCACGGGGCCCCGCTCGACCTGTCGTGGAGCGACGACGCGCTGATTTCCTGGGCCGAGGGCCATTGCCGCAACACGCCGGGCTTCATGATGCGCGACGACTGGAAGGCACGCGCCCGCGAGGAACTGGTCGCCAACGGACATCTGGAGGCCGAGGGTCTCGTCAGCGACGTCGCGTAGGAACCGTCATAGAATGGCGCGGACAACGCGCCGAACGCATCCTGGGGGGACGAGAGATGTTCGAGTATTTTCCCGACAATTATGCCTGGAGCCTGACGACCGCCACCTTGTTCGACGAGGTCGGCACCACCAGCGAGCCCGAAGAGGCGCTTCGTTCCGTGAAGCATCTCGCCGGCGGCGATCCGGCGGCCGCCAACGAGGCCTGGTACGAGGCGTTCACCCGACTGGCCGAGAAGCAAGAACGGCTGGCCGACCGGGACCTGGGCGAGGGCCATCCGCTGACAGCCGCGCGCAAGTATCACCGGGCCGGCATCTATCACCTGCGGGCTGAGCGGTTCCTGCACCACAGCGATCCGCGCGAGCTGATGTCCTACAAGCGCGGCATCGCCGCCTACCGCAAGGCGCGCGAGGTCGGCCGCGACCCGGTCGAGTATGTCGACGTGCCGTTCGGCGGCGGCGTGATGCCGTGCATGTTTGTGAAGGCGCCCGTCGACGGGCCGGCGCCCTGCATGATCCACATCCAGGGCTTCGATTCCCTGAAGGAGTTCCACTACCCGATCATCGGCGAGGAGTATCGGCGCCGCGGCATGCACATGCTGATCGTCGACCAGCCGGGCGCGGGTGGCGCGCTGCGCCTGCACGGGCTGACCACGGGCCATGAGTCCGAGCACTACGTCGCCGCGCTGGTCGACTATGTCGAGGGGCGGGCCGACGTCGATTCCGACCAGATCGGCCTGTCGGGCAACAGCCTGGGCGGCTATTACGCGCCGCGCGCCGCGGCGTGCGAGAAGCGCCTGAAATGCTGCATCGCCTGGGGCGCGCTGTGGGACTTCTCGGTCTATTTCGAGAAGGCCTACGCCAAGGTCGCGACGGCCCCCTCGGTGCCCGACATGGTCAGCCACGGCATGTGGGTGATGGGCCAGGACACGCCGGAAGGCGCGCTCGAGGTCTCGCGGCGGATGACGCTGGAACCCGTCGCCGACAAGATCACCTGTCCGCTGCTCGTCGCCCATGGCGAGAACGATCGCCAGGTCCCGCTGTGGATGGCCGAGAAGACCATCGAGGCCGCCGTCAACAGCCCGAACCGCAAGCTCAAGGTCTTCACCCTGGAAGAGGGCGGGGCCGAACACTGCCAGATCGACAACCGCCAGCTCATCGGCGACGTGATGTCGGACTGGGCGGCCGAGGTCTTCGGCCTCGACCCCGCCGGCATCGCCTAGCGAAAACAAGGATCGCGCCATGTCGGAAGAACCGGACAGGATCAAGGCCGAAATCGCCTCCCGGCTGGACCGGATAGAGGGCGGGCCCGCCGACGAGGTCTATGCGCGGATCGAGGGCTGCTGCAACGCCTGCCGCTTCTACGACCGGACAGGCTTCGGCGACGTTAATTACGGCGAATGCCGGCGCCATCCGCCGGTGATGGTCAAGGAACAAGCCAACGGAATTCCGCGCGGCGTCTGGTCGGTCGTCGGCTACGACGATTTCTGCGGCGAATACGAAGCCGGTTAGGCGGGGAGGAAGAGGTGCACGCATTCCGTCTCGAAGACGAACAGGAGTTCAACCCGGCCATTCATGTCGAGAAGATCCTCGGCCGCGAAGGCAGGGGCGACTTCACCGTCGCCTGCTGGGAGCCGGGGCAGGTGAGCCCCAACCACTGCCACCCGGATGCCACGGAAATCTATTTCTGCTTCCAGGGCGGCGGCACGATGAAGACGCCGGACCGCACCGTCGATGTGAAGCCGGGCGGCTTCGTCGTCCACCCGCCGGGCGAGGTCCACGAATACACCAACGGGTCCGAGCGCACGCTGCTGTTCCGCGTGCGCTACGGCACCGACATGGTCTCGCGCAAGGTCGACTGGCCGACCAACACGAGCTGGACGCAATCGGCCGAGGACGCGGCCTATTTCGCGGCGAACCCGGTCGGCTAGAGGAAGCGCTAGCGGAGGCGGCCAGCGGGGCGGGGCGTCAGTCCCCGTACCGGTCCTCGACACCCGCCCAGCGCGGCATCCCGACAATGTCGAGATACTCGGGAAAGCTCAGCCCGGTGTTGGCGAGCTTCAGCTCGCCGCTCTTGATGTCGGCCAGCGTGTCGCGGATCGTGCGCGCCGCCAGCATCAGGGTGGTGATGCCGTAGCTGGCGATTGAATAGCCGATCTCGGCCAGCTCGGCCGGCGGCTTGATCGGCGTGACGCCGCCCTCGATCATGTTGGCGAGCTGCGGGACGGGAAGTTCCTCGCAGATGCGGCGCATGTCGGCCTCGCTCGTCGGCGCCTCGACGAACAGCGCGTCGGCGCCAGCCTTCATGTAGCGCTCGCCGCGCCGCAGCGCCTCGTCGATGCCGTCGGTGGCGATCGCGTCGGTGCGCGCGATGATGAAGGTGTCGGGGTTCACCCGCTCGCCCGCGCACGCGCGCAGCTTCGCCTCCATCTCCTCGGCCGGAATGATGCGCTTGCCGGCCATGTGGCCGCAGCGCTTGGGCGCCAGCTGGTCCTCGATGAAGATCGCCTGGGCGCCGATCCGCTCGTAATGGTTCAGCGTGTAGACGGCGTTCTTGACGTCGCCATACCCGGTGTCGACATCGACCAGGCAGGGCAAGTCGGTGACCGCGAGTATGTCGCGCACCCCGGCCGAGATCTCGCCCAGCCCCAGCAGACCGATGTCGGGTGCGCCGTAGCGCGACCCGACGATCTGGAAGCCGCCGATCATGAAGGCGTCGAAGCCGGTCTGCGCGATGATCCGCGCCGTCAGCGCGTCGTGCGCGCCCGGCGTGACGAGCGGCGCCTTCTCGGCGACGAGCTGGCGAAAGGTCTTGGCATCGGTCGTGCGGGCGGTCATGGCGTCCTCCGGTGGATCGGTCGTCTCTGGGGCCGTTGCCGGGGAGGCGGGCCGGTTTGTGCGGTATGGCGCGAAACCTCACTGCCAGGTGGCGACGAGGTAGGCGACATAGCCAAGAAGTAACACGGCTCCCTCCCAGCGGGCGATCCTCAGCCCCGTCCATGCGAAGGCGACGAGCAGCAGGCTCACGCCGATCATCAGCAGATTGTCGAACCCGACGATTTCGGCCGGAACGGGGCTCGGCGCGATCAGGGCCATGACGCCGCCGACCCCCAGGATGTTATAGATGTTGGAGCCGATGATGTTGCCGAAGGCCATGTCGCCCTGGCGTCTGAGGGCGGCGAAGACGGACGTCGCCAGCTCCGGCAGGGACATCCCGACGGCGACGATGCTCAGGCCGATCACGGTCTCCGAGACCGCGAAAGCCCGAGCGAGAGTCGTGGCACCGTCGACCAGGAGGGCGCCCCCAGCCACGACCAGGGCGAGGCCGGCGATGGCGATCAGCAGGGGCAACAGAACGGAACCGCGTGCCCGCCCGGACGGTGCGGCGGTCGCGGGATCGGCCGACTACAGCGCTACGCCCTTGTCGTAGGCGGCGCCG
>JAYOFO010000001.1:62915-89717 GCA_038117265.1 Rhodospirillaceae bacterium
GGCGGTCGCGGGATCGGCCGACTACAGCGCTACGCCCTTGTCGTAGGCGGCGCCGTGCTGGTCCGCGGGGGCGCGCCGCTCCTGCCGGATCGCGATGTAGAGATAGGCGGCGAGCAGCATGATGAAGGCGGCGCCGACCGGCCTGCCGATCGACACCAGGCCGGCGAGCATCGCGAACAGAACCGCGACACCCACCATCACCAGCCCGTCGCGCCGCAGGGCCGCCGACGTCACGGCGATCGGCCAGAGGAACGCCGAAACGCCGACGATCAGCAGGATGTTCGCGATGTTCGAACCGACGATGTTGCCGTAGGCGATGCCCGGCGCGCCTACGAGCGCGGCCTGCACCGACGTGAATTGTTTTTATTATTATCTTAGACAAAAAGGGATCTCAGCGTAACAAAATATGGCGGATGGGGTGGGATTCGAACCCACGAGGCGCGCAAACGCCTGCCGGTTTTCAAGACCGGTGCCTTCAACCACTCGGCCACCCATCCGCCGTGGCACCGGTGCTAGCACTGCCGCGCCGTCGTTGGAAAGCCGTTCGTGCGGCGGCGGCGACCACGCTCGGAACAAGGATTGTTACGGGCGCTCGCTTGCCGATTTCCGCCCCGCGTCCGATATTCGCGGCAACACGAGCACGAACGCGAGGCCGGCCATGACGCGGGCAAAGGTCAAGTACATCATCGATCCCGGCACCGACCGGCTGGTCTATGTGCCGTCGGAGGCGGGCCGCGACAACTCGGTCTGGGCCGGACGCTACGAGGACCGCGAGGTCGAGATCGTCGACGCACGGCCCAACGCCGGCGACTTCACCCTCGACGGGGCCGGCTTCGAACTGGTCGCCCAGCCGACGGCGGTAACCGATTTCTACGACGACGGCCAGGTCGCCGACGTCTGGGAGCCCGAGGTGATCGACCTGCTCAAACGCGAGACCGGGGCACGCCGGGTCCACGTCTTCGACCACACGCGGCGTGCGGATTCCAAGGGACTGCGCGCGGCGAAGGTGGTGCGCGAACCCGCCGGCGTCATCCACAACGACTACACCGCGTTTTCGGCCGAGAAGCGCCTGCGCGAAATCCTGCCCGACGAGGCCGCGGGTCTGCTGTTGCGCCGCTTCGCCATCGTCAATGTCTGGCGCTCGTCCAACGGCAGGCCGGTCGAGACCGCGCCGATGGCCCTGTGCGACGCGCGCAGCACGGGCGAGGCGGAGATCATCACCGTCGAGCGCCACGCTAAGGACCGGGTCGGCGAGGTGCAGCAGGTGGTCTTCAACCCGGCACATCGCTGGTACTGGTACCCGCACATGCGCGCCGACGAGGCGCTGCTGCTCAAGACCTACGATTCCGCCACCGACGGCCGGGCGCGCTATGCCGTGCACACGGCCTTCACCGATCCCGGCGCGCCGGCCGGTGCACCACCGCGCGAGAGCATCGAGACGCGGGCATTCGTGTTCTTCTAGGCGCGGGCCGCCGCCGTCGAAACGGGGCGTCGCGTGACGCGCGGCGAAACTGTATGTTCCGTCGACCCCGCGACGGATCGCACGTGTGACCACACCCGCCCCGCCGGCCCTCGGCCCGCTTCATCCCAACGTCATCGGCATCGCCTGGATGGTGGCGCAGACAGCCGTCGCCGTCTCGACCCACGCGATGATCCGCCACGTGGCGGAGACCGAGATGCACGCCTTCGAGGTGGCGTTCTTCTACAACCTGTTCACCCTGCCGATCATTCTGCCGCTGGTGATGCGCAGCGGGGCCGGGGTGCTGCGCACGCGGCGCCACGGGCTGATGTTCGTGCGCGCGGTGCTGCACCTGTCGTCGATGCTGCTGTTCTATGTGGGGCTGACCCTGGCGCCGCTGGCGCTGACCAGCGCGACGACCTTCATGGCGCCGCTGTTCGCCGTGCTGCTGGCCGCGATCTTCCTGCGCGAGGGCTTCACGGCGCGGCGCTGGATCGCGCTGGGCACCGGTTTCGCGGGCATGGTGATCATCGTTCGCCCCGACCCGGCGGCGCTCGACTTCGGCGCGCTGGTGCTGGTCGGCGCGGCCGTCATATGGGGCGCGGTGCTGGTGATCATCAAGATTCTCAGCCGCACGGAATCGAGCTCGACGATCACGGCCTGGATGGCGCTGATGATGGCGCCGCTGGCGCTGATCCCAGCGATCCCGGTGTGGACGCCGCCGACCGTCTCCGACCTGGCCTGGCTCGCCGCGGCGGGCATCCTGGGTGCGGGCGCGCAGCTGGCGCTCGCCCAGGCGCTCAAGATCGCCAGCACTAGCGTCGTCATGCCGATCGACTTCTTGCGGCTGGTCTGGGGCACGCTGATCGGGCTCGCGATCTTCAGCGAGATTCCCGACGTCTACACATGGATCGGGGGCGTCGTGATCTTCGGATCGTCGACCTGGCTGACCTGGCGCGAACGCCAGGCGGCGCGCGCGATGCGCTAGCGGGCGGGTGGGCTAGCCGGCCTGGCTCGCGCGCAGGTCGCGCAGCATGACGAGATCCTGGATCACGTCGAAGGCCTTGCCCGGAAGTTCGTAGAACCTGCCGCTGAACCGGCCGGCCTCCGTCGAGACGTAGGTGATCTCGACGAGGATCAGCACCTCGCGGCCCTTGTAGTCGGTGAAGCGCAGCTCGGATCGCTGGCCCTCGACGGGCCAGAAGGTGGCGTCCTTGCGCTTCTTCACGCCCGATGCGCCGAATCCCGACAGGCTCACGTCGCGCACGTCGATCTCGATCCCGTCGAGGGTGCTTCCGATGACGATGTCGCGGCGCCGGTCGCGCCGACGCTCGTCCTTTTTCATACCGATAATGCGCGTCGCCATGGTTCGCCCTGATAGAGACCTGTTCGCCGCCATCATCGCGAACAATGGTTAATCATCCCTGAAGGCCGGCCGCCTCGAATGCGTCGCCTGCACGACACGCCCCGCGGAGTACCCTGGGGAACAGGCCTCGGGCGACCGCCCCGGATGACAGGACAGGCGCACTCGGCCATAAACGGCGCGGACAGACTCACAGGGGGAATCCATGGTCAAGGTCATCGTCCAGATGTATCCGGTGATACCGGCCGCCACCGAGGCCGAGCGCATGGAGCTGCGCCCGATCGGGCGGAACGCCGCCCTGTTCCAGCAGACCCTGCGCGGCTGGTGCGACATCGTCGAGGAGGCCGACCGGCTCGGCCTGTGGGGCGTGACGGCGATCGAGCACCACTTCCACTCCGAGGGCTACGAGGTCAGCCCGTCGCCCGGCGTGATGAACGCCTTCTGGGGCGCGCGGACCCGGAACATCCGCGTCGGCCAGCTCGGCTATGTGATGACCACCCACAACCCCGTCCGCGTGGCCGAAGAGACCGCGATGCTCGACCATCTGACCGAGGGGCGGTGCTTCGTGGGCTTCTCGCGCGGCTTCCAGTCGCGCTGGACCGACGTGTTCGGCCAGCACACGGGCGCGCAGGCCACCCTGTCCGACGGCAGCGCCGGCGACCGGCTGAACCGCGAGATCTTCGAGGAAGCCGTCGAGATCGTGCTCAAGGCCTGGACGCAGGAGAGCATCGAGCACAATTCGGACCGCTGGCAGATCCCCTACCCCCACGACACCGGCCTGCGCGACTGGTTCATGGCGCCGTGGACCGAGAAGCTGGGCGCCCATGACGAGATCGGGCCCGAGGGCGAGGTGCGCCGGGTCTCGGTCGTGCCGGCGCCCTACACCCAGCCGCACCCGCCGGTGTTCATCGCGTCCAACGCCAGCCAGGAGACGGTGGAATATGCCGGCAGGCACGGCTTCATCCCGGCCTATTTCTCCCACAGCGACAAGATCGCCGACTACGGCCCGTCATACGTGGACGCCGCGAGGCGCGCCGGCCGCGAGTTCGCGCTGGGCCAGAACCAGGCCATCGTGCGCATGCCGCGCATCGCCGACAACATGGCGGATGCCCGCGCGCAGGTCGCGGCCTATGACGGCATGATCTTCAAGCATTTCTACGAGAACTTCCTGCCCGCCGCCTTCCGCGAGGCCGCGAACGTGACGCCCGACACGCCGCTCGAGGATCTGGTCGACCCGATGGTCCAGACCGGCCTGTTCATGCCGGGCTCGGCCAGCGAGGTGAGGGACCAGTTCGTCGCCCAGTGGAAGTACCTGCCGGCGGAGTACGTGATCCTGATCTACCACTACGCCCAGCAGCCGAAGGACAGCGTGATCGAGAATTTGCGGCTGTTCATGGAAGAGGTGAAGCCGGCGCTGGACGAGCTGACGGGGTATGAGGGTGAGAGGCGTTGGCGGGGTAGGGCTGGATGCTAATCAAGCACCAGGCTAGCCCCGCCGTCGACCACCAGTTCCAGCCCGGTCACGTAGCTCGCCTCGTCCGAGGCCAGGAACACCGCGGCGTTGGCGATGTCCCAGCCGTCGCCCCAGCGGCGCAGCGGGATCTTCGCCTCGCGCCAGGCCAGGTATTTTTCCACGGTCATCTCGGCGTTGGTGCCGCGCCGGATCATGTCGACCACGGCGTTCTCGACCATCGGCGTGCGGTTGAAGCCGGGCAGGATCGCGTTCACCCGGATGTTCCACGGCCCGTACTGCGCCGCCGTCACCTTGGTGAACTGGCTGATCGCGGCCTTGGTCGTCGGGTACGATACGTAGTTGATGCCCATGTAGCGCAGGGTCGAGATCGACGAGAGGTTGATGATCGCGCCGCCGCCCTGTTCCTGCATGATCGGGATGACCTGCTTGCAGGTCAGGAACATGGATTTCAGGTTCACCGCGACGACCCGGTCCCAGTCCTCCTCGGTCTGCTCCACCGCGCCGCCCGGCGCGACGATGCCGACATTGTTGTGCAGCACGTCGATGCGCCCGCCGCACGCACCGCGGCAGGCATCGACCATGGCGCTCACCTGTTCGGTGCTGGTGACGTCGACCTCGTAGACCTCGGCCGTGCCGCCTTCGCCACGGATGATGTCGGCCGTTTCCTGCGCGGCGTCGGGGTTGATGTCGGCGCAGAACACCCGGGCTCCCTCGCGCGCAAATGCGACTGCCGTCGCCTTGCCATTGCCCCAGCCGGGGCCGATCGCGCCGGCGCCGGTCACCAGCGCCACCTTGTCCTTTAGGCGGTCGGTCATTTCGGTTCTCCTCAGACGGGGTCCCAGTCGGGCGCGAAGGGCGGGTCGGAGCCGCGCTGGCCGTTGGGCAGGCCCTCGATCGCCGCGCGGTCTTCGTCGTCCAGGGTGAAGTCGAACACGTCGATGTTCGCCGCGATGCCTTCGCGCCGCGTGGATTTGGGCACCAGCATCGTGTCGGGCTTGTCGAGCTGCCAGCGGATCGCCACCTGCACCGCCGACTTGCCGTACTTCGCGCCGATCCCCTCCAGCACCGGGTTGCCGGGCACCTTGCCGCGCCCGAGCGGCGAATGGGCCGTCACGGCGAGGCCGTGGGCGCGGGTCGCCGCCTCGACCCGGGGCTGGCGGAGCAGGGGGTGGCTCTCGAACTGGTTGGTGAACAGGTCCTCGCCGCAGACCTCCACCGCCTGGTGCAGCAGCGCCACCGTGAAGTTGCCGACCCCCAGGCTGCGCGCCTTGCCCGCCGCGCGGGCCTCGGCCAGGGCGGCCAGGGTCTCGGCCAGCGGGGTGTCGCGGTTGGGCCAGTGGAACATCCACAGATCCACGTAATCGGTCTGCAGCTTCTCTAGGCTATCGTCCAGCTCGGCCAGCACCGCCTCGGGCGTGGCGTCGAACACGCCGCACTTGGTGGTCAGGAAGATGTCGGCGCGCGGCAGCCCGCATTCCGCGAGCGCCCGGCCCACATCGGCCTCGTTGCCGTAGAGCTGGGCGGTGTCGATGTGGCGATAGCCGGCCTCCAGCGCCCACAGCACGGCGTTCGTGCACGGCGCGCCCTGCATCGGGTAGGTGCCGAGGCCCAGCGCCGGAACGCGCATGCCGCCATATTCGACATATTGCATGGTGCGTTTCCCGAGCGCGCGCCCGCTAGAGCCGCTTGCTCGCCGCCGCGCCGGCGCCGTGCAGCGCCGCCTTGGGCAGCATGACGTGGCAGCCCTTGTTGACGTTGACGAGCTGGGAGACGTGCACGTCGCCGGCCAGGCTGATCAGCGAATAGGCGTCCTCGCGCGACAGGTTGGTGCGCTCGGTGATCAGGAGGATCATCTCGCGCAGCGCCTGCTTGGCCGCGTCGTCTAGGTCCTGGTCAATGCCGATGGTGATGTAGTGGGCGTCGGTCTCGGCCCGCGGCAGCTTCCAGCCGAGTTCCTTGCGGACGTGGAACTCGAAGGTGCCGATCAGCGCGGTCTCGGCCGCCGACAGGCAGCTCTCGCCGTCGCCCTGCAGCGCGTGGCCGTCGCCGCATTGGAAATTCCCGCCCTCGTTGAACACCGGCAGGTAAAGCGTTGAACCGGAAGTCAATTCCTTGATATCGAGATTGCCGCCATGGGGTTGGGGCACGATCGAGGTGATGGTGCCCCATGCGGCCGGCGGCGCGACGCCCATGACCCCGAAGAAGGGGTTGCAGGGCAGGGTGACGCCCCAGGGCAGGCTGAGCTCGTTCGCGCCCCGGTCGAGCGGCAGGTCGAGCACGCGCTTGTTGGGGAAATCCTCGGGCAGCGAGCCCTTCAGCGGCATGATCATGTTCCACGCCCAGTCCTGGCGCAGCCGCACGTCCTTGATCCGCACCTCCAGCACGTCGCCCGGCTCCGCGCCGCGCACCGCGATGGGCCCGGTCATGATGTGACCGGGCAGGATCGGCTTGTTGTTGGCGATGAAGTCGGCGTGGTCGGGCAGGAGCTTGCCCTGGCGCTCCGGGGGCACCTGCTCGTTGCCGCCCGAGATGGTCTCGACGACCACCGTGTCGCCCGGATCGACCTCCAGCACGGCCTTAAAGTCGGCGGAAAACGCGCCCCAGCGCAAATTCTCGGGCTTCGATTCCAGTCTGTGTTCGGTGGCCATGGCCGCACGCTCCCCCTCATTTGTTGCCCGCATTGTGTCGGGCCGCGGGAGAGGGGGCAAGCGCCCCTTCGTTGGGCTACATGGCCGAGACGCCGCCGTCGATGACCAGCTCGGAGCCGGTCATGAAGCGGGATTCGTCCGACGCCAGATAGAGCACCGCCCAGGCCACGTCGTCGGGCGCGCCCACGATGCCGAGCGGAATCTGGGCGGCGAGGCGCTCCAGCCCCTCCTCGCGGGTGCCGCGGCGCAGGATGCCGTCGAGGATCGGCGTGTCGACGAAGGCCGGATGTACCGAGTTGCAGCGCACGCCGTTGCCCTGGCGCGCGCAGTGCAGGGCAACCGACTTGGTCAGGTGCCGGACCCCCGCCTTGGCCGAGTTGTAGGCCGCCAGATTGTGCCCGGCGACGATGCCCGAGATCGACGAGATGTTGACGATCGAGCCGCCGCCCGACGCCGCGATCGGGCCGATCGCGTGCTTGCAGCCGAGAAACACGGAATCGAGGTCGAGCGCATGCAGCCTGCGCCAGTCCTCCAGCGAGGTCTCCTCGACCGTGCCGGTGATCGCCGCGCCGGCGCTGTTGACCAGCACATGCAGACCGCCGAGCGCCGCCGTCACCGTGCCCAGCGCCATGGTCCAGGCGTCCTCGCGGGTCACGTCGTGGTCGATGGCGATGGCGGCACCGCCGATCTCCTCGGCCACGGCCCGCGCGCCGTCCAGATTGATGTCGGACACCGCCACCCGCGCGCCCTCGCGCGCCAGCATCATGGCCGACGCCCGCCCGATCCCCGATGCGCCGCCCGTCACCAGGGCGACCTTGCCGTCGACACGTCCCATTGCGCAGATCCTTTCCTATACTGGCCCCATGAAGGCCGAAGGATTTATCCGATGCAACCGCTGACGTCCGCCCACCTGACGCTGCGGCCGTTCGTGCCCGGCGATGCCTCGGCCGTGTTCGCGTTCATGGGCGACCCCGCGGTGATGCGCTTCAGCCTCAACGGCCCGCACCCCTCGCGGCGCGAGACCGAGGATTTAATCGAGGCGAACATCGCCCGGCAGGAACGGCTGGGTTACGCGTTCTGGGCGGTGACGGAGCCAGGCGTGGGCGCCGGCGGCCGGGTGATCGGCATGTGCGGGCTGGCGCCGTTCGGCCACGGGCTCGACGGGATCGAGCTCGCCTACCGGCTGCGCCGCGACCGTTGGGGCCGGGGCTACGCCACCGAGGCCGGGACGACCGCCGTCGGACACGCCTTCGGCCCGTTGGGCCTCGACCGGCTGATCGCCGCCGTCGAGCGCGAGAACACGGCCTCGATCCGGGTGCTGGAGAAGTGCGGGTTCCGCCACGTTGCGGACCGGTTCCTCGCGGGCAAGGACGCGCTGGTGTTCGAACGGTTCCGTGACGATGTCGGGCGCGGCTAGGCCAGCGGTCCGCCGGCCGACTTCCAGGCGTCGATCCCGCCGGCCAGGTGGCAGGGATTCTCGATTCCCGCGCCGAGCGCCGCCTCGACCGCCATCGCCGAGCGTTCGCCATAGGCGCAATAGAAGACCAGCTGCTTGCCCGAGGCGCGGGCCAGCTCGAACAGCATCCCGCCGGGGTTCACGTTCTCGTCTAGGTCGGGATAGGGGGCGTGCACCGAGCCGGGGATGACGCCGTTCTTCTTGCGCTCGGAATCGTCGCGCAAATCGACCAGGATGATGGACGGGTCGCCGACCCGCGCGATCCCGGCACCGCAGTCGAGCGCCAGGCCCATGCGCGCGATCTCCTCCTGCTTCAATCCGATCTTCAGGTTCGCGGGCACGGCCACGTCCATCATCTTCGGGTTGGCCAGGTTCAGATTGTGCATGATCTCGATGTACTGGGCCTCGCTCTCCACCTGCAGGCGGGGGTTGTAGGCGCGTTCCTCGCCGATGGTGGAGACCGTGTCGCCCTTGTAGTCGTGGGCCGGGTAGACCAGCGTGTCGTCGGGCAGGCGCAGCAGCTTGTTGAAGATCGAATCGTACTGCGCCGCGGCGCTGCCGTTCTGGAAGTCGGTGCGCCCGGTGCCGCGGATCAGAAGCGTGTCGCCGGTGAACACGCGGTCGTCCATCAGGAAGGAATAGGAATCGTCGGTGTGGCCGGGCGTATAGATCACCTGCAGGCCGAGCCCCTCGACGTCGATCGTGTCGCCCTCGGCCACGCGCACCGAGACCACGTCGACGCCGCTCCACTCGCCCATCACGGTGATGCATCTCGTGCGGTCGCGCAGCGCCCCGAGCCCGGTGATGTGGTCGGCATGGACGTGCGTGTCGACCGCCTTGACCAGCTTGAGGTCGAGCTCATCGAGGAGCTGCAGATAGCGCTCCACCTTGTCGAGGACCGGGTCGACGATCAGCGCCTCGCCGCCGCGCCGGCTGGCCAGCAGGTAGGTGTAGGTGCTCGACTCGCTGTCGAAGAGCTGGCGGAAGATCATCGGCGTTCCCCGGGGCTCGAATTCACATGAATTCTACGTGAAATCCGGCCCGATGGCGATCCGCTTGCCCTCGAGACGTGTGCGCCGGTCAGACCTTGTAGAAGGCGCGGGCCGTGTCGTGGAAGAACTTGCGGTTCTCTTCCGCCGAGCGGTGCGCCAGCACCTTCTTCTGCACCGCGACATAGTCCTCGAACCGGCACCACATGCGCTCGACCGGATAGTTCGAGCCGAAGAAGCAGCGGTCCACGCCGAACATGTCGATCGCGGTGTTGGCGGCGATGTCCATGATCGTCTCGTCGAGGGTGCGGGTGAAGGTGTTCAGGCCCGAGACCTTGATGAACACGTTCTCGCACGGCACCAGCACCTCCAGCGCCTCGCGCCATGCCGACACCGTGGGGGCGTCGGTCGCCGTCAGCATGCCGGCATGGACCAGGCAGATGGACAGGTTGGCGTTTTCCCGCGCCAGCATCGCCAGGTCGACGAACTGGTTGGCGAATCCCTGGAAGTCGAAGGTCAGGTCGTTGTCCGACAGGACGGACAGGCCGCGCCGGAAGCTCGTCGACATGCAGAAATCGTCGCGCTCCACGAACCGCCAATACGGATTGGTCGGATGCCAGTAGACCTGCTGGCGGATGCCGCGCGTGTTGGCGTGTTCGCGATGGCCCGCGATCACCCGCTCCAGGTTTGGGTCGGTCAGGTCGGCATGACCGACGATGCCCGACGGGAAGCCCTCCGCATCGGCCATCTCCTGCAGCCCCTTGGTCTCGTCGACGGGCCGGTTGATGTCGAAGTTCGCCTGCACATGGACCGAGGCGACGACGTCGTGGGTCGCGAAATCCGCCTTCAGGTCGTGGACGGAATAGGGCTGCTTCAGCGCCGACCAGTCGTCGCCGAAGATCATCGGCCGCATCGGCCGGTGCATCCACGGGTAGTTCTTGTCGAGGTCCCAGAAGATGTGGTGGTGGGAATCGACGACGGGTCCGTCATAGAGCGGCATCGGTAACTCTCCTCATTCGGCGGCGGCGCTTTCACCGAGCGCCTTGTTGACCCGGGGCATGACCTCGTGGGCCATCAGTTCCATGGAGCGCCGCGCCAGCGGCACGTCGGCCCAGTCGTGGCCGGTGTAGAACAGGGTCCCGAACGGCCCGATGATTTCGCGCAGTTCGAGGATCTGTGCGACCACCTCGTCGACCCCGCCGGCGATGACCTGGGTGTTGAGCGAATGGCGGACCGAGACCTCCTCGTCGGGCTGGCCGGGATGCGCCTTGAACAGGGCGAGCCCCTGGGCGCCGCGCCCGCGCGAGACCTTCTTCATCAGGTTCGAGAAATAGAAGCCGTAGGGCCCGTGCTCGTCGCGGGCATAGCGGATGGCGGTGCCGGAATCGTCGGCGACGAAGATGGACTTCGCGACAGTCCATTGCGACGGATTCTCGGGCAGGCCGGCGTTGCGCTGACCCTCGGTGAATTTCGGCAGGTGGGTCGCCACCCAGTGGGCCTGGACGTAGTTCGACGAGATGCCGCGCCAGCCGCGCTCGGCCGCCGCCGTGATGCCCTTGGAGTAGGGGGCCAGCGCGGTGAAGTAGATCGGCGGGTGGGGCCTTTGCAGCGGCTTGGGGATCATGCCCTGGCCGATCTCGGGAAAGAAGGTCCGCTCGGTCGAGGTGCGGAAGTGCTTGCCCTCGATGTTGTAGGGCGCCTCGCCGGACCAGATCGCCAGGATCTGGTCGATCGCCTCGACCATCTTCTCGTTCTTGTCGAGGTCCATGTTGCCGAACACCTCGATGTCCGACGGCAGGCCGCCCGGCCCGATCCCGAACAGGAAGCGCCCGTCGAGCAAATGGTCGATCATGGCGATATGGGCCGCCACATGCACCGGGTGATAACTCGGCAGGTTGACCACGCCGCTGCCCAGCTTGATCTGCTTCGTCTTGTCGATGAGCGTCGCCAGGAACACCAGGCAGTTGGTGATCGGCTCGGCCAGGTCGGTCATGTGCTCGCCGACGAAGGCCTCGCAATAGCCGAGCTCGTCGGCCAGGACGATCGCCGCCTGGTCCTCGCGCAGGACCTCGCGATAGTCGCGCGTGATGGGATGGACAGGTTGGGTGAAGAAGCCGAGGCGCATGATTTGTATCCGCTTGCCGGGGCGCCATACATAGCCGGAGCGGAGCCGCACGTCACGGCAAACGACCCGCAATCAGGCAATGAAGGCCGCAGCCCTCAGGCTGTCGGCTTCGCTGCGTCCGGGTGCTCCGGTGACGATGACGTCGGGAGGCTGTCTTCCTAGCGGTAATTCCCGTCGCCGCCCTGCGGACCGTCGCCATTGCCCGAGCCGTTTCCCGAGCCATCGCCCCCGTCGGCATCCCCGTCGCCGTCATCATCCCCGTCGCTGTCGGCGTTGCCGGAGGCCGCCGGTGATTTCGCGGCCGGCAAGCACGCATCCGCCGGCACACCGGCGAGGGCCGCGGTGCCGGTACCAGTTTGGGATTGGGCGATGTCTTTGATCGCCTGCAGGAACTTCTATAGATGTCGCGGGTCGTCTTCGCATCCGCGTTGATGTTCAGTGCCAGCTCGCAGGCCCGGTACATAAATTCGCGTGCGACCAGCACCTCGGGGTTGCGCCCGCCGAGCGCGAGCGCCCCTTCGCTCGCATCCTGTCCGATGCCCCGGCCGCCCGCGAGCGGCAAGCCGACGATCGATACGCCTTCGCTGGCCGTGACGGCGAAGTCGGGAGAGGGCGAGCGGCAATTGCCCTGGTCACCCTCTCCATCGCGACCGGTTTGCAGGGCGGGCCGGCCCGGGCCTCGGAGTTCAACAACCACACCCACCAGCATCACTACGCGCGTGAAGGGGGGCCGTTCCATTACCATTACCGGCGGTTGCGCGATGGCAAAGGGCGGCCGATGACCGTCACCCTGACTTGCGGTGTGTTCTGCCCCTCCACCTGGCGCGACATTCCCGTGAAGTGCCACCGCGCGCGCCCCGGCAAGGGCGGCACCTACAGCGTCACCATTCTCGGATACGAGAGCTGCACCGGAACCGTTCGCACCCACAACACGGTCGACGTGTCGACCTGGTTCAGAGGCGTTAGCCGGGGGGCGTACTGCTAGGCGCCCATTCGGCCCGGATCAGGGGGCGAGCATCATAGCGATTGCCCGACGCGACGCGCCTGTGGCACGCCAAGGCTGCGATGCCGATGACGAACCGACCAACCATGACCCGAACGATCCTGGTGGCGCTTTCCCTGGCCGCCCTGACCCTGGTATCGACGGGCGCGCTTGCCCAGAGCCAGCAATCCTTCGACAACTGGCTTGCGGAGTTGCGCGTCGAGGCGCTGGAGAAGGGGATCAGTGCCGCGACCCTCGACCGCAGCCTTGTCGGCATCGAACCGATCCCGCGCGTCATCGAGCTCGACCGCAGCCAGCCGGAATCGACGCTGACCTTCGATCAGTACGTCACCCGCATCGTCAGCCAGATCCGCATCGCCAACGGCCGCGCCCGCTATGCCGAACACCGCGAATTGCTCGAGAAGGTGGGCGAGGAATTCGGCGTGCAGCCGCGCTTCATCGTGGCGCTGTGGGGAATCGAGACGAATTTCGGCCAGTTCACCGGCGGGTTCTCGGTGATCGGTGCGCTTGCCACCCTGGCCTATGACGGGCGCCGCAGCACCTATTTCCGCCGCGAGTTGCTCAACGCCCTGCGCATCGTCGAGGAGGGGCACATCGACCCGGCCGAGATGAAGGGCAGCTGGGCCGGCGCCATGGGGCAGAGCCAGTTCATGCCGTCGAGCTTCCTCAACTTCGCCCACGACCATGACGGCGACGGCGCCAAGGACATCTGGAACACCACCGCCGACGTGTTCGCATCGGCCGCCAACTACCTCAAGCGGGTCGGCTGGCGCGACGACATCACCTGGGGCCGCGCAGTGCGGCTGCCCGAGGGGTTCGATGCCGCGCTGGCCTCGCTCGACATCGTCAAGCCGCTCGGCGAGTGGCAGGCGCTCGGCGTGCGCCGCACCGACGGCACCGACCTGCCGGACCGCGAGATACCGGCATCCGTCATCCTGCCGGGCGGCACGGGCGGTCCGGCCTTCGTCGTCTACGACAATTACCGCGCGATCCTGCGCTGGAACCGCTCGCATTACTTCGCGATGGCCGTCGGGCAACTATCGGACCGAATCGCGGGGCGGTAGGGTAGAAGCGTTTCATGTTGGGTGCGCACACCAGACGGGCGTCGGGCAGAGGGGCGAAGAGCCGTCTGCGCGCCGCCGGACTCGCGGTGATCGGCTGTGTCGCGCTGACCGCGTGCGCCGAGACCGAGTTCCTGGTCCACACGGCCAAGCAGGTGCGCGGAAGCGACACCGGGACGGCGCAACTCGGCGACTACAAGGTCGGCAAGCCCTACCAGATCAAGGGCACCTGGTATTATCCGGCCGAGGATTACGAATACACCGAGACCGGTATCGCCTCTTGGTACGGGCCGAACTTCCACGGCAAGAAGACGGCCAATGGCGAGGATTACGACCAGAACGACCTGACCGCGGCGCACCGGACGCTGCCGATGCCCAGCGCCGTGCGGGTGACCAACCTCGAGAACGGGCGCTCGATCGTCCTGCGCATCAACGACCGCGGCCCGTTCGCACGCGGGCGCATCATCGACGTGTCGCGGCGGGGCGCGCAGCTTCTCGGCTTCGAGCGCAAGGGAACCGCGAAGGTGCGGGTCGACATCCTTCCCGACGAGAGCCGCCAGCTCAAGGTTGCCGCCCTGAACGGCGGCGACGCCCAGTTCCAGGTCGCCGCATCGCCGCGTGCGGATGTCGTCTCGCAGCCGCTTCCCGCAACGAACCGCGCGGCGGCGCCACCGCCCACCGAAGAACCGCCCGCCGGCTCGGCCGCCCGCGAGCCGGTGCAGACCGAATCGCTGGGGCGGTCCGAGGCGCCGAAGCTGAGCGCCGACGTCGACGTGCTGCCGGTGTCTCCGACCGGCATCTATGTCCAGGCCGGCGCGTTTTCGAATCTGGAAAACGCGCTGCGCATGCGCGACCGCCTCTACGAGATGGGACCGACGCAGATCAGCCGGTTCGCCGTTTCTGGCACCGAAATCTACCGCGTGCGCATCGGCCCGCTCGACACCGTCGAGGTGGCGGACGTAACCCTGACCCGCGTGGTCGACGCAGGCGTTTCCGAAGCGCGCCTTGTCGTCGAGTAGGCCGGAATGGCGCCGACGACATTTTTCCGTCGCATTTGCCGGTATAATCGCGTTGCGCACGTTTCCTGAACCCGTGACCGCTAGGCCAACGATGTTTGTTCGCACGCTCCGAAGTCTCCGTTTCGCTGCCGCGCTGGCGATCGGCGCCATGGCCGGTGCCGCGCCCGTCCTGGCCGCGCCGCTGACGTTCCAGACCGAGGCCCGCCAGGCGATCCTCCTGGATTTCGACACCGGTGCCGTCCTGTTCGAGAAGGATGCGGATTCACCCATGTTCCCGGCGTCGATGAGCAAGATCATGACGACCCTGCTCGTGTTCGACGAGCTGCGCGCCGGGCGCCTGCAGATGGACAGCACCTTCCGCGTCTCGGAAAAGGCGTGGCGCATGGGCGGCTCGAAGATGTTCGTGCATGTCGACGACGAGGTGACCATCAACGATTTGTTGCGCGGCGTCATCGTGCAGTCGGGCAACGATGCCTCGATCGTGCTGGCGGAAGGGATCGCGGGAAGCGAGGAGGCGTTCGCCGAGCGCATGACCGAGCGAGCGCGCCAGATCGGGCTGGAGGCGTCGCAGTTCCGCAATGCGACGGGCTGGCCCGACCCGCAGCACGCCACGACCGCGCGCGACATGGCGCGCCTGGCCACCTTCCTGATCCGCGAGTATCCGGAGTTCTACAGCATCTATTCCGAGCTTGAGTTCACCTATGGCAAGAGCCTCGACGGCAAGCCGATCACCCAGGGCAACCGCAACCCGCTGCTCTACAAGGCGCTCGGCGCGGACGGGCTCAAGACCGGCCACACCGAGGTCTCGGGCTTCGGCCTGACCGCATCGGCGGTGCGCGGCGACCGCCGGCTCGTCATGGTCATCAACGGTCTCGACAGCGTGCGCGCGCGCAGTTCGGAATCCGAGCGCCTGATCGACTGGGGCTTCCGCGTGTTCGACAATTATCCGCTGTTCTCGGCCAACGAGACGGTGGAGGAGGCGAAGGTGTGGCTCGGGTCTGCCGCGACCGTGCCGCTGGTCATCGAGGATGCGCTGACCATCACCATCCCCAAATCCTCGCGCCGCGGCATGCAGGTAAAGGTCACCTACGAAAGCCCGATCCCCGCACCGATCGAGGCGGGCGTCACGGTGGCCCGGCTGGAAGTCAGCGCGCCCAATATCGAGCCGATCAGCCGGCCGCTCAAGACCGCACGCAGCGTCGGCCAGCTCGATTTCTTCGGCCGAATCACCAGCGCCATCAATTTCATCATCTTCGGCTCGTCCTCTGGCGGCTGACGCCGGGCAGCAGACGGCACGCTGTTGACGGCAATGGCACCGCATGTGACACCTGCCGCATGACGATTCGCGGCAGGTTCATCACGCTCGAAGGCGGCGAGGGGGCCGGAAAGACCACCCAGATCGCCCGCCTCGCCGACAGGCTGCGCGCGTGTGGAATCTCCGTCCTCACCACGCGCGAGCCGGGCGGCGCACCCGGTGCGGATTCGATACGCGCGCTGCTCGTCTCGGGCGCGACCGACAAGTGGGATCCGATCAGCGAGACCCTGCTGATGTATGCGGCGCGGCGCCAGCACCTGACACAGACGATCAATCCCGCGCTGGCACGCGGCGAATGGGTGCTGTGCGACCGGTTCGCGGACTCGACCCTGGCCTACCAGGGGTATGGGCATGGGGTCTCGCAAACCTTCATCGCCGGGCTGTACGACGCCGTGGTCGGCGGCGACGGCCCCGACCTGACCCTGATTCTCGACATGCCGGTCGAGACAGGGCTTTCCCGGGCCGGTGCGCGCAACGCCGAGGCCGCTGCGGGTACGCGGGCGGCCGAGGACCGGTTCGAGCGCATGGGCATGGCGTTTCACGAGCGGCTGCGCGCGGGATTCCGCGACATCGCCGCGCAGGAGCCCGGACGCTGCGCGATCGTCGATGCGACGGGCGAAATCGAGGCGGTGTCAGACGCGATCTGGCAGGAGGTCCGCACGCGCCTCGCAGAAGACCTCGCGGGTGCGGCATGAGCGACGAGCTGATCGACCGGATCGAGCGGCCGCGCGTCGAGACCGCGCCGCTCGTCGGCCACGAAGCCGCGCGCGCAACCCTCGCAGAAGCCTGGCAGGGCCGCCGCATGGCCCATGCGTGGCTGATTTCCGGGCCCCAGGGCATCGGCAAGGCGACCCTGGCATGGCGGTTCGCGCGCCTGGCCCTGTCCGGCGGCAGTGCCGCCCTCTCGGCGGGCGACATCGAGACCGACCCCGGGAATCCCGACGTGCGGCGGCTGATCGCGGGCGCGCATCCCGACTGCCGCCTGGTGCGCCGCAGCTACACGAAGCGCTCGCCCTACCGGTTTCGCACCGAGATCAGCGTCGAGGACGTACGCGACGCGGGCACGTTCCTGCACCACACCGCGGCGGCCAGCGAATGGCGCTGCGTCATCGTCGACGCGGCCGACGAGATGAACGTCAACGCCCAGAATGCGCTCTTGAAGGTGCTCGAAGAGCCGCCGGTGCGCACGCTGATCCTGCTTGTCGCCCACGCACCGTCGCGCCTGCTGCCGACGATCCGGTCGCGCTGCCGGTCGCTGGCGCTGCGCCCGCTGGCCGATGCCCAGGTCGCCGAGGTGCTGGTGCGCACCAATCCGGCGCTGACGCCCGAAGACCTGGCGGTGATCTCGGACATCGCGGAGGGCTCGCCGGGGCGGGCGTTCAACCTCGCCCAGGCCGGCGGGCTCGAGCTGTACCACGAGCTGCAGGCGCTGGTGGGCCGGCTGCCCGAGATCGACAGCGAGGCGCTGCACGCCGCATCCGACCGCTTCGCGCCGGCGGCGGGCGAGGCGTCGTACCGGACGTTTCTCGAAATTCTGAACTGGTGGCTCTTGCGCCGCATCCGTGAGGGTGCGACATCGATGTCCGAATCCGCGCCGCGCCGCGGGGTTGAGCCGTGGATCGCGGCGTGGGAGAAGGTGCGCGAGCTGGCCGAGCGTTCGGACAGCGTGAATCTCGACCGCAAACAGGTCGTTCTGAATACGTTTTTCGAGCTATCCGCCGCCGCCAGACAGGCAAGCTGAAGACCGGTATGGACTTACTCGTACGCTATCTCACGCCAATGACCTGGTTTCTCTGGGCCATTCTCGCCGTCGGCATGATCGAGCATTTCTTCCTCGAGCCGCGGGGCCGCACCATGTTGCCGGAGGGCACCTTCGACGTGCTGCTGATCGCGATGTGGCCGTTGCTGCTTGCGGTCTGGTTCGGTTGGAAGGAAAAAGAGAAGCGCAAGGCGCAGGCGCAACGCAACCAGACGCCGACCGACTGAACGCGCTGGAAACCCGATCAACCCGCAGAGATCCAACGCCCGTGGCACCCAGCCCCTATTACCTGACCACGCCGATCTATTACGTGAACGACCGGCCGCATATCGGGCACGCCTACACGACGCTCGCCTGCGACGTGCTGGCCCGATTCCAGCGGCTCGATGGGCACGACGTGCATTTCCTGACGGGTACCGACGAGCACGGCCAGAAGGTCGAGAAATCCGCGCAGGCCGCGGGCAAGGACCCGCAGACCTTCACCGACGAGGTGAGCCAGAACTTCCGCCGCCTGGCGGACGACATGAACTATTCCCACGACGACTTCATCCGCACCACCGAGCCCCGCCACATCGCCGCCTCGCAGGCGATCTGGAAGGCGATCGCGGCCAACGGCCACATCTATCTGGGCACCTACTCGGGGTGGTACGCGGTGCGCGACGAGGCGTTCTATGCGGAATCCGAACTGAGCGAGAACGCGGCCGGCAAGAAGGTGGCGCCGTCGGGCGCCGAGGTCGAGTGGGTCGAGGAACCGAGCTATTTCTTCGATCTGTCAAAATGGCAGGACAAGTTACTGGAATTCTATGAAAAGAATCCCGACTTCATCGGTCCGGACTCGCGCCGCAACGAGGTCGTCAGCTTCGTGTCGGGTGGCCTGAAGGACCTGTCGGTCAGCCGCACCAGCTTCAACTGGGGCGTTCCGGTGCCCGACGACCCCGACCACATCATGTATGTGTGGCTCGATGCGCTGACGAACTACATCACCGCCGTCGGTTACCCCGACGAAGAAAGCGACATTTTTTCAAAATATTGGCCGGCCGATCTTCACATGGTCGGAAAGGACATATTGCGCTTCCACGCGGTCTACTGGCCGGCGTTCCTGATGGCAGCCGGGCTGGAGCCGCCGAAGCGCGTCTTCGCCCATGGCTGGCTGCTCAACCGGGGCGAGAAGATGTCGAAGTCGCTGGGCAACGTGGTGCGGCCCGAGGATCTGGTCGAACAGTACGGCCTCGACCCGGTGCGCTACTACCTGTTGCGCGAGGTGCCGTTCGGCAACGACGGCTATATCAGCCACGAGACCATGGTCGCGCGGATCAACGGCGACCTGGCCAACGATCTGGGCAATTTGGCCCAGCGCGTGCTGTCGATGATCGCCAAGAACTGCGACGCGAAGGTGCCGCAACCCGGCGATTTCACCGCCGAGGACGAAACGCTGTTGGCGGCCGCGCGGGGCGCGCTCACCGCCGCGCGCGAGGAATTCGGCCGCCAGGCGTTTCACCGGGGCCTCGAGGCCATCTGGCAGGTCGTGGGCGACGCCAACCGCTATGTCGACGCCCAGGCGCCGTGGGAGCTGCGCAAGAGCGATCCTCCGCGCAACGCGACCGTGCTCTACGTGCTGGCCGAGGCGATCCGCCATCTGGCGATCCTGGTGCAGCCGGTGATGCCGGAATCGGCGGCCAGGATGCTCGATCAGCTGGCCGTCGGCGAGGATTCCCGCGGGTTCGACCGGCTCGGCCCCGCGCATGCGCTGACGCCGGGCATCGCGCTGCCCAAGCCCAGCCCGGTCTTTCCGCGATACGTCGACGAGGCGCCGGCGGATTGAGCCGCGCGAACGGGGAATCTGGGACCGATTGATGCTGGTCGACAGCCACTGCCACCTCGACTTCAAGGACTTCGCCGACGAGACGGACGAGATCGTCGCGCGCGCCGGCGCGGCCGGCGTGGGTGCCATGGTGACGATTTCCACCCATCTGAGCCGGTTCGAGGGCGTGCGCGCCGTCGCCGAGCGGTTCGCCAACGTCTGGTGCAGCGTCGGCGTGCATCCGCACCATGCGGGCGAGGAGGGGCAGGAGGCACCCGACCGGCTGATCGAACTCGCCGCCCACCCCAGGGTCGTGGGCATCGGCGAGACCGGCCTCGACTACTATTACGACCGCAGCCCGCGCGACCGCCAGGCCACGAGCTTCCGTGCCCACATCGCGGCCGCGCGCGCGACCGGGCTGCCGCTGATCGTGCACGCGCGCGACGCCGACGGCGACACGGCGGCGATCCTGCGCGCAGAGATGGAGCAGGGGGCGTTTACCGGGGTGATGCACTGTTTCTCGTCGGGTCGAGGCCTGGCCGAGGCGGCGCTCGATCTGGGGATGTACATCAGCTTCTCCGGCATCCTTACCTTCAAGAACGCCGAGGATCTGCGCCACATCGCACGCGACGTGCCATCCGACCGCGTCCTGGTGGAGACAGACGCCCCGTTCCTCGCGCCGATTCCCAACCGCGGCAAGCGCAACGAGCCCGCCTTCGTCGCCCACACCGCCGACATGCTGGCCGAGGTGCGCGGCGTCACGCGGGCCGACATCGAGGCGCAGACGACCGACAATTTCTTCCGGCTGTTCAGCCGCGCCGAAAGGGCCGCGATCCAGTGAAGGTGACGGTTCTCGGGTGCGGCAGCTCCTCCGGGACGCCCGCGATGGGCCCCGACGGTTGGGCCGATATCGACCGGAACGAGCCGCGCAACTGGCGCCGCCGGCCCTCGATCGTCGTCGAATGGGGCGGCCGGACCCTGCTGGTGGACACCTCGCCCGACCTGCGCATGCAGCTGATCGACGCCGACATCTGGAACATCGACGCGATCCTGTTCACCCACGCCCATGCCGACCATGTGAACGGGATCGACGACATACGTGCGCTCAATATACGGCTGGGCGGCGCGATCGACGCGTACGCGAGCGCCCAAACCATTGAAATCCTTGAGAGTCGGTTTCCGTACGTGTTCGAGCCGTACCCGCCGGGCGGGCCGCAATTCTGGCGCCCGTGCATCACGCCGCACCGGATTGGGGATCGCTTCGACGTCGGCGGGATGGAAATCCGGTCGTTCGAGCAGGAACACGGCTACATGACGTCGCTCGGCTTCCGATTCGGCCCGTTCGCCTATTGCACCGACGTCAAGACCCTCAGCGAAGAGGCGTTCGAGATCCTCGAAGGCGTCGAAGTGTGGATCGTCGACGCCCTCAATGTCGCCCCGCATCCGACCCACAGCCATGTGGCCCAGACCCTGGAATGGGTCGAGCGCCTGGGCCCGCGCCACACGGTGCTGACCCATATGAGCCACCGGGTGGACTATGCCCGGCTTGCCGCGATGCTGCCGGCAGGCGTGGAGCCCGGATACGACGGCATGGTGCTCGACATTCCCGAGTGATGTGCCGCTCCCCGGTTCGCCACGGGCACGGTTCCGGGGTAGGGTGGCCGACAGCCATTTCACCGATCCGCGAAAGCACGAACGCCCCGGGAGGGCGCACATGCCATGGAAAAGGAAATCATCTACGTCGGAGACCCGATGTGCTCGTGGTGCTGGGGGTTTTCGCCCGTGCTGCAGCGGATCGAGGCCGATTATCGCGACCACGCGCCGCTGCGCGTCATCGTCGGCGGCCTGCACGCCTTCGATTCCGATCCCATGAGCGACGAATACAAGGCCCGGATCAAGCACCATTGGGAACAGGTCGCCACGGCCACCGGCCAGCCGTTCAACTATGCGTTCTTCGTGCGCGATGGCTTCGTGCTCGACACCGAACCGGCCTGCCGCGCCACCGTGGTCGTGCGCAACCTGAAGCCCGGGGCGCTGCTGTCGTTCTACGAGCGCATCCACAAGGGCTATTACGTCGAGGACACCGACACGACGGCGCTGGAGACCTTCGTGGCCTATGCCGAGGCCGAGGGCATTGACGGCGCTGCGTTCACCGCGGCGTTCGAGTCAGATGACGCGCGGCAGGAGACGATGGGAGATTTCGCCTGGTGTCAGCGGGCCGGCGTCACCGGGTTTCCCACGGTCGTGCTGCGCGAGGACGACACGTTGGCGGCGTTGACGATCGGGTATCAGCCATTCGACGCGTTGCAGCCGATCCTGGATGCCTGGGTGGCCGGGGACCTGAGCGTGAAGGCGCAGGTCGCCGCGGCGCAGTCCAACGAGGCGACAACACACTGACGGGCACGGGTTCGGCGCTTAACCTTCTGGATTAACTTATATTATATAATTTAACATAATATATATTATGCGCATAATGTGGTGCGTACCCGCAGCCTGCACAGTGGCCCCTCATCGCATGCGCGTCGGGTCCGACCGGTACAGCATGAACCGGGCCAGCGGCCGCTTGAACAGATAGACATACCCGCCGTGCAGCACGACGGCCCAGATCACCAGGCTCGACGGGCCCTCGTGCAAATCCTCGATCATCTCGCCGTCATCGCCCAGGGTCAGCAGCCCGCTCAGGGTGGCCACGATCACGGACACCGCGACCGAAAGAATCAGCGACCTGTTGATCGCCGGATGGGTCAGCGCCGTCCCCCACTCGATCCCGTCGAACAGCGGATAGAAGCGGTTGAGCCCGAGCTGGCGCGGGTTGAACACCGCCCAGAGCAGCCGCAGAACCACGATCGCCGCCACGACATAGCCAAGCCAGTCGTGAAGCGCGCCGAAATCGCCGGTCAGATAGGCCAGGATCGTGACGATCGCGAGCGCCGCATGGTAGACGCGGACCTTGTGCATCAGGCTCATTGCACCGACCTCCGCAATCCGTTTGCACGCCCGGGCACGCAAACGCGCTGATCTTCCGCAACAGTCATGGTCGCTAGAATGTTTTCACGTCGCCGGCGCCGCCATAGGCCATCCAGCCACCGTCGACGAACAGCGTCTCGCCCGTGATGTAGGACGCCCAGTCCGAGGCCAGGAAGGCGATCGCCCGGCCGATCTCCTCGGTCGTCGCCAGACGGCCCAGGGGCGTGCGGTCGTTCAGCCGGTCGGTGTCGATCTTATCGGCGTCGATCAGGCCCTGGATCATCGGCGTCGAGACGTATCCGGGCCCGACGGCATTGACCCGCACGCCGTGCGGCCCCCATTCGCAGGCCAATTCCTTGGTCAGCGCGATGATTGCGGCCTTGGACGGACCGTAGGCGGTGCGGCGCGGCCAGCCGCCCGGCCCGTTCACCGAGGCGATGTTGACGATCGCACCGGATCGCTGCGCCACCATGATCCGGGCGGCCGCCCGGCAGACCTGATAGGTGCCGCGGCAGTTCACGTCCAGCAGACGCTGCCAGGGCGCCATCTCGCGCTCGAGCGCGTATTTGACCTCGTCGACGATACCGGCGGCGTTGACCGCGATGTCGAGCCCGCCGAGCGACCCCGCCGCGGCCCGGACGGTTTCTTCGACCTGCGCCTCGTCGGCCACGTCGCACGCAAAGACGGGGCAGTCGCCCAGCCCCGCGCTCACGGAAGCGAGCCCGTCTGCATTGATGTCTGCCAGCGCCACGCTCGCGCCCAGATCGCGCAGGATTCCGGCCGTTGCGGCCCCGATGCCGCTGCCGCCGCCGGTGACCAGCGCGCGCCGCCCCTCGAGTGAAATCATCTCCGCCTCCCCGTCAGGTTCGCGGCGATTGGAACACCGGCGCGCACGCACGGCAAGACGGGCGGCACCGAACGGAGCCGCCCTTCGCAAGGCTCTGATAATTTTGGCTTTTCGGGGTTAGCCGAACTGGATCGCGTCGGACCAGACCCGTTCGAGGCCGCGCAGCAGCGCCCAGGCCGCATCGATGTTCTCGACCTCGGCATCGAGCGCACCGGCGTGGCGCGCCTCGATATCGGAAAGCGCGGCGCGGTGGCCGCGTTCGTCGCCGTCGGGATCGTCCCGCTGGTCGGCTTCGTCGGCCTGGCGACCGACGCCGCGCGGGGATACATGGTCAAGACCAAGTTGCACCAGGCGCTCGACGCGGCGGGCATCGCCGGCGGCCGCGCCATGCTCGAGCCCGACCGCGACGCCGACATCGTTCAGTTCTTCGATGCGAACTTTCCGCAAGGCTATCTCGAATCCACGGTCACCGGCCCGGACATCAATGCCGACGAGAACGAAGGGCTGTTGACGCTCACGGCGTCGGCCTCGGTGCCGACCTCGTTCATGCAGGTGCTCGGCTTCCAGGACATCACCGTCAGCGCCCGCACCGTCGTCCACCGGGCGGTGCGCGGCATGGAGCTGGCGCTGATCATGAACAACACCGGCTCGATGCGCTCGGGCGGCAAGATGGACGCCATAAAGAGCGCGGCGCATGACCTGATCGACATCCTGTATGGCGACGACGAGACGGTGAACGACTTCTGGGTAGGGCTGGTCCCCTATGCCGCGACCGTGAACATCGGATCCGCACACACGGCTTGGTTCGCGGCATACGACCCGGCCGATTACCTGCCGCCCGCCTGGGACGGCGCGACCAGCTATGCCGTCGACGATTTCGCATCGTGGGCCGGAATTCCCTATCGGCCCCTGCAGGTCAACACGGGGGCACAACCCGACATCAACCCGACGGACTGGCAGGCCCTGACGCCGATTTCGTGGAAGGGCTGCGTGGAGGCCCGCAACGCCCCCTACGACCAGACCGACGACCGAAGCCTTCGTCCACCAGTACTGGCCGTCGACCAGCGGGGTCTATGCGCCCTCCAACGGCGCACAGAATGACGGGCTCGGCCCCAACCTGGGTTGTGGGCCGGCCATCACGCCGCTGGCGGCCGAGAAATCGACGGTGCATGCCGCCATCGACGAGATGCAACCGTGGCACCGCGGCGGCACGATGGCCAACCTCGGCCTGGCCTGGGGCTGGCGCATCCTGTCGCCCACCTGGCAGGGCATGTGGGGCGGCGCGACGCCCTCGGAACTGCCGCTCGATTACGACACGCCGCTCATGGACAAGGTGGCGATCATGCTCACCGACGGCGTCAACCAGTGGTACGACTGGCCGACCGGCCTGCCGAACAATCGTGACGCCGACTACACCGCCTACGGGCGGGTCAGCGAAGGACGCCTCGGCACGACCAACGGCGGCGCGGCGACGACCGAGATCAACAACCGCATGCTCACCGTGTGCAACGCGATGAAGTCGCAAGGCATCATCATCTTCGCCATCACCTTCCGGCTCAGCAACACCGCCACCCAGAATCTCTACCGGAGTTGCGCGACCTCGCCGGCACACTATTTCGACTCACCGTCGAACGACGACCGGCAGGACGTGTTCCACGAGATCGGCAACGAGCTGACGAACCTGCGCCTGGCGCAATAGCCTCGCGCGTTCCATCGACTCTCCAACCGGTCTAGGGTCGCCACGTGGCCCGGCCGAGCGGAGGTGGACATGGCGGAGCGCAACATCGACCGGCTGATCGCGATCATGGCCCGCCTGCGGCACCCGACCGAGGGCTGCCCGTGGGACGTGGAGCAGGACTTCCGATCGATCGCCCCCTATACGGTCGAGGAGGCCTACGAGGTCGCCGATGCGATCGAGCGCGACGACCGCGATGCGCTGCGCGAGGAACTCGGCGATCTCCTGCTCCAGGTCGTGTTCCACGCGCGCATGGCCGAGGAGGAGCGATCGTTCGACTTCGAGGACGTGGCCGGCGCCATCGCCGACAAGCTGGTGCGCCGGCACCCGCATGTCTTCGATCGCGAGAACCATGAACCGGGCACAAGCCTGCGCGATTCCTGGGAGGGTCAGAAGGCCGAGGAACGCGCGCGCAAGGCGCAGACGCGCGGCACCGCGCCGAGCCTGCTCGACGATGTCCCCCCCACCCTGCCCGCCGTCACCCGCGCCGAGAAGCTGCAGAAGCGGGCGGCCCGGGGCGGGTTCGACTGGCCGACCATCGGCCCCGTGCTCGACAAGATCGACGAGGAACTCGCCGAGCTGCGCGCCGAGATCGAGGCCGGCGGCGCACCGGACCGGCTGGCCGACGAAGTCGGCGACCTGCTGTTCTCCTGCGTCAACCTGGCACGGCATCTGAAGGTGGATCCCGAGTTCGCCCTGCGCGGCACGAACGCCAAGTTCGAGCACCGGTTCCGCTTCGTCGAAGACTCCCTGCGGGCCGAGGGCATTGCGTGGGACACCGTAGCGCTCGACGAGCTCGAGGCACGCTGGCAACGCGCCAAGTCGACCGGCGCACGACCCGGCGAAGAGGCGTAATCCCTTAAAATCCCACGCATAATCAAACGGCTATTAAGCTCGTTTCGGTAGCGTCTGCCTGCGATGCGACCCGTGTGCCTCGGCCATGGGAACAGGGAAACTGCGGGGAGAAGCACCAATGGGCACGACCGTAATCGACGGTGGCGAAGCGCAGCCGCGGCTGGCCGAACTGCTCAACGCGGTACGCGAAGCCATCCGCGGCGGACGTCTGCGCGAAGCTGAACAGACGTGCGAATCCATAATCCACGACGATCCGGCACAGCCCGATTCGTGGTTCCTCATGGGAAGCGCCGCACTGCGGGAGGGCTGCCTCGAGGATGCACGGAAGCACCTGTCGCGTGCCGTCGAGATGCGCCGCGGCTTCGCCCCCTACCGCATTGCCTACGGCCAGTCGCTGCGTGCCGCGGGCGACACGGAGTCGGCCCACCGGCAGTTCCACGACGCCTGCGTCATCGATCCGCTGTCGCACGAGGCGGCGTTCGGACTGGCCGGCACCTGCGCCGCGCTCGGGCGCAAGGCCGACGCCGCGTTCCTGCAACGCCAGGGATTCCGCCTGCTGCGCCGAAACGCGCTGCGGCACATGCGACACCGGATGCTGCGCCGCGCCGCCGGCATCGTTGCCTTCGTGCGCACCGCGACGCGCGGCGCGGAAGGGCGCGACCATGTCGCGGCGATGCAACTCGGGCGCTGGTTGCTGGCGCGCGACGAGAAACATTGGGCCTACGCGGCATTCGAGGCCGCCTCGCGCAGCGATCCCGACGATGCCGATGCCCAGGTGGCCATGGCGCGCATCGCGTTCGACACCGAGAATTTTCCCCTCGCCCTCGAGCATGCGGAAGCGGCGCGCGCACTTGCCCCGGCCGCCATCGAGACGCGCTGCGAGCACGGCCACGTCCTGAGCCGCATGGCGCACCACGACGAGGCCC
>JAYOFO010000001.1:89817-125699 GCA_038117265.1 Rhodospirillaceae bacterium
ACGCGCTGCGAGCACGGCCACGTCCTGAGCCGCATGGCGCACCACGACGAGGCCCTGGAAATCCTCGAGGAACTTCATCTCGAGCATCCCGACGCCATCCGGCCGCTCCTGCTGCTCGGCTGGGCACGCTTCCGGGCGGGCCAGACCCAGCGTGCGATCGCCAATTTCGACGCCGTCCTTGAACGCGCGCCCGCATCCGTCGAGGCGCATTTCGGCCGCGCACGCGCGCTTGCCGACGCCGGCAATCTCGGCGAGGCGATGCGCTGGCTGCACCGAACCGTTGCGCTGTCGCCCGGTCACGCCGGGGCGCTGCGCGATCTGGCAAACCTGAAGGAGATCGCTCCGGGCGACCGGGAATTCGCGCGGATCGAGGAACAGCTCTCCAACGACCGCATCCCGACGCGCCACCGCCAGGTGCTCCACATGGCTGCGGCGGCGGCCTGCCACGGCGTGAAGGCCCATGGCGAGGCGTTCGAACACTACCGGACCGGCAACCTGCTCAAGGATGTGGTGTTCGACATCGACAGCTACGCTCGCCACATCGACTCGCTGATCGCCACGTTCGACACGGCCCATTTCGCACGCACCGAGGGTTGGGGCGCGCGTTCGGACCTGCCCGTCTTCATCGTCGGCATGCCGCGTTCGGGCACCTCCCTGGTCGAACAGATCCTGGCCAGCCACCCGCGCGTCCACGGCGCGGGCGAGCGCGAGGAGATGCTCCAGCTTGCCGATCGCCTGCCCGAAGCATTGAACGACAGCCGGTTCTATCCCGGCTGCATCGACGCCCTGACGCGCGAGACGACGGCGGCGCTTTCACGCGAGTTCCTGAAGACGTTGCGCCGCGCGGATCCGCAGGCAGGGCGGATAACGGACAAGATGCCCGGCAACTTCCACCATGTCGGGCTGATTGCGACCCTGTTCCCCAACGCGCCGATCATCCACTGCCGGCGCGACCCGCGCGACACCTGCCTGTCGATCTACTTCGGAGATTTCATCGGCAGCCACCCCTATTCCTACGACCTGACGAATCTGGGGCGGTACCATCGCGAGTGCGAGCGCCTGATGGCGCACTGGCACACGGTCCTGCCGCGCCGCATCCTCGACATCCGATACGAGGAACTGGTCGACAACCAGGAAGAATGGTCGCGCCGCCTGGTGCGCCACTGCGGCCTCGATTGGAATGCGCGCTGCCTCGACTTCCACAAGACGGCACACAACGTGCGCACCCTCAGCAACGCCCAGGTGCGGCAGCCGATCTATCGCACGTCGATCGAGCGCTGGCGGGCCTACGAGGATCAGCTGGGCCCGTTGCTGATCGCGTTGGAAGACTAGTCGTTCGCCAGCAGGTGAATCAGGCTGGACGTGTCCCAGCGGCTGCCGCCGCGCGCCTGGACCTGGGCATAGAACTGGTCGACGAGCGCGCTCACCGGCAGCCGCGCGCCGCTGCGATTCGCCTCGTCCAGGCAGATGCCCAAATCCTTGCGCATCCAGTCGACGGCGAACCCGTAGTCGAACTTGCCCGCGACCATCGTCTCCCAGCGGTTCTCCATCTGCCATGACTGGGCCGCCCCCTTGGAGATGGTGGCGATCACCTTCTCCATGTCGAGGCCGGCCTTCATCCCGAAGTTGATGGCCTCCGACAGCCCCTGCACCACCCCGGCAATGCAGATCTGGTTGACCATCTTGGCGAGTTGTCCCGCCCCGGTCGGGCCGATCAGGTTACAGGCGCGCGCATAGGCGTCGATCACCGGTGCGGCACGGGCGAAGACCGCCTCCTCGCCGCCGACCATGACCGTGAGAACGCCGTTCTGGGCACCGGCCTGGCCGCCCGACACCGGCGCATCGAGGAAGCCGATGCCGCGCCCGGCACAAATTCCGGCGAGTTCGCGCGCCAGGTCGGCCGAGGCGGTGGTGTGGTCGACGAGAATCGCGCCCGCCAACATGCCCGCCAGCACGCCGTCATCGCCGAGCACGACGCTGCGCACATCGTCGTCATTACCGACACACACGAAGACGATGTCGGCGCCCGCGGCCGCCTCGCGCGGCGTGGCATGCGCTGCCCCTTCATGCGCGTCCGCCCAGTGCGCGGCCTTCTCGGCCGTCCGGTTGTAGACCGCCACCCCGTGCCCGGCCGCCGCAAGGTGCCCCGCCATCGGATATCCCATGATCCCGAGGCCGATGAAGGCCGTGTTCGTTCGTTGCGACATGTTTTCCCCCTTGGGGTTCGGGTTCAGGCGTCCGCGAGGACGGTCCGGATCTCCTGCCAGGCCGCGCGGCTGCTGGCATTCAGCAGATAGCCTTCCTGCAGGACGGGATCGTAGCGTGCCTCGTCGAGCAACGCACTGTGGCCGCCCGCCTCGCACACGAGGAAGCTGCCCGCGGCATGGTCCCAGGGCTTGATCCGCGTATAGGCCGAGAATGTGCGTTCGCCCGAAAGGATGAGCACATATTCGTGACCCGCGCAGCTCGTGCGAAAGACATCGCCGATCGTCTCGGTGTCGCGTTCGGCCGCCTCGCGCAGATGGCGTGCCGCGGTGCCGGTGTAGAGCCGCGGACGTGGCATCATGTCGAGCGCCACGGGCCGCCCGTTCAGGCGGACGCCCGCGCCGCGCATGCCCTCGACGAGGACCTCGCTGACCGGCTCGTAGATCCAGCCGCCGACCACGCGCCCGCCCATCGCCAGCGCGATGATGATCGCGAAGGTCTCCTTGCCATGGGCGAAGTTCCAAGTCCCGTCGATGGGATCGATGATCCAGACGGGCCCGTTCCCCTTGAGCCGGTCGAGGACGCTGGCATCGGCGAAGACCGCCTCTTCGCCGACAACGGCGCTTTCCGGCAGCAGGCCGGTCAGCTTCTCGGTCAGCCAGGCTTCGGATTCCAGGTCCGCGACCGTGACCAGGTCTCCGGCCGCCTTCTCCTCGATCTGGTGTTCGGCGAGTGCTCGGAAGCGCGGCAGCACGACCCGACGGGACACCTCGCGCAGCAGGTCGGCGACAGCCGCCCCGTCGACGGCATGCCCCGTCACGGAGCGGCGTCCCGAAGGACCGAGGATGCAGGATAGCGTTGGCGGAACCGCGCCACGTCGGGCGGCGTGAGCCGCACGGTCAGATAGCTGCACAGGCCTTCGTCGCGGCGCGACAGCACCTCGCCGCGCTGGTAGAGCCAGGCGATCGCGGCACCGTCGGCGGCGGGAATCTCGAAGGTGGATAGCGTGTCGCGCGCCGCCAGGACCGCATCGATGCGGTCGAGCAGCGCCTCGCACCCCTCGCCCGTCAGCGCCGAGACCGGGACCGCGTCGGCATCGCGCTCCGCGCGCTCGCGCACGGACGCCCGTTCGTCTTCGGAAAGCAGGTCGACCTTGTTCAGCACCTCGATCCGCACAGTCTCACCGCCCGCGGCGGCATCCGCGCCGCTCTCCGTCTCGCCGAGGATGCCGTTGAGGATGGCCTCGACGTCGCGTCGCTGGATCTCGGTGTCGGGATCAGCGACATCGCGGACGTGAAGGATGATATTGGCCGCAACCACCTCCTCGAGGGTCGCGCGGAACGCCGCGACCAGGTCGTGTGGAAGGTCGGAGATGAATCCGACGGTGTCGGACAGGATGACCGTCCGTCCCGAGGGCAGATCCAGGCGGCGCATCGTCGGATCGAGGGTGGCGAACAGCATATCCTCCGCAAAGACGGTCGCGTGCGTCGCACGGTTGAACAGGGTCGACTTGCCGGCGTTGGTGTAGCCGACGAGCGCCACGAGCGGAAACGGCACCCGTTCGCGGGCATCGCGGTGCAAGCCGCGCGTGCGGCGCACCTGCTCGAGCTCGCGCTTCAGCCGGGCGATCCGCTCGTCGATGAGCCGGCGGTCGATTTCGATCTGGCTTTCACCGGGACCGCCGATAAAGCCCAGGCCGCCGCGCTGGCGTTCGAGATGGGTCCAGGAGCGCACCAAGCGGCTGCGCTGATACGAAAGCGCGGCCAGCTCCACTTGAAGTTGTCCCTCTCGGGTCCGTGCCCGCTCCCCGAAAATCTCCAGGATCAGGCCCGTGCGGTCGATGACCTTGGCCTTCCAGGCGCGCTCCAGGTTGCGCTGCTGGACCGGAGACAGGGCGGCGCCGACGATGACCAGTTCGATCTCGTCGGCTGCGATGCGCTCGCGCATTTCCTCGACGAGGCCGGCGCCGAACAGGGTGGACGGCCGCGGCCGCGCCAGCATCGCTGCCCGGCTCGCGACCACGTCCAGATGGATCGCCTCCGCCAGCCCGATGGATTCCTCGAGCTGCGCTTCGGCGCCACGCTTCGGCATGTCGCTGTCGCGGGTGCGTAACAACGGTTGGAGAACGGCCGTCCGGGTCGGCTTTGCGGCCGTCTCGAACCCTTCGTTGCGTTGGTTTGCCAAGGTGGCGGTTACTCGGCCGCTTCCGCCTCGTCCGTCTCGGGCTCGAACAATTGGACCGGCATCGATGGCATCACCGTCGAGATCGCGTGCTTGTAGACGAGCTGCGAATGCGCGTCGCGGCGAAGCAGCACGCAGAAATTGTCGAACCAGGTGACGACACCCTGCAGTTTCACGCCATTGACAAGAAAGATCGTGACAGGGGTCTTGTTCTTGCGGATATGGTTCAGGAACACGTCCTGAACGTTCTGTGACCGTTCGGCAGCCATCTTGTTACCTCAGCTCTTGTTCTTGTGTTGGTTGTATTATGTGCTGTTCGGGTTGATCCATTAAGGCCTTGCGGCCTCGTCCTATAGGATAAGTCGCAAAACCCGGATTTCCAGCCATTCGGGAATTATTTTTCCCACAGGCCGGCCAGGCTCAGAGGGGCGCGGCTTCCAGCATGAAGCCTACGTAGCGCTCGTGCAGCGCCGAACTCAGCGTCCCGGGCCGGCCATTGGCGATGACAAAGCCGTCGATCTGCGTCACCGGCGTCACGAAATGCGACGAATTGCTCATGAACGCCTCGCGCGCGGCATAGGCCTCCTCGCGCGAAAAACTTCGTTCCTCGACCGGGATGCCGAGCTCGCCGGCGAGCGCGATGATCGCCTGGCGCGTGATTCCACGAAGGATGTCATGGCCGGCCGGCCGGGTGACGAGGACACCGTCGGCGGTCACGATCCAGGCGTTGGACGAGGTGCCTTCCGTGATCCGGCCCTCCCGATCGCACATCCATGCCTCGTAGGCCCCCACCTCCGCAGCAGCCTGCTTGCCGAGGATGTTGGGCAACAGGGCCACCGACTTGATGTCGCAACGCGCCCAGCGGATGTCTTCGATCAGCACCACCTTGACCCCGTTCTCGCGCATCTCGGCGGGAAACTCCGGGATCGGCCGTACCGTCATGACGAGCGAGGAGCGCGCGCCGGACGGGAACTTGTGATCGCGCGGCGCGACACCGCGGGTGACCTGGATGTAGACGAGCCCGGTCGCGGTCCGGTTGCGCCGCACGATCTCCCGGATCGCGATCCGCATCGCCGCGCGCGCCATGGGCCAGGCAATCGCAAGCTCGCGCAACGACCGGTCGAGCCGGTCGAGATGGGCGTCCTCGTCGATCAGCCGGCCGCGGAACAGGTGGATCACCTCGTACACACTGTCGGCAAACTGGTAGCCGCGATCCTCGACATGTACGCCGGCGTGGCGGTGGTCGATGTAGCGGCCGTTGACGTAGGCTGTCCTGGGCATTTGCGGTGCTGGCCTCGATCTAGAAGAACTCGAGCCGAACCGCGAACATCCGCTCGACCTTGCGCACCACATCCTTGGTCGCAAACAGGATCACCCGGTCGCCGACATTGATCACGGTGTCCTTGTCCGCCATCAGAACGCTGTTGTCGCGCAGGATCGCGGCGACGATCACGCCGCTGGGCAGCTTCGCATCCTTGATCGCCTTGCCCACCAGGCTGGACGTCTCGAGCGCCTCGGCCTCGATGAGTTCACCGAAATTCTCGCCGATCGAATGCACGGACCGGATGCGCCCGCGCCGGATGATCTGCAGGATCGTGGACACGGTGATCACCCGCGGGTTGACCACGACATCGATGCCCAGCGGTGCCAGCAGCGGGTTGTAGGTATTGCTGTTCACCAGCGTCACCGCGCGCTCGGCGCCATAGCGCTTGGCCAGCAGCGAGGCGAGGATGTTGACCTCGTCGTCGTTGGTGACCGCCACCACCGTGCTGGCCTTGCTGATCGCCGCCTCGCCCAGGATTTCGGGGTCGAGCGCATCGCCGTGGATCACGGTCGTCCTCGAGAGCGCCTGCGCCGCCGCCTGGGCATGCTCCTTGTCGATTTCGATCAGGCGCGCCGACACGCCCGGAAAACGCTCCTCGATGTCTGCGGCCAGGCTCTGGCCGATGTTGCCGCCGCCGATGATGACGACGCGCCGGGCCTCCGCCTCGTCATGGCCGAACGCCGCCATTGCGCGCGGGACGTGCTCGGCGTCGATCACGATGTAGACATCGTCGCCCTCTTCGAGATGGTCGTCGCCGCTGGGAACGATCGGCTTGTCGCCCCGGATGATGCCGACGATCGAGAGGCGCAAATCCGGGAACAGGGTCGTCAGCTGGCGCAGCGGCGTATCGAGGATCGGGCACTCCTCCTCGCACCGCACGCCGATCAGCCGCAGCCGGTTGTTGGCAAGCGGGATCATTTCGAACGAGCCCGGAACGGTGAAGCGCCGCACGATCGCCCGCGCCACCTCGATCTCGGGCGAGATGATCACGTCGATGGGCATGTGATCGCGCGAAAACAGATCCGACCAGATCGGGTTGCGATAGCTCTGGGCTCGCACCCGCGCGATCTTCATCGGCACATCGAACAGCGAATGCGCCACCTGGCACGCGATCATGTTCACTTCGTCGGCAAAGGTGACCGCCACGATCATGTCGGCATCGCGGGCGCCCGCGGCCTCGAGCACGTCGGGGTGCGACGCGAACCCCACCATCGTGGTGACGTCGAGCGTGTCTCGGATGCGGCGGATCAGTTCGGGGCTCTGGTCGATGACCGTGACGTCGACCCGCTCGGCCGCCAGTTCGCGCGCGATGCTGGACCCGACCTGTCCGCCGCCACAGATGATTGCCTTCATGATTCGACCCCTGGTCCCGATCGCTCCGGGGCTCGCAACTTAACCGAAGCGCGCCCGCCGCTCGACCCTAATCGCCCGTGCGGACGATCGGCCCCTTGATGCCAAGCGACTTCAGTTTGCGGTGCAGCGCCGATCGCTCCATGCCCACGAACGTCGCGGTCTTCGAGATATTCCCGCCGAACCGAACCACCTGCGCCTCGAGATACTCGCGTTCGAACTCCTCGCGCGCATCGCGCAGGGAAAGGCCCAGGAATTCGAAGTTGGACGCCCCCTGCAGCGCGCGCGGCGAGTTGTCGACGATTTCGGGCGGCAGCATGTCCGCGCGGATCGGCTCGTTGGGCGCCGTCGGAGCCATTATCAACAGCCACTCGATGACGTTGCGCAGCTGGCGCACATTGCCCGGCCACTTGTGGGACTGAAGCAGCGTCATGGCATCGGTCCCGACGCGGCGAACGGGTTGGCCCGCCGTCTCCGCGCCACGCCGCATGAAATATTCGACGAGCCTGGGTATGTCCTCTCGCCGGTCGGCGAGATTGGGCACCTCGAGCGGCACCACGTTCAGCCGGTAGTAGAGGTCCTCGCGAAACCGGCCGGCCGCAATCTCGTTGCGCAGGTCGCGCGTGGACGTGGCGACGACACGCACGTCGACGCGAGTCCTTCTCCCGCCCCCGACGCGCTCGAAGGTCTGGTCCTGCAGCACGCGAACGATCTTGCCCTGGGTCTCGATCGGCATGTCGCCGATCTCGTCGAGCAGCAGCGTGCCGTTGTGGGCCTGTTCGAACAGGCCGATCTTGCGCCCCTCTTCGCCGTCGGCACGCCCACTCTCGACGCCGAAGAGCTCGACCTCCATGCGGTCGGGTTCCATGGCCGCACAATTGATCGCCACGAACGGCTGGTCGGCACGGCGCGAATGGGCGTGAATCATCCGGGCCGCGACCTCCTTGCCCGACCCCGCCGGCCCCGTGATCAGCACGCGGCTGCCCGTCGGCGCCACCTTCTCGATCGCCTGACGAAGCTGCACCATGACACCCGCCTCGCCCACGAGTTCGGTCTCCGGGCCGGCGCGGACACGCAGCTCGCGATTCTCGCGGCGCAGCCGGGCCGCCTCGATTGCCCGTCCGACGATGGTGATCAGCCGGTCCGACTTGAAGGGCTTCTCGATATAGTCGTAGGCGCCGATCTTGATCGCCTGCACCGCCGTCTCGACCGATCCGTGGCCGCTGATCATCACCACCGGCACGTTCGGATGCTCGCGCCGGATGATGTGCAGCAGTTCCATGCCGTCGAGCCGGCTGTCTTCGAGCCAGATGTCGAGAACCACCAAGCTCGGCCGGCGTGCCGAGAGCTGTTCGAGCGCCCGCTCGGCGTTCGACGCCTCGCGCGCCTCGTAACCTTCGTCCTCGAGAATTCCGGAGATGAGGAGGCGGATGTCGTCCTCGTCGTCGACGATGAGAATGTCTTCGGCCATTGTCCGACCTGTTATCTACTTCCCCGTGTCGGGCAGCCCGCCCGGCTCGTCCTGTCCGGCCGGCAAATCGCCCGGCAGGACGATCGTGACGCGTGCGCCCGAGCCCGGCTCGTCCTCGGCCACGCGATCGGCGAGTTCGAGGGTTCCGCCATGCTGCTCGACGATGCGCGCGACGATCGCAAGCCCCAGCCCCGTGCCCTTGGATCGGGTCGTGACATAAGGCTCCGTCAGGCGTTCGCGCTCTTCGACCGGCAACCCGCGCCCGTTATCCTCGATCGTGATCATCGCGCTATTCGTCGATTCGACCAGCCGCAGGCGTATCCGGCCTGGCGCCGCATCCGGCTCGCCACGCCCCTTGATCGCCTCGACGGCATTGGCCATCAGGTTCGTCAGGACCTGGCTCAGCAGGCCGGCATCGCAGTTGATCCGGAAGACATGGTCCGGCAGGTCGGTCTCGAACGCGATGTCGGGGTTCGCCTGGTCGTGCAGCACGATGGACTCGCGGCACAGGCGCGTCAGGTCGACCGGCTTCATCACCGGGTTGGGCATCCTCGCGAACGCCGAGAACTCGTCGACCATTCGCCCGATGTCCCCGACCTGGCGGACGATGGTTTCGGTGCACTGGGCAAAGATCTCGGGATCGGTCGTGACCTCGCCGAGATACTTCCGCTTGAGTCGCTCGGCGGATAGCTGAATCGGGGTCAGCGGGTTCTTGATTTCGTGCGCGATCCGACGCGCCACATCCGCCCAGGCGGCCTTGCGCTGGGCCGACTGAAGCTCGGTGACGTCGTCGAACGTCACCACGAACCCGATCACCTCGCCCCGCGCATCGCGTTCGGCCGCGATCCGCACGTGCAGGGTCAGCTTCGCGTCGGCCGTCGCGACCACGATATCGTCCTCGACCAGCCGGTCGGGGTCGCGGATGGCCTTGGCGATGATGTCGGCAAACTCGGGGACCGATTCGCCCAGCGGACGACCCATGAATCGGTCGAGACCGATCTGCAGCATGGCCATGGCAGGGCGGTTGGGCAGGCTGACCCGTCCCTGCCGGTCCAGCCCGATCACGCCGGCCGACACACCCCCCAGGACCGCCTCGGTAAACCGGCGCCGGTCATCGAGCTGCCGGTTGGCTTCGGTCAGCTCGCGGCGTTGCTCGTCGAGCTGGCGCGTCATCCGGTTGAACGAGCGGGTCAGCATGCCGATCTCGTCATCCGCCTGCGCCGCCTCCTCGATCCGGATTCCCAGGTTTCCCGAACGCACCATTTCCGCGGCATGCACCAGGCTCGCGATCGGCCGCGTCAGCCGGTTCGCGAAGGCCAGACCGACCGCGACGGCGATGATCAGCAGCAGCAGCGTGACCAGGGTGAAGACCGCGGCGAACTGGAACTGCAGATCCTCGCGCGCGGCCTCGGCAGAGGCATAGTCGCTGGCCGCCCGTTGGGCGACCTCGCGAAGCTCGAGGACGCTCGGGTCGATGAAGCGCCCGACATACAGGAAGGCCCGGGGGCTGACGTCGAGGCCGGCAAGCGCGCGCACCCGATCGCGCGATTCCGTCGTCAACACGACCGGCGAGGCGCCGTTTGCGTCGGCGAACGCCCAGGCCGGCGGCAGGTCGAACGTGAGCGACGAGGTGAACCCGGCCTGGGAGATGATCCGCCCAAACGGGTCGAGCAGCAGCGCGCCGTGAACCCCGTTGCGCTCGGCCAGATCCTCGAGCGTGCTGCGCATGCGCGTGACGTCGGGCGCGACCTCGGTCCAGACCTGGGTCAGTTCCTGCGCCATCGCATTCACGTCGGAGCGGATGATTTGTTCGTGCTCGCGCAGATAGGCGTCCGAGACGCGCACCGAGTTCTCGACGGCGATGCGCACCCGGTCGCTGAACCAGTTCTGCACGACGACATTGAAGAACATGGCCGAAAGGACCAGCACCAGGATCGCCGGCGCCACGGCCACCACCGAGAACAGGCCGACGAGCCGCACATGCAGACGCGCCGCAGCGAGCCCGGCCCGGCGTTGCCCCCATATCCGCACGATCCCCTGCACGACGGCCGCACCGAGGGCCAGCACGAGAACGATGTCGACGACGATCAACGCCACGAGGGCGTCGCTCCCCACGCCGAAGTTGGTGCGCCCGGTCAGTGTCAGGAACGTGGCGACGGCCGCGAGGCTCGCAATGACGAACAGCGCGACGGCGGCACGGCGGCCGACGCGCAGCCGGCTCGACCACATGGCGACGCGGCGCAATGCGGCCGCCTCGCGACGTCCCGCCGAGCCGGGATATTCGCCCGTGTTGTCGGACGTGACGTTCAACGCCCGCCCGTGCGCCGGTCCTCGGCTGATGTCATCGCTCATGCAATGCTCGATTCACGGGTGTCCCGGTCGAAATGCGCGACAAAATCCGGTTTCCACCACGTCACGCTATTTTACGCCGCGCACGACATCGATGTCTAACTCACGGATTTTCTTACGCAATGTGTTCCGGTTGAGCCCCAGCAGCTCGGCCGCCCGAAGCTGGTTGCCCCGCGTGGCCTCAAGCGTCACGGAGATTAGCGGGCGCTCCATTTCCTGCAATATGCGGCCATAGAGCCCGGACGCCGGCAACCCGTCGCGGTGCGCCGAGAAATAGGACCGCAGGTGGCGCTCGATCGAACCCGACAGCGATTCGTCGGCTGGCGCGCCATCCACCGCGCTGCCCGGGGCCGACTGGGCCAGCTCGGCCTCGACCGTCTCCAGCGTGATCACATCCTGCGAATACAGCGCGGCCAGGCGCTGCACGAGGTTTTCCAGCTCGCGGACATTGCCCGGCCAGCGATAGTCCTTCAGGCGTGCGATCGCCTCGGGCACGAAACGCTTGGGCGCCATGCCGTCGGCCTCGGCGCGGGCCATGAAGAGGCAGACCAGCTCAGGGATGTCCTCGGAGCGTTCGCGCAGCGGCGGGATGCGCAGCGGCACCACGTTCAGCCGGTAGTAGAGATCCTCGCGGAACAGCCCCTGCCGCACCGCCGAGCGAAGATCGCGGTGGGTCGCGGCGATGATCCGGACGTTCGTCGAAATCGGCGTGCGCCCGCCGACCGTCGTGTACTCGCCCTCCTGCAAGACGCGCAGCAGGCGGGTCTGGGCCTCGATCGGCATATCGCCGATCTCGTCGAGGAAGAGCGTGCCCCCCTGGGCCTGCTCGAAGCGCCCCGAATATCGGTTCGTGGCGCCGGTGAAGGCGCCCTTCTCGTGACCGAACAGTTCGCTCTCGATCAGTTCGCGCGGGATCGCGGCCATGTTGATGGCGACGAACGGCCCGAATCGGCGCTTGCCGTAATCGTGCAGCGCGCGGGCGACCAGCTCCTTGCCGGTGCCGGACTCGCCCGTCACCATCACCGTGAGGTCGGTGTTCATCAGCCGCGCGAGCACGCGATAGATGTCCTGCATCGCCGGCGATCGGCCGATCAGCGGCAGCTCCTCCTCCTCGCCGGGCAAGGCCGGCGGATCCGCCGCCGCACCGGCCGCGCGCTCCGCGAGCGCCCGCTGGACGATCTCGACCAGCTCCTTCAGGTCGAACGGCTTGGGCAGATACTCGAAGGCGCCGCGCTCGGCCGCCCGCACGGCCGTCAGCAGCGTGTTCTGGGCGCTCATCACGACGATCCGCAGGTCGGGACGGATCTTGCGGATGCGCGGGATCAGGTCGAGCCCATTTTCGTCGGGCATCACCACGTCCGTGATCACGAGATCGCCCTCGCCGTCCGACACCCAGCGCCACAGGTTGGCGGCCGTCCCGGTGGTGCGGACCTCGTGGCCAAGGCGACCGAGCGCCTGGCTGACGACGGTGCGGATGCTGCGGTCGTCGTCCGCAACGAGGATCGTGGCACCGCTCATGCGTCGTCTCCGTGGCTCGAATCGTCGACCGGCAGCATCACCTTGAACGCACAGCCATGCCCGTCATCCGCCACATCGATGACCCCGCCATGATCGCCGATGAGCTTAGCGACGAGCGCCAACCCGAGCCCGCTGCCGTTCTTCTTGGTGGTGACGAACGGGTCGAACAGATGCGGGCGGACATCCGCCGGAATCCCCGGCCCGTTGTCGCGCACGGTGATCTCGATCGGCAGGTCGACGCGTTCGCCGCTTCCCGGCAGCGACAGCCGCAGGCCGTGCCGGTAGCGCGTCTCGAGGCGGATCTCACCGTTCCGCGGGTCGACCGCCTCCGACGCGTTCTTGACCAGGTTGAGGAAGACCTGGATCAACTGGTCGCGGTTGCCCCAGACCATCGGCAGGGACGGGTCGAACAGCGCCTGGAAGCGCAGGCCGCTGGCAAAACCACTCTCGGCCAGCCGGTGCACCCGGTCGAGCACCTCGTGGATGTTCACCGCCGAACGTTCCGGCAAACGGTCGTCGGAGAAGGCCTCCATGCGGTTGACCAGCGCCACGATCCGGTCGGCCTCCTCGCAGATCAGGTTGGTGAGCTGGCGCTCGCCCTCGTCGGCGCCGTCCTCGAGCAATTGCGCGGCGCCTCGGATGCCCGACAGCGGGTTCTTCACCTCGTGCGCCAGCATCGAGGCCATCGCCGTGACCGAACGCGCCGCACCGCGATGTTCGAGCTGCCGGTCGATGTGCCGGGCCAGGGTCTGTTCCTGCATGCTCAGCACGACCAGTCCGGACCCGTCATAGAGCGGCTGGGCGCGCACCGAGACCTCGCGCTCGTTCAGGCGCGGCCCGGCGATCCGGACACCCCTTTCGGAAAAGCTAGACCCCGTCGATCTCGACTTTTCCAGTATGAAAAACAACGGGTTGTCGTCCGCAATAAAGGTATCGAGCGAGCTTCCCAGGAGGCCGTGCGACCCGCTGCCGAAGAGCTGTTCCGCGGCATGGTTGACGTATCGGATCGTGTTGTCGGGCGCGACCGCGATCACCGTGTCGCCGAGCGCGTTGAGCACGGCATTGACGTCGATCGCATCGTCGAGCCCCGCCACCTCGAACCGCGCCGCGCCCCGGGCGCCGGTGAATCCGTCGCCGGTGACGGACATCAGGCCGTCTCCGCGACCGCGCGGGCCCGGAACCGGTCGATCTCGCGGGCAACGACGGCCGGGTCGAGCGTGTTGTTGATGATGTTGCGGAATTCCGCGGCGCCGGGCACGCCCGTCAGGTACCAGCCGACATGCTTGCGCGCGTTGCGGATGCCCGTCGACGTGCCGTAGAGCGAAAGCATGCCCTCGAGATGCTCGCGCATCAGCGCCCAGCGGGCCTCGATGCCGGGCTCCGGCCGCCGCTGGCCGGTCTGGAAATGGTGGGCCAAATCGCCGGGAAACCAGGGCCGTCCCTGCGCCGCCCGCCCGATCATCACGGCGGTCGCGCCCGAGCGCGCGAGACATTCACGCGCATCTTCGGCGGTTCGGATGTCGCCGTTGGCGATCACGGGAAGCGAGACCGCGTCTACCACCTCGGCAATGAAGTCCCAGTCCGCGGTACCGGTGTAGAACTGGCAGCGCGTGCGGCCATGCACGGTAATCAGAGAAAGCCCCGAATCCTCGGCGATCCGGGCCAGTTTCGGCGCGTTGCGGCTGGCATCGTCCCAGCCCATGCGCATCTTCACGGTGACCGGCACCGTGACCGCCCGCGCAACCGCATCCATGATGGCGCTGGCCAGCGGCACGTCGCGCATCAGCGCCGAACCGGTCGCCTTGCGCACCACCTTCTTCGCCGGACAGCCGAAGTTGATGTCGACGATGTCGGCACCGCGATCGACCGCCATGCGGGCCGCATCCGCCATGATCTCGGGCTCTGTCCCGGCAAGCTGGACGCAGACCGGCGTCTCGTCGCGGTCGAACAGCATGCGGCGGGAGGACTGGCGCGTGTGGCGCAGCATCTCGCGGCTGGCGACCATCTCCGAGACCGTCATGCCGACCCCGAAACGCCGCGCCAGGCGCCGGAACGGCAGGTCGCTGACGCCCGACATGGGCGCAAGCACGACCCGGTTCGGCACGCGGACGGGGCCGATACCAAAGCCATCCGTCAGGTTTGGCAAGGAATTGCTCATTCGTTGGGCAAAGTGATCACGTGATTAATGATTGGGCAAGATACGCCCTATTGTGCGTTGCAGCAATGGCGTTCGTGGCCCGCCACGGTGCGAGTCGATCATTCCATGATCACGTCGGTGACGAACTTCACCCCGGGAAAGGCCAGGGTGATCAGCAGGTAGGCGAGCAACACCACGCGCGCGGCGCGGCGCCCGCGCAACCCGCTCTCGCGGTTGAGCCAGAGCAGCACGCCCAGGACCGTGAAGGTCGCCAGCGACAGGACCCTCTTGTGGTCGAACACGATGGCCGTGCCCGAGGCGTCCCATTGCGACGCGATCCCGGTGGCGAGGCCGACGCCGAGGACGATCTCGGCCGCGACCAGCAGGCGCAGCTGCAGCCGCTCGGCATCGCCGACGGGCGGCAGGATGTCGGTCCAGCCGGCCGGCCGGTGCGCCCTTAGCGCCCGCTCCTTCAGCCAGATGCCCAGGGCCGCCATCGCCGCCACGGTAATCAGCGCATAGGTGACCAGCGACACGCCGATATGCACCTGCAGCCAGGCGGTGAGCGTGGCACCGGCGATCGGCCGGTCGGGCGCCGACGACCAGAGCAGCGCGATCAGCGCCAGCACGATCAGGTAGGGCAGCAAAAGGCCGCTGAGCCGCCGCGCCGGGTCGGACAGCACGCAGATCGCCAGATACATCACCATGGTGGCGGCGACGATCGTCCAGAGGGTGGCGCTGAAACCCGCGCGCCAGAGCCCGCCCCCGACCGACAGATCGAGCGCCAGCGGCCCGACGGTCGCAACCGCGACGAGCGCCCAGAAGATCGGACCCGTTGCGGCAGGCGCACGGCGCACATACGGCAGCAACGCCGCCGGCAGCAGGGTCAACAGGGCCGCAAGCCCCAGTGATAGAGATCCACCCATGGGTGCATCATACGGCCGCGCACATCGCCGGTCACTCATGCGCATGCGAAATCGGCGCCCGCACCCGCCGCTGGCGCGCCGCGGGCCAAGCCTTCGTCGCAAACGGCAACGTGCCTTGGCAAGGCGACGGGCAGCGACTAACGTGCCCGCGGAAGGCGCCGCGCGGCTTAAACCGGGCGGAAACCGCCACGAGGTCCCGTTTGCCCCAGATCGCCGCCCTTGTCGTCGCCGCCGGCCGCGGCACCCGGATGCCGGGCGACGTGCCCAAGCAGTACCGGATTCTCGACGGCCGACCGGTGCTGCGCCACGCCCTGACGGCGTTCGCGGGCCATCGCGCGATCGACCGGGTGGTGCCGGTGATCCACCCCGACGACGCCCCCGCGTTCGATGCGGCCAGTACGGGCCTCTCCGTCGCCGCACCCGTTCCCGGCGGCGCGACCCGGCAGGAATCGGTGCGCCGCGGCCTCGAGGCGCTGGCCGATGCACCGCCCGACCTGGTGCTGATCCACGACGGGGCCCGCCCGCTGGTCTCGCCGCGGCTGATCGAGGACGTGATCGCCGCGCTCGACCGGCACGTGGCGGCGATCCCCGCGCTCGCGGTCAGCGACACGCTGAAGCGGGTTTCCGGCGACACGGTGCAGGCCACGCTCGACCGGGACGGGCTCTATCGGGTCCAGACGCCGCAGGGCTTCCGCTTCGCCGAACTGCTGGCCGCCCACCGGTGCGCCGCAGGCGACGGTTTCACCGACGACGCCGCGCTGATGGAGGCGGCGGGCGTGTCGGTGGGGATCGTTGCGGGCGAGGAGACCAACATCAAGATCACGCGCGACGAGGATCTGGCGCGGGTGTCGAGGTGGCTGGCCGGCGCGCGCGAGACCCGCACCGGTTCCGGCTACGACGTGCACCGCTTCGGCCCCGGCGATCGGGTCCGGCTGGGCGGGATCGACATCCCCCACGGCCAGGCACTCGCCGGGCACTCCGATGCCGACGTCGTGCTGCACGCGCTGACCGACGCCATCCTCGGCGCCATCGCCGACGGCGACATCGGCAGCCACTTCCCGCCCAGCGACCCGCAGTGGCAGGGCGCGGATTCCGCGCGCTTCCTGCGCCATGCCGTGGAGCGGCTCGGCGCCCATGGCGGCCGGCTGACGCACGCCGACCTGACGATCGTCTGCGAGACGCCCAGGATCGGGCCGCACCGCGATGCGATGCGCGCCCGCATCGCCGAGATCCTGGACGTCCCGGTGTCGCGGGTCGCGGTCAAGGCGACGACGACCGAGGGCCTCGGCTTCACCGGCCGTGGCGAGGGCATCGCCGTGCAGGCAACGGTGACCGTCAGCGTGGAGCCCGGGGAATGAACGAGGCGACACCGCCGGATCGCGAACCGCGCATGGCGCGCATGATCGCTACCTGGTTCGGCGCCGGCGACCTGCCCGGCGCGCCCGGCACATGGGGCTCGCTGGCCGCCCTGCCCTTCGCCGTCGGCGCGGTCCTGCTCGGCGGCCAGTACCTGCTGGCCGCCCTGGTCGTGATCGGGTTCCTCGTCGGCGTCTGGGCGTCGGGCCGGCTCGCCGCGTTCCACCGCCTCGAGGACCCGCAGCGCGTCGTCGTCGACGAGGTGGTCGGGCAATGGCTGGCGATCCTCCCCGTCGCCTTCGACTGGCGCTACTACGCCGTCGCCTTCGTGCTGTTCCGCTTCGCCGACATCACCAAGCCCTGGCCGCTGAAGAACCTCGAGCGGCTGCCGCGCGGCGCGGGCATCATGGCCGACGACATCGGCGCGGGCGTCTATGCCGGCATTCTGACCTGGCTGATCGCCCTGCTGCTCGGAACCGCGGGCACCCTGCCCACCCTGTTCGGATAACCGCCATGTTCGACGCCCAGCTGCTCCACGACGCCAGCGAACTCCTCGAATTGTGTCGCCGTGCCCGGCTCAAGGTCGCGACGGCGGAATCGTGCACCGGCGGGCTGATCGCCGGCTGCCTGACCGAGATCGCCGGCTCGTCCGACGTGGTCGAGCGCGGCTTCGTGACCTATTCGAACGAGGCCAAGACCGAGATGCTGGGCGTGCCGAAGATGCTGATCGGGCTCAAGGGCGCGGTCAGCGAGGAGGTCGCGCGCGCCATGGCCGAGGGAGCGCTGGCGCGTTCGCTGGCCGACCTGACGGTCGCGGTCACGGGCGTTGCGGGGCCCGGCGGCGGATCGAAGGAGAAGCCGGTCGGCCTGGTCCATTTCGCGTGCGCCGGCCGCGGGCGGCCGACCCTTGTCCACCACGAGGTGTTCCCCGGCAGCCGCGCCGCGGTGCGCGACGCCACGGTGCAGACCGCGCTGGCGATCCTGCGTTCGACCGTGACCGCCGGGCACAGCTAGGGAGAACAAGCAATGACAACCAAGGAAATCAGCCGGTCGGCGTTCGACAGCCGCGACTTCTCGGCCATCTTCGACCATGTCTCGATCGGCGTGTCCGACATCGCGCGCGCCATGGCCTTCTACCGGCCGGCGCTGGCCGCGCTGGGGCTCGAGGTGGTGATGGACAAGGGCTTCGCCGTCGCGTTCGGCAACGGCAGCGGGCGGCAGTGGCTGTGGGTCAGCGAGCCCATCGACAAGAGCCATCCCGTCGCGCCGAACAACGGCGCACATTTCGCGCTGATCGCGGACTCGCGCGCGACCGTACGTGCTTTCCACGAAGCCGCGATGGCCAATGGCGGGCGCGAGGACGGCGCGCCGGGCCTGCGCCCCGAATACATCCCGACCTATTATGGGGCGTTCGCTCTGGACCCGGACGGCAACAAGATCGAGGCCGTCTGCCGCAAGGCCGAGGACGACTAGTCGGGCGTGCCGTAGAGCGCGTGCGCACGCTTTTCGAATGCGCCGACCATGCGCGTCACGGCCTCGTGGAACAGCGCGCCGATCATCCGTTCGAACAGCTTCGAGCGGAACTCGAAGTCGACGAAGAAGTCGATCTCGCAGCCGCCGCCCTCGACCGGCACGAACACCCAGTGGTTGCGCAGGAACTTGAGCGGCCCGTCGACATATTCCACGTCGATGCGCGCCGGCGCACCGTCCGCCTCGGCGCCCTGCGCCGGGGACAGCGTCACCTTCGAGGTGAAGCGCTCGCGCACCAGCTTGAAGCCGACCACGAGATCGGCCCACACGATTTCCTCGCCCTGCGTCCCTTCGGGAACCGGCTCGCGCTTGCGGATGCGCGCGGCGATGCACCAGGGCAGGAACTCGGGATAGCGCGCAATGTCGGCGACCAGCGCATAGAGCTGGTCGGGACTGTGCGGAAGGGTCCGGATTTCCTTGTGGGAGGGCACGCGATCGGGAAACGGAACGGGGTGACTACTGGGCGGCGGCCAGTTTCGCCTCGCGCGCGGCGCGCAGCTTCGCGAAATCGTCGCCGGCGTGATAGCTCGACCGGGTCAGCGGCGTCGCCGAGACCAGCAGGAACCCCTTGCCCCGCGCCATCTTGGCATAGCCCTCGAACTCGTCGGGCGTGACGAACCGGTCGATCCGCGCGTGCTTGGGCGTCGGCTGCAGGTACTGGCCGATGGTCAGGAAGTCGACGCCGGCGGCGCGCAGATCGTCCATCACCTGCCCCACCTCCTCGCGCGTCTCGCCCAGCCCGACCATCAGACCCGACTTGGTGAAGATGCCGGGCACGCGCACCTTGATGTCGCGCAGCAGCGCCAGGCTGGTGAAGTAGCGCGAGCCGGGCCGGATCGTGGGATAGAGCCGCGGCACGGTCTCCAGATTGTGGTTGAACACGTCGGGCGGATCGGCGGCCAGCAGGTCGAGCGCGCCGTCCTTCTCCTTGAAGTCGGGCGTCAGGATCTCGATGGTCGTGTCGGGCGCGGATTCGCGCAGCCGGCGCACCACCTCGCCGAAATGGGCCGCGCCGCCGTCGGCTAGATCGTCGCGGTCGACCGAGGTCAGCACCACATGCTCCAGCCCCATCGCGCCGACGGCGACCGAGACGTTGGTCGGCTCCATCGGGTCGAGCGGCCTGGGAATGCCGGTGGCGACGTTGCAGAAGGCGCAGGCCCGCGTGCAGGTGTCGCCCATGACCATGATGGTGGCGTGCTTCTTGGCCCAGCACTCGCCGATGTTGGGGCACGCCGCCTCCTCGCACACGGTGGCGAGGGTGAGGTCGCGCATCAGCTGGCGCGTCTCGTGATACGCCTTGCTGGTCGGCGCCTTGACCCGGATCCAGGCCGGCTTGCGCTGGATCGGGTTGTCGGGCCGGTTGCGCGTCTCGGGATGGCGCAGCGCGGCCGCTTCGGCCTTGTCGGGTTTCGACACGGTGGTCATGGCCCTAGAAGTGGATGGTGCGGCCGTAGGCGTCAAGCACGGACTCGTGCATCATCTCCGACAGGGTCGGGTGCGGGAACACGGTGTGCATGAGTTCCGCCTCGGTCGTCTCCAGGGTCCGGGCGATGCCGTAGCCCTGGATCAGCTCGGTCACCTCGGCGCCGATCATGTGGGCGCCCAGCAACTCGCCGGTGTCGGCGTCGAAGATCGTCTTGATCAGCCCCTCGGGCTCGCCCAGCGCGATTGCCTTGCCGTTGCCCTGGAACGGGAAGCGGCCGACCTTGATCTTCCTTCCGACCTTCTTCGCCGCCGCCTCGGTCATGCCGACCGACGCGACCTGCGGCTGGCAGTAGGTGCAGCCGGGGATACGCGACGTGTCCATCGGGTGCACGTCCTTCGCGCCGGCGATCTTCTCGACCGCGACGATCCCTTCGTACGAGGCCTTGTGCGCGAGCCATGGCGGACCGGCGACGTCGCCGATGGCCCAGATGCCGGGCTCGCCAGTCTGCCCCCACGCGTCGGTGACGATGTGGGTGCGGTCCACCTTCACCTTGGTGCCCTCGAGGCCGATATTCTCGACATTGCCGACGATGCCGACGGCCATGATCACCCGCTCGGCCGTGATCTTCTCGGACTTGCCGCCCTTCTCGACCGTCGCCGTGACGCCCGTCTTCTTGCGGTCGAGCGACTTCACCGTCGCCCCGGTGATGATCTTCATCCCCTGCTTATCGAACGCCTTGGCGGCGAGCGCGGAAATCTCCTCGTCCTCGACGGGCAGCACCCGGTCGAGCACCTCGACCACGGTCACCTCGGCGCCCATGGTGCGATAGAACGACGCGAACTCAATGCCGATGGCGCCCGAGCCGACGACCAGCAGCGACTTCGGGAAGCTGTCGGGCACCATCGCCTCGCGATAGGTCCACACGCGGTCGCCGTCGGCCTCGAGCCCCGGCAGGTCGCGCGCCCGCGCGCCCGTCGCCAGGATCACGTTCTTCGCGACCAAGTCGGCCACCTTCTTGCCGTCCTTCTCGACCGCGAGCTTGCGCGCCCCGGCCGTGCCGCCGGCGAGCCTGGCCCAGCCGTCGATCACCTCGACCTTGTTCTTCTTGAGCAGGTAGCCGACGCCCTGGTTGAGCTGCTTGGCGACGCCGCGCGAGCGTTCGACGATCTTCTTGAGGTCGAACGAGACCTTCTCGGCCTTCAGCCCGTAATCCTCGGCGTGCTGCATGTAGTGATAGATTTCCGACGTGCGCAGCAGCGCCTTGGTCGGGATGCAGCCCCAGTTGAGACAGATGCCGCCGAGATGGTTGGCCTCGACGACCGCCGCCTTCATGCCGATCTGGGCCGCGCGGATCGCCGCAACGTAGCCGCCGGGCCCGCCGCCGACTACGACCAGGTCGAATTGCTTGTCCGCCATATCCGGTCTCCCCGCCGCCTAGAGCAGCATTCCGACGGGTTCCTCGATCAGGCCCTTCAGCACCGAGAGATATTCCGCGCCGATCGCGCCGTCGAGCGCGCGGTGGTCGACCGACAGGGTCAGCGACATGACCGTGGCGACCGCAAGCTGGCCGTCGCGCACGACTGGGCGCTGTTCGCCCGCGCCCACAGCCAGGATCGCGCCCTGCGGCTCGTTGATGACGGCCTCGAAGTGCTTCACCCCGTACATGCCCAGGTTCGACACGGTGAAGGAGCCGCCCTGGTAGTCCTCGGGAACCAGCTTGCCCTCGCGCGCACGCGCCGCGAGATCGGCCATCTCTTGCGAGATCGCGCGCAGCCCCTTGCCCTCGGCGCCGCGCACGATGGGGGTCACCAGCCCTTCGTCGATCGCCACGGCGACCGAGATATCGGCCCGCTTGTAGAGGCGGATGCCCGCGTCCGACCAGCCGGCATTGGCCCGCGGCACCTGGACGAGCGCGGCGGCGGCGGCCTTGATGATGAAGTCGTTGACCGAGATCTTGAACGCGCCGTCCTTGGCACGCGCATTGAGCGCCGCGCGGGCCTCGAGCAGCCGGTCGATCTCGCAATCGACGGTCAGGTAGAAGTGCGGAACGTTCTGCTTCGACGACGTCATGCGCTGGGCGATGACCTTGCGCATGTTCGACGGCTTGATCAGCTCGAAGGGCGCATCGCCTTCCGCCGACACCGGTGCCGGCGCGGCACCCGGGCGTGCCGCCGCAGGCGCCCCGCTCGATGCGAACGCCTCGATGTCGGCCTTGACGATCCGGCCGTTCGGGCCCGAACCGCTGACCCGCGACAAATCGATGCCCTGCTGCTGGGCGATCCGACGCGCCAGCGGGCTCGCGAACACGCGGCCCCCATCGCCTGCCGACGCCGCAGGTGCCGGCGCAGCCGCCGGAGCCGGCTTCTCTGCCGGTGCGGCCGCCGCCTTCGGGGCCGGAGCCCCGCCGACCGCATCGAAGCCGTCGAGCGCGGATGCATCCTCGCCATCCTCGAGCAGGACGGCGATCGGCGTGTTCACCGCCACCTCTTCCGCGCCTTCGGCAACCAGGATCTTCGCCAGCACGCCCTCGTCGACGGCCTCGACCTCCATGGTCGCCTTGTCGGTCTCGATCTCGGCGATCACGTCGCCGGGCGACACATTGTCGCCTTCCGCCTTGAGCCAGCGCGCGAGGTTGCCCTCGGTCATGGTCGGCGACAGCGCCGGCATGAGAATGGAAATCGGCATTACTTGCCCCCCCGGTAACAGACGCGCTTGACCGCCTCGACGATCCGGTCGGCCTGCGGCAGCGCCAGCTTCTCAAGGTTCGCGGCATAGGGCATCGGCACGTCCTCGCCATGTACCCGGGTGACCGGCGCGTCGAGATAATCAAACGCCTCTTCCATCATGCGCATCGCGATCTCGGAGCCGATGCCGGCGAACGGCCAGCCCTCCTCGACCGAGACGATCCGGTTGGTCCGCTTCACCGATTCCACGATGGTCTCGGTGTCCAGCGGGCGGATCGAACGGAGGTCGATGACCTCGGCCTCGATCCCCTCGGCCGACAGCATTTCCGCGGCTTCCAGCGCGCGCCCGACCATCAGCGAGAACGCCGTGATCGTCACGTCGTCGCCGGGGCGCACGACCTTGGCGCGGCCGATGGGCACCGTGAAGTCCTCGTCGGTCGGCACGTCGAAGGTCTGGCCGTAGAGAATCTCGTTCTCTAGCAAGATGACCGGGTTGGGGTCGCGGATCGCCGACTTGAGCAGCCCCTTGGCATCGGCGGCCGACCAGGGCGCTATCACCTTGAGGCCCGGGCAATGGCCGTACCAGCTGGCATAGCATTGCGAGTGCTGGGCGCCGACGCGCGAGGCCGCGCCGTTGGGCCCGCGGAAGACGATCGGCACGTCCATCTGGCCGCCCGACATGTAGAGGGTCTTGGCGGCGGAGTTGATGATCTGGTCGATCGCCTGCATGGCGAAGTTGAAGGTCATGAACTCGACGATCGGCCTCAGCCCGTTGAAGGCCGCGCCCACGCCGAGCCCGGCGAATCCCTGCTCGGTGATCGGCGTGTCGATGACCCGCTTGTCGCCGAACTCCTCCAGCAGGCCCTGGCTGACCTTGTATGCGCCCTGGTACTGGGCGACCTCCTCGCCCATCAGGAACACCGCCTCGTCGCGACGCATTTCCTCGGCCATTGCGTCGCGCAGCGCCTCGCGGACCGTCATCGCGGCCGTCTGGCCGGTGTATTCGCTCTCGTCGGGCCGCGCAGCAGCGGCCGGGCGCGCCGGCGCGGTGTCACCGGCCGGTGCGTTCGTGTCCGCGCCGTTCCACTTGTCCGGTGCGGGCGCCACGGGTGCCGCCTCGATGTCGTCGGCGCTCTCGCCATCGGCGAGGATCACGGCGATCGGCGTGTTCACCGCGACCTCCTCGGTCCCCTCAGCGATCAGGATCTTGCCAAGGATGCCCTCGTCGACCGCCTCGATCTCCATGGTCGCCTTGTCGGTCTCGATCTCGGCAATGACGTCGCCGGGCGACACGCTGTCGCCCTCGGACTTGAGCCACCGCGCGAGATTGCCCTCGGTCATCGTCGGCGACAGCGCCGGCATAAGAATCTGGATCGGCATATGGGTTTCCTCCCCGCCCCGGTCTTCGGGTCAGGCTTCGATAAGGACGTCGGTGTAGAGCTCGGACGGGTCGGGTTCCGGGCTCTCCTGCGCGAAATCGGCCGCCGCGTTGATCCGCTCGCGGACCGCACGGTCGAGCGCCTTCAGCGCGTCCTCGTTGGTGTGGCCGAGCACAGTCAGCACGTCGCGGAGCGTGTCGATCGGATCCTTCTCGGTCCGGATCTTCTGGACCTCTTCCTTGGTGCGGTACTTCGCCGGGTCCGACATCGAGTGCCCGCGATAGCGGTAGGTCTGCATCTCCATGATGTAGGGCCCCTTGCCCGAGCGCACGTAATCGACCGCCGTCCGGCCGGCCTCGTACACCGCCACGACGTCCATTCCGTCGACCTGGACGCCCGGGATGCCATAGGCATGGCCGCGGTTGGCGAGATCGGGAGAGGCCGAAGCCCGCTCGACCGACGTGCCCATGCCGTAGCGGTTGTTCTCGATGATGTAGATGATCGGCAGTTTCCAAAGCGCCGCCATGTTGAAGGATTCGTAGACCTGGCCCTGGTTGACTGCGCCGTCGCCGAAATAGGCCAGGCAGATACCGTTGTCGCCCTTGTACTTGTGGGAGAAGGCGATGCCGGTGCCCAGGGGCACGTTCGCGCCGACGATGCCGTGTCCGCCGAAGAAGTGCTTCTCCTTCGAGAACATGTGCATCGAGCCGCCCTTGCCCCGGGAGTAGCCGCCCTCGCGCCCGGTCAGTTCCGCCATCACGCCGTTGGGGTCCATCCCGCACGCGAGCATGTGCCCGTGGTCGCGGTAGGTGGTGATGACGGAATCATTGTCCTGGAGCGCGGCCTGCATGCCCACGACCACGGCTTCCTGGCCGATGTACAGGTGACAGAAGCCGCCGATCAGGCCCATGCCGTACATCTGGCCCGCCTTTTCCTCGAACCGGCGGATCAGCAGCATCTCCTTGTAGAAATCGAGCAGCTTGTCGGCCTTGTAGGCCTTGTAGTCGGGTTTCCCCGAGCCGGTCTTCGTGTCGGATTCCCTGCGGCTTGTCGCCGTCCCGCGCGATGCGTTGCGCGCGCTGGAACGGGACGTTTTGGTGGCCGGTTTGCGTGCCATCGCGAACCCCCTTGGGATGGATTCGGCGTCGATTGCCTATCCGACAAGTAGGTCAAATCGCGAAACTGAACAAGCACGAAAGTTGGAAAAACCGTGCAATATCAGTGAAAAAGGGGGTGTTTACCGATATTCAGTTAATTTGCTGCAGGTGCGTCGGAAACAATCGATCCCGGGCGTTGTAAAAAATTTCCACTAGTTGCGCGCGAGACCGCCGTCGATGATGACCAGCTCGTTGGGATGCGCGAAGTTGAGCATCACCCGGGCGCGCTCTTCCAACATGTCGGGATCGAGGTTGTCGGGACGCAGCAGCGCGACGCGCGCCTCGAGCTGCGTGCGCTGCTCGTGTAGCCCGGCATAGACCCGTTCGGCCTCCGACACCTTGGCGCTCAGCTGCAGCAACGCCAGCACGCCGTGATCGCCCTGGACCATGTGATACAAGAAATAGGCCAGCAGGAGCGCACCGATGACGGGCCAGAGCGCGAGGCGCGCACGTTCGCGGATTTCGTCGAGGACAGCCATGCGGAAAGCGAATCACAAACCGAGTCGCGTCGTCAACAATGAATCCGCAAACGATTCCAATTCGTTGGCTCAAGCCACCGAATTGTTGCAAAAGTGACTCGCCGTTCCCGTTTTGGACTCACCCGCCCGGCAGCACCGCGCGTCCGGCATATTGCGCGACGGGGCCCAGCCCCTCCTCGATGCGGATGAGCTGGTTGTACTTGGCGAGCCGGTCGGAACGGCTGAGCGAGCCGGTCTTGATCTGCCCGCAGTTGGTCGCTACGGCCAGGTCGGCGATGGTCGAATCCTCGGTCTCGCCCGAACGGTGCGACATGACGGCGGTGTAGGACGCCTTGTGCGCCGTCTCCACGGCCTCCAGCGTCTCCGACAGAGTGCCGATCTGGTTCACCTTGATCAGGATCGAGTTGGCCGCCCCGCGTCCGATGCCGTCGCGCAGGCGCGCCGGGTTGGTGACGAACAGGTCGTCGCCGACGAGCTGGACCCGGTCGCCGATCGCCGCGGTGAGCGCGCACCAGCCCTCCCAATCGTCCTCGGCCATGCCGTCCTCGATCGACACGATCGGATAGCGCGCGCACAGATCGGCGAGATAATCGACCATGGCCCCGGCATCCAGCGACTTGCCCTCGCCGGCCAGCTCGTACTTGCCGCCGGCATAGAATTCGGTCGACGCCGCGTCGAGGGCGAGGACGATGTCGTCGCCCGGCCTGTAGCCCGCCGCCTCGATGGATTTCAGAATGAAACCAAGGGCTTCGTCCGCACTGTTGAGGCCCGGCGCGAATCCGCCCTCGTCGCCCACGTTAGTGCCGTGCCCAGCGTCTGAGAGTTGCCCCTTAAGATTTTGAAAAACCTCGGAACCCATCCGGATCGCATCGGCCATTCCGGCCGCGCCGACCGGCATGATCATGAATTCCTGGATGTCGATCGGATTGTCGGCATGTGCGCCGCCATTGACAATGTTCATCATCGGCACCGGCAGCACCTTGGCGCGGCTGCCGCCGATATAGCGGTAGAGCGGCAGGCCGGCATCGTCGGCCGCCGCCTGGGCGACCGCCAGCGAGACGCCGAGGATCGCATTGGCCCCCAGCCGGCCCTTGTTGTCGGTGCCGTCGAGGCCGCGCATCAGGGCGTCGATATGCTCCTGCTCGTCGGCATCGAGACCGGACAGCGCCTCGAAGATCTCGGTGTTCACCGCCTCGACCGCGCCCAGCACGCCCTTGCCGCCGTATCGCGCGCCGTCGCCGTCGCGCCGCTCGACGGCCTCATGCGCACCGGTGGAGGCGCCCGACGGCACCGCAGCACGCCCGAAGGCGCCGCTTTCCAGCTGGACGTCGACCTCGACGGTCGGGTTTCCGCGGCTGTCGAGGATCTCGCGGCCGATGATGTTCACGATGGCGCTCATCGCTGCATACGCTCCGTTTGCTTCGGGTTTCGGTCCGGATTCAGTCGCTGATGGACACCGGGTTCGCCTTGGCGGTGCGGTCGAATTCCAGCAGCATCGCCAGCAGGGCCGGCATGTCCTTGAGCGGGATCATGTTGGGGCCGTCGCTGGGCGCGTTGTCGGGGTCCTCGTGGGTCTCGATGAAGACCCCGGCGACCCCCACCGCGATGGCCGCGCGCGCCAGCACCGGCGCAAACTCGCGCTGACCGCCGCTCGACGTGCCCTGCCCGCCCGGCTGCTGGACCGAATGGGTGGCGTCGAAGATCACCGGACAGCCGGTCTGGGCGGCCATGATGGGCAGCGAACGCATGTCGGAGACCAGCGTGTTGTAGCCGAAGCTGGCCCCGCGCTCGCACACCAGCACGTTCTCGTTGCCCGCCTCGAACGCCTTGCCGACCACGTTCTTCATGTCCCACGGCGCCAGGAACTGGCCCTTCTTGATGTGCAGGGCCCGGCCGGTCTCGGCGGCCGCGACGACCAGATCGGTCTGACGGCACAGGAAGGCCGGAATCTGCAGCACGTCGGCCGCCTCGGCGACGGCGGCGCACTGGGCCTGGTCGTGCACGTCGGTCAGCACCGGAAGCCCGGTCGTCTCGCGGATTTCCGCGAGGATCGGCAGGCTTTGCTGCAGGCCGAGCCCGCGCGCGGTCTTGATCGAGGTGCGGTTCGCCTTGTCGAAGCTGGTCTTATAGATCAGCCCGATCCCCAGCTTTTCCGCCATTTCCTTCAGCGCCGCGCTCATCTCCAGCCCGTGCTGGCGGGATTCGAGCTGGCACGGGCCGGCGATCAGGGTCAGCGGCAGATCGGCCCCGACGGTGAGCGGTCCGATGCGGACGTGGCGGGTGCCGGCCATCGGGCTAGACCAGCCGCGACTGGTCGAGAGCGGCCGCCACAAACGACTTGAACAGCGGGTGCGGGTCGAACGGCTTCGACTTGAGCTCGGGATGGAACTGGACGCCGATGAACCAGGGATGGTCTTCCAGCTCGATGGTCTCGGGCAGCAGCCCGTCGGGCGAGGTGCCCGAGATGGTCATGCCGGCGCCTTCCAGCGTTTCCCGGTAGTTGATGTTTACCTCGTAGCGGTGGCGGTGCCGCTCGGCGATCTCGTTGAGGCCGTAGATTTCCGCGATGTGCGTGCGCGGGCGCAAGGCGGCCGGATAGGCGCCGAGCCGCATGGTGCCGCCCATATTGTCGCCCGCGCTGCGCTGCTCCGTCGTGTTGCCCTTCTGCCATTCGGTCATCAGGCCGACGACGGGATGCTCGCACGGCCCGAACTCGGTCGAGCCGGCGCTGCCGAGGCCCGCCAGGTTCCGCGCCGCCTCGATCACCGCCATCTGCATGCCGAAGCAGATGCCGAAATAGGGCACGTGGTGCTCGCGCGCGAACCGAACCGCCTGAATCTTGCCCTCCGCGCCGCGCTCGCCGAATCCGCCGGGAACCAGGATTCCGTGCACGCCGTTGAGGTGCTGGACGGTGTCCTCCTCCTCGAAAATCTCCGAGGATATCCAGTCGAGCTTGACCCGCGCATTGTTGGCGATGCCGCCATGGACCAGCGCTTCGGACAGCGACTTGTAGGCATCCGGCAGGTCGGTGTACTTGCCGACCACCGCGATCGTGACCTCGCCCTCGGGCTTGCGGATGCGTTCGACGATGTTCCGCCAGACCGCGAGATTGGGCGGCTTGCTCGTGTCGATCCGGAAATGGCTGAGCACCTGGGTGTCGAAGCCCTCGTCGTGATACGAGACCGGCACCTGGTAGATCGTGTCGATGTCGATCGCCGGAATCACCGCCTCGGGCCGGATGTTGCAGAACAGCGCGATCTTGTTGCGCTCGCCCTCCGGGATCGGCCGGTCGCAGCGGCACAGGATCACATGCGGGCGGATGCCCACGCGCTGCAGCTCCATGACCGAATGCTGGGTCGGCTTGGTCTTGAGTTCGCCCGACGCCGCCAGATACGGCACCAGGGTCAGGTGCACGAACATGGCGCGCTCGGGTCCGAGCTCGTTGCCCAGCTGGCGGATCGCCTCGAGGAACGGCAGGCTTTCGATGTCGCCGACGGTGCCGCCGATCTCGCAGATCACGAAATCCTCGCCATGCAGGTCGGCGGTGACGAATTTCTTGATCGCGTCGGTGACGTGGGGAATCACCTGGACGGTGCCGCCCAGATAGTCGCCACGCCGCTCCCGGCTGAGCACGTCGGAATAAATCCGTCCCGTCGTGACATTGTCGGACTGGGTCGCGGAAACGCCCGTGAACCGCTCGTAATGGCCCAGGTCGAGGTCGGTCTCCGCCCCGTCGTCGGTGACGTAGACCTCGCCATGCTCGAAGGGGCTCATGGTGCCCGGATCGACGTTCAGATAGGGGTCCAGCTTGCGGACGCGGACGCGATAGCCGCGCGCCTGTAGAAGCGCGCCCAGTGCGGCGGATGCAAGACCCTTTCCCAAGGAGGAAACGACACCGCCGGTGATGAAAATAAACCGTGTCGTCATCGGAACCTTGTACTCAATTTACGGGCCCGTCGCCAAAGGGGATTCGTCCACATCCCCTAAGGCTTTGTGACACCGTCATTTGGCAGAGAAAAAGGCGGCTCGGGGAGCCGCCTTCGGGGAACGAATCGGGCGCCGCCGCCATCTATTCGCTGGTCGGAACGGCAGGTGCCGCCGGCTGTGTGGTCTCGGGCACCGCCTGAGTCTCGTGGGCCGCGGCGGGCGCCTCTTCCACGATTGCGCCCTCGCCGCCGTGGCTGCCCGCCAGGATGGCCAGCGACACGCTGGTCACCATGAACAGCCCCGCCAGGGCGGCCGTCGCGCGGGTCAGGAGGTTCGCGGTCTGACGGTTGCCGAGCAGGCTGCCCATGCCGCCGCCGCCGCCCAGGCCGCCCAGCCCACCTTCGGAACGCTGCAGCAGCACCACGCCGACGAGCGCGACGCCGATCAACATGTGAATGACGAGAATGATGGTGTCCATGGTCTCCGTCGCTCCGACGCGCGATCCGGAAGTCCGGTGCGACGCATCTGGCGGGCTATTTAGTCGGTTGCGCGCCGCAATTCCAGCCCCAATCCCGGATCGCGGCCCGACGGGCCGTCAGCCGGCGGCCCCGGCGATGGCCAGGAAGCTCGCCGCCGCGAGGCTCGCGCCACCGATCAGCCCGCCATTGACGTCGGTCACCGACAGCAGCTCGGCCGCGTTTTCGGGCTTCATCGAGCCGCCATACAGCAGCCGCACCGCGCCGGCATCGCCAGCCATGTTGGCGGCCAGGTGGGCGCGGATGTGGGCATGCGCCGCGTCGACCTCCGCGACGGTCGGCGTCCGGCCCGTGCCGATCGCCCAGACCGGCTCGTAGGCGATCACCGTGTCTGCCGCGCCGATGGCGAAACCGCCCTCGCCCCGGGGAAGCGAGCCGTCGAGCTGGGCCGACAGCACGTCGAGGGTCTTGCCGGAATCGCGCTCGGCCTCGGTCTCGCCGATGCACAAGATCGCCACCAGCCCCGCCCCATGGGCGGCCTCGGTCTTGGCGCGCACCCGCGCGTCGCTCTCGCCCAGCCCGTGGCGGCGCTCGGAATGGCCGAGGATCACGTAACGCGCGCCGGCATCCGCCACCATCGCCGCGGAGATGTCGCCGGTGTAGGCGCCGCTCGCGGCCTCGTGGCAGTCCTGGGCTCCGACCCCGACCGGGCTGCCGCCCACCGCATCCGCGACGGCCCGCAGGATGGTCGCCGGCGGGCAGACCAGCAGCTCGCACGCCAGGCCGCCGGCTCCCGCCGCCACGTCGGCCGCGAGGGCGGAGCCCGCGCCGACCAGCATGTTCATCTTCCAGTTCCCGGCGATCAGCGTGCGCGGCTCGGTCATAACTTCACCAAATTGTTGCTTTTCCTTGGGTTCGCGAGCCGGTAGACCGGCCTTCGAGTGCTCTAGCACAGGCATCCGGAATCGGCCAGCGGCGGCGCCGAAGCCGGCCCCGTGGAGCGCTTGTGAGCGCGGGGCGCGATAACTATGATGCGCCGCCCGCGGCCCATCCCCTGCAACCAACCGAACCGACAGCGGCGAACATGCTCGAATCCCTCCGAAACTTCTCCAAAAGCTGGATCATGCGCGGCATTCTGATCGCGCTCGCCGCTACGTTCGCGCTGTTCTTCGGCACCGACTTCGGCCATCAGGGCGGCGGCCTCAGCGGTAACAGCTCGGTGGTCGAGGTGGGCGAGACCAATTTCACGATCCACGAGGTCGGCCGCGAGTTCAACGAGATGGTCCGGCAGCTGGGCGAACGGACGGGATCGCCGCTCGACAACCAGACCGCCATCCGCCTCGGCGTCCTCGACCAGGCCGTCTCGATCCTGGTCACGCGCACCCTGTTCGACCAGGCCGCCCAGGATCTCGGCGTCGCGGCGCCGGTGGCGGCCGCATCGGCCACGATTCGCGACCTGCCCCAGTTCCGGGACGCCACCGGGCGGTTCAGCCGCGCCCGTTTCGAGCAGTTCCTCGGCCACAGCGGCCAGACCGAAGGCGCCTTCGTCAACGAGATCCGGCTGCAGCTGCTCCGCAACCAGTACATCGGCTCCATCCAGTCGGCGGCGGCCGTACCTGACGCCATGACCGACGCGCTGCATGCCCGGCGCGGCGAGCGGCGCATCGCCGAGATCGTCACCGTCCCGCTGGATGTCGCGGCCGCGGCGCAGACCCCCGACGAAACCCAGCTGCTGGCGTTCTACGACGCCAACAAGGGTCGGTTCCGCACACCCGAGTTCCGGGCCGTCTCGCTGGCCTCGATGACGCCGGCCGGCCTCGCCGCGCGGATCACCGTGCCCGAAGAGGAGATCGCGGAGGAATACGCGGCGCGCAGCAACGAGTTCCGCGAGCCCGAGCGGCGCGCGGTCACCCAGGCCACCTTCCTGTCACGCGACGACGCGATCCGCGCGCTGGCCCTGGTCGAGGGCGGCAAGACCTTCGCGCAGGCGGCCGAGGAGGTCTCGGGCCTGGCGCCGGTCGACCTGGGCACGGTGACGCGTTCGGACATCCCGGTCGCCGAGCTGGCCGACGCGGCCTTCACGGCGACCGCCGACACCGTTTCCGCCCCGGTCGAGAGCCCGCTGGGCTGGCATGTCGTCCAGGTCGGCGCGATCACGCCGGCGCGCACGGTCCCGCTCTCCGAGGCCCGTGACGGGCTGCGCGCCGAACTGGCGGCCGAAGAGGCGCGCGATGCGATCTTCGACATGCTCAACGATGTCGAGGACGGGCTGGCGGGCGGCGCCGGCTTCGACGAGGTCGCACGCGACAACGCGCTGAACGTCGAGACGGTCGCGGGCATCGCCCGCGACGGCACCCTCGAGACCGGCGCGCCTGCCGGCGATGCCGTCTCGCCCGACCTGCTGGCCCGTGTGTTCGCGATCGCCGCTGCCGGCGAGACCGAACTGGTCGAGAACCGGTCGGGCGGCTTCACCCTGGTCCGGCTGGACGCGGTTCGCGCGCCGCGCATCCCCGCGCTCGACGAGGTCCGCGAACAGGCGATCTCCGCCTGTCGCAGCGAGCGTGCGCGCCAGGCCGCCGAGGAGAAGGCCTCGCAGATCGCCGAGAAGGCACGTGCCGGCGCCGCGATGGAGGCGCTCGCGGGTGAATTCGGCGCGCGCTACGAGAAAACCGCCGCTTTCGACCGCACCGGCGAGGGCGCGACCGTCCCGCTGCTGCTCGTCGCCCCGATCTTCGAGTCCGAACGCGGCGCGATCATCGAATCCGGCGTCGCAGCCGGTGCGGCGGTCGCCAAGCTGGTGGAAATCCAAGCCGCCGCCGCGTCAGACCCGGCACGCGCCGACCTGGCCAACGCCCTGGCGGCCCAGATCGCCGACGACCTCGTCGCCCAGCTTTCGAACGCGCTGCAGAACGCCTACACGGTCGACGTCGACCGCGCGGCGATCGAGGCGGCGTTCTCGCCGCAATAGCGATGGCCGTCGCGACCGTCATCGACACCGATTCCTTCGCCGCGCGCTACGCGAACGGCGAGCCGCAGCTCGTCTGGACCGAGCTGGTCGCCGACCTCGAGACCCCGGTCTCGGCGCTGCTCAAGCTGGCGGCCGACGAGACCCACTCGATCCTGCTCGAATCCGTCGAGGGCGGTGCCGTGCGCGGGCGCTACTCGATCCTCGCCTACGCGCCCGACCTGATCTGGCGCTGCCGGGGCGAGGCCGCCGAGATCAACCGCAACGCGCTGGCCGATCCCGACGCCTTCGAGGCGATGGACGCACCCTCGCTCGAGGCGCTGGCCGCGCTCGTCGATGAGTGCCGGCTGGAGGTGCCGCCCGCCCTGCCGCCGATGGCGGCCGGCCTGTTCGGCTATTTCGGCTACGACGCGGTGCGCCTGATGGAGCGGCTGCCCGACGACAATCCCGACCCGATCGGGATTCCGGACTCGGTGTTCATCCGGCCGACCGTCATCGCGGTGTTCGACAATGTCGCCGACAAGGTGAGCCTCGTCACCCCCGTCTGGCCCGACCCGGCCGTCGATTCCGACACGGCCTATGCGGCCGCCTGCCGGCGCCTGGACGAGACCGTCGCGCGCTTCGACCGCGGCGTACCGCGGACCGCCAGCGTGCCCGAGGGGTCGGCCGTGGAACTGAAGGTCGCCTCGAACCGCAGCCAGGGCGAGTATCACGCCATGGTCGAGCGGGCGAAGGACTACATCCGCGCCGGCGACATCTTCCAGGTCGTGCCCTCGCAGCGCTTCACCATCCCCTTCGACCTGCCGCCCACCGCCCTCTACCGCTCGCTGCGGCGTCTCAACCCCTCGCCGTTCCTGTTCGTGCTGAACGTCGGCGACTTCGCGCTGGTCGGCTCGAGCCCCGAGATCCTCGTGCGCCTGCGCGACGGCACGGTGACGATCCGGCCGATCGCGGGCACCCGGCCGCGCGGCCAAACCCCCGACGAGGACGCCGCGCTGGCCGAGGACCTGCTGTCCGACCCCAAGGAACTGGCCGAGCACCTGATGCTGCTCGACCTGGGCCGCAACGATGTCGGCCGCGTCGCCGACATCGGCACGGTCGAGGTCACCGAGGACTTCGTGATCGAGCGCTACAGCCACGTCATGCACATCGTCTCCAACGTCCAGGGCCGCGCGCGGGCCGACGTCAACGCCGTGCAGGCGCTGGCGGCGGGTTTCCCGGCGGGCACCGTGTCGGGCGCGCCGAAGATCCGGGCGATGGAGATCATCGACGAGCTGGAATCCGAGCGCCGCAGCTTCTATGCCGGTGCGGTCGGCTATTTCGCGGCCGACGGCTCCATGGACACGTGCATCACCCTGCGCACCGGGCTGGTCAAGGACGGCAGGCTCTTCGTCCAGGCCGGCGGCGGCGTGGTCGCGGATTCCGATCCCGAGGCCGAGTACCAGGAATCCAACAACAAGGCCCGGGCTCTGATCCGCGCCGCCGAGCAGGCCCACCGGTTCGTCAACTGACGCCGATCTTCTCGTCGTAAGCGACGGATGCGTTTTCCATCCCGATCAGAACGCGGTTGATATGGAAATACGGTGTCGAGAAGAGCGGCCCGTCTTTGATCTCCTCCCACATGCAGTGACAGACGAAAAGCGACGTGAACCGGCAGATCACGAAGTCCGAACAGGCGCCGCTGGTCGCGTCGGCGTCGTGCCAGGTCACCTCCACGCCGGAGTGCGCACGCACGATCTCCTGAAGCTTCTTCCAGTGTTCCAGGCGCACCGCGCGCGAGAGTTGCAGATAGGTCGGCTCGACTTTCAACTCGACGACAGCGACGTTGACAGGGGTTTCGGACATCGCGGACTCCTCGGGCGGTTCGCTGATCGGGACTCAGCCAATCAGATTATCACGCCATGTTCCGTCCGCTGAAGGCTCCAGGCAGGCGGCTCTCAATCGTCCGGACATCATTTCCACCGATCGTTCCACCGCTTTCTTTCGAACGGGGGACAATTCGCGACGATCGCGCTGGCGCCCGCCCGGCCTGAGCCGTACCATCAATCCCGTCAACGCGGAGGAATACGCGCCGATGGGCGGGTGACCAAGCGACGGTTGAGCGAGCCAGTTCCGGGCGTTCGAGCAAAACCGAAGCGAGGCCTGGCCGAAGCCGGGGGCGGCGGAGGCCACTATCTCGACGAGAGGAACAGGGCTGCGGCGACGCGGCCCTGTTCTCGTTTCCGAGGCCCGAAAACGGATCAGCGCGTGACCGGTTCGTTCGCCCGTCGCGCGATGGCGCTGACGGGCACCAGCGCAAAGCCGCGCGCCCGCGCGTCGGGCAGCCACTCGCGCAGCGCGTCGATGGTCGCATCCTTGGGGTGACCGATGGCGATGGCGTGGCCCTGGCGGCGCGCCACCTCCTCCACCTCGAGCAGCGCGGTGCGCACGGCGATCGGCGACGGGTCGTGATCGAGGAAGACGTCGCGCCGCAGCGCCGGGATGCCGTGGCGGGCGGCCGCGGACTGGGCCACTGTCGCGCCCGACGTCCGGCTGTCGAGGAACAGCAGGCCGCGCGCCGCGAGGCGGGTCATCACCGTGTCCATCAGCGCGGCATCCTCGGTCGCCCGGCTGCCCATATGGTTGTTGATCCCGACGAACCGGTCGAACTGCGTCAGATTCCAGTCGATCCGGCGGGCCAGTTCGGCCGGCCCCAACGCCGTCAGGAGCGCGTTGGGGCCCGGGTCCGCGCCCGCGCCCGACGGCTCCATCGGCACATGGACCAGCAATTCGTGGCCGGCCGCGCGTGCCGCGCCCGCCTGCGCCGCCAGGTCGCGGGCATAGGCCAGGTAGGCCAGGGTCAGCGGCGCGGGCAATTCCATCGCCTTATCCGAACGGGCGCGGTCGACCCCCATATCGTCGATGACGATGGCGATCATCGGCTGGCCGGGCGCGACCGACGCGGGCATGGCGTTTCGCTCCCACGCCGGCTTCGGGCGCGGCGGCACCGCCGCCACCTGCGGTTCGGGCGCCGCCCTGGTGACCAGCGCGGCGGATCGCGCC
>JAYOFO010000002.1:0-123505 GCA_038117265.1 Rhodospirillaceae bacterium
CGGTCAGGAGCTGGTGGTCTGCCGTCACGATGCAGCACGAGAAGTCGCGCGCCATATTGAGGACGCCCGAACGGCCGGTGCGCAGCAGCGTGTTCGCCATTTTCTTGACGATTCCGTCGAGCCGGTTCGACAGCAGCGCCAGTTCGACGCCGTCGAACCGATCCTCCCCGCCGGCCGCCGTCTCCGCGGTCATCGGGCGTGCATTTCCGCCCGGCGCCTGCCGGTCGCGCCGGCATCGACATTGCCCGCCGCGTCGAGGACGACCCCGTAGACCGCGCGAGCCCGTTCGGCCGAGACATATCCCTCGGCCACGTCGCGCGCGACCATTTCGGGCAGCCGGTCGGTCGGCACGCCGTAGCCGCCACCGCCGCACGATTGCGAGCCGATCAGCTCGCCGGCGACAAGCGTGACGACGGCGCAGTTGGGCAATTCCTCGCGCTCGCCGTTGCGGGTGATCCGGAACTGGTCCGAGGTCGACCCGCCGAGGCCGCCGCGCACGCCCTTCGGCCCGTTGATCCCGCCATCGCTGACATAGGCGACGTCGAGGTTGCCGATCCGCGGGCCGAACTCGGTATAGGCCGAGCGCGCGCCGCAGAACCGGCCCGCCCCCTCGGTGTCGGGCGCGAAGGTCCGCGTCTTGACGTAGATCGGCTGGCGCAACTCGTCGAGCTCGATCGAATCCTGGTAGCAGAGCCCGCCATTGCCGACATGGCAGATCGACTGCCAGCAATCCGCATCGGGGGCACCCGCACCGCCGGTCAGCCCGAGGAACACCTGGTTGACGAACGGTGCCCCGCTGTCGGGGTTCGTGCCAGAGACCACGCCGACCGCCGGCGGAATGATGGCGCCGCACTCGGCCAGGCCGAACCCGTCGGCAATCTCGGCGATGGCGGACTGGGTGGGGTTCGAGACCCGGTCGGCGATGTTCGTGGTCGCCGCCGAGCAGGAGGTGGGGTGGCGCGGGATGCCGCACACCGAATTCTCCTTCAGCAGCACCTCGATGCGCCGGAACGAGCCCGCATTCTTGGGCACGGAATGGTCGATCGAGTTGAACACCCCGACCATGGCGGCGGTGCGCGCGCACGCCTCCGACAGGTTGAGCCCGCAGGGCTGGGCGTCGGGGTTGTCGGTCAGGTCGACGGTCACCTTCCCTGCCGCGGGATCGATGGTGACCGTGCTGGTGATGGTGATGCCGTCCTCCGGCGTGCCGGGGATCGCATCGTGGGTCGACTGCCGGGTCGCGGTGCCGGCGGGCAGCTGCCGGATTGCGCCCACCATGCGCTCCTCGGAATAGTCGAACCATTGATCGTTGAACGCCGCGAGCGTGTCCCAGCCGACCTCGCGGCCCAGCGCCAGGAGTTCGCGCTCGCCGATGCGTGCGGCTCCGATCATCGCCAGGTAGTCGCCCCACCACTGGTCGGGCACCCGAATGCGCAGCCGGCACATCCGCACGATGTCCCTGTTGTGCTCGTAATTCTCCTGCACCCGCACGGCCGGGAAGATCAGCGCGCCTTCCTCGTAAACGTCGCGCGCGGTCCCGTGATAGGTGGTGGGGATCGAGTTGCCGATATCGGCCTGGTGGGCCTTGGCGGCGACGGTGTAGCGGTGCACGCCATCGTCATCGATCACCGGCACCAGGATCGTGTGGTCGGCCGGGTGCGAACAGCCGTGATAGGGCGAGTTGTGGAGGAATGCGTCGCCGCGTTTCAGGTCGGGGTGATACGCGCGCATGGTGCGCGCCATCATGTCGGGCCCCGAGAGCACGTGGATCGGCAGGCTCTCGGCCACCGCCGCCAGCTCGTTGTCGCCGGTCAGGATGCAGCACGAGAAATCGCGCGCGATGTTGAGGACGCCCGAGCGCCCGGTGCGCATCAGCGTGTTGCCCATCTTGCGCGAGATGCCCTCGAGCCGGTTCGAGAGCAGTGCCAGCTGAACGCCATCGATCTTGATATCGGCCATCGCCTTGTCCCCCTTTCCGTTCCGCGCGCCGGTCAGGCCTTGCCCGGATCGATCGAGACGCTGCCCGAAGCGCGGCGCTCGGCCGTCGCGCCCGGGTTCACGACGACCGTCGTGAAGGGCGATTCGATGATCGCCGGCCCGGCCAGGGTCTCGCCGACCTTCATCGCCTCGAACCGGCGCACGGTCGCCTCGACATGGCCCGTTTCCGGGAAATAGACGCGCCGCGTCCCGTCGACCGAGGTCTTCAGTTCGCGCGCGGCGAGCGACGCGCTCTCGCCCTCACGCAGCCGGCATTTGACCGAGGCGGTCCAGCCCACGACCTCGACGCCCGATTCCGGGTCGTTGATGGCGAAGATGTCCTCGTGGACCTTGTGGAAGTCCTCGACCAGCGCCGCGACGTCGGCGTCGGACGTGAACCGCGAATTTCGCAGCGGCACCTCGATCTCCCAGACCTGCTCGGGATAGCGCGCCTCGGCGAAGAACTCGATCACCTGCTCGATCGAGCCCTGGCCCGGCCCGTCGATGAAGGCGTTGCAGCTGGCCTCGAGCGCATCGAGGATCCGGTTCACGCCGTCGGCGTCAAAATCGTGCGAGGACGCGAAGAAGGTCCTCGTGTATTGCGAATGCAGGTCCGACATCATCGCCCCGGCCGCGCTCAGTGCCGCCCCGACCTCGGGGATGACCACCCGCTCCGAACCGAGCCGGCGCGCGATCGACGTTGAGTTGAGGCCGGCCGCGCCGCCGCCGCCGATCAGGATCGCCTCGCGCGGGTCGATGCCCTGGTTGACGGTGATGTCCATGATCGCCTGGACCATGTTCTCGGTCGCGATCTGGACGATCGCCGCGGCCCCCTCCTCGAGCGAAAGGTTCATGGGGCCCGCCACATCGCGTTCGATGGCCGCACGGGCGCCGGCCACGTCGAGCGCCATGGAGCCGCCGAGGAAGAATTCGGGGTCGAGATAGCCGAGCACCAGGCAGGCGTCGGTCACGGTCGGCTTATCGCCGCCCTGCCCGTAGCAGGCCGGCCCCGGCACCGCGCCCGCGCTCTGCGGCCCGACATGCAGCATGCCGCCATCGTCGACCCAGGCGATCGACCCGCCGCCCGCGCCGATCGACTTCACGTCGACCGACGGGAAACCGGTCATGTGTCCGCGATAGGGCTGGCCGATCCACGTCTCGCGCGTCCAGGGGATACGCCCGCGGCGCACCAGGCTGACGTCGTAGGTGGTCCCGCCGGTGTCGGCGATCACGGCCGTGTCCGAGCCCCCGTCCTCGCGCGCGAAGTAGCGGCCCGAAACAGGCGCCATCGACGGTCCGGAATTGATCAGGTGGATCGGCTGTTCGGCGACGTCGTCGGCGTCCATCATGCCGCCCTGCGAGGTGACGATCAGGACGCGCCCGCCGAATCCGGCATCGGCCAGCCGCCCGGTCAGATTGTGCATGTAGGCGCTCATCAGCGGCTTCAGCGACGCGTCGATCGCGGCGGACGAGGCGCGCCGGTACTCGCGCAGCGACGGGTTGAGCACGTGCGACAGGGTGTAGGGCACGCCCGGCAGATGCTCGGCGATCAGCTCGCCCACCCGGTCCTCGTGCGCCGGGTTGATGATCGACCAGAGCAGGCAGACCGCGATGGCCTCGACGTCCTTCGCCTTCAGCTCCTGCAGGATGTCGACGACGCGACCCTCGTCGAGCGGGCGCATCTCCGACGCGTCGGCGAGGATGCGGCCGGGAATCTCATAGGACAGCGCGCGCGGAATATAGGGCTGCGGATAGGGTACCGTGAAGTTGAAGGGCTCCATCCGGCCGCCCTCGCGGAACACCAGGATGTCGCGGTGCCCCTCGGTCGTCAGGAACGCCGTGCGCGCCGTGTTGCCGGTGACGATGGCGTTGATCGCATGGGTCGTGCCGTGGATGAACAATTCGCCGCGCGCCAGGAACGCCGCCAGCTCCTCGCCGAAGTCGGCTGCTGCCAGCGCCAGGCTGTCGAGCACTCCGCGGATCGGATCGTCGGGCGTGGTCGCGGCCTTGTACATGCGCAGGCCATCGTCGTCGTCCTCGACGATCAGGTCGGTGAACGTGCCACCCGTATCGACTGCAAAACGCATCTGTCCCCCCTGTCCGGCGCCGTTGTTCGAACCGGCGCTTCGGTCGTGCCGGCCACGACTGGAACATGGAGGGCGAGACTAGCAGCGCCGCGGCCGTCCACCAACGCCGACGAACGGCCCGCTCCCGGACCGTTCGCGGATCAGTCGTTGAGGAAGCCCAGCACGCTCGAGACGAACGTGTCGCGGGCCTGGATCTGCGGGCAGTGACCGCAGTCGGGAATCTCCACCAGCTTCGCGCCGGGAATTCCCTGGTGCAGAGCGTAGGAGAGATCGGGTGGCGTCGTCGCATCGTCGAGACCGATCATCACCAGCGTCTCGTTGGTGATGGCGCCGATTTCGTCGGCCATCTCGACATTCGCCAGCGCGCGCGCGGTTGCGGCGAAGGCTGCGGGCACGCAGGTGGCAAGCGCGGCCTTTCGCTCGGCTATCACGTCGGGGTTCGCCGCGATAAACGGCTCGGGGAACATCCGCAGCATCGCCGCATCGAGCACCGATTCCATTCCCTCTGCCTCGACCTTGTCGGCGAGAATCCGCAAGGGCTTCTTCGCCGCTTCCGGAAAGCCCGGGCCGGTGTCGGCGAGGATCAGCTTGCCCAGCCGGTTGCCGTGATGGATAGCGAGCGCCACGGACATGAACCCGCCGGCGCCGTTGCCGAGCACAGCGGTGTCTTCCGGCAGGTCCGCCGCGTCAATGATGCCGGCGATCCGGTCCGCATAGTCGCGCACGCTGGGTGCCGGATCGGCCAGCGGCAGCGTCGCACCGTAACCGGGCAGGTTGGGAATCGTCAGGCGGTGCCGCGCGGCGAGATCGGGAAGCACGCGGTCGAACACGCTGCGCTCCGCAAGCAAGGTGTGCAGCAACAGAAGGTCGGGGCCCTCGCCCAACTGAATGACGTCTGTATCGGGTATGTCGAGCTGGCGCACGTCCATCGATTCCTCACAAATTCTTTTATATTTGAATAGGTTATGGTCAGTTCTTGCGGTGCTGACGCAGGATTTCCTCGGCCATTGCGGCCCCATCCGCCTCGCCGGCCGCGTGCGGCCCCAGCCAGATCATCAGGATGTCGGCGTCGCGGCCGTCCAGGGCGACGAGGGTGTGGGCCATCGTGCTGTCGAGATAGGCGCTGTCCCCCTCGTCGAGTCGCACCGGATTGTAGTGTTCGGTGTGTATCTCGATGGCGCCGCTCAACACATAGAAGAACTCCTCGCCGGAGTGGCTGATCATACCGTCGAGTCGGCTCGGGTCGTCCGCCTTCACCCGTTCGATCAGCGGCGTCATTCGCTTGCGCCGCAAATCGGCACACAGCGCATACATGTCGTATTTCGGGGTCGAGCTGAACTCGATGTCCGCCTTGCGGCTGACGGTCATGCGCGCCGAAACGCTGCCGCCGTCATCTTCGAGCGAAACCAGGTCACCGATGGAGATGCCCAACCCCTCGGCGAGCCGCATCAGGTTCGCAAACGTCGGCGAAACCTGGTCGTTCTCGATCTTCGAAAGCGCCGAGATCGAAAGCCCCGTCGCCTCGGCGACCTCTGCAAGGGTGCGCCCCTGCGCCTTCCGCAGGGCCCGAACCTTCGGCCCCAGGGTGCGCCGGGCGACCTTTACTGCGTCGGTCCGGATGTCGTCCATGATCTGCCGTTTCCACTCGCGTCCGCACCATCAAAGGCGGACCTACCTACATGGCGTTCGCGATTCTCCGAACACGCCCGTCGCGGGCAATTCCGTCGCGCGGCCGACCCGCTGGCATTATGGCATCGCCAAGGCGTTCGCACTTTAAGAAAACTTTTCCGATAGTACAAAACTGTTGTAACGTGACGTCTAGGTCGTCGCGTTTCAGCGGCAATCGAAAACTTGCCTGGGTGCACCCATCGTTAAGGCAGGAACTGGGAGGAACTTCAAATGAAAACGATTAAATGGTCGGAACTCTCGCGCCGCGAGATTCTGAAGGCCGGTACGACGGCAGCCGCGCTCGGTGCGTCGGCTTCGTTCGTGTCCGGTCAGGCGTTCGCCGGAGCGGAAGAAGACCGCATTGTCGCGTCCGCCAAGAAGGCCGTGCCGAATGGCGCGGAACTCACCGGCATCATGTGGTCGAACTACCAGACCGCGACCCAGCCTATCGTCAAGGAATTCGGCGATCTGACGGGTATCACGCTGCCGAAGATCCAGGACATCTCGACCTTCGAGATTCCGCAGCGTGCGATGGCGGAAGCCCTGTCGAAGTCTCCGGAGTTCGACTTCTTCCACGTCGATACGAACATGATCCCGTCGCTGGCCTCGGCCGGCCTGCTCGAGCCCCTCGACGACTATTTCGCGGCCGCGGGCTTCAGCATCAACGCGGTCGGCGACTTCGGCAAGTTCCTGACCTACAAGGGCAAGACGTACGGCGTCACCACCGACGGCAACGTCCACACCCAGTTCGTCCGGGCCGACCTGTTCGATAATCCGGATGAGCGCAAGGCCTTCGCCGACAAGAATGGCAAGGAAATGGCGTGGCCGAAGACGTGGGAAGACGAGCTCGAGCTCTACAAGCATTTCCACCGTCCGGATGACGGCATCTGGTCGTCGGGCAACCTGCGTGACCGCGGTTCGTCGATCGCGTGGTGGTACATGTACCTTTATAGCGCCGGCGGATTCCCGTTCACGGACGACATGGACCCGAACATCGACAACGATGCGGGCGAATACGCCGTTCAGACCTACCTGAACCTGAAGGAGGTCTCGCATCCGGAAGCGCCGGGTTGGGGCACGCCGCAGATGATCCCGCGGATCGTTGCCGGCAACACCTTCGGCCAGCAGTACTGGGACGGCATCATCGCCCTCGCCGAAAATCCGGCCAAGTCGAAGACGGCCGGCAAGTGGCACTACGGCCCGGTCCCGGGTTCGATGCACAGCGGCAAGCACTTGATCCGCTCGGTCTCGACCCCGAACGTCGGCATCCTCGTGAACCGTCACAGCCCGCGCAAGGCCGCGATGGCGCATCTCGCCATGTATCTCGGTACTGCGGCGAACAGCGCGCTGATCGTCGGGGACCCGGTCAACACGTTCCACGATCCGTGGCACGTCGACCACTTCAAGCCCGGCTCGCTGCCCGAGAAGACTTATACGGCGGCAGGCATGAAGGCGATCGAGAAGAACCTCGAGGTGGTGACTCCGCCGATCTTCCTGACCGGCCTGCTCGAGTTCGAGACCGAACTCAAGCGGAACATCTCGGAGGCGTATGCTGGCAACAAGACCGCCAAGCAGGTCAACAAGGACACGACCGATGCGTGGGCGCGTGCGATCCGCCGCATTGGCAAGCGCCGCCTGAAGGAAGAGTTGGCGACCTACAAGTCGCTCTTCCCGAGCCGCGACGTCCCGTCCTAAGTCGGTACGTTACCTTCCCTCGTGAAGCAGCCCCGGGGCGCCTCGTGCGCCCCGGGGCAACCGAGGTCTTATGAATCATGACTGCTGAAGCCACCCTGAACGGAAGCCCCGCAAAAGGCGGCGGCGCGAGCAGACGCGAAGCCACGCGCACGCAGGGCATCAAGAGGTTCAAATGGACCGTCTTGACCCCCTTGCTGATTATGATGGCCTTCATCCTGCTACCTGCGTTTTTTCTGCAGGGATATTTCTCGTTCTTCGCCTTCTCGATCTTCGACGCCGGCGACAATCCGGGATTCTCCTCCTATTTCGAAGCCTCCACCTGGGTCGGCATCGATCTTTGGAAGGACGCCCTCAACGACGAAAAGTTCGGCTTTGCGATCATTCGCTCGCTGCTGTTCTCGGCCGGTGTCACGGTGGGATGCTTTATCCTGGGCTTCGCACTGGCCCTGCTGATGTACAGGCCGTTCCGGCTCCAGGGCTTCTATTACATCTTCTTTATCCTTCCGATGCTGACCGTGCCGATCGTCATCGCCTACACCGGCGAGATGATCCTGTATCAGAACGGCCCGCTGAACGACATCATCGGCATCTTCACCGGCACCACCAACGAGTCGTCGTTCCTGTACAACCAGGAAGTCGCGCTCACGACCATCGGCTTCATGGAGATATGGAACTGGACCCCGTTCAGCTTCATCATCATGATGGCCGGACTTGCGTCGCTGCCGAAGGAACCGATCGAGGCGGCGCAGATTCTCGGCGCCAATCGTTTCCGTATCTTCTGGGAGGTTCAGGTCCCCCTGCTCCGCCCGGTGATCCTGCTGGCGCTGATCCTGCGTTTCCTCGAATCCATGGGCGAGTTCCCCAAGACCTGGGGCCTGCTTCAGGGTGGTCCGGGCTCGGCAACGGAGACCGTTCCGATCTACATCTTCCTCAATGCGTGGCAGTTCTTCGACATCTCCTACGGTGCCGTTCTGTCCTACCTCGTGCTGTTCATGATGATCTTCATCGTGATGAGCGCGATCTGGCTGCTCCGGCGCGAAAAGAAGAGTCTCGACGCGATGTACGAAGCACGTCCGCAGGAAGGTTAGGGAGAGCGCCATGGCCATGACAAAATCCCAGCGGCGCCATGTCGATACGGTCGTCCGCTACATCTTCCTGACAATCTGGCTGTCGATCGTCGTCTTCCCGATCTTCTGGATGGTCTCGACCTCGTTCAAGCCGGACCGCGAATGGTTCGCCTGGCCGCCGGTCTACATCTCTGAAGACCCGACCATCCAGAACTATCTGGTCGTCTGGGCCGACGTGTCGGAATACACCGACCAGGTGCACACCCAGTCGCTGCAACGCCCCTGGGAAGCGCTCGGGAACAGCACGCTGATCTCGTTCCTGGCCACGACCCTGTCGGTGCTGTTCGGCTCTGTGCTCGCGTACGGCGTGTCGCGCTACCAGATCTTGAGCGAAGCACGAATGTTCCAGCTGCTGATGCTGCGAATGGTGCCACCGATCGTTCTTATCGCGCCCATATCCATATGGTACGGCGCACTGGGCCTGCTCGACACCGTCCTCGGGCTCGTGATGCTCTATTTCCTGACCACCCTGCCCTATGCGGTCTGGATGTCGAAGAGCTTCATCGACGAGGTTCCACGCGAGATGGAGCAGGCGGCCGAAATACTCGGTGCCAGCCGGTGGCGAACCATCTGGGAGGTCGTGCTGCCCCTCGTGCGCTCGGGGCTGGTGGCAACGTTCCTGTTCATTCTCATTTTGACATGGAGCGAGTACCTGCTGGCGCTGCTCCTGTCGAAAACGGAAGTCATCACACTCCCGATCGAGCTCTCGAAGTACCAGGGCTCGACCGAGGGACGCGTTTATGGCCGTCAGGCCGCGCTGTCGGTGGGAATCACCCTGCCGCTCATCGCGGTTGGCCTGATCATCCGCAAGCATCTGGCGCGCGGATTTAGCTTTGGAATGGTGAGGAGGTAGTCGGGCCGTGTCACGGATCGAACTCGTAAACCTGCGCAAGGAATACGGCAGCGTCGTTGCCGTCAACGATATGAATCTGACAATCGACGATGGCGAGTTCATCGTCTTCGTCGGACCGTCGGGCTGCGGCAAGACGACAACCCTGCGCATGATCGCCGGCTTTGAGGACCCGACCAACGGAGAAATCCGGATCGACGGGGACCTGGTCAACGAAAAGGAACCGCGCGACCGCGACCTGGGCATGGTGTTCCAGAGCCACGCCCTGTTCCCGCACAAGACCGTCGCCGACAACATCGCCTTCGGCCTGCGGATGAAGAAGGTCCCTGCCGACGAGCAGGCACGCAAGGTGAAGGAGGTTTCGGAGCTGGTGCGCATCACCCACCTGCTGGGCAAGATGCCGGCGCAGTGCTCGGGTGGTGAAAGTCAGCGTATCGCCCTGGCGCGCACCCTGGTCACCGAACCGTCGAACTTCCTGCTCGACGAGCCGCTGTCGAGCCTGGACGCCAAGCTCCGCCGGGAACTGCGTGCCGAGTGCGACCGGTTGCACGATGAACTTCAGAAGACCTTCATCTACGTGACCCACGACCAGGAAGAGGCCATGACCCTGGCCGATCGGATCGTGGTGATGAACCAGGGCAACATCGTCCAGATGGGCTCGCCCCTCGAAATCTACGGCGACCCGGTTTCCTATTTCGTCGCAGACTTCTTCGGCAACCCGGCCATGAATCTGGTCGAAGGCGAATTCGTACAGAGTGGCTCGGGCCTCGAGTTCAAGAGCCCCCAGTTCGATATCCCCCTGCCCGCCAAGTACAGTGCAACGGCACCGGGCAAGGGCACGCTGGGTATCCGCCCGGAGAATGTGCGGATCGGTTCGGACGGCGGCGGCGCATCGATCATCCGGAACGTCGACCTTGTCGAGCCACTGGGCAAGGACACGTTGCTGTACTTCGAGACCGGCGCGGACCGTCCGTTCGTTGCGGTCGTCGAGGGCACCCAGGCGGTCAACCGCCACGAGCAGGTGCAGGTTGGCTTCCCCGACGAAGCGATCTTCCTGTTCGCCGCGAACGGCGATCGCATTCGCTGATCGCGCCGCTCGATCAACACGAAAGGCGCCGCGCACCCGAACCGGTCCGCGGCGTTTTTCATTCCAGAGGGGGCAATCATGCCGATCGTGAACACCGGGCGTTTCGACATCCACTATATCGAGGCGGGCGACGGCGACCCGGTCGTCCTGATCCACGGGCTGGCCGGCGATCACACGGCGTGGTTGCCGCAGGTCGCCGCGCTGAAGGACAGCTACCGCGTCATTGCCTTCGACAATCCCGGTTCGGGCGACAGCACGCTGGTCAGCGAGGCGGCGGGGACGGCCGACCTGGCCGACGCGACCCTCGGCCTGATGGACGCGCTCGACATCGACCGCGCCCATATCGTCGGCCGTTCGATGGGCGGTGCGGTGGCCCAGCACATGGCGCTGAAGGCGCCCGAGCGCATCCGTTCGCTCGCCATGGCCGCCTCGTTTGCGCGGCTCGATCCGGTCGGCGCCCAGGTGATCGCCAATCTCCAGCAGCTTCTGCGCTGGCGCCCCAGCTGGGCCGAATGGGCGCCGCACGCGGTCTACCTGTTCGTTGCGCCCGCCTTCTACAACGCGAATCCGGAGATCATGGCGCGGATCACGGCGCTGGTCAGCGACGAGGGCCGCGACATGACCTCCTACGACCACCTCGCCACGGCATGCCTCGAGCACGACGTGCTCGAGCGGCTCGGCGAGATCGACATCCCCACCCTGGTGATGGGCGGACGGTTCGACCCGATCTGTTCGATGACGGCCCAGAACTGGATGATGGATCGCCTGCCGAATGCCGAACTCCAGGTGTTCGAGAAGTCGAGCCACTTCTTCCTGATGGAAGAGGCCGAGAAGGCGATGGCGACCCTCGCCGGCTGGCTCGCCAAGAATTCCGACTGAGACCGAGACAGGGAAGTTTCATCATGCCCATCGTCAATTGCGGCCGTTTCGACGTGAACCACATCGCGGAAGGCGACGGTTTTCCGGTCGTGCTGATCCATGGCCTCGCCGGCGACCATACCGCCTGGCTGCCGCAGATCGCGGCCTTCAAGGACCGCTATCGCGTGATCGCCATGGACAATCCGGGTTCGGGCGACAGCTCGCCGGTCGACGCGCCCTGCACGACCGAGGAGCTGGCCGACACGATGCTGGCGCTGATGGACAATCTCGGCGTCGAGCAGGCCCATGTGGTCGGGCGGTCGCTGGGCGGCCTGATCGGCCAGCACATGGCGCTTCGCGCGCCGGAGCGCATCCGCTCGCTGATCCTGGCCGCCTCGACGGCCAGGGTCGATCCCATCGGCAAGCGCATCCTGGAGAACATGCGCGAGGTTCTGGAATGGCGCGACAATTGGGCCGACTGGGCGCGTCATTCCGCCCACGTCTTCGTCGCCCCCGCCTTCTACAACGACAATCCCGAGGCGATGGCACGGATCGAGGCGCTGGTGGGCAATGAGGTGCGCAGCAAGGCCTCCTACGTCAATCTCAACCACACGGCGCTGTCGCACGACACCAGCGCGCGGCTGGGCGAGATCGCCTGCCCCACCCTGATCATGGCTGGACGGCTCGACCCGATCTGTTCGATGCAGGGCACCGACGAGATGTCCGCCGGCATCCCCAATGCCGAAACGGTCGTGTTCGAAAAATCGAGCCACTTCTTCCTGATGGAAGAGACCGAAAAGGCGATGGCGACGCTGAACGACTGGTTCGCCCGCCAGACGCCCTGATCCCGCGCTAGAGCCGCGGCGCGTCCTGCACCGGGTAGCGCATGTACTGCGCCACCCAGTCGAAGCCGACGAATTCGACATATGCGTCCATCAGCCGCTTCGTCACCGGCCCCGGAATGCTGCCGTCGCCGAACACCCGGCCATTGACGCTGCGCGCGGGACAAATGCAGAAGCTGGTCGAGGAGATGAACGCCTCGTCGGCATTGTAGGCGTCGTACAGATCGTAATCGCGCTCGGCACAGGGGATGCCCAGCTTCTCGGCCAGCTCCATCACCGTCTGACGGCTGATCCCGGGCAGGACATAGCGCTCGTGCGGCGTATAGACCCGCCCCTCCGACACGAAGAACACGTTGCTGCCCCGCCCCTCGGCCACATTACCATTTTGATCGAGCATCAGGGCATAGGCCTCGGGGTTCTGTGCCGAGACCTCTTCGTCGGCCATGATCAGGTTGAGATAATTGTGGGTCTTGGCGCGCGGGCTGAGCATGTCGGGCGCGGTGCGGCGCACCGACGAGACGATCATGTCGATCCCGTCGCGGTAGAGCTTCGCCCGGGTCGACAGCGGCAACGGCAGGCACTCGACGATCACCGTCGGCCCGACATAATCGGGCCAGGCGCTGCGCTCGTTCGGATCGACGATACCGCGGGTGATCCGCTGCGAGACCCAGAGATCCTCGTCCGCCGCGATGGTCGGCAGGTTGCGCCGAACGACCTCCTCCGTCACCGCCGCCATCTCGTCCAGCGTCATGCCGGGATCGATCCCGATATAGCGCAGCGAGCGATACAACCGCTCGAGATGTTCGCGCAGCTTGAATATCTCGTGGCCGAAGGTGCGCGTCGTGTCGAACACGGCGTCGCCATACTTCACCCCCCGATCGCGGAATGGCAACCGCGCCTCGTTCTCGGGAATATATTCGCCGTTCAGGTAGACGGTGCGCTGGTTCGGTATCGACACGGAAGCTCTCCCTGAGATTGGTGCAGCATTGCACGACGCACGTCGATTGACTGTCGCGCCGACAGCAAGCAGGCCTCATAATATCGCCAACGAACACAAAGGGTCAGGGGGGATGTCATGACGAAATACGGTGTCGGCCAGCCGGTGCGGCGGGCAGAGGACCCCAGGCTGCTTATGGGGCGCGGCAAGTTCAACGACGACTATCGGGCAGAAGGCGCCGCGATCGGCTATGTGGTCCGCTCCCCGCATGCCCACGCCGACATCCGTGCCATCGACACGAGCCGGGCGCAGGCGATGCCCGGCGCCCTCGCGGTGCTGACGGGTGCCGACCTGGCTGCAGACGGTATCGGCGCCTTTCCGGGACCGCCGCCGTTCTTCGCCGCATTGACCAAGCCCGATGGCTCGCCCCTCGTCTATCCGCCGCAATTCGCGCTGACGCCGGATCGGGCCCGTTATGTGGGCGATCCGGTCGCCTTCGTCGTCGCAGAGACCCTCGATCAGGCGCGTGACGCCGCCGAGGCGGTCGCGGTGGACTACGCTCCCCTGCCGACGGTCGTCGACACCGCCACGGCGATGGACGACGGAGCCGTGCAGCTCTGGGAAGAAGTCCCCAACAATTTCCTCTTCCAGGCGCAGATCGGCGACAGCGCCAAGGCGGGTGCCGCCTTCGCCAAGGCCGCGCATGTCGCGAAGGTACGGCTGGTGAACCAGCGCATCGTGCAGAATTCGATGGAGGTGCGCGGCGCCATCGGCAGCTACGACCCCGAAAGCGACCGCTTCACAATCTATACCTCAAACCAGAATCGCCACCTGCTTCGGTCGTGGCTGGCGGGAGCCTTCTTCAAGTGCGCGCCCGAGAAAATCCGGGTCCTGGTCGACGATGTCGGCGGCGGGTTCGGGATGAAGACCCATCCCTATCCCGAGCAGGTCCTGGTGATGGTGGCCGCGAAGCGGCTGGGCCGCACCGTGAAGTGGATCAGCGACCGGACCGAGGCGTTCCTCAGCGACCTGCACGGCCGCGACCACGTGTCGGACTGCGAGCTCGCGCTCGATTCCGACGGCCGGTTCCTGGGCGTTCGGGTGCGCACGATCGCGAACATCGGCGCCTATTCCTGCTCCGCCGGAGTCTCGATCCCGACCCAGATCGGGCCGAAGATCCTGACCAGCGTCTACGACGTCCCCGTTGCCGACGTGGAGGTGAAGTGCGTGCTCACGAACACCGCCCCGGTGGGCCCCTATCGGGGCGCGGGACGGCCCGAGGCGATCTATGTGATGGAGCGTATGGTCGATGTCGCCGCGCACGATCTGGGGATCGACCCGATCGAGTTGCGCCGGCGCAACCTGATCGCGAAGGACGCCTTCCCCTACACCAACGCGGTCGGCACCACCTATGACAGCGGCGCGTTCGAGGAGAATATGGACCTCGTCGCAAAGATGGCCGACTGGAGCGGTCATGACGCACGCCGTGCGGCGGCGGCGAAGCGCGGTAAGCTCTCGGGCATCGCCGTGAGCCAGTATCTCGAGACCACCGCCGGCAACCCGACCGAGACCGCTGAGGTGGAGGTAACCGACGACCAGGTGATCGTCCGCGTCGGCACCCAGCCCATGGGGCAAGGTCACGACACGTCGTTCATGCAGCTCGTTTCGGAGAAGCTGGGCGTCGATTTCGAACGTGTGGTCATCGACACCAGCGACAGCGACAACCTGCCCGACGGCGGCGGCAGCCACGGCTCGCGCACCAGCCATATCGGCAGCGTCGCGACCCTCAATTCGAGCGATGAGGTGATCGCCAAGGGAACCGCGATCGCCGCCGAGATGCTGGAAACCGCATCGGCCGACATCGAGTTCATCGACGGCACGTTCCGGGTGGCGGGCACGGACCGCCGCGTCACGCTGTTCGATGTCGCTCGGCACGCGCGCACATCCACCGAGCTTCCCGAGGAACTCCAGGGACCCCTGACCGGCACCGACACACATACGATCGAGCATTGGAGCTACCCCAACGGTTGCCATATCTGCGAGGTCGAGGTCGATGCCGATACCGGTACGGTCGAGGTCGTGCGCTACTGCGCCATCGACGATGTCGGCCGGGTGATCAACCCGATGCTGGTCGCCGGACAGGTCCATGGCGGCGTCGCCCAGGGCGTCGGTCAGGCCATGCTGGAAAACACCGTCTACGACCCCGAAAGCGGACAGCTCCTGACCGGTTCGTTCATGGACTACACGATGCCGCGTGCCGACGACCTGCCGATGATCGAGCTCGGCATGAACGAGGTCCCGTGCAAGACCAATCTGCTGGGCGTAAAGGGCGCGGGCGAAGCCGGCGCGCTGGTCGCCCCGCCCGTGGTGATCGCCGCGATCGCCGATGCGCTGCGCGACTACGGCGTGTCGCACATCGACATGCCGGCGACGCCCGAGCGTATCTGGAACATCCTGGCCGGCCGCGCAGCCGCCTAGCCGCCAGCCGGCCAGACCAACTCGAGAACCAGGGCGTGTTACCGTGAAGTACGACTATTCCGCCAGCTTCCGGGCCGGCCTGCCCGCGCCCAGCACGCGCTGGAACGGCTTTCCCCGATACAATTTTGTCGGCGGCCATAACGATTCCGCCGCCGTCCCTGTCGACGAATTCATCGCCGCCGCGCAGCGGGTCCTGGAACGCGAGGGTCGAACCCTTGCAACCTACGGGCTGGCCAGCGGGCCGCAGGGCTACCGGCCCCTGCGGGAGTTCCTCGCCCGTTCGCTCGCCGAGCGTGCCGGCATGCAGCAAACCGCCGACGACATCCTGATCGTGTCGGGCTCGCTGCAGGCGCTCGACCTGGTCAACGACGTCTTCCTGGCCCAAGGCGACACGGTCATCGCCGAGGAAGCGAACTATCAGGGCACCCTGCAACGCTACGTCCGCCGCAGCGTCGAGGCGATCGCCGCCCCACTCGACCAGGACGGCATGCGCATGGACGCGCTGGCCAACATCCTGGCCGACCTCCGCGACAAGGGCACGAAGCCGAAGTTCATCTACACGATCCCGACCGTCCAGAATCCGACCGGCTCCGTGATGCCCGAGGGACGGCGCCTCGAACTCCTGACGCTGGCGCGCGAGTACGACGTGCCGATCTTCGAGGACGATTGCTATGCCGACCTCACTTTCGACGGAACACGGCCGCGCGCGATCCGCGCGCTGGATAGCGATGGCCGGGTCGTCTATTGCGGATCTTTTTCCAAGACGATCGCGCCGGCGCTGCGTGTCGGCTATCTGGTGGCCGAGTGGGAGCTCCTGTCACGCCTGATCGCGGTGAAGCACGACGCCGGTTCCGGCGCGCTGGAGCAGATGCTGCTCGCCGAATATTGCGCAGCGCATTTCGACACCCATGTGTCGGTACTCTGCGGCGTGCTGAAGGAGAAGTGCGACACCATCATGGAGGCACTCGACACCGAGTTCGGCACCGCGGCGGAGTTCACCGCACCGAAGGGCGGGATCTTCATCTGGGTGACCCTGCCCGATTCCGTCGACACGTCGAAGCTAGCCGAGAAAGCGGCAGCGGAGGGCGTTGCGCTGAACCCCGGTGCGGAATGGGTCGTCGACCCCGAAACGGGCCGTCACAGCATGCGTCTGTGCTTCGGGCATCCGACACTGGACGAAATCCGCGAGGGCGTCGCACGCCTCGCGGATATCTGTCACAGGGAAACGGGCATCCCTGTGCGGAGCAGGAACGTCGCGCGCTAGCGACCGCTCGGCTCAACCGCCGAGGTAGTAGCTCTTCACCATATCGTTTTCGCGCAGGTCCGCCGCATCCTTGCTGGCGAACGCGATCTCGCCGTGGACGATGATGTAGCCCTTGTCGGCAATCTTGATGGCCTGGTTGAAGTTCTGTTCGGCCATCAGGATCGTCAGGCCGCGGCTCTTGTTGAGCTCGCCGATCTTCTCGATCATCTGGGCAACGAGGATCGGCGCCAGGCCGACCGAAGGTTCGTCGACCAGAAGCAGGCTCGGACCGCTCATCAGCGCACGCGCGACCGCCAGCATCTGCTGCTCGCCGCCCGACATGCTGCCGGCCAACTGCGTCCGCCGTTCCGCCAGCCGCGGGAACAGCGCAAATGCATAGTCGAGATTCTCCGCCAGGCTGGCCCGGGCCGACTGCCGGTATGCGCCAAGAGTGAGGTTCTCCTGCACCGTCAGGTCCGGGAACAGCCGCCGCCCCTCGGGAACCTGCGCCACACCCGCCTCGACGATCTCCTGCGGCGACAGCGTGGTGAGATCCGTCACCGAACCGTTGTCGTCGCGCAGTTCGATCGAGCCGCCCTTCGCACGGATGAGCCCCGAAACGCAGCGCATCAGAGTCGACTTGCCGTTGCCGTTGGTGCCCAGCAGGGCGACCGTCTGGCCGTTCGGCACTTCGATGTTCACCTTGTTCAGGACGGTGACCGCGCCGTAGCCGGCGCTCAGGTCCTTGATTACGAGTTCAACCATCATCGCTACCCAGATAGGCCCGCTCAACGTCGGGATTTTTCACGATTTCGTCCGGCGTTCCCTCGGCGATCAGCTGGCCCGCATCGAGACAGATGATCCGCTGGGAAAACCGCATCACTGCCCGCATGATGTGCTCGATCATGATGATCGTGATGCCCTGCTCGTTCATCTTGAACAGGATGTCGATGACCTCATCGACTTCCTGTCCCGTCAGGCCGGCCATGGCCTCGTCCGAGATCAACAGCTTCGGCTTGGCCGCCATGGCCCGCGCGAGTTCGAGCTTGCGCAGCTCGATCTGCGTCAGGTCCGTGGTCGGGTCGTCCGCCTTGTCCGCCATCCCCATCGTTTCGAGGATTTTCATGGCGTCCGCATGGTCGTCGAACCTCTCGCCCCGGTGATGCCCGACGAACTCCGACGGGATCATCAGGTTCTCGACGACCGACATGGTGTGGAACGGGCGCGGAATCTGGAAACTCCGCGCAATCCCCGCCGCGGTGCGCCGGTGCGGCTTCATTTCCGTGATGTCGTGCCCGTCGAAGACGATCTTGCCCTCTTCGTTGCGCAGCAGGCCCGACACGCAGTTGATCAGCGTCGTCTTGCCAGAGCCGTTCGGACCGATCAGCCCGAATCGTTCGCCCGGCTTGACGTATGTCGAAACGTTGGAAAGCGCCGTGAACCCACCGAAATGTTTCGATACGGATTCGACCCTCAGAAGTGCTTCGTCGCTCATCGGCCCCCTCCTAACGCGACTTCTTGAACCAGCCGACGATTCCGCCGGGCGCGATGATCACGAAAACGACCAGCAGCACGCCGACAATCAGCAGGTTGAGTTCCGATGATATGAACAATGACGCCCACTGCTGTGCACCGCCCAGCAGGATTGCGCCGATCACCGGCCCGATCCACGTGATCGTTCCGCCGATCATCGGCATCGCGATGGCGTTCACCGCATATTCCAGGTTGAAGGCCGAAAGCGGATCGATGAAGGTCAGGTAACTGGCGAGCGGCGCACCGGCCACCCCCATCATCACGCCGCTGATCGTGGTCGCATAGAGCTTGAGCCGCAGGGTCGGAACGCCCATGCACTCCGCCGCATCCTCGCTGTCCTTGATGGCATTGAGGCCGCGACCGAGTTTGCTGTTCTCGATCCAGCGCGCGACCCAGACACTCAAGACGGCCACCGCGACCATCAGGAAGAACAGGAACTCCTTGTAGTTGGTGAAGACGCCGTCCTTTCGGTCGACGAACAGGATGCCCAGGAGTTCCGGTTTGCGCGCGGGCAGGATCGAGGTGCCCGCTGCACCGCCGACATAGTCCCAATGCGCCACGACCGTCTCGAGGATGATCGCCAGCGCCAGCGTTGCAATCGCGAAGTACACGCCACGCAGACGCAGGGTCAGGTAGCCGGTACCAAGGCCCAGCAGGCCGGCGATGATTCCGCCGGCAATCATCTGCTCGATCAGGCCGACCCCCAGGAAATTGATCAGGGCCACCGATGTGTAGGCGCCGACGGCGAGGAACCCGGCACTGCCGAAGTTCACGTAGCCGCCGTAACCGCCCAGGACGTTCCAGGCGGTCGCCATCACCACATACTGCAGGATCACGAAGCCGACGAAGAAGACGAACTGGTTGGAAATCACCTGCGTCATCACGAACGCCGCGACGATCAGAAGCAGCGCGACAATCTCGAAAAGATACTTCATCAGTGCGCTCCCGCCGTCTTGCCAAACAGGCCTTCAGGCCTCACCGCGAGTACGAGCAGCAGGATGCCGAACGACACGGCCGGCGCCCAGGACGGACCGAAGAACGTCGCAACGATGCTCTCGGCAATGCCGATGATGACCGCCGCATACAGCGTGCCCTTCACAGAACCCAGACCACCCAGCACGACGATGGCAAACACGTTGCCGATGTAGAGCCGGCCGACCGACGGTTCGATGGGCAGGACGATGATCATCAGCGCACCGCCGACACCCGCCGTAGCCATACCGAGAGCGAACGCGATCCGCTTCACCTTGATCGGGTCGACGCCCATCAGGCGCAGCGCCATCATGTCCTGTGCGACCGCACGCACCGCACGCCCGAAGAACGTGCGGGTGAGATAAAGCTGTATCGCGAAGGTCGCGATGAGCGCCGCAACGAATGCCACGAGCAGGCGATACGGGATCGCGACGTCGATCTCCTCACCGATCACGATATTCGCTGAGTCGCCGATATAGGGCGCCTCCACGAGGCGATGGTCGACGCCGAACTGGATGATCAGCCCGACCTCGATGATGAACAGAAGGCCGAAGAAGAAGGCGAGACCGCGCAGCGAATCCGTTTCCCCCGATTTCTCGAAGGAGTTGTAGTAGAGCTGGTAAATCACCCAGCCAAATCCATAGAACACAGGTGTCGCGATCAACCCTGCGAGGATCGGGTCCAGCCCGAGCTGCGAGTTGAGAATGAACGCGACGAACGCGCCGAGAATAAGGATCGTCGGGTGCGCAATGTTGACGACATCGAGCAGGCCAAACGTGATCGACAAACCGATCGAGAGGGCCGCATAGAAGCCGCCCAGAAGGATGCCGACGACAAGCGCGTTCAGCAAAAGGTCGATAAATGTAGCCATTTCCGGACTCCGCACCCCCTTGACGGGCGCCGGTTTGAAAGAACGACAGGGCGACCGAACCGGATCCGGTTCGGTCGCCCTGGGTCTGGAAACCTACTTGCGCAGGTCGTTGAAGCTCTGGAGATCACCCGTCTTGATGTCGGCGGGCGCAAGGATCTTGCGCGTGCCGGCCCGGGCGAACTGGTCCAGATCGTTGTTCGTGATGCCCTGATACTGGACGATGATCGTGCGCGACTGCACCCACTCACCGTTGTCACCGAACTTGATCTTGCCCACAACGCTCGTGAACTCGTTGTTGTGGATGTACTCGGCGATCTTGTCCTGATCGAGCGAACCCACCGCCTTCACGGCCTGACCGAGGACGTCGGCGTTGGCATAGGACCACGGCACCAGGTAGTAGCCCAGCGCATCGACCTTGAGGTTCTCCGCCTTCACCTTCGCCTGGTAGCGACCGATGAGCTCGGAGGCGCCCGGATACAGGTTCATGGTCGGCTCCGGAACGAAGAAGTCGTAGTTCAGGATGCCGTTCAGCATCGGGCCGAGGCCCGCCATGATGCCCGCGAACTGCAGACCGACCATGCCGCCACCGACGGCCTTGGCATCGGTGCCCACCTCAGCCAGCGCGCGGACGAGGCCCGTCGAGCCGTTCGGATAGGACGCGATGTAGATCAGGTCCGGCTTCTTCGCGTTCGCCGCACGAATGATCGGCGTGAAGTCCGGCGTCTTGGGGTTGTAGTTCTCCTCGTAGACGATATCGAGGCCCATCTTCTTGGCGTTGACGATGGCGCCCTTCTTGAGGTTCTGCGCGAACTCCGCATCCGCCGCGATCACCGCGATCGTCTTCGGGTTGTACTGCTTGACCGCGTCGAACCAATACTGGGAGAAGCCCTCAGCCGGCTTCGGGCCGGCCGGCAGGATCGAGAAGTACTTCTCGTACTGCCACTTCGTGTTGATATCCATGGCGAACAGGCCCATCAGCACCATCTCGCGCTCGATCGCGATCGGCATGGCCGGTGCGGCCAGGTTGGTGCCGTAGCCGCTGAGAAGCAGGTCCACCTTGTCGACGTCGAGCAGCTTCGAATAGATGCCCGGGACGTTCTTCGGGTTGGTCTGGTCGTCGTAGAAGACCAGTTCGACCGGACGGCCGAGCAGGCCACCGGACTTGTTGACGTCTTCGGCCCACAGCTGGATGCCCAGCAGAGCCTGCTGGCCGCCGCCGGCCAGCGCGCCGGTCAGAGCCATCGAGAAACCGACCTTGATCGGGTCGCCACTCTGGGCCTTTGCCGGCGTCGCGAACGGCGCCGAAAGCACGAACGCGGCAGCCATGAGGCCGCCGAGCAGCCACACACGTGCCCTGTTTGCGAGAATGCGGGTCATATTTACCCCTCCCTTGTGTCCTGGCTTTCACCCGGCAACACGAACCCGTGTCCCCGTTTGAAGCCTAATGCCGCCGAATGTTGCTCTTGCTTCCCGGTAGGTCCCCGCTGCCGGATTATCGGGCAGGAGGATCAGTTGTTCCCGGATCGACGGCTCCCAATACCTCACAACGCTGTGAGAATGGCGCATACATACCAGCCTAGCGATCGGCCACACAAGGGCGATTTGACCTTGAATTAACTGTCCTGTGCTGTGCAGGAAAAGACAAGCAAGTGGCCGAATCAGTTGCGTGTTTCAACGCCCGAACCTAGCCTTGCGCCGCCCGGTTCCGGGTCGTCCAACAATATCCATCCGGGGGAAGAAACATGGCGGAGTACGATCTGAGCGGACGATCGGTGATCGTGACGGGCGCGGGACGCGGCCTCGGCCGCGCGATGGCCGAGGCACTGACCGAAGCGGGCGCAAACGTCGTTGCCGCCGCACACATCCCCGACGATTTCCCCGACCTCGAGGCGGCCTGTACCAACCACCCAGGCAAGCTTCACTGCGTTACCGCGGACATCCGCACCCCGGAGGAATGCGACCGCATCGTCACGGAGGCGCTGGACGCGTTCGGGGCGATCCATGGGCTGATCAACAATGCCGGGCTCACCTTCACCTACATCTGGCCCGACGGGCACAAGCGCCCGGAATGGCGCGCAACCGGCGAGATGCCGAAATTCTGGGAAGCGAGCGACGAGGTCATCCGCAACGTGATGATCACCAACTTCGTGGGTGCGGACATGCTGACCCGCCGCGTCGCCCCCCTGATGGTCGAACAGGGCTGGGGCCGGATCATCAATGTGACGACCATGTACCGCACGATGACCAAGCAGGGCTCGTCGCCTTACGGGCCTTCGAAGGCCGCGCTCGAATGCGCGACGGAGATATGGAACAAGGATCTGGAGGGCACCGGCGTCACGGTGAACATCCTCAACCCGGGCGCCGGCGCCGCGACGCCGGGCATGTCGGACGAGATGAAGGAACGTGACAAGACGCTGGAGAACCCGGTCCTGATCGAGGCCGACCTGATGAAGGCGCCGGTCGTGTGGCTGATGTCCGATGCGACGAATGAGATCACCGGCATGCGCTACGACGCCAAGCCGTGGGACCCGTCGAAACCCGCCGCCGAGGAGGCCGAGCGGATCGGCGCCAAGGCGGGCGTGTTGCTCTACTCGATGCCCGACTACTAGGCCGACCGGCCCGGAATGTCCGAGCGTGCCGGTTACGCCGGCCCGACGATCCTGCTCACCCTGATCCAGGCGATGGTGTCCTGGGCGGTGTTTGCGCCGCCCGTCCTCGCCAAGCAAGCCCTGCCGGACATGGGGGTCGATCCCGCATGGATCGGCCTGCAGCCGACGATCGTGTTCATCGCCGCCACATTCAGTTCGATGATGGGCGCGGGCCTCGTCGCTCGCTTCAATCCAATGCGTGCCTCGCAGGCCCTGGTCCTGTTCGCCGCCGCAGGCAGCGCGCTAATCGCCAGCGCCGACCTGCTCCTCGGTGCATTCGGCAGCGTGCTGGTGGGGATAGCGCTCGGCCCCGCGACGCCGGCCAGTTCCCACATCCTGTCGCGGGTGACGCCCACCCATCTGCGGCCGCTCATCTTCTCGGTAAAGCAATCCGGTGTCCCCATCGGCGGCATGATCGCAGGCTTTGCGGGCCCGCCCCTCACCCTGCTCTGGGACTGGCAAGCCGCGATCCTAGTGATCGCGTGTGCCTGCCTCGCCACCGCCGCAGTCACGGAAATCTGGGTGCGCGGCTATGCGCGCTTCGCCGACGGCGGCATTCGGCTTCGCCTCGAACTGGTCGGACCCTTGCGCACCCTATTCGCGAGCGCGCCGCTGCGCTGGATGTTGGCGGGATGCGTACCTCTGGTCATCGCCCAGTACGCGCTTACAACCTTCATCGTCCTCTACTTGCAAGAGGATATCGGCCTGTCGGTGATTACCGCCGGCGCGGTCCTGGCCGTGGCGCAGGCGAGCGGTGGCGTCGGCCGAATCGTCTTCGGCGCGGTCGCCTCGCGCCTGATGACGCCGATGTCGACGCTTCTGATGCTGGCGCTGCTATCGGCGGTGGCGGCGTTCCTAACGGCGGCGTTCACCGCCTCCTGGCCGCTGGCCCTCGTCTACGCAGTCGGAGTTCTGTTCGGCGGCGCGGCAGTCGGATGGAACGGTGTGTACCTGGCCGAGACCGCTCGGTTGTCGCCGTCGGGCGAGGTCAGCCGGATGACGGGGGCCATCGCCTTCGTCATCTATGCCGTCGTCGCCGCCGCCCCTGCGGTCTATACCGTGATCATCCTGTTCGTCTCGTTCGGAACGGCCTACCTGCTGACCGGTTTCCTCATGTTCGTCGGTGTGATTGCGTTCCTGCGGGCCGGCCACCATGCCCGGCAAACGGTGAACCTCTAGCGGTCCGCCTCGTTTTCGGCCTCGAGCGCCTCGTAGATGATCGCGAGCTCTTTCTCGAGCAGCCCCATGGCCTCGACCTTGTCGTAATAGTCGCGTGTGACCGTCGAGACCGGTGCGGGCACGCCGACCGCCTTCGCATGATCGACGATGTAGTACATGTCCTTGTGGACCAGCCGTGCCGGCGCGGTCGGCGGCTCCCATTTGTGCTCGGCCATCAGCGGCGCGCGCAGTTCGAACTGGGTCGAGGTGGCGACGCTCGCCTTGACCACCTCGATCACCTGGCCGGCGTCGAGACCCGAGGCGATCCCCATGTTGAGCGCCTCGGCCGCCACCAGCACATGGTTGGTGACCAGCGCATTGAGCACGAACTTGAACTTGATGCCGTGGCCGAACGGTCCGACATAGGGGGTCTTCGTTGCGAACGCCGAAATCACGGGCCGCACCGTGTCGCACGCCGCCTCGTCGCCGCTGAGCATGACGACGGCGCGCCCTGTTTCCATCGCGTTGGGCGTGCCACTGATCGGCGTGTCGAGCGCGACCGTCCCCTTCCCCGCCAGCGCATCGCGCACCCGCTCCTTCAGCGCGACGGCAAAGGTTCCCATGTCGGCGACGATCAGCCCGTCGCGCGCGCCGGCGACAAGGCCCGCATCGCCGAAGACCGAGTCCTCGACATCCGCCTCGCGCGAGAGCGCCGCGACAACGATGTCGCAGTCCCGCGCCAGGGTCGCGGCATCGGGGACGAGCGCCCCGCCCGCCTCCGGCAGCCACGCGGCACTCGGCCGGTCGACCGCGGCGACGGCGTGCCCCGCCTTCAGGAGCAGTTTCGCCGCCGTGCCGCCGATCTGGCCGAGTCCGAGGATGCCTATGGTACCGGTCATGTTCGCTCCGTCGCCCGTTCGCCCGGTTCGGATCGCCCGGGTCAGATCGCCCGGTCGCGGCCTTCCCAGAACTTCTCGCGCATGTCCTTCTTGCGGACCTTACCGACGGCCGAGCGCGGCAACTCGTCCCAGAACTCGACCGACTTGGGCGCCTTCACGCTGCCCAGCTCGCGCTTGCACAGCGCGATGATCTCGTCCTCGCTGGCGGACTTGCCCGGTTTGAGCTCGACGATCGCCTTCACCGCTTCGCCCCACTTGTCGTCGGGCACGCCGATCACTGCGCAGTCCTGGACCGCCTCGTGGCCCCAGACCACCTGCTCGATCTCGGACGGGTAGATGTTGAACCCGCCGGAGATGATCATGTCCTTCTTGCGGTCGACGATATAGATGAAGCCGTCCTCGTCCTTCAGCCCGATGTCGCCCGTACGGTGCCAGCCGTTCGAGGTGGTGACCTCGTCGGTCGCCTCCTTGTTCTTGAAGTAGCCCGCCATCACCAGCGCGCCGCGCACCACGATCTCGCCGCGTTCGCCCGGCGGCATGATGTTCTCGTCATCATCCATGATCTCGACGGGGGTCAGCAGGCAGGGCTGGCCGCAGCTGGCGAGCCGATGCGCCTTGTTCGTCTCGATCGCCTCGATGTGCTGCTCGGGCGTCAGATAGGTGCAGATCATCGGCGCCTCCGCCTGGCCGTAGCACTGGGCCATCACCGGGCCGAACACGTCGATCGCCTCCTTGAGCTTGTCGACCGACATCGGCGCGGCGGCATAGACGAAATAGTCGAGCGAGGAATAGTCGTAATTCCGCACATCGGGGTGGGCGAGCATGACGTAGATCGCCGTCGGTGGCAGGAACAGGTTCGTCACGCCGTGCTTCTCGATGTTCTCCATCAGCAGCGGCAGCTGCACCCCGTTCATGATCACGTTCGTGGCGCCGAACGCCATCAGCGACAGCGCGACCACGCCGGCCGCATGGGTCATCGGCGCGGCGCACAGATGGACCGGCAGCTTGCCCGGCTTGGGCGGCATGTGCGCGACCATCGCCGCGACCATCGTCTCGAACAGCTGGTTGGTCCACAGGATGCCCTTGGGCCGGCCCGTCGTGCCGCCCGAGGAGAAGATGCCGCAGATGTCGTCGGACCGGTCGGGGAAGTCGGGCACGATCCCCTCGTGGCCGGCGATGAAGTCGGCGAAGGACGGGGCGCCGGCGCCCGCCCGATCGAGGCAGACATAGTTCCGGATCCCGGGGCATTGCGCCCGGATGACCGCGACATTGTCCTCGAAGTCGGAGTGGTAGAACAGGAACTCCGCCTCGTTGTGGTCGAGGATGTAGGCGTTCTCGGCCACCGCGTTGCGTGCGTTGATCGGCACCCACGCCCCGCCCGCGCGGTAGATGCCAAGCAGCGCGTCGAACGCGCCGGGATGGTTCGGGCTGTAGATGGCGGCGTGCTTGCCGTAGGCGAAGCCGGCCGCGAGCATCGCCCGCGCGGTCTGGTGAGATAGGTCACGCGCCCGGGCGTGGGTGGTCACCGCACCGTCCTCGGCGATCATGAAGGCCCGCTCGGGATGCAGCAGCGCCCCCCGATCGAAGAAGTCGATCACCCGCATCGCCGGCCTCCCCCGGTAAGCGCCCGCCCTAGGGCACCAGCATCGAGATGCCGGTCAGCTTGCGCGCCTCGATGTCCGTGTGGAGCTGCGCGGCGTCCTTGAGCGCATAGCGCTGGTTGATCTGCACCTTCACCTTGCCGGAGCGGATCATCGCGAACACCCGCTTCGAGCTGTAGAGCAGATCCTCGCGGCTGGCCGTCCAGTTGAACAGCGACGCCCGGGTGATGAACCAGGCGCGCCCCATGTAGCGGAACTCGTTCAGGTCGACCAGCGGCACCGGCCCCGACGCGCCGCCGAAGCTGGCGAGCAGGCCGCGATCCTTCAGGCAGGCGAGCGAGGTCTCGTACGTGTCCTTGCCCACCGGGTCGAATACCACGTCCACGCCGCGTCCCTTGGTGATCTTCGCCACCTCCTTGACCACGTCCTTCTTCGACGTGTCGATGGCGTACTTGCCGCCGGCCTTGAGGATCTCCTTGCACTTCGACGCCCACGAGGCGGTGCCGATCAGGACGCCGCCGCGCGCCTTCACCCACTGGGCGAGCAGCAGGCCGACGCCGCCCGACGCCGAGTGCATCAGCGCGATGTCGCCCTTGCCGATCTTGCCGATCCGCTCGACCAGCATCTCGGTCGTCATGCCCTTGAGGTGGGTCGCCGCCGCGATCTCGTCGGAGATGTCGCGCGGGATCGGCACACAGATCGCCGCCGGCACGTTTTGCGCCTCGGAGTAGGTTCCGATCTTGCCTATATAGACGACACGCTGGCCGACCTTGAGGTCCTTCACCCCGGCGCCGACCGCCTCGACCACGCCGGCCGCCTCCGAACCGATGCCCGACGGCAGTTGCAGCGGATAACGGCCCGAACGGTGGTTGCAGTCGATGAAGTTGAAGCCGATCGCGGTGTGGCGCACCGTCACCTCGCCCTTTGCCGGCTTGGGGACCGAGACCGTCGTCCACTTCAGGACCGACGGGCCGCCCTGCTTGGCGAGTTGGATGGCTTTGACGTCCATGTTGGCGTTCCTTTCAGAAAGATTGTCCGGCGGACCCGACCTCTTGAACCCTTACCCCGAGGTCCGGCCCGCATCGACCTTGAGCAATGTCCCCGTCATGTGCGGGGCCTCGTCCGACAGCGCGAAGGCGACCAGCGCGGCGATCTCGTCGGGCTCGACCACCTCGCCCATCGGCACGGCCTTCAGCCCCGCCTCGATATAGCCTTGCGTGTTCTCGACCGGCGGCGTGCGCGCCATGCCCGGCACGATCGTGTTGACCCGGATCTTGTGGGGCGCGAGCTCCACGGCGAGCGCGCGCATCATCTGGTGCACCCCGCCCTTGCTCGACACGTAGGGCAAGAGATTCGGCGCCGGGCGGATCGCGGTCGACGAGCCGGTCGCCAGCAGCGAGCCGCCCTCGCCCTGGGCGATCAGCACCCGCGCGGCGGCCTGCAGGGTCAGGAAGGTGCCCGTCAGGTTGACGTTGAGCACCCGCTGCCAGTCGGCCAAGTCCCAATCCTCGAAGCTCGTCCATTCGTTGAACGCGCCGGCGTTGGCGATCGCCCCGTCGAGGCGGCCGAACGCGTTCACCGTGCCGGCGATCAGCGCCTGCACCTGGGCGGGGTCGGTGACGTCGGTGGGGATCGCCACGCCGTCGCCCTCGAGGTTCGACATCGAGGCGACCGTCTCGTCGAGGCCCTGCGCGTCGAGCCCTGCGACGGCGATCCTCGCCCCGTCGGCCGCAGCGCGCAGCGCCATGGCGCGGCCGAGCCCGGACTCGCCGCCGGTGATCGCGAACACCTTGCCTGCCAGCTTTCCGGCCATCCCCTCGCCCTCGAATTCGTTCGTCGTGCGCCGGTCCGTTCGCGGCCGGGCGCTTGCCCGCGATCCTATTACATCGCGCGAATTCGTGCGACAGGCTGGCACGCGGGCGCCCGCGCCGACTAGGATGGTGGCGATCAACGCGCCGATCGCACGCGGAGTGGAGCCCATGACGAACGAATCCGGCCTGAACCCGGACCTGCTGGTCGAGACCGGCTGGCTCGCCGACCATCTCGACGATCCCGAACTGCGCGTCTTCGACACGACGACGAAGCTGATCCCCGACCCGGTGCACGAGTACCTGGTCGAGGGCGACCGCGATGGCTGGGCGGCGGGCCACATCCCCGGCGCGGGCTACATCAACTGCCAGGACGATCTTTCGATCACGCCCCACGAGTTCCGCTTCACCCTGCTACCGCCCGAGGAATTCGCGGCGCGGGTCGGCGCGCTGGGCATCGGCGACGACACGCGAATCGTGCTCTATAGCCGCACCCAGCCCTTCTGGTCGACGCGCGCCTGGTGGTCGCTCTACGCCATGGGCTTCGACCGAGCCATGGTGCTCAACGGCGGCTACGGCAAGTGGGTCGCGGAGGGCCGGCCCGTCTCCACCGACCCCGTTTCCATGGCGCCCGCCACCTTCACCGCGCGGCCGCGCGCCGACGTCATCTACGACAAGGACAAGGTGCTGGCGGTGCTGGGCGATCCCGACGTCGCCGTGGTCAACGCCCTGTCGGCCGAGCAGTATGCGGGCACCGGCGGCATGGCCTTCGGGCGCGCCGGGCGCATCGCCAAATCGTCCAACGCGCCCTATGCGAAGGTCTGCGACATGGAAAGCGGCGTCTTCGCCGATGCCGCCAGCCTGCGCGCCCTGTTCGAGGGTGCGGGCGCGACGCCCGACCGCAAGGTGGTCAACTATTGCGGCGGCGGCATCTCGGCAACGCTGGGCTTCTTTGCCCAGAAGGCGCTGGGCTATTCTGACGTGGCGCTGTACGACGCCTCAATGCAGGAATGGGGCAAGGACGAGCGACTGCCCATGGAACGCGACTGAACGCGACTGAACGCCCCGACCAACCGACAGGACTTCACGGTAATGTTCTTCAATCCCCTCGAGGTCGGCATGAAGCCCGACCCGTTCAAGTACACGGTCTACAACGCGCTGGTGGTGCCCCGCCCGATCGGCTGGATCTCCACCCTCAGCCCCGACGGGGTGGTGAACCTGGCGCCGTTCAGCTTCTTCAACGCACTGTCGGGCGACCCGCCCTGCGTCATGTACTGCCCCAACGCGGTGAAGCCGGGCACCGAGGAGAAAAAGGACAGCTACACCAACGTCCAGGAGACGGGCGAGTTCGTCTTCAACATGTGCACCTGGGGCCTGCGCCACGAGATGGTCGCGACGGCCGCCCACTCGCCGCGCAACGAGGACGAGATGGCCGCGGCCGGGCTGGAGCCCGCGCCCTGCGTCAACGTCAAGCCGCCGCGCGTGAAGGCCTCGCCCGTGGCGCTGGAGTGCAAGCATCTGCAGACCATCGACCTTCCGCCGGGCAAGACCAGCCAGTCGCACATGGTGATCGGCCAGGTGGTGGGCATCCACATCGACGACGAGGTCATCACCGACGGCATCGTCGACGTGCATAAGATGGAACTGATCGCCCGGCTGGGCTATCTCGACTATGCCAAGATCGAGTCGGGGAACATCGTCTCGCTCAAGCGCCCGGACCGCACGACCTACGAGCAGCCGGTCCCGAAGGGCTGAGGCGGGACCCGCAGAAAGTGATTTGGGGGAGGAACATTCGATGATGATCGCCGATTCACAGGTCCATTTGTGGAGCTTCCGGGGCGACGGCAACCCGTGGCACCGTATGGACCCGCAGTTCACCGCGCCCGAGCTGATCGCCGAGATGGATGCGGCCGGCGTCGACCGCGCCATCGTCGTGCCGCCCATGTGGATGGGCAACGACAATTCCCAGGCCACCCAGGCCGCCGACGACTATCCCGACCGGCTGCGCGTGCTCGGCCGGATGGATTTGTTCGACCCGTCGGGTGCGGAGAAGCTGCCCGACTGGAAGTCCCAGCCCGGCATGCTCGGCCTGCGCTTCACTATGGGCAAGCCGGAGGAGCAGGAGGCGCTGAAGTCCGGCGCGCTCAAATGGCTGTGGTCGGCCGCCGAGGCCAACGACCTGCCGGTGATGTTCATGCTCGCCGGCGCGGCGGCCGAGACCGCGAAGATCGCGAGGGCCCACCCGAACCTGCGCCTGACCGTCGACCATCTCGACCTGCCCGGCCGCACCGTCGACGAGGCGGCCTTCGCCAACCTCGACGTGCTGCTTGGCCTGGCGCAATACGACAACGTCTCGGTCAAGGCGTGCACCATCGGCGCGTACTCGTCGCAGGACTATCCCTGGCCCAACACCCACGACCCGCTGAAGCGCGTGATCGACGCGTTCGGGCCGTCCCGGGTATTCTGGGGCTCGGACGTCACCCGCCTGCCCTGCACTTACCGCCAGTGCATCACCCAGTTCACCGAGGAGCTCGACTTCCTCAAGGGTGGCGACCTGGAGCTGGTGATGGGCAAGGGCCTCTGCGACTGGATCGGCTGGGAGTATTGAGTATGACCGCGAAAACGAAAGACGACGTCACCGTCACCCCCGAGGCGATGGCGGCGCGCATCGCCCGCTTCGCCGATTTGGTGCCCTACAAGGACACCATGAACGCCGCCCACGGCATCCCGCCCGAGGCGATGCGCATGATGTCGTCGGACAAGGTGTTCCCGGTGATGAGCCCCGAGGGCTGGGCCGGCCGGTCAAAGATCGCGCCGGTCAAGGGCGCGCCGGGCCTGACCGTCACCATCGCCGAATGCCCGCCCGGAGACAGGTCCGGCCTGCACAAGCACACCGACACGGTCGAGAACTTCTTCTGCATCGAGGGCAACTTCGAGATCATCTGGGGTGCCGACGCCGAGAACGCGGTCGAGATCGGCCCGATGGACTTCATCTCCATCCCCGCCGGCGTCTACCGCGAGTTCCACAATGTCGGCGACACGATGGGCCGGCTGTTCGTCGCCATCCAGGCGCCGCCGGGCGAGGACCGCGACACGGTGATCCACCCGGCCGAGGCGGGCGACACCATCGAGGAGCGCTGGGGCAAGGATACGCGCGACGCGATGGCCGGCATCGGTGTGAAGTTCGGGGAATAGGCGGACGGGCCCGAAGCACGTTCCGGCGCGATGTCCGCCGACCTGTTCCCCATCGAGTACCTGAACGCCGACCTCGCGGTCGCCGCGCTGGTCGTGCTCGCCGCCTCGGTCATCCGCGGCTTCTCGGGCTTCGGCTCGGTGCTGATCAACGCACCGATGCTGAGCCTGATCTGGGGCCCGACCGTGGGCGTGCCCGTCGCCGCGCTGGTCGAGGTGGTGCCGGCGATCCAGCTGACGCCGCAATCGATCAAGGTCGCCCACTGGCGCACCGTGTGGGCGCTGTCGATCCCGGCGGTGATCCTGATCCCGGCCGGCTCCTTCGTGCTGCTGAACGCCCCGGCCGAGGAGATGCGCCGCGCCATCGCGATCATCGTGCTGCTGCTGGTCGCCGTGCTGTGGGCGGGCTGGCGCTATCGCGGCCCGCGCGGCACCGTGGCTTCGGGCGTGGTCGGCGCGCTCGGCGGGGCGCTGGCGGGCGCCACCGGCATGGCCGGGCCACCGGCGATCCTCTACTTCATGTCGGGCGACGACACCGCGGCGCGGGTGCGCGGCAACATGATCGGCTATTTCACGATCATCTTCCTGGGCATCCTCGTCGTGTTCGGCGCCCAGGGGCTGATCACGGCCGAGGTGCTGTGGAAGATCGCCCTGCTGATGCCGGTCTACATCCTCGGCACGGTGATCGGCACGAAGATGTTCCGCCTGGCCAGCGACCGGACGTTCCGCCGGATCGCGCTGGCGACCCTGGCGGCGTCCTCGCTCTACGTGCTGGTGGCGTAAGCCCTACCTGCCGTTCGCGGCCATCACCTGCTGCATCGACTGGCCGGCGTCCGCGCAGGCCTTCTGATGGGCCTTGTGGATCTCGATCACCTCGGCCGGCGCGCCGGTCTCCCGCGCGAAATGCTCGCGCGCCAGCAGCTTTTCGTACCAGGCAAACAGCTTCGGGAAGCGCTCGGTCGGGAAGCCCAGGCGGGTCACCCGGAACACGGTGATCCACCAGGCGATATCGAGCGCCGAGAAGCCCGAGGGCAGCAGCCATTCATGGGCCTCCAGCCGCGCCTCCAGCCCCTTGAACGCCTCGGTGAACTCGTCGACCGCCTCGACGATCTGGTCGTCGGTGATGCCGCCATTGGCATTCATGTTGCGCCAGAAGGCGATCTCGATGGCCTTGCGCCCGTCCACCTGGCCGCCCACCGTCTCGGCCCCCTCGGCCTCGTAGACGTCGAGCTTATCGTCGGACTTCCGCATCATCTCGACCGGCAGAAAGTAGCGGAAGGTCAGCGCCCGCACGCACAGGTGCAGATCGTCCTCCAGCTTCATCGAGGCGAGCATGTCGGCCCGCTCGTCGGGGTCGGACGGGAACAGCGACAGCCCGCCGAAGGCGCCGTCGACATACTCGATGATGTCGTTGCTCTCGATGTGCACGTCGCCGTCATGCACGAGCACCGGCACCAGCCCGCGCGGGTTGATGCCCATGAACCATTCGGAGAAGTTCTCCTCGGCGCCGATATCGACGAAGTGGGATTCCCATTCGACGCCCTTCTCGGCGAGGAAGATGCGCGTCTTCTGCGAGCAGGACGAGCCGCCGAAATGCATCAGGTGCAGGCCCTTCCAGTCAAGCACCTCTTTCGTGCGGATGTCCTCGGATGCCAGCTTGACCATGATGTCCTCCCCTGTGTGCGATCCTGCGATCGGTTGCCGGCGAATATAGGGTTGCCATCCATATTGGGGAAGCGGCGAACCCCACCTCTCCCCGACCCTCTCCACCCCCATGGGGCAGAGAGGTAGGAACAAACGAACCCTCTCCGCCCCCCTTTGCGGCGCCTGTCGCCGCAAAGGGCAACAATGCGTGGGGGGAGAGGGTGGCGAGCGTTTCAATTCGCCATAGCGCGAAGCGCGAAGGCGATAGCGAGCCGGGAGAGGTGGGTGCGCGCATGACTCGCCCCCGTCCCCGTTCGGTGCCAACATTTGCCCAGGGAACACCGGGAGGAACCAGACATGGCCGAACTGCAGACCATCCCCTATGCCAGCCTGATCCACAATCTCGACGAACTGCCCGTCCACCAGACGCCGTTCGGCGAGATCAGGGTGCTCGGCGGCAAGCAGGTGATGGGCTTCTGGGCGCGGCTGAACGCCGGCGCGCACATCCCGGCCCATTCGCACCCCAACGAGCAGATCACCTGGCTGATGAAGGGCCGCTTCGACTACAAATTCGGCACCGGCGAGGAGGCGACGTGCAAGGCCGGATCTCTGGTGCTAATCCCCGGCGGCATCGAGCACGAGGTCTGGTACCGCGAGGAATGCGAGATCGTGGAGTTCTTCTCGCCGCCGCGCCTCGACATGTTCCCGGGGCTGGCGAACCACCCCTACGGCCTGGAGGGCTGACCGTCGCGCCCGTGGCGCGGCGCCCGCCTTCGCGCTCCGCGCTATGGCGGACACATAAGCAAGCCGAGAGCGAACAGACTCCCGTCGCGCCCGTGCCGCGGCGCCCGCCGCTAGTGCTTGCGGGCCTGCACCAGGATGCCGACGATCGTCTCCTCGCCCAGCGCGCGGGCGGCCTCCAGCCGCTGCAGCCCCTCCACCAGGATCAGCCGCTTGCCGTCGGTGCGCACCATGATCGGCATCTTCTGCCCCTCCTCCAGCATGCTCTCGGCGATTTCGGCGACCCGCACCGGGTCTATCGTCTTGCGCCGCGCGGTGGGGACGTAGATGTCGTCGATACGGTACACGATGTTCTTAATCGCCGGCATCCTTCGCTGATGTGACGCGGGGGCATGACGCCCCGCCGCGTCGAGCCTATCATCGTTTCGCGTCCGCGCCCGCGCGGAACATAGAGCGACACGACGCGTCACGGCGCGAAGACGCAACGCAAACATGCGGAGGACCCCGATGCAGCTGCCCACCCGGATCGTCGACATCTCCATGGCCCTGGACGACCAGATCATCGTCGACCCGGCGGCGATGCGCCCGTCCATCTCGATGATGGGGCACGGCGATAATCTGGAGCGGCTGCAGCGGCTCTATCCCGGCCTCGACCCGGCCGAACTGCCGGGCGGGCTGTCGTCGGCCTGGGAGACGATCACCCTGGCCACCCACAACGGCACCCATGTGGACGCGCCGCTGCACTATCACCCGGTCGACAAAAACGGCGACCCGATGCTCTCGATCGACCAGATTCCGCTCGACTGGTTCATGCGGCCGGGCGTGAAGTTCGACTTCCGGCATTTCGACGACGGCTATATGGTGACGGCCGCCGACATCGAGGCGGAGCTCGACCGCATCGGCCACGCGCTGCAGCCGCTCGACATCGTGCTGGTCAACACCAGCGCGGCCGCGGCGTACGGCCGCGACGACTATATCGACCATGGCTGCGGCATGGGCCGCGAGGCGACGCTCTATCTCACGTCACGCGGCGTGCGGGTGTGCGGCACCGACGCGTGGACCTGGGACGCGCCGTTCAAGTACACGTCGGAACGCTGGAAGGAGACGGGCGACGCCTCGATCATCTGGGAGGGCCACTATGCCGGGATCGAGGAACCCTATTGCCAGATCGAGAAGTTGCAGAACCTGGAGCAGCTGCCCGACAAAGGGTTCGTGGTGGCGTGTTTCCCGACGAAGATCCGTGGCGGCACGGCGGGCTGGACCCGAGCGGTGGCATTGTTTGAATAAACTCCCCGTGTAGCTTTGCCCTTGGCGCTACGGTCGTGTGGGTACCAGACGCTTTGCTGTTTCAAGCATTGGCCCAGTCCGAAAATGGCTTCTCACCAGTCCCTCCATGACCATAACCATTTCCAGGACTAGATCCTATGGCGGACGAAATGCCCGATGAGAAGAAGCTGACCCCGCATCAATTACAGTCTCCAAATGTTCTTTTTGAGACCTGGACAGGTGACCTTCTTCGACCATCCGGCCTAATTTCTTCCGGAAAGAACCTTCGTCACGACCAAGGATCATATCCATTACACGATCCAAAACAGCCCGCACTCCCATCGACAAAAGTCGCACTTGAGAATCGTTAGCCGCCAGACAGACCTCCCTGAGAAGTCCAGCTAGATCGGGATCTAATTCATCTACTTCGTCGAGCCAATCTGGAGCCCTGTGAATCAATCTTGGTGAAATGTATTCAAAATTTTTATTTATTTCATACGGCTTTATTATAATAATACAAATCCACATTCATTTTTTGATGGATGTTTAATGTCAACATATATATTTAATAAATGAAATTTATTATAGAATTACTGAGAAGTATTCTTGATCAATAAAATTCTGTTGCTCCCATAAGACATCATGTTCAGTTTCGCAAAAGCACGAATTGCAGAGAGCTCGCACAGATTTTTGATCATCTCGAATATTCATCAAGTGAGCGCAATCTATTGAAGATGATGCTCACAGGACCGGGGGCATTTCGAGGGTCACAGCTTCGCCAGTGTTCATGGCGTCAATCGGGACTCTCACTTGAGTGGCAATCTTGTACTCGGTAGAGCGAGCACCCAACCCCTGAACAAGTGAAACTCCCGGCGGAACAGTCTTAGTAAGCTCAAGTACTCCATGACCATTCTCGACCGAATAAGTCCCGTCATAGCTGACTCCGGCGACATCTTTGCCAACAAACTTCCCATTCCTAAAAACTAGTAGGCCCATTCCCCAATCGGCAGACCCTCGAAATCTAATCGAGTAAATTCCTTCGATAAATTCAGATTGCATAGCCTTACTTTATACTACTAATGATCGCTCAGATATTGAAGCTTCAATGTACTAGCGATTGGACCGCTCCCACCCCCGCATCTTCACAAGCGTCGTCGAACCGTCCTTGAGCTTCTCCATTGTCTCGCGCTCGCGCGCTTCGCGGGCCTTCGCGGCCGCGATGACGTCGGCGACCATCACCTTGGGGATCACCACCACACCGTCGGTGTCGCCCACCACCAGGTCGCCGGGCTCCACGATCGCCTCGCCCAGCGCGATCCGGTGGTCGATGTAGAGGTCGCCGCCCAAATCCTTCAGGGTGCCGCGCATGGCGAGGCCCCGCGCAAACACGGGCCAGCCCATCTGGGTCAGCTCCGCCCCGTCGCGCACGCAGCCGTCGATCACCAGCCCGCCGAGCTTGCGGCCCATCGCCGAGGTGCACATCACCTCGCCGAAATAGCCGCCCTCGTAATACCCGCCCACGTCGGCGACGATCACGTCGCCGGGCTTCGCCTCGTCGATGGCGAAGTGGACCGCCAGGTTGTCGAGCGGCGGGCCCTTCACCGGGAAGGCCGGCCCGCACACGCGCATGCCCGGCGCCACGGGCTTGATCGCGGCCGGCAGCGCGCCGATGCGGCCCGCGGCCTCGTGCAGGGTCGAGCTCGCGATCCTCGCGGCCTCGGCGATCAGTTCCGGCGTCAGTTCGTCGGCCTTGCTGGCGGCCATGTGGTACTCCCCCCTCGAAAACGGACGGTTAAATGATATGTTCGCGGGCAATCTTAGACGCCCGGACGGCGCCGGTCATCGATGGAGGCGAGACGTGATCGAAACAGCGGGAAACCCGGCATGAACGGCGTTCTGTCGGGCTTGTCGATCGTCGAGGGCTCGGCCTTCGTCGCCGCCCCGTCGGCGGGGATGACCCTGGCCCAGCTGGGGGCCGACGTGATCCGCTTCGACCTGCCGGGCGGAGGGATCGACTATCGCCGCTGGCCGGTGACCCGGGAGGGTAACTCGATCTACTGGGCCGGGCTGAACAAGGCCAAGCGCTCGCTGGCCGTGGATTTCCGCACGCCCGAGGGCCAGGAGATCCTGACCCGCCTGATCGCGCGGCCCGGCGCCGACAAGGGCTTCCTGCTGACCAACTTCCCGATGCGCGGCTGGCTCGCCTACGACCGGCTCGTGCAGCACCGCGACGATCTGATCGCGCTCAACATCATCGGCAACCCCGACGGCTCGGTCGCCGTCGACTACACGGTCAACGCCGCCGTCGGCTTCCCCATGGTCACCGGCCCGGCGACGCTGGACGCGCCGGTGAACCATGTCTTCCCCGGCTGGGACGTGGCGACCGGCTATGCCGCCGCGACCGGCCTGCTGGCCGCTGAGCGGCACCGGCTGCGCACGGGTGACGGGCAGTACGTCTCGCTGTCGCTGGCCGACGTCGCCTTCGCGGCGGTCGGGAACCTCGGCTACATCGGCGAGATACAGGTCAACGGCGAGAGCCGGCCCAACATCGGCAACGACGTGTATGGCAGCTACGGCCGCGACTTCGCCACCAGGGACGGCCGCCGGGTTATGGTGATCGCCGTCTCGGTCGCCCAGTGGAAGAAGCTGGTCGAGGCGACGGGCACCGAGGCCGCCATGGCCGCCATCGAGGCCGAGCTGGGGCTCGACTTCACCCGCGAGGAGCACCGCTACGCGGGGCGCGCGCGCATCAACGAGGCGATCGGCGCGTGGTGCGCGGCCCACACGCTGGACGAGATCCGCGCCGCCTTCGACCCGGCCAATGTCTGCTGGGGGCCCTATCAGAGCTTCGAGCAGCTGGTGCGCGACGACCCGAGGGTCTCGACCGCCAACCCGCTGTTCGACGAGATCGACCAGCCCGGCATCGGCCGCTATCTGGCGCCGGGCGCGCCCCACACGTTCGCGGCGGCCCCGCGCGAGGTGCGCCGCGCGCCGGTGCTGGGCGAGCACACAGACGAGATCCTCGCCGACGAGCTGGGAATGAGCGATGCCGAGATCGCCCGCCTGCACGACACCGGCATCGTCTCGGGCCCGGAGATTCCGACGTGATGACGTTCAACCCTCTCTTCAACTGCCCCCCTCTCCTTCCATGGGAAGGAGAGGGTCGGGGTGAGGAAGGGATGCACGATGTCGATGATCGAAGATTCTGCCACCAACCCACCTCACCCGGCTCGTGTCACAGCGCGCGCCACCCTCTCCCCCCTGAAGGGCGGAGAAGGTATTAAGTTCACACCATGACCCACGCCATCCCCTCTTCCGATCTGATCCCCCTCTGTTCCGAGGCGCTGGACGATGCGCGCGCCTTCCGCGACGCCGCCGGCCGCGCCGCCACCGCGCTGGCCGCGCCCGGCGGGCCGGTCGAGGGCAAGCTGGTCGACGCGCACCAGTACGCGCTGCACGGCTTCGCCTGGATGGCGACCTATGTGACCGCGCTGGAGCAGCTGCTGGCCTGGGCTGCGCGGCTCGACGGAGAGGGGCGGCTGGGCGACCTCGAACGCCTGATCCTGTCGTGCGGCTTCGGCGCCTACCTGAAGCAGCTGAAGCACGGCATCGCCATGAGCCAGGACGAGTTCGCCCGGCCCGGCGACCTGGGCCTCGACGAGGGCGAGTTCTTCACCGGCGCGGCGGCGCGGCGCCTGATCGCGGAGGGCGACACCATCGCCGTCCGCCAGGCGATCGCCGAGGCGCTACGCGGGCGCGACGCCGGGTCCGGCGGCGACTTCGGCGACCGGGGGCTGGACGAGACCCACGCCATGATCGCCGACCAGTTCCACCGCTTCGCCGACGAGCGGGTGGCGTCCCACGCCCATGGCTGGCACCTGCGCGACGAGCTGATCCCGCTGGACGTGATCTCCGAGATGGCGGCGCTGGGCGTGTTCGGCCTGACCATCCCCGAGGAAGACGGCGGGCTGGGCCTCGACAAGATCGCCATGTGCGTGGTCACCGAGGAGCTCTCGCGCGGCTATATCGGCGTCGGCTCGCTGGGCACCCGGTCCGAGATCGCGGCCGAGCTGATCCGGGTCAACGGCACGCCCGCGCAGAAGGCGAAGTACCTGGCCGCCATCGCGGCGGGCGAGATCCTGCCCACGGCTGTCTTCACCGAGCCCAACCACGGCTCGGACCTGGCCCACATCCGCACCCGCGCCGTGCGCGACGGCGACGTCTATCGCGTCACCGGCAACAAGATCTGGATCACCCACGCCGCGCGCACCGACATGATGACCCTGATGGCGCGCACCGATCCCGACGAGACCGGCTATCGCGGCCTGTCCATGTTCATCGCCGAGAAGCCGCGCGGCACCGATGCCGACCCCTTCCCCGCGCCGGGCATGCAGGGCACCGAGATTCCCGTGCTCGGCTACCGGGGCATGAAGGAATACGAGCTCGGCTTCGACGGGTTCGAGGTGCCGGCCGACCAGCTGCTCGGCGGGCAGGAAGGCGACGGCTTCAAGCAGCTGATGGCGACCTTCGAGACCGCGCGCATCCAGACCGCCGCGCGCGCCGTCGGCGTGGCCCAGAACGCGCTCGAGCTGGGCTTCGGCTATGCCTGCGGGCGCGAACAGTTCCGCCGGCCCATCGTCGAGTTCGCGCGGGTCGGTGGCAAACTGGGCTGGATGGCGACCGAGACGATGATCGCGCGCCAGCTCGCCTACTTCGCCGCGCGCCAGAAGGATTCCGGCCAGCGCTGCGACATCGAGGCCGGCATGGCCAAGCTGCTGGGCGCCCGGCTGGCCTGGTCGAACGCCGATAATGCGCTGCAGATCCACGGCGGCAACGGCTATGCGCTGGAGTATGTCATCAGCCGCGTGCTGTGCGACGCGCGCATCCTCAACATCTTCGAGGGCGCCGCCGAGATCCAGGCCGGCATCATCGCGCGCGGCCTGATCGGCCGTCCCAACCGCCCGAACTGATCCCCGCAATACCGCAAGCGAAGGACTGCGGCGCTGCGCCGCGGGCCCGCGTTCCGCTCTCGTCGGGCGCTGCCGATCGCGCAAAACTAGCGTGACGATCGATTCGTTTTTGCGCCGGAAATCTCGGAAATCCGGGAGAATTCTCTCTCAAATATCTACTATTGCGTGTTTTACACAGATTTTTATCTCTCTATAGAGGTTATCTCCAGCCTGTTGAGGAGCGGGTCGAACATACTGAGGGCAAACGACTTTGCCTTGCCCCTGAAACACTTAAACGGCAAGGTTTGCCCGTTAACGTTTCGCTAACGATTTCGAACTGTCTCGCGATACGCGAAATCATCCAAAACCGGACACCCACGCCATGGCCGACGATGACATCCTGGTCCTCGATTCCGTCACCAAGTTTGGCCCCGATTCCCCCGGCAAGGTCGCGATCGCGGCATCGCATGGCGGCGTGTACGCTGGCTACCTGGCCGCGAAGGCCCGCGTTCGCGGTGTGATCCTCCACGATGCCGGCATCGGCAAGGACAGGGCCGGCATCGGCTCGCTCGCCTATCTCGACGATCTGCAGATCGCCGGCGCGACGATCGATTGCAAGAGCGCGCGCATCGGCGACGGCGAGTCCATGGCGAACGATGGCACGATCAGCCACGTCAACGAGACGGCCCGGCGTGCCGGCTGTGCGCCGGGACAAGGCGCGATGGATTGCGCCCGGGCGATGCGCAGCGCGCGCGGTCCCGAGGGCGAGGCGCCGGGCTATGCCGAGGCAAGGTTCGCGATCATCGAGAAACCCGGCCAACGAAGGGTCATGGGCTGCGATTCGGTCTCGCTGGTGCGCCCCGAGGACGATGGCGACATCGTCATCACGGCTTCGCACGGCGAGGTGCTGAAGAAGGATCCGGTCTGGGGCGCGCGCCCCGACGTGTTGGCGGCGGTGTTCAACGATGCCGGCTCGGACGCGCCGTCGCGCCTGCCCGACCTCGACGCGCGGGGAATCGCGGCGGCCACCGTGTCGACGGCCAGCGCACGGATCGGCGACGCCCGTTCGGGTTACGAGGACGGAATCCTCTCCTTCGTCAACGAGACCGCACGCGCGCATGGCGCGGCGCCGGGCATGAGCTGCCGCGAGTTCGTCGACCTGATGCTCGATGGCGCGCGGCGCGACGGTTAAGCCAGCATTTCGCGGACGCGGGCCGCAACGCGGTCGGCCTTGATCTTGTAGGCCTCCTCGAGCGGCACCGAGAACGGGATCGGGATGCGCGCACCGCCCAGGCGGGCGACCGGGATTCTCAGCTCCTCGGCAACCTCGGCCGCGATCTCGCCGCCGAACCCGCCGACCCGAACCGCCTCGTGCACCACCAGCAACCGGCCCGTCCGGCCCGCGGATGCGAGCACGGCCTCACGGTCCCACGGCCAGAGCGTGCGCAGGTCGATCACCTCGGCCGATATCCCCTCGCCGGCAAGGCTCTCCGCCGCCTCCAATGCGACCGCGACCTGCGCGGCCCAGCTCACGACGGTCACGTCGCTGCCCGCGCGCGCGATGCGCGCCACGCCCAGCGGCACGGGTTCCTGGTCATCCTCGTCGACCTCGCCCGCCACGCCCCACAGCCCCTTGTGCTCCATGTAGACGACCGGGTCGTCGCAACGGATGGCGGCCTTCAGCAGTCCGCGGTTGTCCGCGGGCGTTGCCGGCGTCACCACCACCAGGCCGGGCACATGGGTGTACCAGGCCTCGGGCGACTGCGAGTGCTGCGCCGCGATACCGCCCCGGATGCCGATCGGCATGCGCGCCACCAGCGGCACCCGCGCCTGCCCGCCGAACATGTAGCGTGCCTTCGCCGCCTGGTTCACGAGTTCGGACACCGCGCACATGGCGAAGTCGGAGAAACGCATTTCCGCGATCGGCCGGGTGCCGGCGATGGCCGCGCCCACGGCCGCCCCCATGATCGTGTTCTCCGAGATCGGCGTGTCGACGATCCGGTCCGGGCCGAACTCGTCCTGCAGCCCCTTGTACTGGCCGGCCATGCCGCCCTCGTAACCGAGGTCCTCGCCCAGCGCCCAGACGGCGGGGTCGCGCAGCATCTCCTCGCGCAAGCCCATCCGCGCCGCTTCGGCATAGGTCATCTGGGTCATTGTACGGCCTCCCCGCGAACGGGCGCGCCGACATCCTGGACATCGGTGAACGCGGTGCCCTCGTCGGGCCAGGGCGCCGCCAGCGCCTCGGCCACATAGCCCGCAATCTCGGAGTCGACCTCGGCACGCATCGCGGCGATCTCGTCCGCCGACATGCCGTTCTCCCGCAGCCAGGCCTCGGTCCGCGCGATCGGCTCGCGTCCCAGCGCCGCCTCGACCTCGGCCGGGTCGCGATAGCCCGCCTGATCGTGGGCGAAATGGCCGCGCAGCCGATAAGTCATCGCCTGGATGAGCTGTGGTCCGCTGCCGTTGCGGATCTCGCCGATCACGCGCGCCGCGGTGCCGTCGACCTCGAACAGGTCGTTGCCGTCGATGGTGTGGGCCGGCAGGCCGAAACTCTCGGCCCGCTTGGCGATCCCCTCGCCCGCCGTCACCAGCCGGGTCGTGGTGGTCGCCGCGATCTGGTTGTTCTCGCAGACGAAGAGCACCGGCAGCTCATAGACCTTGGCCCAGTTGAGCGCCTCCATGAACGGGCCGCGGTTGATGCCGCCGTCGCCGATGAAGTTGACGACGATGGAGTCCTTGCCCAGCAGCCGGAACGCCTGCGCCGCGCCGACCGAGATCGTGCAGCCGTCGGCGATCACCCCGTTCGCACCCAGCATGCCGACGGAGAAGTCGGCAATGTGCATGGAGCCGCCCTTGCCGTTGCTGGTGCCCCCGACCCGGCCGAACAGTTCGAACATCATCGCGCGCGGATGCGCGCCCTTGGCGATCGAGTGCCCGTGCCCGCGATGGTTGCTGGTCAGGTAATCGTCGTCGCGCAGGTTCTCGCAGATGCCCACGGCGATGGATTCCTCGCCGATATACTGGTGCACCGACCCGCGGACATTGCCCGCGAAGAAACTCTCGCCCGCCGCCTCCTCGAAGGCGCGGATCAGCAGCATCTTGCGATACATGGCGGCGACGCGTGCCGGCTCGTTGGCCAGATTGCTGGTCACCCGTTTTCCTCCCCCGCTCGCCCGTCAGACATGCGACGGCCCGTGCGCAGTATCGCGCGGCCGGCGCACGCGGGTAAAGCGCCCGCCGGGCGCGGAAGCAGGCCCGGATTCGGTCCGGCTATTCGGCGGCGTTGCGGCCGCTCGACCCGATCGCCTTGTTGATGCGCGGCATGACCTCGGTCGCCATCAGCTCCATCGAGCGCTCGCCAAGCTTGCGGTCGACCCAGTCGTGTCCGGCATAGACCAGCGTGCCGAAATCGCCTACCTCCTCGCGGAAGGCAAGCAGCTGGTCGACGACGCTGTCGACCGTGCCCGCGATGACCAGGGAATCGACCATGAAATCTACGGTGATCTCCTCGTCGGGCTGGTCGCGCTCCAATTTGAACAGGCCCAGCTTCCCGCCCCGCCTGAGCTTGTTGCCGAGCTGGTAGAAGTAGAATCGGTAGGGCGATTGCAGCCCCTTGCCATACTCCTGGGCCACCTTGTCGTCGTCGGCGACGAAGATCGAACGCGCGACCCGCCACTGCGACGGATCGGCCTCGCGCCCGACATTGGCACAGCCCTCGGCATAGTTCGGCCAATGGGTCGCCGCCCATTTCGCCTGCAGGAAGTTCGCAGAAACGGGAATCCAGCCGCGCTCGCCGAGCCCGACGATACCCTTGGAATACGGCGCGACGACCGTGCCGAAGATCGGTGGTGTGGGCTTCTGGTAGGGCTTCAGGATGACGCCCTGGCCCAGATCCTCGAGGTAGGTCTTCACCGTCGAGATGGAATTGTACTTGCCCTTGATGTCGTAGGGCGGATCCGTCGTCCAGATTTCGATGATCTGGTCGAGCGTCTCGATGAACTTCTCGTTCCGGTCGATGTCGAGGGTACCGAACACCTCGGAATCCGACGGCAGGTTGCCCGGGCTGACGCCGAGCATGAAGCGCCCCTCGAGCATGTGGTCGAGCATCGCCGCCTCGGCCGCCACCGCTGCGGGATGATGATGGCCGAGGTTCAACGTGCCCGTCGCCAGGGTCATGTTCTTGATCTCGTGCGCCACCCAGCACAGGAACATCATCGAGTTGGGCACCGGCTCGAAGCTGTCGGTGACGTGCTCGCCCATATAGGCCTCGGAGTACCCCAGCCTGTCGGCGAGGATGAACGCCTTGCGGTCCTCGTTGAGCGTTTCGACCAGCGGCCGGCTGGCCGGGTGGAGGGGCATGGTGAAGAAACCGAGTTTCATTGTCTTTCCGCCATTTTCGGTTGGGGTTTGCAGCCGGAACCTAGCGTCACCAAGGCGCGCACCGTTTGCGTCAGATCAAGACGCGGATCCGCATCAACATCCCCAGACACGTTGACCGGCTTGCCCCCGTGGAGGACAGTATCCGGCAAGGAAACGGTACAAAACCGGGCCACGGGGGGACAGCATGAACGATGCGGCAGGCGGCGACAACGCCACGATCGAACTGACGGGCGGCGAGGCCATTGCGCGCATGCTGCAGGCCCACGAGGTGGGGCCGATGTTCGGCATGGCCGGCTTCCAGCTGCTGCCCTTCTACGATGCCGTGCGCGAACTCGGACTGGCCCACACGCTGATCAACGACGAACGCTCGGGCGCCTTCATGGCCGATGCCTGGGCGCGCGTGACCGGGCGTCCGGGCGTGTGCGACGCCACGCTGGGCCCCGGGGCGACGAACCTGCTGACCTCGCTGACGGAATCGCTGAACGCCGGCATCCCGCTGATCGCCATGATCGGCGACACCAACCGCGCGCACGCCTGGAAGAACATGACCCAGGAGACCCGCCAGGTCGAAATGCTGCGCCCGGCGGTCAAGGAAGTGATCCGGGTCGAGGTCGGCGAACGCATCCCCGAACATATCCGCCACGCCTATTCGGTCGCCACGTCCGGCCGGCCGGGCCCGGTCCTGCTCGACGTGCCCGAGGACATCTGCCATGGCGTTTTCGAATTTCCGGCCGATGCCATCTATGCCGACCCGACCACCACCCACGCCCCGTCGCGGCGCAGCCGTCCGGCGCGCGACGATGTGGTGCGTGCCGCACGCCTGCTCGCCGACGCCAAGCGGCCCGTGATCCTCGCCGGCGGCGGCATCCATATCTCCGGGGCGCAGGACGCCCTGACCGTGTTCGCGGAGGCGCAGGGCATTCCCGTGGCCCACACGCTTTCGGGCAAGGGATCGATCGCGTGCGTCCACGAACTCTCGCTCGGCCTATTCGGGCGGTACTCGCGAACGGCGAACGACGTGCTTGAGGGTGCCGACGCGATCCTGGTCGTGGGCTGCAAGCTCGGCGAGATCGCGACCAAGCGCTACACCGTCCCGCGCAAGGGAATCCCGATCGTCCACCTGGACATCCTGCCCGACGAGATCGGCCGCTGGGCGCGCACCGACGTCGCCCTGAGCGGCGATGCGCGCGAGGGGCTGGCCGACCTGCACGACGCGCTGGCCGATGGCGCGAAGGCGCGCCGGGCCGGCCGCGCGGGCTTCCTGGCCGAGGTCGCCACCGGCAAGGCCAAGTGGCGGGCCGAGGTCGAGGAACGGCTGACTTCGGACGAGGTGCCCGTGAACATGGCCCGGATGATCCACGAGCTGAACAACGTGCTGCCCGAGGACGCGATCCTGGTTGCGGATGGCGGCTTCGCGGCCCACTGGACCGGGCTGATCTATGACACCAAGCGCGCGGGGCGCGGCTACATCCCTGACCGGGGCATGGCCTCGATCGGCTATGGCGTGGCCGGCGGCATCGGCGCCCAGCTCGCCGCGCCGGATCGGCCGGTCTTCACCCTGACCGGCGACGGCGGCCTCAACATGACCCTTGGCGACCTGGAAACCGCGGCGCGTCTGAAAGTGCCCGTCACCGTGATGGTCGTGAACAATGCCGCGTCGGGCTACATCAAGGCGCTGCAGCACGCGATGTTCGGCGGGCGCTACCAGTCGGCCGACCTGTCCGACCTGAACTATGCCGCCATCGCCGAGACCCTCGGGTGCCGCGGCATCCGGGTCGAGCACCCCGACCAGCTTGCCGGCGCCTACCGCAGCGCGCTGGACAACCGCGAAGGCCCGACCCTGATCGACGTGGTGGTGACCCGCGACGCGGGCAAGATGCTGCCCGGCGTCGACAGCCGTTCCGCCCCCATCAAGAAGGGCGACCGGATCGCCTGAGGCAAGGAGCCCGTCATGTCCGACACCCGCCAGAACGCGCCCGCCCGAATCCTCGGCCTGTTCGAGACCATTTGCCTGATCCGCGCCTTCGAGGAGCGGGCCGAGGAATGTTTCGACGCCGGCCTGATCAACGGCTCCGTGCACCAGTATATCGGCGAGGAGGCGATCGGCACCGGCGTGTGCACCAACCTGCGGCACAGCGACTACATCCTCTCGAACCATCGCGGCCACGGCCATTCCATCGCCAAGGGCGCCGATCCCGAGGCGATGATGAAGGAGCTGATGGGCCGGGTCGGCGGCACCAGCGGCGCCAAGGGCGGGTCGATGCACATCGCCGACTTCTCGGTCGGCATGCTGGGCGCCAATGGCGTGCTCGCCGACGGGCTGACCATGGGCGTCGGCGCGGCGCAGGCGATCGCGCTGAAGGGCGAGGACGCCATCGTCACGGTCTTCGTCGGCGACGGCACGACCAACCGCGGCCCGTTCTACGAGGCGCTCAACTGGGCGATGATCTATGAACTGCCGATCATGTTCGTGTGCGAGAACAACCAGTACGCCTCCTCGACGGTGACGCGGACCATCACCGCGGGCGACGGCCCGACCGCGCGCGCCAAGGCGTTCGGCATGCCGGCCTTCGATGTCGACGGCAACGACGTGGTCGCGGTCGACGAGCTGGCCGCCGACCTGATCGGCCGGGTGCGCGGCGGCGGCGGCCCCCACTTCCTGCACGCGCGCACCTACCGGGTGAAGGGGCATATCTCGCGCGACAAGATGCTCTATCGCCCCGACGGCGAGACCGAGGAACGCTTCAAGGACGAGCCGTTAGGGCGCTGCGCGACATGGCTCGTCGCCAACGGCGTCGATCCGGCGGAGGTCGAACGCGCGCGCAATTCCGCCTATGCGCGGATCGATGCGGCGGTGGAAGCCGCCAAGGCCGCCCCCTTCCCCGATGCCGGCCTCGCCTATGCCGACGTGCAGGATTTCGGCCCGCCCGAACCCTGGTCGCCCGCGGGAGGTGCGCCATGACCGAGATGACCTTCGCCGATGCCGTCCGCGAGGGGCTGGCCGAGGAGATGCGCCGCGACCCGCTGGTCTGGGCGCTGGGCGAGGATCTGTCGACCGCCCACGGCGGCACCAGCGCCAACCAGTATCTCGGGCTGATCGACGAGTTCGGCCCGAAACGGATCGTCAACACGCCGATCTCGGAAAACACGATCATGGGGGCCGCCGTCGGCGCCGCCGTCGCCGGCACCCGCCCGGTGGCCGACCTGCGCATGGCCGACTTCGCCATGTGCGCCGTCGACGAGCTGGTCAACCAGGCCGCCAAGATCCGCTACATGTTCGGCGGCCAGGCGCGTGTCCCGCTGGTCGTCCGCCAGGCGATCGGCATGCGCAAGGGCGGTGCGGCCCAGCACTCCCAGTCCACCGAGGCCTGGTACGTCCACACGCCCGGCCTCGTCGTCGTCGCCCCGGCGACGCCGGCCGACGGGCGCGGCCTGCTGAAGTCCGCGATCCGCGCCGACGACCCGGTCGTCTATATGGAACACAAGGATCTCTGGATGGCATCGGGCGAGGTTCCCGACGACGAGGGGCTCGTGCCCATCGGCCAGGCGCGCACGCTGCGGACCGGCACCGACCTGACCATCGTGTCGTGGTCGAAGATGGCGCTGCTTGCCGACGAGGCCGCACAAACGCTTGCCGACGAGGACGGTGTCTCGGCCGAGGTCATCGACCTGCGTACCCTGTGGCCTTGGGACCGCAAGGCGGTCTATGCCTCGGTGCGCAAGACCGGCCGGCTGCTGGTCGCCCAGGAATCGGTGCAGGTCGGCGGGTTCGGGGCAGAGATCGCCACCGACGTGACCGAGCATTGTCCGGACGCGCTCGCCACCCATGTCCGGCGGATCGGCGCGCCGCGCATGCCCGTGCCCTACGCCGAGCCGATGGAAAACGAATTCCGCGTCACGCCCGCGCGCATCGTCGCGAAGGCGCGCGAGTCGCTTGGCGCCTGAACCGAAGAACACCGAGGAACGAGACCATGAAGTTGCTTACCGTCGACGCCGGCGCCGGCACCCGCCTTGGCCTTGCCACCGAGGCCGGGATCGTCGACCTGACCGACCGCGCCGGGACCGCGAGCCTGCGCGAACTGATCGCCGCCGACCGGGTCGCCGAGATGGCAAAGTACGCCGGCGAAGCGCCCGATCACGGCCTCGACGATGTGACCTATCTGCCGCCGGTCACCGACCCGGCGCACATCTGGTGCGTGGGCGTAAACTATGCCGACCATTTGCAGGAGGCGATCGACGCCGGCCTGCCGCGCTCGCGCACCGAGCACCCGATGATCTTCGGCCGCTATGCCGACACGCTGGTCGGGCACCGGCAGCCGCTGCTCAAGTCGCCGGTGGTCGAGAAGCTCGACTACGAATGCGAACTCGCCGTGATCATCGGCAAGGGCGGGCGCTACATCACCAAGGAGAACGCGCTGGCCCACGTCGCGGGGTATTCCTGCTTCAACGAGGGCAGCGCGCGCGACTGGCAGTACCACACCGCCCAGGTCGTCCCTGGCAAGAACTTCCAGGGCACCGGCGGGTTCGGCCCGTGGATGGTGACGGCCGACGAGATTCCCGACCCGCAGGTGCTCGACATCTCGACCGTGCTCAACGGCGAGACCCTGCAGTCGGCCAACACGAAGGACATGATCTTCGACGTGGTGACGATCATCTCCTACGTCTCGCACATCTCCGAATTGCAGCCGGGCGACGTGATCGCCAGCGGCACGCCCTCGGGCGTCGGCCAGTCGCGCGAGCCGCAGATCTTCATGCATCCGGGTGACACGTGCGAGATCCGCATCTCGAAGGTCGGTACCCTGGTAAACGGGATCGCCGAGGGCTGAGCATGGGCACGCGTTTCGCGATCGGCGACATCCGGCTCGACCGCATCCACGAGTTGAGCGGCCCCGCCGTCGATCCTTGGTTCCTGCTGCCCGACCTGCCGAAGGACGCGGTCGAGCGAAACCTCGACTGGTTCGCCCCCACCTTCTACGACGTAGCGGCGGCCAAGCTGATCCTCAGCCTGCATGGCTGGGTCGTGCGCACGCCGCACCACACCGTGCTGATCGAGGCGTGCGGCGGCAACCACAAGGAACGGCCCGAGTATCCGCGCGTCCACCGGCTCGACACGCCCTGGCTCGACCGGCTGCGCGCCGCCGGCGTCGCGCCCGAGGAGATCGACTTCGTCTTCTGCTCGCACCTGCATGTCGACCATATCGGCTGGTTCACCGCGCTCGAGGACGGGCGCTGGGTCCCGACCTTCCCCAACGCCAAGTACCTGATGGCGCGCCGCGAGTTCGACAACTGGAACCCGTCGACCCGCGCCCTGCCGCCCCTGCCGCTGCAGGGAAGCTGCTACGAGGACTGCGTCGCACCGATCGTCGACGCCGGCCAGGCGGTGCTGGTCGAGGACGGCCACGAGATCGACGACGGCCTCGTCATCGAGGCGTCCTACGGGCATACGCTGGGTCATTGCAGCGTGCGCGCCGTGAGCGGCGGCGAGACGGGCATCTTCTGCGGCGACATCGTGCATTCGCCCATCGAGATGACCTACCCGCACGTCAACACCTACGCCTGCGAGGACCAGGACGCGGCGCGCGCCACACGGCGCAAGCTTCTGGAAGGCGCCGCCGAGCACGGCCACCAGCTGATGCCGGCCCACTTCCCCGACCCCTACTCGGTGTGTCGCGTGGAACGCGCGGGCGACGGGTTCGCGGTGCGGCCCGCGGGCTGAAACATTGCCGGAATCACAGATGAATCCCATCTGATCTCGATCAATGGGATGGCCGCCAGGGCCGGATACCTTCTCGGCCGACCCTGACGGGAAGGAATGCAATGGCGCATATCGCGATCATACAAGGACACCCCGATCCGGACGGCGGACACTTCTGCCATGCGCTCGCCCAGGCCTATGCCGACGGAGCAACCGCTGCGGGCCATAACGTTCGATCGATAGACATTGCCCGGTTGGAATTTCCGCTGCTTCGCGATCAAAGCGAGTTCGAGACGGGCACACCCCCGGCCGACATCATCGATGCCCAAAATGCCCTGGCCCGGGCCGACCATATCCTGATCGTTTACCCGCTTTGGCTCGTTACCATGCCGGCTCTCCTCAAGGGCTTTTTCGAGCAGACGATACGTCCGGGTTTTGCGATCAAATTCACGTCGGGCTACAGGTGGGAGAAGCTTCTGAAGGGACGCAGCGCGCGCATCGTCGTCACGATGAGCATGCCGGCGCTAGCCTATCGTGTACTGTTCGGTGCCCATAGCCTGCGGTCGCTCGAGCGCTACACCCTGCGCTTCTGCGGAATCGGTCCGATCCGGGAAAGCCTTGTCGGCTCCGTCGGGGAAATCGATTCGAGAAAGCGCGAGGGTTGGCTCGAACGCATGCGCCGGTTGGGACAGCGCGCCGACTAGCGGCGACGCTGGAACAGCCGCCCGTCGATCAGCGCCAGCCCGCCGGCGATGCACGCCATACCGACGACCTGCTCGACGGTCAGCACCTCGCCGAGGACGAAGATGCCGAGCAGCAGCGCGCTCACCGGCACCAGGAAGTTCACCAGCAGGATGTTCACCGCCCCGGCCGTCGCCAGGATACGGAAGTAGATCAGGTAGGCGATCGCCGTCGCCAGAACGGCGAGCCCGAACAGGGCCCCCCATGCCGCCAGGCTGGGGTTCGGCAGGTTCCATGGCCGGTCGATCACGAGCATGAAGGGCAGCAGCATGAGCGTCGCCATGGTCAGCTGGCCCGTTGCCACCATCATCGGCGGCACCTCGCGCTTCGAGAAGCGACGCCCGTAGATCGCCGAAATGGAATACAGGACCGCCGCACCGATCACCGAGAGCTGCGCGACCACATCCTTGCCGATTCCTCCAAGGAACCCCGGGCCGATCAGGAAGACCACCCCGACGATCCCCACCAGCACGCCGGCCACCTTGCCGGGGGTCATGTGCTCGTCGCTGGTCGTGAAATGGGCGAAAACGACCGCATAGAGCGGCGTCGTCGCGATCAGGATCGCGGCCAGCCCGCTGGCGATGTGGAGTTGGCCCCACGCGATCAGGAAGAACGGGACCGCCGAATTCGCAACCGCCATGACGAACAGCGCGAACCAGATATCACCCGCGCGCGGCACCTCGATGCCCTTGGCAATCACGATCGCCCAGAGGATCACGGCCGCGACCACCACGCGGAACCAGATCACCACGAAGGGCGGAACCTCGGGAAGCGCGATCGCGTTGAAGAAGAAGGTCCCGCCCCAAAGGGTCCCGAGGACGATCAGGAGCACCCATTCGAAGGGGGTCATGCGGAGGCTGGTGGTGGACCCGTTCACGGCGACATCTCCCGGCGTCAGGCGCCGAGGAGCTCCTGCAGGCGCGCGACCGCCGTGTGCGGCGCGGTAAAGACGGGGCGCCCCGGCACCGGCGCGATCTTCCTGGGCACCAGGCCCATGGAGAACTGGCCGAGCATCAGGCTGTCGCAGTCGGTCATGGTTTCCGATGCGGCCACGACCATCGCGTCGTGCGCGTCGCGGTCGCCGTCGAGCACCTTCTGGAACGCGCCCTCGGCCACCTTCGACGTGATCGTGTATTCCAGCCCGTGTGCCGCGGCATAGCGCGCCACGTCGTCGGACAGGCACTTCACCGTCCCGTCCGCCGTGGCGAGGATGCCCAGCCGCGAGCCTTGCGCGAATGCCGCCGCGATCATGCCCTCGTAGGACGTCAGCACCGGGACGTCGATGCCCTCGCGCCCGGCCTCGACCAGACGGCCGAACACCGAGCCGCAGAACACCATGCCGTCGACGCCCGTCCGCGCGGTGTAGTGCAGCAACGCCGCCACCCGCTCGTACGCCGCCTGCGGCATCGGATCGGGGATCGTGAAGTCCTCGTTGATGAAGTCGGCGTAGAGGGATTCGTCGAGGACGCAGATCGGCTTCGCGGCCGGCCACAGCTCGGCGAAGGCCGATCGAATCGTCGGGAACGCGACTTCGGTGGGCGAGACGACGCCGATGCGGGTTGAAACCTTCAAATCCTGAATCCTTTCACGCTACGCACTACATTCTCCCCCGAACCCGCGCTCTGCAGTGACAATGCGCACACCCGTTCCCGGGGCAAGGAAACCAACCGATCCCGGACTAGGCGTCGAGCAACCTCTTGAGCTTGCGGACGGCGGCATGCGCGGAGGTCAGCACGGAACGGCCGGGGATGTCCTTGAACTTCGCGATCGCGCTGGTCATCGAGAACTGGCCGAGCATCAGGCAATCGCAGTCGGTCATCCGGTCGGCCGCGGCCGCGACCATACGGTCGTGGGTCTCGAGGTCGCCGGCGAGGATGAACGGACGCGCCGCGTCCTCGATGTGATCGGTGATCGTGACGGCCTTGCCGGTTTCCTTCGAGTAAACGTCGATGTCCTCGACCAGGCACTTCAGCGAACCCGGCGCCGTCACCAGGATGCCGAGGCGCGAACCGGCCTCGAACGCCTCCTCGATCATCGCCTCGTGGGAGGTCAGGCACGGCACGCCGATGTCGGTGCGCGCGGCGCGCACCCAGCGCGCGAAGACGGAACCGGTGAACATGATGCCGTCGGCATGGCAGTCGGCGGCATAGTGCAGCAGCGTGGAGAGGCGCTCGCCGGTCTCCTGGGTCTGCGGCCGGCCGCCCGCGAAGTCGAGATAGAGCGACTCGTCGAGGACGTTGAAGACCTCGGCCTCGGGCCATTCAAGCCTGAAAACATCGCTCACCGCTTCCATGGCGATCGCCATGGGCGAGACGATACCGATCCGTGCCGGCATGAGGCTCCCCCTACTCCTCTTATCGTATGCGCAACCTATACGACCATGACGGGTCGTAAAGCGGTACGTGTTATCGTCTCACATTGCGAGCATCCGTGCATAGCGATTGGCAAGCGGGGGTTTGGCGCTGCAATATCGCGGCCTCGCGAAAGGGATCGGACATGACGGACATCTACATCGTCGGCATCGGCATGACGCCGCTCGGCAAGTTTCCCGACAAGTCGGTGAAGGAACTGACCCGGGCCGCCGTTTCGGAAGCGCTGGCCGACGCCGGCGCCGCCATGGGCGACATCGAGGCCGCCTGGTTCTCCAACACCCGCCAGGGAATGATGGAGGGCCAGAACACGGTGCGCGGCCAGTGCGCCCTGCGCTCGATGGGCTTCGAGAGCATCCCGATCATCAATGTCGAGAACGCCTGCTGCTCGTCCTCCACGGGTCTCAACCAGGCCTTCGCCTACCTCAAGGCCGGGATGGCCGGGGTGGCGCTCGTCGCCGGCGCGGAGAAGATGTTCTATCCCGAGAAGCGCGAGCTGATGTTCCAGGCCTTCCGCGGCGGCTGGGACGTCCACACCCAGGAGGAGACCGAGGCGCGCCTGCTGTCGCTGGGCGAGGGCCTCGCCCTGCCGCCCGAGGCGGGCGAGGATTCCGGTCAGCGCTCGTTGTTCATGGACATTTATGCCGCGCTGGCGCGCCAGCATATGAAGAATTACGGTACGACCCAACGCCAGATCGCCGCGGCGGCGTCCAAGAGCCACTTCCATTCCACGCTGAACCCGCTGGCCCAGTACCAGAAGGATTTCTCGGTCGACGAGGTGATGGCCGACCGGCTGATCTCGTGGCCGCTCACCCGCGCCATGTGCGCGCCCCTGTCCGACGGCGCCGGCGCGCTGGTGCTCTGCACCGGCGAGACGCTCGACCGGTTCGACGGGTCGCGCGCCGTCAAGGTGCTGGGCACGGCGCTGGTCTCGGGCTCGGAGCGCCAGCCCGACGATTTCGACCACCATATCGGCCATGTCGCGGCGCTGCGGGCCTACGAACAGGCCGGCGTGTCGCCCCAGGACGTGGACGTGGCCGAAGTGCACGACGCCTCGGCCTATGCCGAGATCGTCCAGGTCGAGAATATGGGCTTCTGCCCGCGCGGCGAGGGCGGCCCCTTTGCCGAGAGCGGCGCGACCCGGCTCGGCGGCAGGATTCCCGTGAACACTTCGGGCGGGCTGCTCTCCAAGGGCCACCCGATCGGCGCGACGGGCGCGATCCAGATCCACGAGCTGGTCACCCAGTTGCGCGGCGAGGCCGGTAGGCGGCAGGTCGAGGGCGCGCGCATCGCCGCGGCGGAGAACGGCGGCGGCTTCTTCGGGATCGAGGAGGCCGCGACCGTGGTGACGGTGCTGGGCCGGGCCTAGGCACCGCTCGCGCGGACTCAACCGACGCTGCTAGCGTCGGGCCCATGACCGACGGCACCACCGACGCAGCACTCATTGCCGAGCTGGAAATCCGCCTCGCCCATCACGAACAGACGGCGGACGAGCTGTCGGCCGTGGTCGCGAAGCAAGCCGACCAGATCGACGCGCTGCGTGCCCAGCTCCGGCGGCTGACCGAGCGGCTGCAGGCGCTCGAACAGGCGGTGCCGCGCCCGACCGGCGACGAGCCGCCCCCGCCTCACTACTAGGCCGCCATGCCCGGCGAATACTTCGTCTACGTGCTGCGGAACAGCACCGGCACCACCTACACCGGCATCGCGAAGGACGTGGCGGCGCGCCTCGATGCCCACAACGCCGGCAACGGCGCGAAGTTCACCCGCGGGCGCGGCCCGTGGGCCCTCGCCCACACCGAGGGTCCGCTGGAGCACGGCGACGCGCTGCGCCGCGAGGCGGCGATCAAGCGGGACCGCAAGCTGAAGGCGGCGCTGGCGGGCTAGCCTCCCCGGCCCACGCCGTCCCGCGGTCGCAACATGGGGTCCGGAACGGGCGTGTCCGCGCCCGACCGTATGGCGCACCGCGCCGCGCTGTGCTTGAGTCACGGACCGCGCCGCGCTGTGCTTGAGTCACGGCAAGAGGAGAGACCACGCCATGCACGACAAGACCTTCCTGCGCACGATGCTGGAATACAACGAGTGGGCGAACGCCGAGACCTATCGCAAGGTCGCGGAACTGCCGCCCGAGGAAGTCACCAAGAAGCGCAAGACGCTACTGGAATCGATCTTCGTCAGCCTGCATCACCTGCACAACACCGACCGCATCTGGCTGTCGCACATGCAGGGCAAGACGCACGACTACGCCAGCCTGCGCGAGGTCCGCATGGCCGGCTTCGAGGAGTTGCGCGCCGCCCGCAAGTCGATGGACAAGGAGATCTACGACTATTTCGATTCTTTGTCCGAGGCGGACCTCGACGAGGTCGTCGAGTACGCGCTGATCGGCGGCAACACCGGCCGGCTGAGCCGCACCATGTGCTTCATGCACATGGTCAACCACGGCTCGTACCATCGCGGCTGGATCGCCGACATGTTCGGCCAGGCCGACGCGCTGCAGCCGACCACGGACATCCCCGTCTTCGAGCGCGCGCAGCGCGAGGCGGGCGAGCCGCCCCTACCGGTTTGATCTCCGGTCTGATCCCTCCCGAAAACCCGCGGATATCCTCTCATGCGCTGCGAAGTCGTTGCCATCGGCACCGAGCTGCTGCTCGGCCAGATCGTCGACACCAACTCCTCGTGGATCGGCGAACAGCTCGCCCTGATCGGCGTCGATTCCCTTTACCAGGTGAAGGTCGGCGACAATTTCGGGCGCATGGAGGCGACCATCCGCCAGGCGCTGGAGCGCTCCGACGCCGTCATCTGCTGCGGCGGGCTGGGCCCGACCCAGGACGACATCACCCGCGACGTGATTGCCAGGATCATGGGCGTCAAGATGGTGCGCGATGCGGGCCTGGTCGACAAGATCCGCCACATCTTCGAGGGCCGCGGCCGGCCGATGCCCGAGAATAATCTCCGCCAGGCCGCCGTGCCCGTGGGCGCGACGACGATTCCCCAGATGCCGGGCACCGCGCCGGGGCTGGTCTGTCCGGTCGGTGAGAAAGTGATCTATGCCGTGCCGGGCGTGCCCCACGAGATGCGCGAGATGATGGAGGGCACCATCCTCGACGATCTGCGCCGGCGCGCGGGCGAGACCTCGATCATCCATTCCCGCGTCATCAAGACCTGGGGCTATGGCGAGTCCGCGCTGGCCGAGACCCTGGCCGACCATGTCGACGCGCTGGACGAGAGCGGCCACGCCACCATCGCCTTCCAGGCCTCGGGCATCGAGGGCATCAAGGTGCGTGTCACCGCCAAGGCCGCCAGCCACGCCGCGGCCGAGGCGATCATCGCCGCCGAGGAGGCGCTGATCCGCGAGAAGTTGGGCGACTACATCTTCGGCGTCGACGACGAGAGCATGGAATCCGTGGTGCTCGGCATGCTGCGCGACCGTGGCCTCTCCTTCGCGGCCAGCGAAAGCCTGACCGGCGGCATCCTGTCGATGCGGCTGACCGCGCTGGACCCGAAGATGGAGGTCTTTCGTGGCGCCACGATCGCGCCCGCCGGTGGCGACGGAGAAGACGGCGCGGTCCTTGCCGCACTGTCGGCGCGCGAGGCCTTCGGCACCGATATCGGGATCGCGGTGATCGGCCCGGCAGACCCGGACGCCCACCCGCCCGGCACGGTGTTCGTCGGGGTGGCCCTGCCCGACGCACATCATTCGGTGACGGTCGCCCTTCCGGGCGTGCTCAGCCGGATGCGCAGCTACGCGGTAATCACCCTTCTCGACCTGCTGCGCAAGCGGCTCGACTGACCCGGCCGGCCATGAGCGAGGAACAGGCGGGCGAGCGCAGCCTCTTCGACCGGGAAATCACCGCCTATGCGCTGATCGTCGGCGCATCGCTGATCTTTGCGTCGAACCACATCATCGCGCGCTACCTGGGCGGCGTGATCCCGCCGATGGGCTTCGTGTTCTGGCGCATGGTGATCGGCGCGGCGGTGATCATACCGTTCGCCGCCTTCGGGCTGATCGCGCAGCGCCAGCTGATCCTGCGCCACTGGAAGCTGTTCGCCCTGATGGGCCTGCTGTTCGTGCCCTTCGGCAACGGGCTGATCTATGCCGCCTACACCTTCACCACCGCGCTCAATGGCGGGGTGGTCTCGGCAGCCCAGCCGGCGATGACGGTGCTGCTGTCTGCCCTGCTGTGGCGCGACCTGATCAACGGCAAACAGGCCATCGGCATTGCCATCGCTGCAACGGGCGTGCTGGCGATCCTGGCGCGCGGCAAGCCCGAGGCCCTGCTGTCGCTGGAGTTCAACATCGGCGACCTGATGATGCTGGGCGCGACGGCGGCGGTCGCGCTGCACAACGTGCTGGTGCGCAAGGTGCCGCGGGAGATCACGGTCCCGCAGCTGCTGGTCATCGTCCAGCTCTGCGGGCTGATCGTCGCCACACCGCTCTACCTGCTCGAGACGATCTACATCCAGCCGGTGCCGTTCACCGGCCAGGCGATCGCCTCGCTGCTCTGGGTCGGAATCGCGGTGACGGCGCTCGCGGTCGGGCTGACCAACGCCTCGATCCGGCGGCTGGGGGCCAACAAGGCGAGCATCTCCAACTACATGCGCGTCGTGTTCACCGCGGCGCTGGCGATCCTGCTGCTCGGCGAGACGTTCCAGGGCTACCATCTGTTCGGCGTGCTGGCCGTGTTCGGCGGGGTCTACCTGATGACGCGGGGCCGTTCGGTGCCGGCGAAGTAACCCGTCCTAGCCGGCGAAGAACGGCGCCACCGCCGCGACAATGGCGTCGGGGTTCTCCTCCGGCCCGAAGTGCCCTGAATCCAGCTCGGTGCCGGTCAGATCGTCGGCCCAGCCGCGCCAGAAGCCGAGCGGATCGCCCGTCTGGGCCGGGAACCCCTGCGCGCCCCACAGGAAGTGCATCGGCATCGCGATCTTGTGCCCCGCCTCTCGGTCCGCGGCATCCAGCGCGCGGTCGAAGGTGGCGCCGGCGCGGTAGTCATCGCACATGGCGTGCAGCCGTTCCGGCTGCGCGTAGGCGTCGCGGTAGAGCGCCAGCGCGTCCGGGTCGAACGGATCGAGGGACTTCGACTTGGTCCACGAGGCGAGCGTGTAGCCCAGGTACCAGATGGGATCCGCCGAGATCAGCGTCTCGGGCACAGGGTGCGGCTGGGCCAGCATCGGCCAGTGATACGCCTTGAGCGCCATGTCGGCATCGAAACTGCCCCACATGTCGTGGGTGGTGACGATGTCGACGATGCCGAGCTTTGTGACGACGTGGGGATGGTCGAGCGCCATGCGGTAGGCAACGCGCGCGCCCCGGTCGTGTCCCAGCACGGCGAACCGTTCGTGGCCGAGCGCGCGCATCACGCCCACGAAATCCCACGCCATGGTCCGCTTGGAATAGCTCGCATGGTCGGTCACGGTCGCGGGGATCGAGCTCTGGCCGTAGCCCCGCAGATCGGCCACCACGCAGCGATGCGAGGCAGCCAGCGCCGGCGCCACCCGGTGCCAGATCGCGTGGCACTGGGGATAGCCGTGCAGCATCAGCAGCGGCGGCCCGTCCCCGCCGATGCGGCAGAAGATTTCGGCGCCGTCGCCGGCGATGCGCGCCGTCTCGAACCCGGGGAACAGGTCGGCCATCGGTCCCTACCGCATCGGCGAGAAAGGAACCGGCTTCAGGATCTTGTTCTCCATCCGCACGAGAAGGCCAGACTTCTTGAGCTCGGCGACATATTCGAGCCAGCCCGGATCCCGGTACATGGCGTCGCGCCGGCGCTCGCGGTCGCCCTGGTCCTCGTAGCGCCACATGTGCACCACCTGGTTCAGGTCGCCCACGTCGCAGGTGAACATGCCGACGAAGTTCTCCAGATATTTCATCTGATAGGGAAGCGCCATGCGCTCCCACAGTTCGAGGAAGTCGCCGGTGCGTGCGCCCTGGGTGTAGTAGGTGCGATGGTCGATGATCATGGATGTCCTCCGGTGACGTGATCTTGGTGGATGGCGTGGCACGCGCCCGCGGGGCCGCCTCGGGAATCCGAAATCCACATGGCGACGGCGATGGCAATCGCGGCCAGGACGGCCAGGCGCAGGAGCCGGAACACGTGCGATGCGGCGTGCCGGCGCCCTACTGGGCGAAGCTCGGGTCGATCCGCTCGAGCCGGCGCAGGAAGGCCGGCCAGTCCGCCGTGCCGCGGCCCGAATTGTGGGCCTTGCGCTGTTCGGCGAAGTGGTCGAGCACCTCCTTCGGCGGCATGGCGAAATCGCTGCCCGCCGCCTGCTGGGTCAGCTGCAGCTTGCACGCGACCTCCAGCTCGCGCATCAGCATGAAGGCGTCGCGCATCGACTTGCCGACCGTCACCGCGCCATGGTTGCGCATCAGCAGCGTGTGGTTGTCGCCCAGCGCCGCGGCGATCGCCGCGCGCTCGTCGAGATTCTCGGTGATGCCCTCGTAATCGTGGTAGCCGACATTGTTCCAGAACTGCATGCCCGACTGGGACAGCGGCAGGATGCCGCCGGGCTGGTTCGCCACCGCGATCGTCGCGGGGATGTGGGTGTGGTAGGCGGCGTTGATGTCGGGCCGCGCCCGCATCAGCCCGCCGTGCAGGGTGAAGCCGGGCCGGTTGACGTGCAGGCTCTCGTCCACGTCGTCGTTGCGGGAGTCCACCTTGACCAGGTTCGAGGCCGTCACCTCCTCGTAGTTGAGCTCGTGGGCCTTGATCAGGAAGAAGTCCGGCGCGTCGGGCACCCGGATCGAGATGTGGTTGTAGATGCTGTCGGCCCACTCGTAGATGTGGGCGAGCCGATAGGCGGCCGCCAGGTCGACACGGGCCTGCCATTCCTCGGGGCTGACCTGATCGCGCAGCGACGGCACGTCGCGAAGTTGGACGACATTCGAGCTCATTGCATATCTCCTCGTCGCGCGGCCCCGGAGCGGCTCAGACCAGCACCATCTTGCCCGGGTTCATGATGTTGGCGGGATCGTAGGCGCGCTTGAGCGCGCGCATCAACTCCAGCGCGTCCTCGCCATGCTCCTTGGGCAGGTAACGCATCTTGCCCACGCCGATGCCGTGCTCGCCGGTGCACGTGCCTTCCATGGCGATCGCCCGCTCGACGATGCGCGCGTTGCACGCCATGACGCGATCCACCTCGTCCTGGTCGTCGGGGTCGAGCATGAACAGCACGTGGAAGTTGCCGTCGCCGACATGGCCGACGATGGGGCACGCGAAACCGGACGCGCGCGTGTCCTGCTCGGTCGCCAGGATGCACTCGGCCAGCCGCGAGATCGGCACGCAGACATCGGTCGACATGCCCTGCTTGGTCGGCTCGGCGGCGATCCCGGCATAGTAGGCGTCGTGGCGCGCCTGCCAGAGCTTGTTGCGCTCCTCGTGGTCGGCCGTCCAGCGAAAGGCCGAGCCGCCGAACTCGTCGGCGATGTCGCGCACCAGCTGCGCCTGCTCCTCGACCCCGGCCTCGGTGCCGTGGAACTCGTAGAACAGGGTCGGCTTGGCCTCGTAGCCCTCGAGGCCGGAATACTCGATGGTCAGCTGCATCATCAGCGCATCGAGCAGCTCGATCCGCGCTACGGGGACGCCGGCCTGGATCGTCAGGATCACGCTGTTCACCGCATCGCCCAGCGAGGGGTACTGGCACACCGCCGAGGCGATCTTCTCGGGAATGCCATAGAGCTTCAGATGCACCTCGGTGATGACGCCCAGCGTGCCCTCCGAGCCGACGAAGATGCGCGTCAGGTCGTAGCCGGCCGCCGACTTCTTGGCCCGCCCCCCGGTGCGGATGATCCTGCCCTCGGCGGTGACGACCGTCAGGCCCAGCACGTTCTCCTTCATGGTGCCGTAGCGCACCGCGTTGGTGCCGCTGGCCCGCGTCGCGGCCATCCCGCCCAGCGAGGCGTCGGCGCCCGGATCGACGGGGAAGAACAGGCCGGTGTCGCGCAGATACTCGTTGAGCTGCTTGCGGGTCACTCCCGCCTGGACCCGGCAATCGAGGTCTTCGGGATGCACCTCGATCACGTCGTTCATCTGCATCAGGTCGATGGTCACCCCGCCATGGGGCGCAGTGACGTGGCCCTCCAGCGACGTCCCTGTCCCGAACGGGATCACCGGCACGCGGTGGGCGGCGCAGATCTTTACGATCTCGGCCACCTCCTCGGTCGTCTGCGGGAAGCACACGCAGTCGGCCGGCACCGGCTTGAAGTAATCCTCGCCGCGCCCGTGATGCTTGCGCACCGCCAGCGACGTCGTCACCCGGTCGCCGAGCAATTCCTCGAGCGCATCGAGCACCGGGGAACCCGTATCCGCCCGCGCATATGCCGCGTTGCTCATGTAAAACGTTCCTCGTCAGACTGCAGGCCCGTAACATAACCCAACCCCGAAATCCGGCCTAGCCGGCCCGATGAGACGAGTGCACGGAGATCCACGATGAACAAGGCCCTGGACGGAATCCTGGTGGTCAGCGTCGAACAGGCGGTTGCCGCACCCTACGCTTCCTCGCGGCTGGCCGATGCCGGCGCACGGGTGATCAAGATCGAGCGGCCCGAGGGCGATTTCGCGCGCGGCTACGACCGAACGGCGAAGGGACAGAGCGCCTATTTCGTCTGGCTCAACCGGGGCAAGCAATCCATCGCGCTCGACTTCACGCAGCCCGACGATGCGGCGCTGCTGCACCGGCTGATCGCGCGCGCCGACGTGTTCATCCAGAACCTGTCGCCGGGCGCGGCCGAGCGCGCCAGCTTCGGCTCCGCCGACCTGCGGCGCGAATACCCGCGGCTGATCACCTGCGACATCTCCGGCTACGGGTCCGAAGGCCCCTACCGCGACATGCGCGCCTACGACCTGCTGGTCCAGGCCGAGAGCGCGCTGTGCGAGGTGACGGGCACGCCCGACGGCCCCGGCCGGGTCGGCGTGTCGGTCTGCGACATCGCCTGCGGCATGGCGGCCCACGCCGCGATCCTCGAGGCGCTGTTCCACCGCGAACGCACCGGCGAGGGCCGCGCCATCGGCTCGTCCCTGTTCGCCGGCATGGCCGACTGGATGAACGTGCCCTACCTGCAGGCCGTCTATGGCGGTGCGGCGCCGACCCGCCAGGGCCTGCACCACCCCACCATCGCGCCCTATGGCGCATATGCGTCCGGTGACGGCAAGCAGGTGGTGCTGGCCATCCAGAACCAGCGCGAGTGGCGGCGCCTGTGCGCCGAGGTGCTGGAGGATGCCGCGATGGCCGACCATCCGTACTTCCACGACAACGTGGCGCGGGTCGAGCACCGGCCGGCGCTGAACGCGCGCATCGATGCGGTGTTCGGCGGGCTTTCACGCGACGAGATCGTCGCGCGGCTGCGCGCCGCGCAGATCGCCTACGGATCAGTCAACGACGTGGCCGACTTCGCGGCGCACCCGCAGCTGTGCACGGTCGACGTGGAGACCGAGGGCGGCACGGTGACGCTGGTCGCCCCGCCCGCGCGGATCGACGGCGCGGATGCCGAATTGGGGCCCGTGCCGGCGCTCGATGCGAACGGCGCGGCGATCCGAGCGGAGTTCGCGGCCTAGGCGTCAGCCGGCGATCAGGCCGATGACGATGCCCTGGATGGCGAAGACGCCCAGCCAGTGCGCGCCGTCGATCATCGTGAGTGCCCTGCTCGCCCCCTGGTAACGGTGGTTGATCGTCATCGTCGTCACGACGAACGCGATCCAGACCGACAGCCCGATCGTCAGGCCGCCGCCGAGCGAGACCGTGCCCAGCGAGACCATGAGGACCGAGAGCAGGTAGGCGATCACGACCTGTCCAACGAATTCGATCACGAACGGGGATGCACCGCCCCCCAGCTCTTCCCGGGTCTTGCCGATGGCGGCCAGCCACGCCTTGCCGAGAGTCATGTAGAACGCCGCCCCGAAGGCGAAACTCACAGCCACCGCGGCGATCAGCGCAATCTAGTCGATGTTCCCGAATGCCATGTCCGATCCCTCAGTCCAGCGTCGGGTCGAGGACGACCTTGCCCGTGCCCTCGCGGCTCTCTACCCGGCGGTGGCCGTCGGCGGCCCGGCTGAGCGGCAGAACCTGGTCGATCAGCACCTTCACCCCGCCCTTGCCGGCGCGCACGAACGCCTCCTGGAGCCCGCCCGGCGCCTCGCGCGGCTCGCCGACGATCTTGAGGAAATAGAGATACAGCCGGCGCACCGACAGCGGCACATCGGGCGCGCCCGAGGCGTTGCCCGCCGTCACCAGGGTCGCGCCACGGGACATCGAATGGATCACCTGGTTGAAGGTCGCGGGATCGGCGACGCTGTCGCACACGCCCGACACGCCCGCCCCGCCGGTGATCTTCATGATCTCCTCGGTCAGGTCCTGGGTACGATAGTTGATCGCGTGGTCGGCGCCCAGTTCGCGGGTCGCGTTGGCGCGCTCGTCGGTGCCGGCCGCGGCGATGACGTTGGCGCCGGCCCATTTGGCGACCTGCACGCAGGCCGCACCGAGGCCGCCGGTGGCTCCCATGACGAGGACGTTGTCCCCCTCCTTCACCTGCAGCACGTTCTCGACCTGATTCACGGCGGTGGCGAGGTGCCGGCCGATCACCGTCGCCTCGTGGAAGCCGAGATTGTCGGGGATCGGCACCGTGCGCGACGCCAGTGTGCGCACATACTGGGCGTAGCCGCCCCAGATCGTCACGCCGAGGAAGTCGACCGGCCCGAGGCCGGGGATCGCCATGTAGGGGTCGGGCCGGGTGGTCGGCACGAAGATCGAGCAGAACACCCGGTCGCCCACCTTGCGGTCGGTGACGTTCGCGCCGACGGCCGTGATCACGCCCGACGGATCGACGCCGAGGATGTGCGGCAGGTCCGGCGTGTAGGCGTAGGTGTTCTCGCGCATGAAGAGGTCGAAGGTCCGGTTGATCGAGACCGCATGCACCTCGACCAGCACGTCATCGGGGCCCAGCTCCGGCGTGTCGACCTCCTGGTACTTCAGAACGTCGGGATCCCCGAACGCGGTCATCATTACGGCTTTCATCGCCTCTTCTCCCTTTTGTTCGTTACCTCGCCAACGGCCGCGCGAAGCTTAGTTCGTGACCGTCGGGATCGACCAGATGGAAATACCGCTCGCCCCAGGGGGCATCCTCGGGCGGCGCTTCGGGCGCAAACCCGGCGGCCACGGCGCGGGCGTGCATCGCGTCGACATCGCCGATATGGAAGATCGCGCGGCCCCACCGGCCCAACTCTGTCTCGGCCGGCACCGCGATCAAATTCAGATAGCTCTCGCCCGCCGCATAGCTGGTGAAGTCGGCCGACGCACCGCCATAGAGCATCGCGAAGCCGAGCGCGTCGTAGAACGCGACCGCACGGGCCATGTCGCGGGTCGCCAGGGTGACGGCGCTCAGCGCCTCGATGGGGGATCGCCCCGTCAGCCCAACTTCTCCTTCTTCCCGGTCTCGGCCGACCTGATCACCGCCTCGAGCACCGCAACCGCGTGGACGATCTGGTCGCGCGGAATCGGATACGGCGCCTGCCCTTCCACCGCCGCGCCGAACGCATCGAGCTCGGCGGTCAGGGCGTCCGAATCCCGCCCGAAATCGTAGGTCAGGGTTTCCTCCTCGCCCTCGCGCGGCGAGAAGACGAGGTTTTCGTATGTCCGCCCGATCATCCGCGCCGTGGCATCGCGCCCGTAGATCGAGGCGCAGAAGTCGGCGCGCGCCGCGACCATGACGCCCAGATAGCCCGTCATCCCGGTCTCGAACTGCAGCAGCACCGAGGTTGTGTCGTCGACATCGACCTCGGCGGCGCGTTTCACCGACTGCGTGGTCACGTGCGCGACGGGGCCGAACAGGTCGACCATGTTGTCGATGAGGTGGATGCCCATGGGCGTCATGCCGCCGGCCGGCCATTCCGCGCGATTGAACCGCCAGCTGTCCTTCGGCATGACCAGAACCGCCGGGCCGCACTCGGTCATTTCGACATGCAGCAGCGGGCCGAACGAACCGTCGGCGATGCGCTTGCGCAGCTCCGCCATCGACGGCACGAACCGCCGGTTGTGGGCGACCGCCACCGTCACGCCGGCCGCGTCTGCCGCCGCGAACACCTTCTCGGCATCGGCCTTGTGCATGGTGAACGGCTTCTCCGACAGCACGTGCTTGCCCGCCGCGATCGCCGCCAGCATCTGCTCGACGTGGAGGGTGTGCGGGGTCGCCAGGACGACCGCGTCGATGTCGGCCTCGTCCAGCATCTCGTCGAGACTCGAATGCAGCGAGAGCCCCTTCTCCGCGGCATAGTCCTTCACCCGGTCGGTGTTGCGCACCGCGCCGGCGACAAACTCGACGTTCTCGGCGGCCGCGGAATTGTTCACCAGGTTCTGGCCCCACCAGCCGAGGCCGACGATTCCTGCCGTGATCATGCCCTCTCTCCCCTTGTTCTCTCGCTTGGAGACTTCCCGCTCAGCCGACCTTCTCGGGCTTGCCGCCGGCGGCCGACTTGATGATCGCCTCGACCACCGCGATACCGTGGATCACGTCGGCGTCGGGCACCGGATAGGCCGCGCCGCCCGTGCAGGCCGCCGCGAAGGCCTCGAGCTCGGCGTTCACCGTGTCGTAGCCCGAGAAGTCCTTGGTGACGGTCTTGTTCTCGCCCGCCGCGCCGGTGATCGGCCCGTCGCCGTTGGGCACGAACTCGAAGGACGACAGGTCCGGCTTGCGGATTTCGAACGACCCGCCGAGCCCGTAGGCCTGCAGGCGGAAGCTCGGCGCCGTCGCCAGCATGTTGCCCATGTAGCCCGACATGCCGTTCTTGAACATGAACAGGATCGAGGAGGTGTCGTCGGTGTCGTTCGGCACCGCGCGACGGAACGACTGGCAGTAGACCTCGTCGATCTCGCCGAACAGGTTGATGTAGGAATCGATCAGGTGGACGCCCATCGGGGTCAGGCCGCCGATCGGGGTCTCGTTCTTGTCTGCGCGCCACGCATCGGCCGACAGGAACATGCCGTTGGGCGCGCACATCGTCCCCTCGACATGCATCAGCGTCTTCAGGGTGCCGTCGTCGACCAGCTTCTTGCCCTCCGCGATCGCCGGGGCGAAGCGCCGGTTGAACCCGACCGCACAGGTGACGCCGGCGTCGTGGCAGGCGGCGATCGCCGCCTCGGCATCGGCCTTGGTGAGCGTGATCGGCTTCTCCACGAAGACGTGCTTGCCGGCCGCCGCCGCCGCCTCGATCTGGGCGCGGTGGCGCGAGTGCGGCGTCGCCAGGACGACGGCGTCGAGGTCGTCGATCGCCAGCAGTTCCTCGTAGCTGTCGACCAGCGCGAAGCCCTGCTCGTCGGCATAGTCTTGCGCCTTGGCGCGGGTGCGCGTGGCACCATGCGAGAACCGGATGTTGTCGGACTTGCCCTGGACCGAACCCACCAGGACCTTGCCCCACCAGCCGAGGCCGACGATTGCTGCGTTGATCATGCGACTTTCCCCTGTACGGAACTGATGCGCACGCGCCACCACCGGCGCACGCCGGGCAGATAATAGGGATTTCGGATGCGCTTGTCCGGTCCCGCGGACGTGAAATCGCCCGACACCCACGGTAGGCGTCAACTCGCCGTCCGGCTATACTTTCCGGCGAAACGCGGCCCGGGAGAACACCGGCCGCAACGAACCCAGGGGGAGAAAATCATGGCTTTGCGCGTCGGCGTCTGCGGTCTCGGCATCATGGGGGGTGCGTTCGCCGCGAACCTCGCCAAGGGCGGCTTCCAGGTGACGGGCTTCGACCCGGTCAAGGCGAAGGTGAACGCGCTGGTGAAGGCCGGCGGCAAGGCGGCCAAAAGCCCGGCCGACGTGGCCCGCAATTCGGACCTGGTCATCACCTCGCTGACCTCGCCGAAGATTCTCGACGCCGTTGTCGGCGGCAAGGACGGCATCCTCGCCGGCGCCCACAAGGGCATGATCGTGCTCGAGACCTCGACCCTCTCGGTCGAGGACAAGGAGGGCGCACGCGAGGCGCTAGCGAAGAAGGGCGCGACCATGCTCGATGCGCCGGTCAGCGGCGCGGGCAAGCAGGCCGCGGTCGGCGAGATCACGGTCATGGTCTCGGGCCCGAAGGCGGCATTCACGAAAATCCGCCCGGCGCTGAAGGCGTTCACCATGCTGCAGTACCATGTCGGCCCGTTCGGCAACGGCATGAAGCTGAAGATGCTGATCAACATGCTGATCAGCGTGCACGGCGCCGCCTTCGCCGAGGCGCTGACCCTGGCGCAGCTCTCCGGCATCGACCTGAAGGTGTTCCAGGAGGTCCTGAAGAAGTCGGCCGGCAATTCTCGGGTGATCGAGTATCGCGGCCCGCTGATGGTCGACGACGAGTATGCCGACCCGAGGGTCAAGACCGCCGACCTGACCGTCATGATCAAGGACAACAACCTGATCGAGCAGTACGCTAAGGACTACAACGCACCCGTCCCGGTCTTCCAGGCGAGCATGTTCAGCGCCTTCGCCGCGGTGGCCCAGGGCTATGGCAGCGAGGACCCCGGCGTGGTGACGCGCATCTACGAGCAGATGGCGAACATTCCGCGCAAGAAGCGCGGTGCGAAGAAGCGCGGCAAGTAGGAGCGGCCGTCCGATGGCCCTCGTCGCCGGAGTCGTCGGGCTGGGAAACATCGGCGGTGGCGTGGCGAAGAACCTCGCCGCCGCCGGCCACACCGTGCTGGGCTACGACATCGACCCCGCGCGAATTTCGGCGGCGGGCGCGGAGCCGGCCGCGGATGCCGCCGACCTCGCGGGGCGCGCCGACCTGGTCGTCCTGGCGGTGGCCACCCTGCCCGCCTGGCGCGCCACCCTGGCCGCCATCGCCGCGGAGGGGAAACGCGGGCTGGTGGTGGCCGATCTCTGCACCTTCCCGATCGAAGAGAAGACTGCCGCCCACGAGGAGCTGCGCCGCGCCGGAATCGACCTGCTCGACTGCCCGGTCAGCGGGGCACGCCCCCAGGCCCAGGCCGGCGACCTGGCGATGGTCGCAAGCGGCGACACCGATGCCTTCAGGCGAGTCGAGGGCGCGCTCAACGCCTTCTGCAAGTCGGTCATCCATGTCGGTGCGTTCGGGGAATCGGCGAAGCTCAAATACGTCATCAACCTGATCATCTCGATCCACAACATGGCCTGTGCCGAGGCGTTCCTGCTGGCGCGCAAGGCCGGGCTCGACCTGCGCCTGATGGCCGACGCGGTGATGCAATCGGCAGCTTATTCGAAGATCTTCGAGGTGCGCGCGGAGAAGTGGATCACCGGCGACTATGACGACCCGACGGCGGAGCTGGCGATCCAGCTCAAGGACAAGGACGTGATCCGCGACTTCGCCGCCTCGCTCGACTGCCCCACCCCGATGTTCGACGCGACCATGCCCTACTACATCGCCGCCGCCTCGCAGGGCTGGAAGCAGAAGGACGCGGCCTCGATCCTCGCCGTGCTAGAGGCCATGGCGGGGATACCGAGGGAGCCGGAAACGCCTTCGGACGACGACTAGACCCAGCGCCGCACCCGCGCCTTGTAGTCCCGATAGGCCTCACCGAACCTCGCGTCGAGGAAGGCCTCCTCGCGCGCGATCACGACCCGGTCGATAACCAGCGTGGCGATCGCGGTTCCAGCGACGACCCACGCCCGGTCGAACGCCACCGCCAGCCCGATGCAGCCAATGGCCATCGCCACGTAGATCGGGTTGCGCGAATGCGCATAGAGCCCGTGGGGCACGAGCGTTGTCGTCGGGTGGTGGTGGAACGGGCTCGTGTCCCGCCGCTTCAACTCCCATGCCGCCATCAGGGCGAGCACCAGCCCCAGCACGATCAGCGGCCCGCCGATCCATGCCTGTGCGGTGGCCGACAGCAGGCGCACAGGCACCAGCCAATCCAACCCCAGCCCGACCAACACGCCGGCGCCGTAGACCAGCGGCGGCAGCGGGACATGTTCCCGATCCGGAATCGTCATTGAAAAGAACCACAGCATCGACACTCGGTCATGATGGCAAACGGTAGCCGCCGGCCGCCCGCCGGACAATCGCGCCACCGCTCACATCCGCGTGCGAAGCGGCTTTGACCGGCCCCGGCGCGCACCCTATGATCCGTTCCGCATCTCTTTTGGGGGACGACCATGACCGTCAAGTACCACCTGATCAGCTCGTTTACGTGACCATGGGTCCAGCGCGCCGTGATCCTCTTGCGCGCCAAGGAAATCGAGTTCGACGTCACCTACATCAACCTGCAGGACAAGCCCGACTGGTTCCTCGAGATCTCGCCCCACGGCAAGGTCCCGGTGCTCAAGGTCGGTGACGAGATCCTGTTCGAGTCCAACGCCATCGCGGAGTACCTCGACGAGGTCGTGGAACCGCGTCTGCACCCGGAAGACCCGCTCGCGCGGGCCAAGAACCGGGCCTGGACCGACTATGTGCCCACCTTCGCCGGCGCGATGAGTTCGATCCACTATTCCAAGACCCGCGAGGAGATGGAGGCGGCGGTCGCCGACGTGCCCGAGAAGCTCGCCAAGATCGAGGGTGCTCTGGAAGGCCGCGGCAATGACGGTCCCTACTTCAACGGGCCGGACCTGGCGCTGGTGGACGCGGCCTATGCGCCGTTCCTGCAGCGCCACCTGTTCGTCGACAAGGTGCTCAAGAACCGCATCATCGACGACTACCCGCTGACCAAGGCCTGGGCCGAGACGCTGCTGGCCGACGAGCGGGTCACCAAGGCGGTGCCGGACAATTTCGAGGACGAGTTCATCGCCAGCCTGAAGCGGCGCGGCTGCTACGCCGCGCAGTTCTACGACGCCGAGGCGGCGGAGTAGCGGCGAACGGATAAGGGGAGACGCGCGCGGTGGCCGAGGACGACACGAACCCGGGCGGTTATCGCCGCGACGACCCACGCTACGGCCTCTCGGGAAAGGCGCTGGAGGAATACTACCTCGCGCGCCCCACCGAGTGGTTCGTCAAGTCGATGTACAAGCCCGACAGCCTCGACCTGCGCGAGGCGGCGATGGACGAGCACCTCGCCCATGTGCGCGGCTATGCCGACAATATCCAGTTCGCCGGGCCGCTGCTGTCCGACGACGGCACGACGCCGATCGGAACCATGGCGATCATCCAGCTGCCCGACCGTGCCGCGGTCGAGGAATTCGTCGCCGGCGACGGCTATGCGAAGGCCGGAATGCTGGAACCGCCGGAGATCATGCGCTTCGTCAGCTCCAAGCGCCTGACCCAGCGCGACCGAGATCCCGACCCGAATTTGCAGATGTTCGTGGCGGAATGCATCGACGGACCCGATGCGGCGGTGCTGCGGCCGCAGACGGCCGAGGCGCACCACGCCTATCAGGGCTCGATCATCAACCGCTACGTCGCCCACGGCCCGCTGCGCACCGACGACGGCAAGGGGCTGCTGGGCAGCCTGTTCCTCATCGAGGTCGCCGACCGCAACACCGCCGAACTGCTGGTCGCCAACGAGCCGATGACCGACGGGGGCGTGTTCGCCGAGATCCGCATCAACCGCTGGCGCTACGGCAAGTCGATCTCGGGCTAACCGAATGACACGACGCATCGCCATCCTCGGTTCCGGCGCCAACGGCAGCGCCATCGGCGCCGACCTGGTCAACGCCGGGCTCGACGTCAAGCTGATCGACCAGTGGCCGGCCCACATCGAGGCCATGCGCGCCGACGGCCTGACCGTCGAGATGCCCGACGAGACGACCCACACCAAGGTCGACGCCTACCACCTGTGCGACATCGCCACCTTCACCGAGCCGCTCGACGTGGTGCTGATGCTGTTCAAGGCCTACGACAGCCGCTGGGCCGCCGAACTGATCAAGCCGCACCTGGCCGAGGACGGCGTCCTTGTCGGCGTGCAGAACGGCATGACGGCCGAGACCATCGCCGACGTGGTCGGCGTCGAGCGGACGCTGGGCTGCGTCATCGAGATCGCGTCGGAACTCTACGACCCCGGCCACGTGATCCGGCACTCGGCCCCCGACAAGGGTTCGTGGTTCGGGCTCGGCGTCCTCGACCCGGCCGCCGAGCGCCACCTGGAGCCGGTGGCCGAGATCATGCGCCACGCCGGCGCGGTCGACACGTCGGACGACATCATGGCGGCGAAGTGGATGAAGCTGGTCTCGAATTCCATGACCCTCGCAACCACGGCGCTGACAGGTCTGCCCATCGACGAGGCCGAGCGCCTTCCGGGCATGCGTGACCTGATGCTCAAGGCCGGTGGCGAGGCGCTGACGGGCGGCGAGATCCGCGGCCACCGGATCGAGCCGATCTTCGGGTTGCGCCCGGAGGACATGGAGAAAACCAACCAGCTGCTCGAACTGCTGCACGAGAAGCTGATGTCCTTCACCGTGCCCGGCTCCAGGACGACCGTGCTCGCCGACCACATCAAGGGGCGGCGCAGCGAGACCGCCGACGTCAACGGCGCGGTGGTGGCGGCGCTCGCCACGCGCGGCCGTCAGGCGCCCGCGAACGCAGCGATCGTCGAGGTGACGGCGCGGATCGAGCGCGGCGAACTCGAGCCGAAGCCCGAGAACATGGACCTGATCCGGGAACTGGTGGCGATCTGACCGCCTAGCCGAACGTCGTCCGGCCCTTCATGGCGAGGAAGCCCTCGCCGCCCGCGACCCAGACATCCAGGGCGTCATCGCCGTCGGGCCTGGCACACACCGTGAAGCTCTCGGTGTCGAAGACCGGGCGCATGCCGCGGAACTCGAAGCCGGCGACCGTGCGATCCGACCATGAATGCCCGGCGAGGCCGCACATCAGGGTCGCCAACAACGGGCCGTGCACCACGAGCCCGCCATAGCCCTCCACCCCGGTCGCATAGTCGCGGTCGTAATGGATGCGGTGGCCGTTGAAGGTGATCGCGGAGTAGCGAAACAAAAGCGTCGGGTCGGGATCGACCGGTTCGCTGAACGCGGCATCGTCGGGCGCCGGCTCGCCGGCCCGCGCCGTCGCGCCCGGTTCGCCCGTGTCCTCGCGGTAGACGATGTCGTGCTCGTCGACGATGGCGAGGCCGCCCGATCCCGATATTTCGTGGCGCACCGTCACGAACACCAGCCGGCCGGTGCGCCCTTCCTTCTCGGCGATCTTGTCGATGGTCGAGACCCGCGTCGCCGGCTCGCCGAGCTTCAGGGTGCCCGGAAACGAGACCCGGCTGCCGGCCCACATGCGCCGGGCCGGGCCCACGTCGGGCAGGAACCCGCCCAGCGCCGGGTGCCCGTCGCGGCCCAGGCCGGAGCGCGGCGCGATGTCCCAGAAGTAGAGCCAGTGCCACAGCGGCGGCAGGGCGTCGCCCGCGCCCAGCGGTGCCGCGCCGCCGAACACCTTGCTGTCGAGCGCGGCCTGCATGGCGACGCAGCGCTCGACGCCGATCGTGTCGGTGCGTTCGTCGGTCCGCCCGACCCAGGCCTGCAGGTCTTCCGCCATCGTGTTCCCCCCGTCCCTCTTTTGCGTCCCGTCCCTACGCTTCCAGCCCCGCCATCAACTCCTCGGGAGAGATCGGCAGCGCCACCTCCGCACGGCGCTTGGCCGACAGGTCCATCGCCATGGTCATCATCAGGTCGCGATGACCCTCGGCCGCCGTCGCGTGGGGGGTCTTCTTGCCGTTGTAGATGCGCTGGAACCAGCTGGCGGTCTCCTCGCGCATGGGGCCCCACAGCTCGCCCATGTGCAGATCGCCCGGCGGGAAGCTGGTCAGGAAGTCGACCGGCCGCTGCTTGCCGGCGTTGAGCCCGTCCGGGTTGTAGCCCGCCCCCTGCATGTGATGGTCCGAGGCGTGGATGACGTCGCGGTGGGTGTCCTCGATGTCGATCACGCCCTCTGTGCCCACGATGCCGATTTCGATGCCGTAGACCGCGCCCGGCCACATACGCGGCAGGCCCCAGCAGATGTTCATCGAGAACATCGCACCGCTCTCCATCTCGAACAGACCGACCGTGGTGTCCTTGATGCCGAGCTCGTCCCTCAGGATCTTGTCGGTCGAGCGGGCATAGACCGAGACGGGCTTGCCCGCCTCGCCCATCAGCCAGAACGCCATGTCGAGCGAATGCGTACCCGAGACCACCATCGGCGTCAGGAATCGCCGGTCCTGGGTCAGCCGCGTTTCGCCGGCCGGTGTCATGCGGTTGATGAAGGTGCGCACGACCGCGGCGTTGAACTCGCCGATCTGGCCGCTCTCGATCCGTTCCTTGACCGCCAGGAACCGACGCCGGAAACGCTGGGTGTAGCCGACGACCGCGTCGATGCCCGCCGCCTCGATCGCGGCCAACACCTGGGCGGATTCGCGCGCATCGGTGGCCAGCGGCTTCTCGATGAACAGCTTGTGACCGTGCTCGACGGCGGTCAGGGTCGGTTCGACATGGGCCCAGGTCGAGGTGGCGACGACCACCGCGTCGACCTCGGGCCGGGCGAGCAGTTCGCGAAAGTCGTTGGTGTAGAAGTCGGCGCTGATATCGTCCTTCAGCTTGCGACCGAGATCCTCCCGCAGGTCGCTCAGGCCGATCCAGCCGATCCCGGGAAAATCCGCCGCGAGGGATGCGCGAATGCGCCCGACGACCCCGCACCCCACGACCGCGAGGCCGAGCTGTTTCTTTTCCGCCATTGTCGAAATCACTCCCAGTACTGGTAACCCGCGCGCCGCAATCGACGCCCGCTATTCGAATTTGGTCGTGCCCCCGCCGAACCCGAGCCGTTCGACGATCTTCGTCGACACAAACTCCATCAGCAGCCGGCGATCGGCCGTCAGCGGCCGGCAGGCGACCGTCACCAGCCAGACCACCTTGCCGGTCTGCGTGTCGCGCAGTTCGGCCTTCGCATCGATCTTGGTGCTGGCGCCCGATGGGCCGTCACGGCCCCGTCGATCCCCGCGAATGGTATCGCGCAGCTCCGACACGCCCGCCTGGGTGCCCGGATCACGGCTCCCCGTGGTGCCCGGCCCCACGGTGGGCGCCGCGGCCTGCGGCACCAGGCCGAGATAGCTGGACTGGGATTCGAAGTTGAACACCATCCGTGCGTTTTCGCCCGTCGCACGGCCGGAATCCCGAAGCGCCTTGAGGAATATTTCGCGAAACGCCAGCGCCTCGTCGGTGGGATCGAAGATATCGACCCAATAGCGTTCGCCGGTGGGGATATCGCCGAGCGGGAAGCTAGAAAGTTCGCCCTCGCACACGGGAATCTCGAACCCGGCCTGCTTCTGCACCTGTGCCTGCGCCGAACCGAACCCGTTCGCGAATGCAAACAGGGCGAGCGCCACACACCCGCCGATCCGACCGATCCCTGCTGCCGTCATGCCGTATCCTCGCTCCGCGTCAGATGTTGCAGTGTATCGGGAAACCGCCATCCGCCCAATCGGTGTCGCAACCCATCAACCGGCCTGCGACGGCCCCGCCGCCCCGGCCTGTTTGCGCGCCGGGCTTGCCCCGCGACGCAGGCCCTGACGCGCCAGGGAGGTGGTCCCCACGACGATGACCGCGGCACCAATCCAGGTCCACAAATCCGGGAACTCGCCGAACAGCAGCAACGAGAACAGGGCCGCCCACACCATGCGGGTGAACATCATCGGCTCGACAAGGCTGAGGTCGGCGACGCGGTAGGCCTCGACGAACAGCAAATGACCCGTCGTACCGCAAAGACCGATAACTGCCAGCAGGCCCAGCTGTTCCCAGGTCGGTGTCTGCCAGACGAACAGCGCGGGCACGAAAGTCAGCAGCGTCATCAGGAGCGTCAGGTACCCCACGATGGTCACCGGACTGTCGGTCCGGCTCAGCACCTTGGCGATGAACTTGGAATTGGACACGCAGACCACCTGCAGCAGCACCAGCCACACGCCCAGCCCGACCTCCTGAAACCCCGGCCGGATGACGATCAGGCCGCCGACCACGGCCACCGCAATGCCGATCCAACTGCGCGGGCCGACCGACTCCCCGAGAAACAGCATCGCCAGCACGGCGACGGCGACCGGGCTGATCAGGCTGATCGCCGTCGCATCGCCGACGGGCATCAGCGACAGGGCCATGAACCAGCTCAGCATCGCCACCACGTTGATCGCGGCGCGGCCGAGGTGCAGGTGCAGCTTCTCGGTGCGCAGGAACCACGGCCCGGTCCGGATCGCGACCGGGATGATCACCGCCAGGCCGAACACGTTGCGAAAGAAGGCCGCCTCGAACGGGTGCATGCCCGTCTGGCTGACGAACCGGATGATGTTGTGCATGCCGGCAAAGATCGCGGCTGCCATCACGCACAGCAGGACGCCGCGCAACGGTGCCGGAATGGCCGCGAAGCGCGCGGTCAGGGCGGCCGGGGTCATCGCGATACGCCGCCGGCCCGGTGGGCACTAGCCATGAATGGTACGCCAGACCTTCTCGGGTGTCGCGGGCATGTCGATGTTCGTCACGCCGTATTCGGACAGCGCATCGACCACCGCGTTCATCACCGCGGGCAATGCGCCGCTGACCCCGGCCTCGCCGGCGCCCTTGGCGCCGAGGACGTTGGTCGTGGCCGGCACCGGATGATCCTCGAACGCGATGTCGGGTATCTGGTCGGCACGCGGCAGCGCATAGTCCATGTACGATCCGGTGATCAGCTGACCGTCCGCGTCGTAGACAACCTCCTCCATCAGCGCCTGGCCGATGCCCTGGACGACGCCGCCATGGACCTGGCCGGCGGCCAGTAGCGGGTTGATCACGTTCCCGAAATCGTCGACCACGGTGTACTTGACCACCGCGGTGGTGCCGGTTTCAGAGTCGATCTCCACCTCGACGATGTGCACCCCGTTGGGGAACGCCGACGGGGCGGTGTCGTGGACGAGATCCACGTCGAGGCTGTCGGGCAACCCGTCCGCGCCGCCCAACTCGCGCGCCTTGGCGGCCAGTTCCATGATGCCGATCGTGCGGTCGGTGCCCGAAATCCGGAAAGCGCCGTCGGCGAACTCGATGTCGTCGACCGCCGCCTCGAGCACATGGCCGGCGAAGATCTTGCCCTTCTCGATCACCGCACCCGCGGATTCATAGATGGCACCGCCGGCCGCGATCACCGAGCGCGAGCCGCCCGTCCCGCCGCCGACGAGCAGCTGGTCGGAATCGCCCTGCAGCAGGTCGATCGCCTCGAACGGGATGCCCAGGCGCGCGCTCAGCACCTGGGCGAAGGTGGCGCGGTGGCCCTGGCCGTAGTCGAGCGTGCCCGACACCATGGTCACGCGCCCGTCGTCGGTGAAGCGGATGCCGCCATGTTCCTTGCCGGCCGGCGCCGTCACCTCGAGATAGGCGCACACGCCGATGCCGCGCTTGCGGCCCCGCGCCGCGGAATCCGCCTTCCGGGCAGCAAATCCGGCCCAGTCCGCCGCCGCGACCGCCTCGTCGAGCAGCGGCCCGAAATCGCCGCTGTCGATGACCTGGCCGCTGGCCGCGGTGAACGGGAACGATCCCGGCGCGATGAGGTTGCGCCGGCGCAGCTCGATCGGGTCGATGCCCATCTCGCGCGCCGCGGCATCGACCAGCCGCTCCATGATGAAGTTGCCCTCGGGCCGGCCGGCGCCGCGGTAGGCGCCGATATAGACCGTGTTGGTGAACACGCAGCGCATGTTCACGTCGATCGCCGGCGTCGTGTACATGCAGGGCAGGTTCTTGCCGATGTTGACGGACTGGGCGAGCGGCCCGGTCCCGGTCAGGTAGCCGCCCATGTTGGCCAGCCCGGTGACGCGCGCGGCAAGGAACTTACCGTCGGCATCGAGCGCCAGCTCGGCATCGAACTGGCTGGCCCGGCCCTGATGGTCGGACAGGCAGCTCTCGCCGCGGTCGGCCGTCCACTTGACGGGCCGGCCGAGCCGCTGCGCAGCCAGCATGATCACCGGATACTCGTGGTAGGGCATCGCCTTCATGCCGAACGAGCCGCCCACGTCACCCATGATCACATGGATCTTCTCGGGCTCGCACTTGAACACGGCGTTGGCGAGGATGTTGCGCATCCCCATCACGCCCTGCCCGCAGGTGTAGAGCACGTAGCGGTCGGCGGCCTTGTCGAAGTCGGCGACGGCGGCGCGGGGCTCCATCGCGGACACGAAGCAGCGATTGTTGACCAGCCGCAGCCGGGTGACGTGTGCGGCCGCATCGAACGCCTGGGCGGTCGCATCCGCATCGCCCATCTGGAAGTCGAGACAGACATTGCCCGGCGCTTCGGCGTGGAGTTGCGGCGCACCGTCCGCCACCGCGTCCTCTAGCTCGGTCACGGCGGGCAGCGGCTCGATATCGAGCACGACCAGTTCGGCGGCATCGCGCGCCTGCGCGGCCGTTTCGGCGATCACCGCGACGATCGGCTCGCCGATGTGGCGCACGGTCCCGTCGGCCAGGACGGGACGCGGCGGCTTGATCAGCGGCGAACCGTCCCGGCTTTTCACGGGAAGGTTGTTGGGCAGCGTGCCCAGGCCCGCGGCCGCGATGTCGTCGTGGGTCAGCACCGCCAGCACGCCGGGCGCATTGCGGGCCGCCGCGACGTCCAGCGTCGCGATGCGGCCGTGTCCGACCGGCGAGCGCAGGAAGACCGCATGGGCCTGCCCGTCGAGATTGCGGTCGTCGGTATAGAGACCGTTGCCGCGCAGCAGGCGCGGATCCTCGGTGCGCGGCACCGGTTGGCTGACAGCATAGGGTCCGGTGCCGAAAATCAGGCCATCCACGGCGAGTTTCCTCTGATCAGGGGCTGGAATCGCGGACGCCCGCGTCAGCGGGCGTGTTGACGGGACCAATATACCCGACCGGGCCCGGCTTCGACACCATCAGTTGCAGAATCCCGCGGGATGCGGTCCGGCAGCGCGCGCCGCCGGTGCCTCCTACTCCGCGGCCTTCAAGGCGTCGCCTTCGCGACCGGCGAAGTGCGGCATCACCTCTTCGGCGAACTGCTGCAGCGCGTCGAAATTGCCCGACAGGTCGTGCAGCAGCACGTCGCGCACGCCGATCTCGTAGAGGCGCTCGACCCGCTCGATCATCTCCTGGGAACTGCCGATGATCGCGCCAACTTCCGACGTCTCGGTGGGATCGCCGCGGTTCTTGTGGCGCGCGGCGGGCACGAAGGTCTTCGACTGGAAGCGCGGATCGGTGGCGAGCACCTGCACCTCGGTCAGGAACTTGCCGCGCAGCACATGCGCCTCGGCGCGCTCGGCGTCGTTGTTCGCCACCATCAGGCCGCGCGTGACCGCGATCCGGTAGGGGTCGAACGGCTCGCCCATCTTGTCGAGCTCGTCGCGGTAGAAGTTCACGCTCTCGGCGATGGTCTCGAAGGACGGCACCTGGGCCAGCAGCAAATTGTAGCCGTTGCGCGCGGCACCGCGGATCGAGCCCTCGCTCGCCGCGCCGACCCAGAAGGGCGGGTGCGGCTTCTGGACCACCGGCGGTTCGACGATGATGTCGTTGAAGGTGTAACGATCCGACTTGTAGCTCCAGCGCTCGGTCTCGGTGAAGGCGCGGCGCATGAAGTTGACCGATTCCTCGAAGATCTCTTGGCCGTCGGCCATCTCCAGGCCGAACCCGTGATACTCGTTCGCGCGGTAGCCGCGCCCGATGCCGAAATCGTAGCGGCCCTTGGAGAGCTGATCGATCGTCGCGACCTGCTCGGCAAGCAGGACCGGATTGTGCCAGGGCACCACGACCACAGCGCTTCCGAGACGGATTTTAGACGTTATTCCAGCAAGATACGCGATATAGTTGAGAGTAGCCGAGAGCTGCGAAAAGCCCGTGAAATGGTGCTCCACCAGCCATGCGCTGGTGTAGCCGAGCTTCTCGGCGAACCGGATGTACTCGCCATACTCGTGATAGCCGAGCGCGGCCTCCGTGACGACCTCACCAGGGACGGCCTGGGCGCCGCCGAACAATCCGAACTTCATCTGTGTTTCCCCTCTTGCCTGACGGCGACCTATTCCGCGGCGTCGGCCGCTGCCGTATCCTTGCCGACGAATTGCGGCATTACCTCTTCGGCGAACTGGTGCAGCGCCTCGAAATTGCCCGACAGGTCATGCAGTAGTACGTTGCGGACCCCCAGATCGTAGAGTTTCTGGACCCGCTCGCACATCTCGTCGGAATTGCCGAGCACGGCGCCGTTCTCCGAGACCCCGACGAAATCGCTGCCGTCGGCACCGCCGCGCTGATTGTCGACCGGGTTGAAGGCCTTGGCCTGCAGATTCTTGTCGGCTGAGAGCACCTGGACCTCGGTTATGAACTTTCCGCGCAGCACGTGCGCCTCGGTCCGCTCGTTGTCGTTGTTCGCCACCATCAGGCCGCGCGTGACGCCGATCCGGTAGGGGTCGAACTCCTCGCCCATCTTCTCCAACTCGTCGCGGTACCAAGACACGCGGTCGCCGATGCCCGCGAACGAGGTCATCTGGTCGAGCAGCAGGTTGAAGCCGTTCCGCGCCGCGGCGCGGATGGATTTCTCGCTGCCCGCGCCCACCCACATGGGGGGATACGGTTTCTGGACCACCGGCGGCTCGACGATGATGTCGTTGAAGGTCCAGCGCTCGGATGCGTACGACCAGCGCTCGGTCTCGGTGAACGCGCGCCGCATGAACGCCACCGATTCCTGGAAAATCTCCTCGGCATCGGACATGTCGATGCCGAAGCCGTGGAACTCATTGCCACGATAACCGCGGCCGACACCGAAATCGTAGCGTCCCTTGGAGAGCTGATCGATCGTCGCGACCTGCTCGGCGAGCAGCACCGGATTGTGCCACGGCACCACGACGACGGCGCTGCCGAGACGAATTTTCGACGTTATTCCAGAAAGATAGGAGATGTAGTTGAGTGTTGCGGAGAGCTGTGAGAAGCCCGTGAAATGGTGCTCCACCATCCATGCGCTCTCATAGCCGAGGCGCTCCGCCGTGCGGATGTATTCCCCGTACTCGTGGTAGCCGAGCGCGGCCTCCGTGATGACCTCGCCCGGGACCGCCTGGGCGCCGCCGAACAGCCCGAATTTCATGCGCGTCTCCCGCTGGATTGCATTCCCGTCAAACCCGTTGCGGGACCCTATCAACGGTATCCCACCGCGAAAAATTATATGTTTTAATATATAGCATAAGTTTTCCTAATTCAGGTGCGACCGATGAATTTCCGCCAGATGGAGCATTTCGTCGCCGTCTACGAGGACGGCAGCTTCAGCCGGGCCGCCGCGCGGGCCCGGTGCACCCAGTCCGGCCTGAGTCAGCAGATCCGCAACCTCGAGGATCGGCTGGGCCTCGCGCTGTTCGAGCGGACGGCCCACGGCGTGGTGCCCACCCTCGCCGGGCGACGCTATTACGAGCGCTGCATCCCCATCCTGCGCTCGGTGCATGCGGCAGAGGATGACATGCATGCCCTCCAGGGAAGCCTCGCCGGCAGCGTCAACGCCGGCCTGATTCCGTCCCTCACCAAGGGAGCGCTGGCCGTCGTTCTGGCCCGCTTCACGGCCGAGAACCCGAATGTGGACGTGCGCATCGTCGAGGCCTACAGCCAGCCGCTGACGGACCTGGTGCTGGCCGGCGAGCTCGACTTCGCGATCGTCCCGGTGATGCCGCCGACCGACATTCCCGGGCTTTCGCGCCGCGTCCTGGCGCGCGAGCAGGAACTGCTGCTGTCGGGCGCCGCGCTGGGGCTCGAGAACACCGCGCCGATCCCCTTCCGCCAGGTGTCCGGCCTGAAGCTGGTCCTGCCGTCGCCCGAAAACAGCCGCCGGCCGTTCCTCGAGGGCCAGATGGCGGCCGCCGGGGTCGTTCCGGAGCGAATCATGGACCTGGACGGGATGACGGGAACCCTCGAGTTCGTCGCGGAATCCGACTGGGCGACGATCCTGCCGGTCACCAACTGCATCGGCGAGCTCGACCGGGGGCGGCTCGTCCTGTCGCCCATCGTCGCGCCCGAGATCGAGTTCGAATTCATCCTGATCGAGCCCTCCAGCCGCCCGTTGCAGGCCGCGGCCGAACGCTTCGTCAGCGGCATCGAGGCCCAGCTCGCCGAAATCGACCGGGCGTGGCGGAACATCCGCGGCCGCGATGGCGTCAGTTCCGAACGAAGCCGAAGCTGAGCCCGCGCACCAGCTGCTTGCGGATCGCCAGCCCGATGACGATCAGGGGCAGCGTCGCACCGACCGAGAGCGCCGCCTGATAGCCGTTGCCGCCCGCATTGCCGGCAAACCGGTTGAGATGCACCGGCAGGGTCGAGACGTCGGTCTGGGACAGGATCAGCGCCAGGAAGTACTCGCTCCAGTTCAGGATGAAGATGAACAGGAACGTTGCCGCCAGGCCCGGCCGCAGCTGCGGAAGCACGATCTCGACCAGGACCTGCCAATGCCCCGCACCCAGCAGGCGCGCGGCGTTCTCGCAGTCGCGCGGCAGCTCGTCGATGAAGCTCTTCATCACCAGCATCGCGTAGGGCAGCGTGATCAGGGTGTAGAGCAGGATCAGGCCGAGATGGGTGTCGACGAGGCCGATGGCGGAAAACCAGAGGAAGATCGGTGCCGCGATCACGAAGGGCGGCACCATGCGCAGCATCAGGAAGTACAGCAGGTGCCGGTCGTCGAGGATGCGGTGCCGTGACGCCCCCCAGGCCACGACGGTCCCGAAGAGGGTCGCGACCGTCGAGGCGGTGAGCGCGATGATGAAGGTGTTGACCAGCGCCTCCCACGGCCCGATCACGTCCGCCAGGCCCGGCGTGCCGATCCCCGTCGCAAACCCGTTGACCCAGACCTGGACGTAGTTGAACAGGGTCGGGTCCGCCGGCCAGTAGACCGGCGGCCAGGCGTTCACGTCGCCCGGCCGTTTGAACGAGGTCGCAACGATCCAGAACAGCGGGAAGGCGACGACCGCCAGCCACGCGCCGAGCGCGACGTGGCGGAACACGCCGAACGCCGCACGGCGGCGGCGACGGGTCAGGCCGAACATCCGATCAGGACGGAATCCCGCTCAGGGATTGAGCCCCGCGTAGCGCAGCACATAGATGCCGTGGTTCTTGTCGGAAACGAAGATGTTCCCGCGCGCGTCCACGATCACGTCCTCGGTCTGCGCCACCAGCTTGGACGCCGGCAGCAGGCCCCGCCGCTCCAGCGGGTCGGGCGGCATGAAATAGCCGACCTCGCGCGGCTGGGTCTCGTTCGAGATGTCGTAGATCCGCAGGCCGGCGTTGAAATAGGTCAGGAAGCACAGATCCTCGCCCTGATACAGGATGTCCTGATACTGCGGCTGGTGCTGGTTGTGCGGCCCGAAGCGACCGCCGCGCGCACAGAATGTCGGATAGGGCGCGCCGGCCGGCGGCGCCGGCAGCGGGAACAGCGAGACCAGGCGCGGCTTGGTCTCGTCGCTGACATCGACCATGGCGGCATAGCCCAGCGGCTCGTCGCAGTTCTCCGCGATCGCCTCGGAGTTGCAAATCACCAGGTCGCGGCCCTGCAGCGGCACAGCCGTGTGCACGGCGATGAACGCCTGGAACGGCGGCGAGAACGGCAGGTCGCTGATTTCCTTGGGGTTGGTCTTGTCGGAGATGTCGAGGACGATGAACCCGCCCGCGCTGTAGGGCAGAAACGCGCGGTCGCCCTTCACGTAGGCGCCGCCGTGCAGCATCGTGCCCGGCTTGGCACCGCCCTCGCCGCCACCGACATGCTGGCCCTTCTGCCACCAGCGGCCGACCTCGACCGGGTTGCGCGGATCCTCGATGTCGACGATCTGCAGGATGTTGCCCTGATAGCCCTCGGGAAGCCCGGTGGCATACACGTAGCGCCCGCCGTCGTAATAGTTGCGATGGGTGCCGTCGCCGCCGGTCTTCCAGTGGCTCAGCAGCTCGGGGTTCTCGGGGTCTTCCAGGTCCCAGAGTTCGAAACCGTCACCCCAGGATTCGCCGGGGGTGTGGCCCCAGCCCTCCATGATCTTTTCCTGCGACGTGACTAGCTTGCCGTCGGCGATCTGGACCTGCAGCGTCCAGGTGTTCGGCGGCCCCTCGATGAAGCGCACGAAGCGGGGGTTTGCCGGGTCCGTCACCTCGATGATCGAGAAACCCGAGTGCCAGAACTGGCCGGTGTACAGGTACCAGCGGTCGCCCGCCTTGTGCAGCGCCAGCTTGAACGCCGGACGTCCGTCGACATCGTTGTAGCCGATCGCCTCGACGTTCCAGGCAAAACTCTGTCCCGATGGAAATGTCATCGCTGTCTCCCCCACGCGCGATCGTTCGCGCGCCTTGTTGTGTCGCCGACCAGTAAACGGCGCGGCCGCGCACCTGTAAAGCGGATCGCGCATGTAAGTGTAGCGGGGCGTTATTTTGCCGCCGACAACAGAATCAACTGCAGGTCGCGCAGACGCTCGCCGATGCGCACGGTGCCGCGCAGGTCGAGGCCGAGGCCGTCCACGCCTGCCATGAAGTTCTGCAGTGTGCTGACGTCACGGTCTCCGGCGAGCAGGATCGGGAACGGCGCACCGATCTGGCCGAGATAACCTGCATGGGCCTCGAGTTCGGATTCGGCGCCGCGCATCGCCAGGATAAGCACACTTGGCCGGAAATCGCGGATGGTCTCGGCAAGCGCATCCGTCTCGGAGGCGGTCTGCAGGCAAAGTCCGAGATCGTTGGCCGCATCGAGTGCGCGCACGCATGCATCGGGCAGCGTATCGAAATAGAGAATGCGCGCATCGGCCGCGGCGCGCCTCGCGAACTGGCCAACAGCGGTTGCCACCATGCCCGTCGTCCGACGTGTTGAAACACGCATTATGAGAGTGATTCGTTAAATTTATTTATTTATGCGAGTGCATCGCTGTCATATGGACAATGTCCGGTCCCCAGCCGTACATTTTAACCCCGGTGACATGGTCTAACCTGCACCGGAATCAAGGCGGGACGGAGGCGCCGATGTCGATTATCTCTACCGAAAGTCGACCGCGCTATCAGATCATTGCCGACGAACTCTTCGAGGGGATCACGGGCGGCCGTTTCCCAGTCGGCGGGATGCTGCCGACGGAAATGGAGCTCTGCGCGGTCTACGGCGTGAGCCGCTACACCGTGCGCGCGGCGCTGCGTCAGCTGCGCGAGCAGGGCCTTGTCGCCATGCGCCGGGGTTCGGGGACGCGGGTGATCTCGAGCGACCCCGCCGCGGCCTATGTGCAGTCGGTCAGCTCGCTTTCCGAGTTGCTCCAGTACCCCGACACGATCCTCGAGAAGGCGAAGGCGGGCAATGTCACCCTCGGGCAGAATCTGGCCGGCCAGCTGTCGCTTGCGCCCGGCTCGGAATGGTTCCACCTCGCCGGCCTGCGTCGTTCCACCGTCAGCGGCAAGCCGATCTGCTGGCAGGAGATCTATGTCCGACCCGAGTACGAGGCGATGGCGCGCCAGATCCTCGTCGAACCGTCCGCGGTCCACAAGCTGATCGAACGCGAGCATGTCGGCATCATCGCGCGCGCCCAGCTCGAGATGTTCGCCAGCCGGATCGACAAGGAACTCGCCCGGCGGCTCGAAGTCCGTCCCGAGACTGCGGCGATGACGATCGTTCGGCGCTACAAGACCGCCGACGACCAGGTGTTCGAGACGACCGTCAGCGTCCACCCGGAAGACCGGTTCGTCTACTCGCTCGAGCTGAAGCGCGACTGGCACACCGAGTAGGCGTGCCGCACCGCCGTCAAAGGGTCAGCGCACGTATTCGGCGAGTGCCGCTTCGTCCACCTCGACCCCGAGGCCCGCGCCCGCCGGCAGGTCCGCCATCCCGTCGACGACATCGACGGGCACCTTCACCACGTCGCGGTCGAGATACTGGCAGGTCACGCTGACCCCCCACTCGATGGCCTTGGCGGCCGAGGCGATCTGCAGGACGGCCGCGCTCGACACGCTCGATTCCGCCACCTTGCCCGCCAGGTTTACGTGCATGCCAAGCTCGTCGAAGAGCCTGGTCGCCTCGTAGGCGCGCGTCACCCCGCCGAGCTTGATCATCTTCAGGCTGCCGCCCTGTGCGGCGCCCATCGCGTGGTGTTTGCGGATGTCGTCGAAGCTGTGCAGCCCCTCGTCGGCGCCGATCGCGCAGGCGGCCTCGGCCGCGATGCGGGCCATCGCCTCGACGTCGTGGCCCATGACCGGCTGCTCGAGGAAATCGAGCGCCTCGCCCGCCCCCTTCACATAGGTGATCGCCTCGGCCTCGCTCCAGCCCTGGTTGCAGTCGGCCGACAGTTGCACCCCGCCGTTGACCGCCTTGCGGATCGCGTTGGTGCGCTCGATGTCTTCCTCGACCGGCCGCCCCCCGACCTTGATCTTCATGTAGGCGACCCCGGCCCGGGCGCGCTCGGCCGCTTCGGACACGTCGGTGTCGATGTCGCCGGTCGCCAGCATATAGAGCACCGGGATCTGCTTGCGGTTCTCGCCACCGAGCAGCTCGGCGACCGACTTCTGCTGCGCCTTGCCGGCGAGGTCGTAGAGCGCCATTTCAAGCACGGTCTTGGCGCTGGCGTTGCCGTACATCCGCCAGTTCATCTCGGCCAGGTTCTCCTCGAACGCCGAGGGATCGCGGCCTTCCAGGAACGGCGCGAGATACTCGATCGCGGCCACCATGCTCTCGACCGTCTCGCCGGTCATGGACGGCGAGGACGACGCTTCGCCCCAGCCCACGAGGCCGTCATCGGTCTCGATCTTCGCAAAGACGTTCTCGGACGTCGCGATCTCCATGCCCGACATCTTTATCGGGCGACGCAGCGGCAGGTAGGCCGCCTTCGGCTCGATCCTGGTGATTTTCATTCCGTTTCTCCCGTTTCGCCCGGATGCCTATGGCCGGCCGCGCTTCAGTTCGCGCGTCTTCGGCTGTGTGCCCGGTGCGTAGTCCGAAACCTCTTCGTTGAGGAACTTCGTCAGCTTCCGCAATCGCTCCGAAGACTGCTTGCGAACCGCATCGACGTCGCAGCCGTCCCAGTCGTAAAACCCCTTGCCGGCCGACAGGCCGACCTCGCCACGCGCCACCATATCCTGAATCAGGGGGTTGGGGGTATCCACCGGATGCAGTTCGGGCACGATCGAGCGCTGGGCCAGCGCATGGATCTCGAGGCCCGACGTGTCCTTCTGCTCGATCAGCCCGTTCAGGCACATGCGCGGCGCCAGCATCTTGCGCGCCGCCATGTCGATGTCGGCCGGCATCGCCACGCCCTCTTCCACCAAATAGTAGGCCTCGTGCAGGATGATGTGCTGCAGCCGGTTGATCAGGAAACCGACGATCGGCTTGTACAGCGTGACCACTTCCTTGCCGGTGCGCTGCACGGCGTCGGCAACCGCATCGACCACATCCTCGGGCGCGCCGGGCCCGGCCATGACCTCGGCAACCGCCGTCGTGTCGGCCGGCATGAAGTAGTGGATGCCCGTGAACAGCTGCGGCCGCTTCAGGGTGGCGGCGAGATCCTCCAGGGACATGCCCGAGGTGCCCGTTGCGATGATGACGTCGTCATCGGGATACGCCGCCTCGATCTCGGCGAACACTCTCTGCTTCACGCCGACATCCTCGGGCACGAACTCGATGACGAGATCGGGTGCTTCGTCGGGCAGATCGGCCGATGCGACGACCCCTGCGGGAAGATCGTCGAGTTCGGCGGCACGGCTGCTGCGCACCATCGTCTTGAAGCCGGCGTCGGCGAAGGTCCCGCTGACCCCCTTGCCCATGACGCCGTAACCGACGATCAGGACGGACTGGATCGGATTTCTGGCCATCGAAGTCCCCGCGTTAAGAACAATCCAACAAGCTTAGCGCACCGCACCGGCCGCGCGTAGCAGGCCGATTGTCGGCGGCCCGAAGTCTCTATATATGTCCGGACAACCAGAACAAAGGAGTTCCGCCGCGATCGGACGTTGCACCGCGCGCACGAACGTCATAGGGAATCCGCAAATACGACAACAACCGTACAGGGGGAGTCATAAATGTCCCACATGCCCACTTCCGACGATTTCGAGGACATCCTCTTCGAGGTCAAGGATCATGTCGCCTGGATCACCATCAACCGCCCGGCGGCGCGCAATGCGTTCCGCGAACAGACGCTCGACGAGCTGATCCACGCCTTCAAGTCGACCCGCAACGACGCCTCGATCGCCTGCGCGGTCGTCACCGGCGCCGGCGACCAGTCCTTCTCGGCCGGCGGCGACTTCGGCGCGATGATGAAGCTCAACTTCACCAACGCCTATCACTGGAACGACCGGATGCTCGGCACCGCGATGACCATCCGCGGCCTGCCGATCCCCGTGATCGCCATGGTCAATGGCTGGTGCATGGGCGGCGGCCACGAGCTGGCGCTGTGGTGCGACCTGGTGATCGCGTCGGACCGGGCGAACTTCGGGCAGTCGGGCGCCAAGGTCGCCGCGTGCCCGACGGTCGGTGCGACCCAGTACATCCCGCGCATCATCGGCGAGCGGCTGGCCCGCGAGATGATCTTCCTCGCGCGCACCTTCACCGCCCAGGAGGCGGTCGAGATCGGCCTGATCAACAAGGTCGTGCCGCATGACGATCTGCTGCAAGAGACGATCAAGTGGTGCGAGACGATCAAGGGCCACAGCGGCCAGACGATCCGCATGACCAAGAAGTCGCTCAACCACGAATCCGACCAGCTCTACGCCTCGTGGCAGCACGGCATGGAACTGCTGGCCCATGTCTGGGGCAGCGAGGAATCGCTCGAGGGCATGCAGGCCTTCCTCGACAAGCGCAAGCCCGACTTCATGAAGTTCCGCATGAAGAACAAGGAGATCGTCGACAAGTATCTCGACGACCTGGCCAACGACCGCAACCAGCTCAAGAAGGGCTAACCAGACGATGGCGGCCAGCGGCGAGGCCGGCGCGCTCGACGGCACCCGGGTCATCGATCTGACCCGGGTGCTGGCGGGGCCCTTCTGCGCCATGCTTCTCGGCGACATGGGCGCCGATGTGATCAAGGTCGAGCAGCCCGGGCGTGGCGACGACACCCGCGCCTGGGGCCCGCCCTTCGTCGGCGAGGAGGCCGCCTACTTTCTGGGCATCAACCGCAACAAGCGCGGCATCACGCTCAACCTGAAGGAGCCGGCCGCCCGCGAGGTCCTCGCCGAGCTGCTGGCCGACGCCGACGTGGTGGTCGACAATTTCAAGCTCGGCACCATGGCCCGCTTCGGCTTCGACGACGCCTGGTACGAGGCGAACGCGCCGCAGATCGTGCGCGCCTCGATTCTCGGCTACGGCTCGACCGGCCCGCGCGCCGGCGCACCGGGCTACGACTTCCTGCTGCAGGCCGAGAGCGGCCTGATGAGCATCACCGGCGAGGCCAACGGCGACCCGATGAAGCTGGGCGTGGCCATCGTCGACATCGCCACGGGCATGTTCGCGCTGTCCTCGATCCTCGCCGCGCTGCAGGCTCGCCACCGCACCGGCAAGGGCCAGGCCATCGAGGTCTCGCTCTACGACACGGGCGTCACCCTGCTGGCCAACGTGGCCGCCAACTACCTGGCCTCGCGCGAACCGGCCGGCCGCTACGGCAACGGCCATCCCAACATCGTCCCCTACAACGCCTATCCCACTCGCGACGGCATGATCGCGCTGTCGGTCGGCAACGACGGCCAGTTCCGGGTGTTCGCCGAGGCCGTGGGAAAGCCCGAATGGGCCGACGACGAACGCTTCGCACGCAACCGCGACCGGGTCGAGAATCGCGGCGCGTGCGACGGCATGATCGCCGACCTGTTCCGCACCGACGACACGAATGCGTGGATCGAAAAGCTGCTCGCCGCCAATGTCTCGTGCGCGCCGATCAACACGGTCGAGCAGGCGCTGACCGCCGAGCAGACACTGGCGCGCGGGCTGGTCACGACAGCGCAGCACACCACCGAGGGCGAGATTTCGGTGCCGGGTGTGCCGATGCGCTTCTCCGGCACGCCGGCGACCGTGCGCCGCGCACCGCCGGTGCTGGGCGAGCACACCGACGAGGTGCTGACGGCGCTCGGCAAGTCGGAAGACGAGATCGCCGCGCTGCGCGCGGCCGGCGCGATCTGATCGCCCGATACGTGCCGCTTCGTCGCAACAGCCGTTCGCGGCCGACGGATGAAGGCGCACCCCGCGTGTGACAGACTGCCGGTCGAACCGCGCACCGACCGGAGGCGACATCGCGATGGCCAAGAGAATTGACGTCGGACACATCACCCTGAACGTCGACGAGATGGGCGATGGCCCGCCCTTCATCTTCATCCCCGGCCTCGTCGGGGTGATGAACTCGTGGGACTACCAGCGCAAGATCTTCTCCGACCGCTATCGCTGCATCTCCTTCGACCATCGCGGCGCCGGCGACAGCGACCGGCCCGGGCCCGACGGCTACTCGACCGGGCACATCGCCGACGACGTCATCGCGCTGATGGACACGCTGGGAATCGAGAAGGCGCACGTGCTGGGCACATCCACGGGCGGCGCAATCCTCCAGAACCTGGCCATCGACCATCCCGACCGGCTGCGCTGCTGCATCTTCTCCAATACCTGGACCAAGGCGGACGAATATATCCGCCGGGTCCAGACCGCGCGCCGGCAGATCGCACTGTCGGAGGTCAAGGAGGCCTACGTTCTGGTCAGCTCGCTGTTCACCAACAGCTGCATGCAGTTCCGCTACAACCTCGACAAGGTGATGGAACTGGAGAAGCGTTCGCTCGAGACCATCGCCGAACCCGACGTCCTCGCCGCGCGCATCGACATGACGCTGAACCATGACCGGCTCGACGAGATCACCATGATCAGGAACCCGTCACTGGTCATCGGCACCCGCGACGACGCGACCGTGCCGTTCTATTTCTCGGAAGACCTGCACGAGGCCATCGAAGGCTCGGAGCTGGTGATCGTCGAGGAAGGCGGCCACTACTCCTACCGCCGTCATCCGGAGGAGTGGGCCGGGATCGTCGGTCCCTTCCTCGCCAACTGGGAAGACCGGGTCTGATGCGGGTCGGCATCGTCGGCATCGGCTGGTGGTCGGACGTGCTGGCCAAGGTCGTCGCGCGCACCGACAAGCTGGAACTGCGCGCCGGCTATTCCCGCTCGGCCGACAAGACCGCGCGCTTCGCCGTGGAATTCGGCTGCGAGGCCATGCCCTCCTATGAGGCGATGCTGGCGTGTGAAGACATCGATGCCGTCATCCTGACCACCCCGAACTCAGCACACCGGTCCGGAACCGAGGCCGCGGCCGCAGCCGGCAAACACGTCTTCGTCGAGAAGCCCATTTCCAACGCGATCGCCGACGGCAAGGCGATGATCGCGGCGTGCGATGCGGCGGGCGCGATCGGCTATGTCGGCTCCGACTACATCTCCCCGCGGCACTTTACCCTCGCGCTGCACGGCACGAAGGGGAACGCGTTCTTCGACCTCGACCGCGACGAAATCAGGGTCCAGCGAACCGGCTAGGCCGAGGCCACGCCGGTCGCGTTCTCGCCGGCCGATCACCTGCTGATCGAGCTGGAGGACTTCGCCAATGCCGTCGCCGAGGGCCGCAAGCCCAAGATCGACGGCACCGACGCGCTGGTGCAGCTCGCCGTCGTGCTGGCGGCGGTCGAATCGTCGCGCACAGGCCGCACCGTGGACCTTTCGGAACTGCTCGGCGCGGGCTAGGACGGCACCACGATGCGCAACCGGATGACCAGCAGCGCCGAGAGGAGAAGCGCCGCAGCGGCCACGAGCGAAGGGACGAGGAAACTGTCGCCGATCCCGTAGGCGAGGCCGCCGAAGGTCGGGCCGACCATCTGCCCCAGCCCGAACGCGGCCGTCATGAAGGCCAGGTTGCGGCGTGGGTCGCCGCGCGTGATCCGGCGCGTCTCGGCGAAGCCGAGCGCCGTGAGGCCCATGAACGTCCCGCCCAGGAGTGCCGCCGAGAGGTTGACGGCGAGCGCGCTCTCGGGTGCCAGAACGGCGACGGCCACACCGACGCCTTCCACCACGCAGGCCAGCGCGAATGTCGGATTGTTGCCCAGGGCGCGCGCGACCCAGGTCCAGAACGCAATCGACGGCACCGCGGCAAGCCCGACCACCAGCCAGATGACGGCCTCGAGCTCGGCAATCGCCGGCGTCCCGCGCACCATGGTCGAGATGAAGGTCGCGGTGATGACGTAGCCGAACCCGAACAGACCATATGCGACGATGAGGGTCGGCAGGCCGGGTGTCAGTCCGCCGGCCACGCCGTCATCCGTCGCTTTTGCGATGGCTTCGCGCGGCACCAGAAGGAACACCAGCGCCAGCCCGGCGAGCGATGCCGCGCCCGCGACCTGCCATTGCTCGCGCCAGTCGAGGCCCGCTGCGGCGACCCCGGCAGTCAGCATGGCAGAGACGGCGATCCCCACCCCCACCCCGGCGAAGTGGATCGCCGACAATCCGGAGCGTCCGAACGCGGCCAACCGGTCGAGCACGAGTGCGGAGGCAAACACCAGCACGAAGGAGCTGGCCACGCCGCCGGCGAACCGCAGCGCCAGATAGGTCTCGAACGTCGCGGCATAGCCCATGAGGCCCGTGGTCGCGGCGCTGAGCGCAAGCGCGATCAGCAGCCAACGCCGCCGGCCGCCGCGCAACAGGCTGGACGACGCGGCCAGGGCACCGAGCAGGTAGCCGAGGAAGTTCGCCGATGCGATCAGCCCGCCCTCGGCCTTCGACAGGCCAATGGCGGCCTCCATGAACGGCAGGATGGGGGTGTAGACGAACCGCCCGATGCCCATGCCCGCGGCCAGCGCGATCAGGCCGCCCATCGCCGCCACAAATGCCGGTCCGGAGGTGCGTGTCATGGTGCCGAGCGTATCACCGGCCGGCGTGCCGGGACACGGGACGAAGGTCTCAGGCGAGGCCGGCGATCTCGTGGGCCCGGACATTGTCGAGCCCCAACGCCTCACCTGCCTCGAGCAGCCACGTCCAGGTCAGCTCCGGCAGGAAGATGCCGTTCGCCAGCCGCTGCTTGCGCGCCGCGCGCTCGGGATCGCCGGGCACCAGCACCGGCTCGTCCGGGTTCGCCGCGCGCGAGCCGGTCACATAGTCCGACATCGCGTCGACCTCGGCCTTTATCCAGTCGGCATCGCCCAGTCGCCCGGGATCGATCACCACCACGGTCATGGTGTTGATGATCCCGTCGAGGCGCGCATTGCCCGGCTGCAGGGTGCCACCCCCCGAAAGCGCCCCCGACATCAGCTCGGCCATCAGGCAGAGCGCGTAGCCCTTGTGCTCGGCGAAGGCGCGCAGCGCGCCCAGCGGAGGATTGAACATCACGTTGGGATCGCTCGACGGCTTGCCGTCGGAATCGATCAGCCAGGCATCGGGCACCGTCTTGCCGGCGTCGCGCGCCACGCGAATCTTGCCCATGGCGACCACGCTGGTGGCCATGTCGAGGATGATCGGCTTGGCCGGATCGCCGGTCGGCATCGCCATGGTCACCGGGTTGGTGCCGAAGCGCGCCTCCGCGCCGCGGAAGGGCGCGACCATCGCGGCATGATCGGTGACGTTGGTGAAGTGGATCGAGACGAAGCCGGCATCGGCAATCATCTCGGCATAGGTGCCGACGCGCCCGATATGGTGGGAGTTCTTGAGCGTCGCCACGCACACGCCCATCTCGCGGGTGCGCGCGATCGCGGCCTCGGTGACCTCCTTCGCCGTGCGCTGGCCATAGCCCTTGTGGCCGTCGAACTGCAGGAACGGCCCGTCGTCGCGCACGCACGCGGCAGGCGTGTTGGGCACCAGCAATCCCTTTTGGAGGTTCTTCACATAGGTGTTGAAGATGCCGACACCGTGGCTGTCGTGGCCGGCCAGGTTCGCGCCGACCAGGTGCTCGGACACGATCCGGCATTCGGCATCCTCGCTGCCGCCGAGGCGGACCATCTCGTGTATCAGCGCCGTTAGCGCCTCGGCGCGAACCGTTACATCCCCCGACACGTGAACCCCTCCCCGACGGAAATTTTCCGGAAGCTAGCCGATCGTTACCTGCCGGTCATCCGGTCAGAGCACCGGTGACCGCCCGCCATCGACATTGATTGCGCAGCCGGTCACATAGGATGCGGCATCCGACACCAGGAAGCAGGCCATGTTGGCGAACTCCTCGGCCTCGCCGATGCGCCCGATCGGCAAGGTCTTCTCCATCGGCGCGATGTAGTCGTCGAAGCTCTTCTCCGGCGCGGTGCGCTGGTGCCGACGCTCGTGCTGGCCCGAGCGGATCAGGCCGACGAGCAGCGCATTGACGAGGACGTTGTTCGGCGCACCTTCGGCCGACAGGACCTTTGTCAGCGCCATGCCCGCCGCGCGCGAGACCGAGGTCGGCACACTGCCCGCACCGGGCGTCTTGGCGCTGACCGCGAGCACGTTGATGATGCGGCCCCAGTTGCGGGCGGCCATGCCCGGCATCGCCAGACGCGACAGGCGGATCGCGGCGAACAGCTTGAGATCGAGGTCGTACTGCCATTCCTCGTCGGTGACGTCCAGGAACGGCTTGGCCGCGTGCGCACCGGCATTGTTGACCAGGATGTCGACGTCGCCGAGGTCGGCACCGATGCGATCCCACGCATCGCCGATCTGCGCGACATCGGTCACGTCGCAGGGAATGGCGAGCACCGAGACCGCGTTGCCGCCGATGCCGTCGATCACGCTCTGCCGCGCCGCCTCCAGCGTGCCGGCCGAGCGCGCGAGCATCGCGACATTGGCGCCCGACTGTGCGAACCGCGCCGCCATGGCCAGGCCCAGCCCCTCGCTCGCACCGGTGATGGCGGCGGTGCGCCCGTCCAGACGTACTTGCATGGAGTCCCTCCCCGTTGAATTACCGTGATTTTACGCGCTGCGATGCGCTTTGACAGCGCCCGGGGACGCGGGGCAATGTCGGGCATCAGGGGAGACACCGATGGGCAAGACGGAATTCGGGCACTCGTCCCACTGGGGCGCCTTCACGGCAGAGGTCGCGGACGGCCGGCTGACCGGCGTGCGCGCATTCGCAAAGGACCCCGACCCTTCGGATTTGATCCACTCCATCCCTGAGGCGGTCCACGACCGGAGCCGGGTCGCCCGTCCGATGATCCGCAAGGGCTGGCTCGACAACGGCCCGGGCGGCAACTGCGAAGGGCGCGGCGCCGAGCCCTTCGTCGCGGTGCCGTGGGACGAGGCGCTGGACATCGTTGCAGGCGAGATCGCGCGGGTGCGCGAGACCCACGGCAACGAGGCCATCTATGGCGGTTCGTACGGCTGGTCGAGCGCCGGGCGGTTCCACCACGCCAAGACCCAGCTCCAGCGCTACCTGGGCACCATCGGCGGCTACACCGGGTCGGTGCACACCTATTCGATCGCCGCCGGCTACGCGATCCTGCCCCACATCGTCGGCTCGCCGCGCGCCGCGATGACCGAGGCGACGAGTTGGGACTCGATCATCGCGAACACGGAACTGCTGGTCGCCTTCGGCGGCATCCCGTTCAAGAACATGCAGGTCCTGTCCGGCGGCCCGGCCGAACACGCCTCGGGCCCGGCCCTCAAGGCCGCCGTGGCGGCCGGCGTCGAGATCGTCAACGTTTCCCCGATTCGCGACGATGTGGCCGACCATCTCGGCGCCGAATGGCTGGCCGTGCGGCCCAACACGGATGTTGCCCTGATGCTGGCGCTGGCCCACGTGCTCGAAACGGAGGATCTCGCCGACCGGGCGTTCCTTAGCAGCCACTGCCACGGCTATGCGCAGTTCCGGGACTACCTGCTGGGCACCGCCGACGGACAGCCCAAGAGCCCGGCTTGGGCCGCCGCGATCTGCGAGATCGACGCGGGCACGATCCACGTCCTGGCGCGACGCATGGCGTCGAAGCGGACGATGATCAACACCAACTGGTCGCTGCAGCGCGGCGACCATGGCGAACAGCCCTTCTGGATGACGGTGACCTTGGCCGCGATGCTGGGCGGCATCGGGCTTCCCGGCCGCGGCTTCGGCTTCGGCTATGGCAGCATGGGCAACACCGGCAACTCGCGCGCGCCGGCGCCGACGCCGGAATTGTCGCGCGGCGAGAATCCCTGCAAGAGCTGGATTCCCGTCGCACGGATCGCCGACATGCTGCTCAACCCCGGCGCGACCTATGCGTTCGACGGCGAGACCCGCACCTATCCCGACATCAGGCTCGTCTACTGGTGCGGCGGAAATCCATTCCACCACCACCAGGACCTGAACCGGCTGGTGCGCGCCTGGCGGCGACCCGAGACGATCATCGTCAACGAGCCCTGGTGGACGGCGACGGCGAAATACTCCGACATCGTGCTGCCGTCGACGACGACGCTGGAGCGCAACGACATCGGCGCGTCCTCGAAGGACCGGTTCATCCTCGCCATGGAACAGGCGATTCCGCCGGTCGGCGAGGCGCGGAACGATTTCGACATCTTCCGTTCGCTGGCCCGGCGCGCGGGCACCGAGGACGCCTTTACCGAGGGACGCGAGGAGGACGCGTGGCTGCGCCACCTCTACGATCGCGCACGCCAGCAAGCCGCCGAGCAGGACCTGACCCTGCCCTCTTTCGATGCGTTCTGGGAGGCCGGACATGTCGAGATGCCGCGCGCGGAAGCGCCGCTCGTCATGCTCGAGGCATTCCGCCACGACCCCACCGCGAACCCGCTCGCAACGCCATCGGGCAGGATCGAGATCTTCTCCGAGACGGTCGATTCCTTCGGCTACGCCGATTGTCCCGGCCATCCGGCATGGCTCGAGCCGGTCGAATGGCTGGGCGCCGATCTCGCGAATGCCTATCCGCTGCACATGATTTCGAACCAACCGAAGTCGCGGCTGCATGGACAGATGGACAACGGAACGGTTAGCCGCGCGAGCAAGATCCAGGGCCGCGAACCCGTCTGGATACATCCCGACGACGCAGAACGCCGCGGTCTTGCCGATGGCGATGTGGTGCGAATCTTCAACGACCGGGGCGAACTGCTTGCCGGTGTACGAGTCACCAACGAGGTTCGGCCGGGCGTGATCCAGCTGGCCACGGGCGCGTGGTACGACCCGCTCGACCCGGCCGCGGATGCCAGTCTCGACAAGCACGGCAACCCGAACGTCCTGACGCTCGACAAGGGAACGTCGCAACTCGGCCAGGGCCCCATCGCCCACAGCGCACTCGTCGAAGTCGAACGGTTCACGGGCGCGATACCCGCTGTGACGGCGCACACACCCCCGGCGATGGTGACGCGCTAGACTGAGTGGATCGCACAACGGAAATGCTAATTGCCATCTAAGGTAGTATTACACTCAACATATTGATATCCAAGGTAGTTCGGCGTTACGGTCGTTCACACGGAAGCCGGAGGATGTTTGGGTGTAAGATGCACTCCAAACACTGACGAGCTAGCACACCTATATGAGCGAGCATCCCTGGATGGTCGCCATCATCTTTGGGGTCGTAATGGCGGGCCTTGTGGGTCTCGTTGCGGTCTTCTTGCTGCTGCGACTGCGTCAGCGCCTCGCCCCGTTCGAACGCACCTTCGAGTCTGCTGCCGTGGGCATCACGCACACCGCGCTCAACGGCAAATGGCTGCGGGTCAACGACCGGATGCTCGAGATCACGGGCTATTCCCGCGAGGAGCTCATGCAAATGAGCTACCAGGACCTGACCCTGGAATCCGATCGCACCATGGATGCGCGCGTGAACCGCCAGATCGTCGACGGCGGTCACGCCGTCCATCACGGGCATGCGGATATCCATGATCACGAGGTCGGGCGAATGGGCATCGATGATGTCGAGCGCCTCGCGCCCGTTTCCGGCTTCGAAGATTCCGACCTGCAGATCGGAAAGGCTCTGCACCAGCTGCCCGCGCTGAAGCCTCTCATCATCGACGATCAGAACCGAACGTCGGTTCGTCCTCGCCGTGACCGGATCGTCATATGCGAAGGCCATTCGAGTTGACCTGCGTTGCCTCAGAACATCTTTAGATAGAAGTATCTAATCGGCAAATCCCGTCCAATGTATAGACCCAAAAAACGCGGGACCGCCATGAATTATTCGTCATAACGGTACAATTGCGTTCGATTGCATGGGGTTACGCGGTATCATGGCGTCCCGGTTGGGTGGCGCCGCAGGAATCGCAGGTGCGCAACTCTTGCGAGCTGTAGAACGCCTCGAAGAGCGGCGGCAGATCGTCGACAATGTTGCCGACATGCACCTCCACCCTGTGCAGCAGCGCATGGCACTCGGGGCAGAACCACTCGAAACCGTCGTGCAGGCCGGCCGTCGGCGTTCGACCACGAGCCCCACGCTCCCGGGTTCGGGGCGCTGCGGCGAATGGCGGACATGCGGCGGCAGCAACATGATGTCGCCCTCGTTGATGGGCACGTCGCGGGGTCGTCCCTCTTCCATCACGCGCAAGGTCATGTTGCCTTCGAGCTGATAGAAGAATTCCTCGTAAGGGTCGTCGTGGTAGTCCGTCCGCCGGTTCGGCTCGCCCACAACCATGACGATGAAGTCGGTATCCGACTAGACGACGGCATTCCCGACAGGCGGTTCGAGCAGATCGCGATGATCCTCGATCCAGTTGCGAAAGTTGAATGCGTTCAACGTCGACATGACATCTCCTAGGCGGCGTCCGCCAGCCGCCGGAAGTCGAACCCGGTGTCCGATGCAAACGCATCGATCAGGCGCTTGGTGATCGGGCCCGGTACGGGATGCTTCGGAAAGAACCCGTCGACCTGGGCAACCGGTGTCGCACAGATTGCGCTGGACGTGATGAAGAATTCCTCGGCCTGCGCAACGTCGTACATGGTGAAGAACCGCTCGACGACCGGGATCGAGAGGCGCTCGCACAATTCGAACAAGACCTTGCGTGTCACGCCTTCGAGGACGTTCCGATCCGGGGCGGTCCAGACGACCCCGTCGCGCACGATGAAGAAGTTCGCGACCGACGTCTCGGCGATGTTGCCGTCGAGGTCGAGCATCACCGGCAGCGCATCGCGGCTCGCCGCATCGAGCTCGGCGAGGATCTGGTTCATCTTGCTGGTGACCTTGGCCCGCGTCTCCACGCATTCGGGCGGATTGCGGCGCACCGAGGAGACCGTCATCTTCAGACCGTTGGCGTAATTGTGCGCGATGGCCGCCGTGTCGACAGGCCGGAAGAAGATCATCACGGTCGCCGGACCGGCCGCATAGAAGCGCATCGACGCCTCGTCGACGCCGCGCGTCACCCAGTGCCCGACCCGATACATTGTGTCCTTGCCCAACCGGCCCCTGTTGGCCTCGAGCAGCGCCTCCGTGGCGGCAACCATCTCCGGCGCGGTCATGCCGGGATCGATGCGGACATAGCGCAAAGAGCGGTAGAGGCGATCGACGTGATCCTCGAGCCGATAAAGGGAATCGCCGAAGCACGGCGTTACCTCATAGACCCCGTCACCCCAGAGGAATCCCCGGTCGAAGGGCGAGATCCGCGCTTCGCTCGCTTCCACGATATCGCCGTTCAGATAGATCAGCGGCTCTTCGGCCATGATGTCCTCCTGTATCGTTGGGACAGTCGTCCCGCACGCCTACCGAAGCACGAAACATATTGGCCGACCAAGGCCCATTGCGCCTACAGTGTCGGCAAAATCGGGGAAAGACATGGACTCGCGACGTGAACTTCTGGGCATTGCGCTGATTCTGGGGGTCGGCATCTGCTTCGCGCTCTCGAACACGCTTGCGGGCCTCTCCTACACCGGCGGCTCCGACGCGCTTACCGTCTCGACGTTCCGCTATTTTCTCCCTGCCCTGATTCTCGTCGTTGCGCTTCGCATGACGGGTACCGCGATCCTGCTGCCGCGTCGCGACGGCCTCGTCGCGTGCGCGCTCGGATTCGTGACGGTCGTGTATTCCTGGTCGCTGCTCGCGGCGATCGAGGTGATGCCCGTCAGTCTCGCGGTGCTGATATTCTTCCTGTTCCCGCTGATCACGTCGTTTCTGATGATCGCCTTCGGCTGGGATTGGCTGCGCCTGTCGACGATCGCCGCGGCCCTGGTCGCGTTCGTCGGGCTCGCCCTCGCGCTCGGCGCGGATTTCCGGGCCCTCGCCCCCTGGGGCATCGTGCAGGCGGCGATCTCTGCGATCGGGCTTGCCGTCGTTTCGGTGGTCAGCAGCCGCGTGATCCGCGCGGGGGATGCCCGGCGCGTCACGCTCTACATCGTGACGACGGCGGCCTTCACCTTCCTGGCGGTCACGCTCCTGCGCGGCGAATTCGCGCTCCCGAACACAAACGCGGCATGGTGGGGCTTCGTCATCAACAACTTCACCTTCGCGGCGGCCGTGATCGGCTACTTCGCGGGCATACGCCTGATCGGCCCGGTGAAGACGACGTTCTATTCCTATGTCGAGCCGTTGGCGACGATGGCCGCGGCCTTTCTGCTGCTGGGCCAGCGCCTGGAGCCCACCCAGATCGCAGGCGTGCTCGTTGTGATCCTGGCACTCGTCGCCGCAGGGCTCGTCAACCTGCGCGGTGCGGCGTCCACGTCGCGTGCCGAATCGGCCTAGCCCAGGCAGGCCGTCGACGAGATCTCGACCAGGAACTCGGGTTTCACCAGTTCGGCCCTGATGCAATAGCGCGCCGGCGGGTTGTTGCCGAAATACTCCCGGTAGACCTCGTTCATGGCGGCATAGTCGTCCAGGTCGGCCAGAAAGATCTGGTTGAACGCGACATCGGCCAGCGTTCCGCCGGCCGCCTCGACGACGGCCTTGATCGATTCGATCACGTGCCGGGTCTGGACCCTGACGTCACCCGCGCCGACGATGGCACCGTCGGCGTCCATCGCCAGGATGCCCGATACGAACACCATATTACCGGCCTTCACGCCGGGCGAGTACGGCGCCAGGGGCGGCGCGGAACCGGGGGGAATAATCGCTTCGTGTGCCATGGGCTGCCTCCTGTGGCGGGTGCGCTCAGCGGTCGAGAAACTCCGCGACCAGCGTGTTGAATGTTTCGGGCACGGTGCGCGAACAGGCATGACCGCCATATTCGATTTCCCGATACTCCGCGCCGGATATCGCCGCGGCGATGGCGCGCGAGAAGTAGGCGGGCGTCTGCTGGTCGTCACGCGCGCACACGACCAGCGTGGGAACGCCAATCTGCGGGAGTTGCGCGCGTCGATCGAACGCCTGCACCGCCTCGATGCGACTTGTCATTACATCCGTTGGCGCGAGCATCGACACCTGCGCCGCCTGCTGCGCTTCGAGCGTCTCTGCGTTCTCGGCGATCCAGCGCGGCGGATAGAGCATCAGGCTGGTCATGTCGCCATAGAGCTCCGGGCCCTGGTTTTCGAGGATCGAGCGCCGCACCCGCCAGACCTTGGCCCGGTATGCATCGCCGTGGGTCGTGCTGGCGTAGATCACGATCCGGCGCAAACGCTCGGGATTCTCGATCGCGATGATCTGGCCGATGTTGCCGCCGGTCGAGTGCCCGAGATAGTCGACCGTATCGAGGCCAAGCGCGTCGAGCAGCGCCAACAGGTCCGCCGCCAGTTGCTCGATGCTGTCGACCCGGACGTGGCTGCTGCGTCCCGTCCCGCGCTGGTCGTACACGATCACCGTGCGCGTTTGCGCGAAATGGTCGATCTGTTCGGCCCAATAGTTGGCCGTCCCGCCCATGCCGGCGACAAGCATCAACGGCGGCCCGTCGCCCCGTATCTCGTAATACTGGGTGATCCCGTTCGCCTCGATCAACGCCATTGCGAGACACTCCGGCTTGGTTGCGGGCCTGCGCTTACGCGGTCGGCGGATCGAACGGCATGATCGTGCCGAATGCATCGGCGACCTTCTCACCGTATTCGGCAACGACACGCTCGCGCACGGAATGCGGGATCGTCACGTCGTTGCGCTCCATCGCGCCGGTGAGGATGGTCAGCTGGACAGCATCTTCGTCGCCGACATTGCGGAACTCGCGGTACACGCCCGGCGGGCACGAGAACACGTCCCACTGGTTCAGCACGCGCTTGTGCGCGATCGGGTCGCCGACGCGGTACTCGATGGAGCCCTTGAGAACCATGAAGGTCTCATAGGTGTCGTTGTGGTCGTGCAGGCAGGGCCCCTGACCCGGCGTCAGGATCGAGATGAACATGGTCAGACCGTTGGCGGTCTTGATCGGCGCCCGGTGTCCGAACGGGCTCTCGGTCTCCTCCAGCACGACGGCCATGATCTTGCGCGCGAAGAAAATGTCCCAGGCCTCGTCGGGCACCCAGGCCAGGTCGTCGGTCGTCGACATCGGAGTGAGTGCGTCGTAGCGCGCGATCCGCGAATCGACTTCCTCGGCGCTCGGCGTATAGATCTCAGTGGGCATCTCAGGGTCTCCTCTGTTCTTCGTCCATTTCGAAAAGCTTGCCCCATCCGAGTTATCGTTGCTATGCCGAATCGGCGGGAAAGTATCCGTCGAGCCAGCCCTTCAGGACGTCGCGCGCACGCGTGCTGTCGACCGAGAAGGGGAAATGGTCGATGCCCGAAAGCAGCATCAGGTCGCATGGCTGCTGGGCGTGCACGAACAGCTGCAGCGACTGGTCGGTGGGTGTCACGGAATCGTCGGCCGCATGGAACAGCAGCAACGGGCGCGGCGCGATGTTGCCGACGACGTCGTTGGCGCGGAAGTCGAACATGCTCTGCGCGGTCTCGGCCGGGAACTCCTTGGTCACGTTCTTTCCCATGTGCCCGCGCAGATGCTCGGGGATGGGCACGATGTCCCAGCGGCCGACCATGAGGGATTCGCCCGTCTTCTCGCGGTGCGCCTTCCCTTCCTTGAGGATGTTCGTGAAACGGGCCCACTCCTCGTCGGACTTGTGCTGCAGGCGGAACTTGCTTTCGCCGTCGCCCCAGCCGCACGACGACACGACAGCCGCGATCCGCTCGTCCACGCCGCCGGCATAAACGGCCACCGCGGCGCCGAAACTGTGTCCGATGACGCCGATCCGGTCCGCATCGACATAGGACTGCTGCCCGAACCAGGTCACGGCGTTCTTCACATCCTCGACCTGGTCCTCGCACATCACCCAGCCGCGCTCTCCCTCCGACTCCCCGCAGCTGCGGAAATCGAAGCGCATCGCGACATAGCCCCAGTCGCACAGCATGTTGGCCAGGATCTCGGGCGTCGAGCCGTCCTTGCCCGTCCCGAAGCCATGCAACACGAGGAATGCCGGCGCCTGCGCGCCGTCCGGCAGAGAGTCTGGAACATGAACGGCACCAGCCAGCTTCAGGCCGTCGGACTCGAATGTGACTTTTTGCTCCATGGCGCTTCCTCCAGCTAGCCGGCGCTGTCGTTCTCGTTGCGCAACGCCTGGCGGTCGATCTTTCCCGTTCCCGTCTTCGGAAGGTCGTCGCGATATTCGACGGTGCGGGGATACTTGTACGGCAGCAGGTGGCTCTTCACATAGTCCTGCAGCGCCTTCGTGGTGCCGCTCGCAGGCTGCACGCCACCCTTCAGGACCACCCAGGCCTTCGTGGTAATCAGCCCGTCGGGCATCTTGATGCCCAGCACGCAGCTTTCCAGAACGTCGGGGTGGTCGTTCAGGCAGCGTTCGATCTCGAGCGGATAGATCCACTGCCCGCTGACCTTGATCAGGTCGTCGGCTCGCCCGTCGAAGCGGTAGAACCCGTCGGCATCGACGGTGAACCGGTCGCCCGTGTAGATCCAGTCGTCGCGCATGGTGTCAGCGGTCTTGTCGGGCTGGTTCCAGTAGAACGGCGCCTGGGAATCGCCGCGCACCCACATGGTTCCCGCCTCGCCCGGCGCCGCCGGCTTCCCGTCCATGTCGAGCAGGCGAATCTCGTATCCCGGCACCCGCTTGCCGCTGGCCCCGAGCCGGAAGTCGTCCGCGAAATTGCTGACATAGATGTGCAGCACCTCTGTCGAGCCCAGCCCTTCGAGGATGTCGAGACCGTAGCGGTCGCGCCACGCATTGAAGGTCTCTTCGGGCAGCGGCTCGGCCGCCGAGAGGCACATGCGCACGCTCGACAGGTCCCTGTCCGCCGCGCCTTCATGGGCCACGAGTGCGTTGTACAGGGTCGGCAGCCCGAAGAAGACCGTAGGCCGATGGCACTCGATCGCGTCGTAGATCGGCCCCGGCTCGGGGCGGCCCGGCTTCAGCACGGCGGAAGCCCCGACCGCGAAGGGAAAGGTGATCGAATTGCCGAACCCGTATGCGAAGAATATCTTGGGGACCGAATAGACGATGTCGTCCGGCCCGAGGTCGAGCACATGCCGGGCATAGGTGAGATGGGTGAACAGCATGTCGTGCTGCAGGTGGACGATCCCCTTGGGACGCCCCGTGCTGCCCGAGCTGTACATCCAGAACGCCATCTCGTCGCGATGGGTGTCGGCCGGGGCCAGATCGCCCGATGCCGGCCCGACGAAGTCGCCCCAGGCTATGACGGGCACAGGAAAATCGTCCGGCACGTCTCCGTTGGCGACGACGACCCGGTCCACGACCGGCCCGTCCGCGAGCGCTTCGCGCAGCGTGCCCATGAGGTCGGCCTCACAAACGATGACGGGCGATGCGCTGTCCTCGATGTAGTAGCGCACGAGGTCGGCCGGCGAGAGGATGTTGATCAATACCGGCACGAAACCCGCCCGCACGGCTCCGAAGAAGGCCGCGGGATAGACCGGTGTGTCGTCGAGGAGCATGACGACGCGGGCACCGCGCACGAGCCCTTCGGCCGCCAGCGCATTGCCCGCCCGGCTGGCCAGCGTGCACAGATCCGCATAGCTGAGACATTCGTCGCCGGACCAGATCGCCGGACACGCGCCGTGCCCGGCGTCGAGGTTCGCGAACAGTATCTCGCTGGCGTTGTAGCGTTCGGGAACCGAGAACCCGATCTCGGACGATCCCGGCACATCCGCGGCAACCGGATCGGCAACCGCGCCGCTCGTTTCCTCGCGCATACCCGACACGCTCCCTCCCTCGAAATGCGCGCACGTTATAGCATCGTGCGGCAGGAAAAGCCCGCCGCGCGGCGCACGACGGGCCCTCCTGCAGCCGCAATCCGGTCAGGCCTTCTTCTTCACCATCCGGTAGCCGACGAGCAGAATTGCCGCGCCGACGACGGCGAGCACGATGCTGCCGATGTTGAGACCGTCGACCCCGCCGAACCCGAGCAGGTTCCCGACGAAACCGCCGATGACGCCGCCGACGATGCCGATGACGGCCGTTAAGATGAACCCGCCGGGATCATCACCGGGGATGATGAGCTTCGCGATAAATCCGGCGACGAGGCTGGCGTCCACGTCGCTCCGGCCGCGCACGATCTCGCCGTCGACGGGGAATCGCTCACCGGGTGCGACCCGCACGGTCATCCCGGGCCGCAGCTCGTCGATGGCCATGTACGAGACCGTGCCGTCCGACGCCTCTATGGCTGCCTATGTGGCGCGCAGGAGCAGCAGCCGTTCCGCGGAGCGCCGCGCCTCGGCACGCGCGCGCAGGTCGAGATATCGCCCGACCAGCAGGAAGAACAGCAAGGTCACCGAGGTATCGAAATAGGCGTGCCTGCCGCCGCCGATCGTCTCGATTAGGCTGACCGTCGCGGCAAGAATGACGGCAAGCGAGATCGGCACATCCATGTTCGTGTGCCTTGCGCGCAGCGCGCCGAGCGCAGACCGGAAGAACGGCCGGCCCGCATAGGCGATGGCCGGCAACGCGATCAAGGCCGAGACCCAGTGCAGCAGGTCCCGCGTGACGGCCTCCATATCGCTCCACAGCCCGGCCCAGACCGATACGGACAGCAGCATCACGTTGGCCGCCGCGAACCCGGCCACCCCCATCGACCGCAGGAGTTGCGCGCTCTCCACGCTCCCGCTGGCCTCGAGCGCCGTAGGGTCGAAGGGGATGGCGCCGTATCCGAGCCCCTCGACGGCCGACCGAATGCCCGCTTCGTTTTCCGCCGGGCCGTGCCAACGCACGTGCAGCCGGCGGGTCGAGAAGTTGACGCGGGCCGCGTCCACATCGTCGCGGGCCGAAAGGGTCCGCTCGATGCGTGCGATACAGTTCGCGCAATGGACACCCTCGACCAGCAGATGCAGGTCGTGGGCGGCATCGCGCGCGGCGCCCCCGCCGCGCGTCACCGTGTCGGCGAGGCTCACTTCAGCCATAAACGCGTGTCCAGCAGATAGGCCTGGGCGCCCGGCCGCGCAACCTCGATCCGGACGTCCCATTGGCCCGGCGCCGGAAAGCCGATGTCGGCGCTGTAGACGCCGTCGCCGGTGCCCGCCAGCGACACCGTGAAATCCAGGCCCTCGACGACCGGGCGACGGAACGCAGCGGTCACGGCGTGCCCCTCGATCGGTCGACCGGCAGCCGTCTTGAGCGTCACGCTCAGGCGTCCGGTGTTTCCGTTCCCTGCGACGAACCCGCTCGTCGCCTGCCAGCCCAGGGCCCGCTGTGCCTCCGCGCGCGCGAGCACGGCGTTGTAATCGAGACCCTTCCGGTAGGCGTCCTGGGTCGACAGGCCCGACCAGCTGGTTGCCGCCAGCCAGACGAAAACGGCGTTGGCGGCGAAGGCGAAACCGAAGAAACCGATCAGCCCGAACAGCACGGTCCTGCCGGTCAACCCGCGTGCGGTCGTCGTCATCGCTTCGGTCCCCGGAAATTGCTGTCGGTGCGGGCGACCGTGCCCGATTCCTTGTCGGTCAGGACGAACTCGATTCCTTGTGAGGCGATATCGCCGGCATCACGTGAGGTGACGAACACGCGGAAGCTGAGGACGGCATCGGGCCCTACCGCGAAGACCGGCAGTCCGTCCTCGCCGCCGACCCGGCTCACATCCGCACCGGGCATTCCATCGACGGTCAAGGTGAGGGTTCGTTCGGAGTAGAGCTTGTTCGATATCTTGAGCGTGTAGGCGTTGCGAACCGAACCGTCCGACAAGGTCGTGTAGAGCGGGCTGCGGTCGTGCAGCGCGCTCACGTTGAGAACCGCGCGGGTCAGCAGCGCATAGAGCATGATCGCGGCGATGATGAGGATCATCCCGGAATAGAGGAACGTCCGGCCACGAATGAGACGGACGCGCGGCCGTGGCAGCGTACGGCCCCGATTCCGGCGCGTGCCGCCGCCTCAAGGCCCGCATCGTTGTAGTAGGCCAGGCCGGCTTCGATGTCGGGAACCTCGAGCCCGATATGCTGCAGGTTGGTGACGCTCATCGCGGCCTCCTCGGTTCCATACGGTTGGGTATGGAGACCTTACGGAGTTTGCCGTCCGAATCTCATTGATCTGGGTCAACCGCCCCGACCGACGTGCCGCCCGCGACGCGGCGCGTATGTGCCACCATAATGGCCTTCCGCGCGCGGCAGCATCGCGCTGCGCCGAGTCGAACCCCAGCCGGACGCGTTCATGAAGGCCGTTATCATCCCTGTCACGCCGTTCCAGCAGAACTGCTGCGTCTTGTGGTGCACCGAGACCATGCGCGGCGCCGTCGTCGATCCCGGCGGCGAGGTCGCGCGGATCGAGGCCGCAATCGCCGACCAGGGTGTCGCGATCGAGAAGATCATGCTCACCCATGGCCATATCGACCATGCCGGCGGCGCGGCGGAACTCTCCGAGAAGCTCGGCGTTCCCATCGAGGGACCTCATACCGAGGATCTGTTCCTGATCGAGGGGCTCGCCGAACAGGGCGTGCAATTCGGGGTCGCGGGCGGGCGCCCCTTCACGCCCGACCGCTGGCTCGACCAGGGCGACGAGGTCACGGTCGGAAACCTGACCTTCGCGGTCCGCTTCTGCCCCGGCCACACGCCGGGACATGTGATCTTCTTCGAGCCGGTCTCGAACATCGCCTTCGTGGGCGATGTGCTGTTCCAGGGATCGATCGGGCGCACCGACTTCCCGCGCGGCGACCACGACACGCTGATCCGCTCGATCCGCGAGCAACTCTGGCCGCTGGGCGACGACGTGACCTTCGTGCCGGGGCACGGATCTGCCTCGACCTTCGGCCACGAGCGCCGGACGAATCCCTTCGTGCGCGATGCCGGCTGACCGCCGGGTCAGCGGTTCCTGGTGATCGGCTCGGTGCGCGGCGTGAAGAAGGCGGGCAGGTCCGCTTCCTCGATCCCCTCGTACAGGCAATGCTTCTTCAGATGCGCCTGCTTCTGCTCGTCGGGCGAGGCATCGAGGCTGGGTGTCGTGGGGATGCAGCCCGCGCAATAGGCCTTGAGCGTGCGCAGCGGCGGCTCGCCCTTGATCGATTCGTAGAGTGCGACCGCCGCGTCGATCTTGTCCTTCTCCGCCTCGGCGACCAGCACCACCGACCCCTCGGACCCCATCGCGCCGCCGCCGCCGACATGGGTGACGTCGTCGATGTCGAACAGGATCTTCAGCGCCTGGACCTCGGTCACGATGGTGCCGTTGGTCACCGGCATCATGCCGGTGCGCTGGCCCGAGTGATAGTAGAACGTGTCCTGGCCCATGTGCCGTGCGGCCACCGTGACCGACGGCACCAGCTTTTCGAGCCCGATGGGGATGATCAGCTGCGAGCCGCGCGCCGATACGATGCCCATGGCGAAGCCGATGGTGCCCGCGCCGGGATGCGCGCAGAAGACACCGGCATTAAATTCGGGGTCCACCGCATTGCCGCCCTTGATGAAGACGCTGGTGGAATCGAAGTTCCGCAGCATCTCGTCCATGCGCGGCGCCGGAGGCGTCAACTTGCCCTTCACCAGGTGAATGATCGGCGGCTTCTCCTCCGGCTGGGTCTGGCACAGCACGTTGTTGATCACCTGGCCCGACAGGTAGAACGGCTTGTGGGGCACCTCGCCCATCACCTCCTCGGCGACGAAGACGTTCGTCGAGCCGTGGGCGATGATCATTTCCCCGTTCGCATAGGCGTTCCGGACCACCGGCATGGCGGCGACGGCCTTGCCGATCAGGCGGCGGCCCTCCCACGGGGTGAAGACGAACGATGCGCGTACCTTGTTCGAGCCTGGGCTCATTGCTGGCGTTCCGTTGTTGTCGGCGCTCGGCGTTGTCTTAATCGCGCCGCCGTCCGATAACAACCAGATACCCGGTGTGCGCGGGCGCACACTTCCGATCCGCCCGGCGAACGCGTAACGTCCCGACAGGTCGCCAACGAGGAGAACAGGCCATGAAGATCGGTCTCTGCGGAACAGGACGCATGGGCGTCGCCATGGGCGAGCGCCTGATCGAGAAGCAGCACACGCTGACCGTGTGGAACCGGACGGCGCGCAAGGCCAAGCCCCTGGTCGATGCCGGCGCGACGCGGGTCGCGAGCCCGGCCGCGCTGTTCGACGGCACCGACATGGTCATCGCCATCACCATCGACGACAGGGCGGCGAAGGCCATCTATGAGGGCAAGGGCGGCATCCTGTCGGCCGACCTGAAGGGCAAGCTGGTCGTCGAGATGAGCACGCTCACGCCCGAGACCAACCAGCGGCTCGAAAGGCTGGTCCGCGCCAAGGGCGGCGCCTTCCTCGAATGCCCCGTCGGCGGCTCGGTCGCCCCGGCGCGCGCCGGCAACCTGCTGGGCATGGCCGGCGGCACGCCCGCGGCCTGGAAGCGGGCCAAGCCGGTGCTTGAACAGCTCTGCCGCAAGGTCGAACGGATGGGCCCGGTCGGCACGGGTTCGACGATGAAGCTCGCCATCAACCTGCCGCTGCTGTGCTACTGGGAGGCGCTCGGCGAGGCGATCTCGCTGTCCGAGAGCGCCGGGATCAAGCGCGGCCTGGCGGTGGAGTTCCTCGCCGAATCCAGCGGCGCGGCCAAGGTCGCGCCGCCGCGCATCCCCATCATCATGGATGCGGCCCACGGCAAGGTGTCGAAGAACGTGACCTTCGATCTGGCCGGTGCGGCCAAGGATGCGAGCCTGATGGTCGCCACGGCCCGTAAGGCGGGGTTCAGGGTCCCGGCCATCGACGCCACGCGAAAGTCGCTCGCCGAGGCGGCGAAGACGCCCTGGGGCAAGCGCGACTTCGTGCTGCTGTCGGCCTGGCGCGCGATCCAGAGCCGCAAGGCGCGCAAGGGCTAGCCACAGGCGGTTGATTTGCCGGCACCCTGTCATAATTCAGGGGTGCAATGACAACCGAACCGAGCGCTGTTCCATGACCGACACCGTAGATCTCGTCATCAAGGCGCGCCCGCGCGACATCGGCGGGTTCGAGGTCGCGCGCGTCCTGCCCAATGCGCGCCGGCGCATGATCGGCCCCTTCATCTTCTTCGACCGGATGGGGCCGAACGCGTTCCCGCCGGGCGACGGCATCGACGTGCGCCCGCACCCGCATATCGGGCTCGCGACCGTGACCTACCTGTTCGAGGGCGAGGTCATGCACCGCGACGACTTGGGCTATGCCCAGCCGATCCGGCCGGGCGACGTCAACTGGATGACCGCGGGGCGCGGCATCGTGCACTCCGAACGGACGCGCGAGGAAATCCGCGCAACCGATTCGACGCTGTTCGGCATCCAGACCTGGATCGCGCTGCCCACGGCCGAGGAGGAGCGCGAACCGGCCTTCTTCCATCACCCGAAGGATACGCTGCCCGAGATCGCGCGCGACGGCGCCACGATGCGGCTGATCGCGGGCAAGGCCTATGGCGCGACCGCGCCCGTCGAGACCGTCTCGCCGATGTTCTACCTCGACGTCCGCCTGGCGCCCGGCGCACGCCTTCCGGTCACCGGCGAACACCCGGAACGCGCCATCTATCTCGTCGAAGGCACGATCGAGGTCGCCGGCGAGACCTTCGGTGACGGCGAGATGATCGTGCTGGCCGAGGGCGCGAATGCGGAGCTCGCCTCTCCCGACGGCGCGCGCGTCATGCTGCTCGGCGGATCGCCCATCGACGGCGAGCGGCACATCTGGTGGAACTTCGTCTCCAGCTCGCCCGAACGCATCGAGCGGGCCAAGGCCGACTGGAAGGAAGGACGGTTCGGCCGGATCGCGGGCGACGACGAGTTCATCCCCCTGCCCGAGAACTGATCCCGTGAACGCCACCCGCCCGAGCAGCGCAAGACCTATCGCAATCACAATGGGCGACCCCGCCGGGGTCGGCCCCGAGGTGATCTGCAAGGCGCTGGCCGCACTGCCGCCGGACGAGCGCGCCGGCATCGTCGTGCTCGGCTCACGCGCGGTGATGGACCGCGCCAACGAGGCCTTCGCCACCGGCCTCGACTTCGACTCCGAGGTTCCCGTCGAGGACATCGCAACCGAGGGCGTCGCCGACGTGCCGCCCGGACAGGCGACCGCGGCAGGCGGCGCGGCGGCCTATGCCTACATCGTGGCCGCGGCATCCAAGGCGATGGCGGGCGAGACCGGCTGCATCGTCACCGCGCCCATCAACAAGGCGGCGCTCAACGCCGCGGGCCACCATTTCGACGGCCATACGGGCCTGCTGAGCCACCTGGCCGGCGACATCAAGCCGTTCATGCTGCTGACCTCGCCGACCCTGTCGACGATCCACGTCTCCGCCCACGTCTCGCTGGCCGATGCGATCCGGCGCTGCACGACGGACCGGGTGCTGGAGGTGGTCCGGGCGGGCGACGGGCACTTCAAGCGGCTGGGCATCGCGCGGCCGCGCATCGCGGTCGCCGGGATCAACCCCCATTGCGGCGAAGGCGGGCTGTTCGGCGACGAGGACGACCGCGAGGTCGCGCCGGCCGTGGCGGCCGCCCGGGCCGAGGGAATCGACGCGGTCGGCCCCCTGTCGGGCGACACGGTGTTCGCAAGGGCGCACCACGGCGAGTTCGACATGGTGGTCGCCCAGTATCACGACCAGGGCCATGCAACGGTGAAGCTGATCGCCTTCGACACGGCGATCAACGTGACGGTGGGCCTGCCCTTCGACCGCTGTTCGGTCGACCATGGCACGGCCTTCGACATCGCCTGGCAGGGCAAGGCCGACGCCACCAACATGGGCGCCGCGATCGCCTATGGGCGGCGTTTGGCGGCGGCTTCCCGCGCCCCCGCCTGAGCCATCCGCTAGGCGGCTTTCTGCATCCGCCCGAGGAACGCCTCGATCTTGGCGTTGAGCATCTCGGCATTGGCCGACAGATCGGTCGCGGCGTTGGCGACCTGCTCGGTGCTCGCGCTGGTCTTGCGCGTCGTGGCGTCGACCCCGGCAATGGCATCGGACACGGCGGTCGCCGCATTGGTGGTCTCCGACACGTTGCGGGCGCTCTCCTGGGTCACGGCCTTCTGCTCCTCGACCGCGCTGGCAACGGTGGACGCCGCCTCCTCGATCGAACGCACGATGTCGCCGACCCTGCGCATCGCCTTGCTCGCCTCGTCGACCACCTGCTGGACGCGCGCGACCTGCTCGGTGATGTTCTGGGTCGCCTTGGCGGTCTGGTTGGCGAGCGTCTTGACCTCGTCGGCCACAACGGCGAAGCCCTTGCCGGCCTCGCCGGCGCGCGCCGCCTCGATGGTCGCGTTAAGCGCCAGCAGGTTGGTCTTACCTGCAACCTCGTCGATGAACTCGATGACCGTGCCGATCTTCTCCGCGGCCTCGATCAGGCTGCCGACCGATGCATCGGTCTTTTCGATACCCGCGACGGCGTCGAGCGAGACCTTGGCGACATTGTTGATCTGCTCGGTGATTTCGTCGATCGAGGCGGAGAACTCCTCGACCGCCGCGGCAACGGCCTGCACGTTCTCCGACGCCAGGCGCGCTCCCGAGGCGGCGGCGTCGGACTGCTTGCTCGTGTCGCCCGACAGCGAGGCCATCTCGCCGGCGTTCCGGGTCAGGGTCGTGGCCGCGCCCGTGACCGAGGTCGCGACCGTGACGACGTTTTCGTTGACGAAGTCGAGAAACTCGGTGTCGCGCTGCGCCATCAGGTCGAGCGACCCGTTGATCGTCTCGGCATGATGGATGAAGTCGCCGCGCAGGCCCGTCGGGATGATCTTGCGGAAGTATTTTCGCTGGTTCGCATACTGCATCGCCGTGTTGGCCTCCTTGGTGAAGGCCTCGGCGAGGTCGAGCATGCGGTTCACCGCATGCTCGATCTTTCCGATGTCGCCGGTCTCGGACTGGAGGCCGACAATCCGCGCGTTGAGGTCGCCGTTCGCCGCCTGCTCGAGCGTGTCGGTGCAGGCTTCGAGCTTGGCGCGGGTGTCGTTGCAGAGCCGGTACGCGACGACCGCCACCGCGAGCCCTACCAGCCCGAGCGCAACCCCCGGGATGTTCAGGGACACCGCCTGTAGCACCAGTTGCAGGGAGAACAGCGCGCCGACTCCGAGAATGACGAGGCGCAGCCTAGAGAGAGAGGACGAATTCGTCATAGGACACGGACTTTTCGCTGAGGGTTTCGACAAGAGTGTTGAAAGCGGCTTCCATGCCGGCCTTGCGGTCCGGCGCCTCGCGTTCGATCCGGGCGAGCTGGTCGTAGCGCGGCGATATGGCGGCGACCGCATCGGGGCGCGGGGAACGGCGGTTCGAGTGGTATCCGACGATCTCGCCGGCCGGGCCGAGGCTCGGCGTCACATGGGCAAACACTCAGTAATGGTCGCCGTTTTTCGCGCGGTTGTTGACGTAGGCGAAGATTTCGTCACCCGCCTCGATCGTCTGCCAGAGCAGCTTGAACACGCAGCGCGGCATGTCGGGGTGGCGAACCAGCGAGTGGGGGTCACCAAGGACCTCTGCCTCGGTGTAGCCGCTGACGTCCGAGAAGACGTCGTTCACATATGTCAGCCGACCCTTCGTGTCGGTCTTGCTGACGATGATTTCAGTGTCGGGAAATGTCCGCGCAACACCGGTGAGGGGAACTTCGTGTCGGCTCATCTTATCCTCCGGTTGGAGCCAACTTTTGCGGTCAAAACTTAACGAGTGGTTTCATGCGAGACGTTCTCAGTCTCATGACCCTGCGCCAGGGTGTCGCACCGCACACCAACGACTCGGCGAACTGCAATTCCACAGACCATGACCCAATAGAAGCCGCACAGCCGGGAAATCCGGGCACGGCAAGGGCGATGTGTTCAGCTTTGCGAATCCCCTTGCAAAGTTCCGCAATCGGATTAAATGAGCGGTGCTCGAACCTTGAGCGAATGCCGGCAATCGCTGCCGGACGGCTCCTGGATCCTGCGGAGCTCACACGCACAAATGGAGCAAATCTCCAGTTCGGAACTTTCCGAGCCTCCACACCGCATGCGCGTCGATGACGCGCGCCCTCCGAAACTATCTGACCGCGAGCTGGCCCAGTCTTCGAACTGGGTCTTTTCTTTGGTGCCGTCGAAACCCGCGCGCGGCAACAAACCCCGCGGCGAACGTTTCCCGGCCGGCGAGAAGGCACGCGCCTTCCTCCGCCGGATGTATCCCGGCACGACATTGAGCGAGTGGAACGACTGGCGCTGGCAGTCGCGCAACCGGATTCGCAACCTGGAACAGATCGAGCGCGCGTTCGACCTGTCCGACGACGAACGCAGCGCGCTCCACAGGCACAGCGGCAGCCTGCCGCTGGGCATCACGCCCTATTACGCCAGCCTGATGAGCTACGACGATCCGAACGACGCCCTGCGCCGGACCCATGTGCCCGTCGGCGACGAGTATCTGCGCGTCCCCGGCGAGGCCGACGACCCGCTGAGCGAAGACCATGACGCCGCGGTGCCCGGGCTCGTCCATCGTTATCCCGATCGTGTCCTGTTCCTGTCGACCGGCTTCTGCTCGACCTATTGCCGCTATTGCACGCGCTCGCGTCTGGTCGGCAATCCGGGCGGCGACTACAGCTTCAAGCGCGACCAGTGGGAACAGGCGCTCGAGTACATCGCCGCGCATGAGGAGATCCGCGACGTTCTCGTCTCGGGCGGCGATCCGCTGACCCTGTCGGACGACCGGCTCGACTATCTGCTGACGCGCCTGCGCGCCATCCCGCATGTCGAGTTCATCCGCCTCGGCACCAAGGTGCCGGTGGTGATGCCGATGCGTGTCACCAAGGCGCTGACCAAGATGCTGCGCAAACACCACCCGCTGTGGATGAGCATCCATTTCACCCACCCCGAAGAGCTCACGCCCGAGACGATAGAGGCATGCGCCCGCCTCGCCGATGCCGGCATCCCGCTGGGCAGCCAGACCGTGCTGCTCAAAGGCATCAACGACAATGTCGAATGCATGAAGCACCTGATGCACGGTCTGCTGCGCGCCCGGGTGAAGCCCTACTACCTGTACCAGTGCGACCCGATTACGGGCTCCGCGCACTTCCGCACGCCGGTGGAGAAGGGCATCGAGATCATCGAAGGCCTGCGTGGCCACACCACCGGCTATGCGGTGCCGACCTACGTGATCGATGCGCCGGGGGGCGGCGGCAAGATTCCGTTGTTGCCCGACTATGTCGCGGGACGCGACGGCGACGATCTGCTGATCCAGAATTTCGAAGGAAACGTGTATCGGTATCCCGATCCGGGCAGCACCTACGGCGCACGTTGCTCGTGCGGGGACGCACGCTGATGCGCATCGGTTTCGTCTACGATTTGCGCGACGATTACCGCGCACTCGGCTTCAGCGAAGAGGCGCTCGCGGAATTCGACACCGCGGACACGATCAACGAGATCGAGGCGTCGCTGACCCGCCTTGGCCATGACGTCGAGCGGGTCGGCCACGGGCGCAGCCTGGCGGCCCAGCTCGTCGCCGGGGCTCGCTGGGACCTCGTGTTCTCGATCGCCGAAGGCGTCTCCGGACGATCGCGCGAAGCGCAGGTCCCGGCGCTGCTCGAACTGTTTGGGCACCCCTATGCCTTCTCCGACCCGCTGACGATGGCCGCAACGCTCGACAAGGGCGTGGCGAAGCGGATCGTGCGCGACAGCGGGGTCGCAACGGCGCCCTTCTGGGCGGCCGCGGACGCCGCGCAGGCCGATTCGTTGCCGATTGCGTACCCTGCCTTCGTGAAGCCGATCGCCGAAGGAACCGGCAAGGGCTGCGACAACCGATCGCGCGTCGACGATCGCGCCTCCCTGCTGCGCGAGGTCGACCGCCTGACCCGCCGGTTCGAACAGCCCGTGCTGATCGAGACCTACCTCCCCGGCCGCGAGTTCACGGTGGGAATCCTCGGAAACGGCGACGACGCCCACGTCGCGGGAGTCATGGAAATCTCGGTTCGCCAGGATGCCGAGGACAATGTCTACTCGTTCGAGAACAAGGAGAAGTGCGAGGCATTCGTAAGCTACGCATTGGCCCACGACCGGGAAGCCGGAATCGCCGGCGAACGCGCGCTTGCGGCCTATCACGCGCTTGGCTGCCGCGACGCGGCGCGCATCGACCTGAAGTCCGATGCGGCCGGCTTCCCGCAATTCCTCGAGGTCAACCCCCTGCCGGGCCTCCATCCGAGCCATTCGGACCTGCCCATGCTCGCCGCCATGGCTGGCATTCCGTTCGACTCGCTGATCGGCACGATCGTCGATGCGGCGCGCGGCCGTTATGCGTTGGCCCAGGCATCGCCCGGCGCACGGATGCGCCATCCTCGATGAACGGTCACATCACCCTCGTGCATTCCGTCGTGGACCTGTCGCGTCCCGACGAGGCCGACACGCTCGCGCAGGTGCAGTCGATCGAAGCAGCACTGGCCCGGCTCGGATATGCGGTGAGCACCTGGCCAGTCGGGCTCGATGACCGCACCATCCGCGCGATCGCACGCCGGCGGCCGATCGTCGTCTTCAATCTCGTCGAATCGATCGGCGGCGACGGGCAGATAATCCATGTGATCCCGCGGCTGCTGGCGCGCCATCACCTGGCCTACACCGGATCCGACTCAGAGGCGCTGTACACCACGTCGCACAAGCTGATCGCCAAGCGGCTGATTCAGGCCGAGGGGCTTCCCACGCCGGAATGGTCACGTTCGGGCACCGGCCTTCCGCAGGCGGCAAAGGTCATCGTCAAGTCGGTCGACGAGGACGCGTCCTTCGGTCTGGATGCCGGTTCGGTTGTCGCGGCGAAGTTCGCCGCGAACGAGATCGTCGCGCGGCAGGCGCTGTTCGGCGGGAGGTTCTTCGCCGAGACCTACATCGAGGGCCGCGAGTTCAACATCTCGCTGCTCGAGTTCCGCGACGGTGTGCGGGTCCTGCCGCCGGCCGAAATTCTCTTCCGGGACGTCGAACCGGAACGCCCGCGCATTGTCGATTACGCCGCGAAATGGGATCCCTCCGATCCGGCCTATGAGGGAACGCCCCGGACCTTCGCGTTCGCCGCGGAAGACAAGCCGTTGCTGGACCGGCTCGGCCAGATCGCGCTTCGCTGCTGGGAGGTGTTCGGGCTCTCCGGCTATGCGCGGGTCGACTTCCGCGTCGATGCGGAGGCGAATCCCTGGGTGCTCGAGGTGAACGCCAATCCGTGCCTGTCGCCGGATGCCGGTTTCGCCGCCGCGGCCAACGAGGCCGGTATCGGCTTCGACGCGCTCATCGGGACGCTCGTCGACTCGGCCATCGGACACCGTTCGACAGCCGCCTGACATGTTTCGCATCCGCCGCATTACCGACGCGTCGACACCGGCAAACAAGATCGCTGTCGCCGAGGCTCAGTCGATCATTCGCGCCCAGTTTCCCGGCATCGCCGAGTGGGAGATCGAGAAGCTTCCCGCACAGCTCCACAACCCGCCGCACTACCGGTTTCTCTCGATCCTGTTCGTCGCGGAGGACGGCCGGAACCACGTGCGCGCCTGCGCGCTCCTCCTGTTCGCCCCGGACGACCGGTACTGTCTGCTCGACCTTATTTCCGCCGCGCCGGGCGGCCCAGGGCGCGGGGTCGGCGGCGCACTCTACGAACGCGTTCGCGAGGAGGCCGAAGCGCTCGGCGCGATAGGCCTGTTCTGCGAATGCCTGCCCGACGATCCCGCGCTGAGCCCGGACGAGAAGACGCGCCGGCAGAATACGCGGCGGCTCGGGTTCTACGAGCAGTTCGGAGTCCGGCCGATTGTCGGCACGGCGTACGAGACCCCGTTGTCGCCTGGCGATCCGGACCCGCCGTATCTGATGTTCGACGGGCTGGGAAAATTCGGGCTGCCCGAGGCGTCCGCCATGCGGCGCATCGTGCGCTCCATCCTGGAGCGGAAGTACGGCACGGTCTGTCCGCCCGAGTATGTCGACAAGGTGGTCCGCTCGTTCCGGGACGGCGCCTATGCGTTGCGCGAACCGCGCTACGTCACCGAAACCGCCGATCACGGCTCGCCCATCCATCGCCTCGCCAAGGGCATTCCGCTGGTCGTCAACGACCGGCATCTCGACCACCATGTCCACGACCGGGGCTATGTCGAAACGCCGGTCCGCATCCGTTCCATCCTCGCCGAGCTGGACAAGTCCGGCCTGTTCGAAAAGATTGCGCCGAAATCTTTCGGCGACCGCTACATCCGCGAGGTCCACGACAGCAAGCTCGTGGACTATATCGAGCGCGCGTGCCGTTCGGTTCCCGCGAACCAGTCGATCTATCCCTACGTCTTCCCGATCCGGAACCAGAGCCGCCCTCCGAAGGAAGCGACCGTCCGGGCCGGATATTTCTGCATCGACACATTCACGCCGCTGAACGAGAACGCCTATCTCGCCGCGCGCCGCTGCGTCGACTGTGCGCTGACCGCGGCCGAGGCGGTCCGCGATGGCGCGCACGCCGCCTATGCGCTGGTCCGGCCGCCGGGTCACCATGCCGAGCGCAACGTGTTCGGGGGGTTCTGCTATTTCAACAATGCCGCGATCGCGGCCAACTACCTGTCGTCCTACGGGCGCGTGGCATTGCTCGACATCGACTACCACCACGGCAACGGCGCACAGAACATCTTCTATGAGCGCTCCGACGTCCTGACGGCGTCGATCCACGGCCATCCGCGCTTCGCATACCCTTACTTCACCGGCTTTCGCGAAGAATCGGGCCGCGGCGCGGGCGCGGGACTCAACGTCAACCTGCCGCTCCCTGAAACGATCACCGTGGATCAATACCGCGAGACCCTGCACGCGGCCCTCAACCGCATCGCCCGCTTCGAGCCCGACTACCTCGTCCTCGCCGTGGGTTTCGACACCGCGAACGGCGATCCCACCGGAACCTGGCCGCACCGCGCCAACGACTTCGAGACCATCGGCCGCATGATCGGCGAGACCGGCCATCCGATCGTCGTCGTGCAGGAGGGTGGCTACAGGATCCGCACTCTGGGCGTGAACGCGCGCCGGTTCTTCGTCGGCCTCAGAGCCGGAATCGAAGACCCCAGGCCGTCGTTCGTCCGTCGCAGGAACGAGCGGCCGAGCGCCGCCGGCGACATCACGTGGCGCGAACAGATTCGCCAGGAAGACATCGAGAAGGTGCGGGCGCTTGTTTCCGGCACCGGCATGTTCACGTCGCCGGAATCCGATATCGCCGCCGAACTGGTCGAGGAACGCATCGCACGCGGCCGCGACAGCGGCTACGAGTTCATCCTCGCGACGCTCGGCCAGAGGCTTCTGGGATACGCCTGCTTCGGACCGATCCCCGGAACCGACGACCGCCACGACCTGTACTGGATCGCCGTTCACCCCGAAATGCAGCGCCAGGGGCTGGGTCGCGAGATCATGACGCGCGCCGAGGCCAGAATGCACAGCGAGGGCGCGCGGCGCGTCTACATCGACACCTCCACCTCGGCACGCTACGACTCGACGCGCGCCTTCTACGAGCGCTGCGGCTTTCGCCTGGCAGTGGAACTGCCCGACTTCTATCGGGCGGGCGACGGCAAGGCGATCTACATGAAGGATCTCGCCGACGTCCAAAAACCGTCGGCGACCGGAACAGCACCGAAGACAGCCGAACCGCGGCGCCCTGCCCGGTCCAAATCCGGCAGCTAGGCCGGCGCACCCGGGTCGCGCGGCACCAGCGGCGTCAGCTTTCCGAGGCCTGCGATTTCCTCGAACTTCGCGGCATGGCGCAACAGTTCCGCCTCGCCAAACGGCCGGCCGACGAGCTGCAGTCCGACCGGCAGGCCGCTCTCGGTGAACCCGCACGGCACCGAAATCGCCGGGCACCCCGTCAGCGTGATGGCATAGGTGATGTAGATCCAGTCGACATAGTTGTCGAAGGCGTGCCCATCGACCTCGGTCACGTAGCGGATGTCGACATCGAAGGGCGGCACGATGGCGGCCGGCAGCGCCAGAACGTCGTGGTCGCCGAACCAGTCCGCGACCCGGTGGCAAAGCGCGGTGCGCGCGATCGCGGCGCGGCCGACCGCGCCCGCCGACAACGCCATCCCCTTCTCGACCTGCCAGACCATCTCGGGCTTGAGCTGATCGCGATGGTTGTCGAGCAGCGGCGCGGCGATGGCCGCGAACAGGGCCGCACGCAGCGTCTGGAACATGTCCATCGCGCCGGTGAAGTCGGGACACGCCGCCTCGACCGTCGCGCCCGCCTCTGCGAACCGGTTCGCCGCGGCCTCGCAGATCGCGGCCACTTCCGGGTCGACGGGGCCGATGCCCAGGTTCGGCGTGAAGCCGACGCGCACCGGCGCCTTCGGGGCCTGCGCGGCGGCGAGGAAGGGCGTGTCGGGACGCGGCAGGGATTTCGGGTCGTGCAGATGCCGCCCGCACTGGGCATCCAGCATCAGCGCTACATCGGCGACGGTGCGCGCCAGCGGCCCCTCGGCCACGAGCGATTGGTGGATGTCCTGCCACATCAGCCCGTCGCCCTGGGCGACCCGGCCGACCGACGGCCGCAGGCCGACGATGGAGCAGAAGCTCGCGGGCGTGCGCAGCGAGCCGCCGAGATCGTTGCCCGTCGCCAGCCACGACATGCCGGTGGCGACCGAGACGGCCGACCCGCCCGACGAGCCGCCGCAGGTCATCGCCGTGTTCCACGGGTTGCGGGTCTTGCCGAACACCTCGTTGAAGGTGTTGGCACCGGCGCCGAACTCCGGCGTGTTCGCCTTGCCCAGCACGATTGCACCGCTGCGCTTCAGCGTGGCGACCATCACCTCGTCGCACGCCGGCACATTGTCGGCGAAGACCGGCGAGCCGAAGGTGGTGCGCACGCCCGCCGTCTCGTTCAGATCCTTGACCACCACCGGCAGCCCGGCGAGCCAGCCGGGGCCGTCGCCCGCCGCCACGTCGAAGCCCCGGGCGGTCTCGCGCGCCTGATCGAGGCAGGGGGTGACGACCGCGTTGACGGCCTCGTTCACTTCAGCGATGCGCGCGGCCGCGGCCTCCACCAGTTCGAGCGGCGAGACCTCGCCCGCGCGAAGGCGGGCGACGGCCTCGACCGCGTCGAGTGCGATCAATTCGTCATTGGCGGACATGGGGACGAGCTCGCGCGATCAGTCATTTCTGATGCCGGCCGGTCCGAGCTGTTCGGGCATCAGACCCGTCGGCGCCCCGATCCGTTCGGGCAGCGTGAAGCCGCCCGACATCTGATCGACATAGGGGCCGATACCGGAATGCTCGGGCACCAGGATTTCGCGCCGGTGGTCGGGCGCGATCTTGCCGGCGAACACGTCGTTGATCCAGTCGGCGAGGTAGCCGTAGAAATCGATCCCGCCGAAATTCGGGCGGTTGCGCGGGTTGTGGAAGTCGTTCTCGATCACCCACAGCTCCTTAGGCGCCGGCACCTTCTCGTAGATCGGCAGCACCGTGTCGAGCGGCGCCAGCGGGTCGTACTCGCCAGTCACCTGCAGCGCCGGGCACTTCACCTTATCGGCCACATCGTCGAGCACCATCTTGGAGGCGAACTCGTCGAACTCGTCCTCGTCGTGGATGCCGGCCATGTACATGAACACCTGCTTGAAGCGCGGCGAGGCCTGCTCGAATATCGCCGTCTTGGGGCCGTAGCAGGCGGCCGCCGTGGCAACCGCCTTGACCCGATCGTCGAGGGCGGCAAGCCGCATGCCCCAGTAGGAGCCCATGGAGAAACCCGACACCGCGATCCGGTCGGGATCGACCTCGGGCCGCGCGCACAGATAGTCGATGGCGGCGGAGCCGGCGCGCTCGTAATTGTCGAGCGTGACGCGAATCTTGCGGATGTTCGACGTCCCCTGCCCCGGCCCGTCGAGATGCAGGCAGTTGAGCCCGCGGTTGACGAAGGGATGGTTGAGCGCGTCGACGAACGCCTCCTTGGTCATGTCCATGCCCGGGCAGAACACCACCGTCGGCGCCTTCTCGGCACCCGGCACCATATGGAGCACACCCTGGATGTAGTTGCCCTCGAACGGAATCTCGACCCGCTCGATGGGGTGCGATGCGTACTGCATGACCTTGTCGAAGCACTTCAGCAGCATGCCGTGGAGGTAGATCTTCTCGGGGTTGTCGTCCTCGAAGATAGTGTGCTGCGCCTCGCGGTAATGCTCGGACGCGACCCAGTAGAGCTCGGCAGCCGTCTGGGTGTGGCCCGCCTTTTCCGCCGCTTCGGCGATCGCGACGACGTGGCGCGCATGCTTGTCGACGATGCGGTGGATCTGGGCGTAGGACTTCACCTCGGGCGGGACGATCCGGTTGTCATAAGCGAAGTTCTGGACCCGGCCGGTGGTCTTGATGATCCAGTCCAGCATCCACTGCTGGTTGTCGCGGCGGCGTTCGGTCTGCTTCGACATCGTGCTTGTCCCCCTCCGTATAAGGTCGTGCGTTCAGGTCTGATGCCCGGCTTTTTGGTTTGGCGGTGCGCCTGCGGCCTCTATACAGAGACGTTGGGGGCTTGAAAAGCCGGCCCCGATTCATCCGTTCGACCACTCTCGCCCCCTGCCGAGCGCCCGCATGTCCGCCCCGCGCGATTTCAAGCTGATCGTCGTTCTCGCGCTCATCGCCGGGCTGGGCCCCATCACCATCCACGTGATCCTGCCGGTCCTGCCGACGCTGGAGGCAACCTTCCAGGCCAGCAATGCCCTGGTGCAGCTGACCCTGACCCTGGCGGTCGTCGTCATGGCGATCTCGACCATCGCCTACGGCCCCGCGGCCGACCGCTACGGGCGTAAGCCCGTCGCCATCTTCGGCCTGATCGTCTTCATCGGGGGCAGCGGCATCTGCATCTGGTCGCCCGACATCGAGACCCTGATCCTCGGGCGGGTGGTTCAGGCCTTCGGCGGCGGCGCCGGAATGGTCGTCAGCCGCGCGATCATCCGCGACCTCTACAGCCGCGAGCAATCGGCCAAGATCATCGGCCACGTCATGTCGGTGGTCGTGCTCGCCCCCATTCTCGCCCCGGTGATCGGCGGGTTCATCGTCGAGTTCGCCGGCTGGCACTGGGTCTTCGCGCTGGCGACCGCGATGGGCATGATCGCCCTTGTCGTCGTCATTCCCGGCATCCGCGAGACCCACGTCCCCGTCGGGGGCGGCAACCTGTTCATCCAGATGCTGCGGGCCTTTCCGGGCCTGCTGCGCACGCCCGCCTTCGTCGCCTATGCGGGCTATGCCGGCTGCGGCATGGGCATGTTCATGGTGATCGCGGGCGGTATGCCGTTCGTGATGATCGAGGTGTTCGACCGCTCGCCATCGGCGTTCGGCCTGTTCTTCATGTTCCTGACCTCGAGCTTCTTCATCGGCACGGTCTTGAGCTCGCGGCTCACCGAGCGGATCGGCATCGACCGGATGATCCGGATCGGCAGCGCCGGGGCCGCCACCTTCGCGCTGCTCGTGCCCGCCCTGGTGATCGCCGGATGGAACACCCCCTGGGCGGTCTTCCTGCCGGGATTCTGCATCGGCCTGTTCCACGGCCTGGCCATGCCGAATGCCCAGGCCGGCGCCGTCAGCGTCAATCCGGCCGTCGCCGGCTCGGCTTCGGGCCTGCTGATGTTCCTGCAGATGTCCGTGGGCGCGGGCTTCGGCCAGGTTTCGGGCATGTTGCCCCATGACGGTTTGCTGCCGGTCGCCCTGCTCGTCGGGGTGGCGGGCGCCGGCAGTTTCCTGCTCTACAATATCCCGATGTGGCGGGTCGGCAGGAGGACATCATGATATCGGCACACTGGAGAACCTTCCTGGCCGCCGCGGCCCTCGCCGCCGGCCTCGGCATGCCGGCGTCCGCCCAGGTGCCGCCCGGCGCGGTCGAGATCGCGGCCTATGACGGGCTGCACAAGGCCGCGGCAACCGGCGATGTCGAAACGGTTCGCGCGCTGGTCGCGGCTGGCGCGAACCTCGATGCGCGCGACGCGCATGGGCGAACCGCGCTCATGGTCGCCGCCCATTTCGGCCACCATGCGGCGGCCCAGGCGCTGATCGAGGCGGTCGCCTACGACCCGACCATGATCGAAATCGCCCTGGCAGGCGGCGGCGATCCGACCCTCGTCACCAGCCGCTATGCCGGGACGGCCCTGATCGCCGCGGCGCATCTGGGCCACGACGCGGTGGTCCGCACCCTGATCGACGGCGGAGCACCGCTCGACCATGTGAACAACCTCGCCTGGACGGCGCTGATCGAGGCGATCGTGCTGGGCAATGGCGGGGCGCGCCACATCGCCACC
>JAYOFO010000003.1:0-606 GCA_038117265.1 Rhodospirillaceae bacterium
TGAGAAAGGCGTGTGGCAGGCGGCGTTCACCGCCCTGGCTGCGGCTGGCGGTCCGCCCGCCGAGGTCCTGCTCGACAGCACGCACGTCAAGGCGCATCGCTCGGCCGCTGGCGGAAAAGGGGGGCGTCCCGCCAGGCGATCGGCGTAAGCCGCGGCGGCCGGAACACCAAGTTGCATGCTGTGTGCGACGGTCATGGTCGGCCGCTGACCTTCCTGCTGACGGGCGGCAATGCCGCCGATGCACCGCAGGCACTGGCGTTGCTTCAAGCCGTGCCGGAAGGCGCCATCGTGATGGCCGACAAGGCCTATGATGCTGATGCCATCCGCCGCTTCATCGAGAGCCGAAGTGCGGTGCCCAACATCCCGTTCAAGGCAAACCTCCGCTGGAAGGGTTGCTTCAGCCCCTACCTGTATCGCGGACGCAACGCCATCGAGCGTATGTTCTGTCGCCTGAAGGACTTCCGCCGCGTCGCCACCCAATACGACAAACTCGCAGCCTGCTTCCTCGCCGCCGTTCAGATCGCGGCGCTCATCGCATACTGGGTATGAGGCATGACCCTGTCGAATAGTGTCGATGTACGCGGTTCGAGTTGGGATAAATCCTTC
>JAYOFO010000003.1:616-119868 GCA_038117265.1 Rhodospirillaceae bacterium
GTTCAAGGCAAACCGCCGCTGGAAGGGCTGCTTCAGCCCCTTCCTCTATCGCGGGCGCAACGACATCGAACGCATGTTCTGTCGCCTGAAGGACTTCCGCCGTGTCGCTACTCGCTACGACAAGCTCGCGGCCAACTTCCTCGCCGCCGTGCAGATCGCGGCGCTCATTGCCTACTGGTTATGAGTCCTGACCCTAAGTTTCGCGGGGCGCCTGCCATTTTTACCCAGGTCCTCTAGCACGTTGGCTACCTTCCGGCGTTCAACACACGCTTCATACGCGACATGCCCTTGCCTCCGAGGTCTTTTATTTTTGAGGCGTTCTTAATGATGACTTCGGAATGCTCCATCAGCAAAAGAGCGAGCATACGATAGCATCCGATAACCTATTCGTAGGTTTCGTCGTTAAACGTTCCAGAGTTTGCCTTATTGATAACGGCGTCTATGTTAGATGCAAGTATTTGATCAGCAAGTTGGAGGTCTTCGTCCGAGAATTTTGCGGACATGACATGTCCGAGAAAAGCCGCATAAGCGATTGATCCAGCCGAGTCGAAAGCTTGCTCCTCGTTGTTTGAGTGATCGACAGCTCCGTTACCAATCACGATACCAGCGCATGCTGCTGTATCGTCGAGTCCTTCTGCGCTGACTGACGCCGTGAACGTGCTGGAAAGAAAGACCGCGCAGGCCAAAATTTTAACAAACTTCAACATTTTTGCTCCTGGGTGCTGAAAATCTCTCTTGGCAAGTTTGATTGCCCTGCGTCCGATCAAGGGGCCAACTAATGTAAGAGGGTTCGTTTGGTTGGGTCGTGAGGCGGTAATCTGCTATCGGAAAGATAGCCGCCGGTACCAGTAGTATCAAGCTCAGCACGCTGAAGGGCCAATGCCGCTATAGGGCCAGATTTTGCCCCTGTGTTAGCCACTGTTGCCCCTTAGAGAGCCAAGAGGGAGCAACAGGTATCCCGCTAGCCAGGGGGGACAAAGGTGAGCCTTCAGGAGCAGCCAGACGAGGGGGAACTCTTCTACTGCTCGGTCTTGATTGCCCATCGCCGAGCGTCCGTTAGCCTGTCGAATGTTTTTATCTGCGTTGGGTTTCCGCCGCGCCTGACACGCGCCGTATAGCGGCCATTGCGCTTCATAAACGTCGCCAATTCCATCTCCTGTGGCACAGGATTGGAACAAGAGCGGTTTTGTTGCTGGAAACCCGGTCGTGACTCTGCCGCTTAATTAGCGGTAAGTCGTTGTAACTAAGTCAGTTACGTAGCATTCGAAAATGGTGGGCGCGGCTGGGATTGAACCAGCGACCCCTGCCGTGTGAAGGCAGTGCTCTCCCGCTGAGCTACGCGCCCGTCCGTTTCGGGACGGCGGACCTATAGGGCCGTGGGTCGGGCGGTGTCAAGCAAGCGGCCCGCCTCTGCCGTTCCCGGCCGTTTCTGCGGTCGGGTCTTGCCCCGGTGGCTCCGCGAAACGACCATATCACCGCCGCATTTGCCGCCGAGCGTGGCCCCTGTGTTTTCACGTGATGGGAGTAGATCATGTTTCGCAAGCTTGCCGCCGCCATCCTCGTCCGCACCGCCACCCTGGCCTTCGGCACCGGTGCCGCGCTCGCCCAGTCGTCCACCACGATCCAGAAAGGCGAGACCCGGAATGGCGTGACCCGGGAGGACTCGCGGGTCGGCCGCGTGTTCAGCGACCTGGAACGGCGGGTCATCCGCGAGGTGCTGACCGAAACGGGCGTCATCGACCGGGAGTCGGATGACGCGGACGACAAGGAAGACGACGATGACCGTCGCGGCGCCCACGCCGGCAAGGGCTCCCATGCCGACAAGGGGAAGGGCAAGGGCAAGGACGGCCTGCCGCCCGGGCTTGCCAAGCGCGACCGCCAGCCCCCGGGCCTGGAGCGCCAGCTCTCCGAACGCGGCCGCCTGCCGCCGGGCCTGCAGAAGCGCGCCCTGCCCGAGGATCTCGAGGCGCGGCTTCCCTAGCGTACCGATACCGAGCGGGTGATCGTCGGCAACGACGTGGTGCTGATCGAGAAGGGCACCGAGCTCGTGCTGGACGTGATCCGCGATGCGGTCCGCCGCGGGACGGGACAGGCCGAGCGCTAGGCACCGCGGGCGCGGGCTGCGGCCGGCGCGAATCGCGGCGCAGGGCAGGGGATTCCGGGCCTCGGGGTGCGTTCGGGGTGCGGATCGGTTATGGTCCGCGCACTTCACCAACCCGAGCGAGGAAAAGGACGGGCCGGCAAGCCCGTTGTATCATCATGTCCGAACGCATCGATTACGACGCGATCAACGAAGCCAAGGCCGAATACACGGGCATCTACAACGCGCGTGACCCGCGGCTGTATTTTCGAACCCTGCAACAGGTCGACTACCGAATTCCCCTGAACGCGAAGCCCCTGTTCGAGGCCGTGTTCGAGACCTTCCGCCGACAGCGCGGTGCCGAGACCCCCAACATTCTCGATATCGGTGCTCCTACGGCGTCAACGCCGCGCTCCTGAAATACGGGCTGCATCTCGACGACCTCTACGATCACTACACCGCCGGCGAGACGCGGCGCCTCGATCGGGCGGACCTGCTGGCGCGCGACGAGGACACGTTGCTGTCGGACACCGAGCCCGACGACCTGGCGTTCGTCGGCCTCGACATCGCGCAGAACGCCGTGGACTACGCGCGCGAGGCCGGGCTGCTCGACGCGGGCATCGTAGCGGATCTGGAGACCGACGAGATTTCGGCATCGGCGCGCGAGATCGTCGGCGACATCGACGTCATCATCTCGACCGGCTGCGTCGGCTACGTGACGCAGAACACGTTCGGTCGGCTGGTCGATGCCGCGGCAGGGCCGCGCCCGCCGTGGGTCGCCTCGCTGGTTTTGCGCATGTTCCCCTACGAACCGATCGAGGCCGCGCTCGCCGCGCGGGGGCTGGTCACCGAGAAGCTGGAAGGACATACATTCGTTCAGCGCGGTTTCGAGTCCGGCCAGGAGCGCGGCGACGTGCTCGCGCGGCTCGGAGGTCTCGGGCTCGATCCGGCGGGGCTCGAGGATGCGGGCGCGTATTACACCGAGCTCTTCTTCTCGCGGCCGGCAGCGGATGTCCGCGAAACGCCGATTGCGGATATCTTCGAGGAACTCTAGCCCACCCGGTCGCGTGTGACCCGTCAGGCCTTGAATCCGTCCGGCACTTGCGCACATAACGTTCGTCTGGGTTTCCCGCTTCCGACGGAGGCACCCATGTTGCGCGTCGTACTGACGTTCGGCCTGCTGGTCTGTGCCGGCCTGTTCGCCGGTCCCGCGAGGGCCGACGGCGAGCAGGCGATGACACCCCCCGACAAAACGGGGGATGCGCGCGCGCCCTCGCGCCCAGGGCCGCCGGGCTTCGCGCTGACCTACGATGTCTACACCGGCGGGCTGCACGCGATCCGCTTCGACGTCACGGTCGAGACGGAGGCGGACGACTACCGCACCAGCGTGCGGCTCGAGACGGCGGGGATCGTCGGCGCGGTGTTCGACTGGCGGCTGCGCGCATCCAGCGAGGGCGCCTGGCGCGACGGCAAGATCGTGCCCCAGGCATACCGCACCGCGAACGTCTGGAAGGGCCGCGCGCGCACGGTCGGCATCGACTACGCCGGCGGCTTCGCCCAGCGCGTCTTCGCCGAGCCGCCCTACAGCCGCGAGGATTACGACAAGGTCGCGCCCGAGATGATCCTGGGCGCGATGGACCCGACCAGCGCTGTCACCGCGCTGGTGCTCGCCGCGGCGCGGGGCGAGGGCTGCCGGCCGACGACCGCGGTCTATGACGGGCGCCGCCGCTATGACGCGAACATGACGCCGCTGCCGGCGCAGGAGTTGAAGCCGAGCCGCTATGCGCCGTTTTCGGGCCATGCCGAGGGGTGCCGCCTGACCTTCGAGCGGATCGCCGGCTTCCGGCCCGACCGCAAGCGCCTGCAGGACCTGGAGGTCGCCATCTGGCTCGCCGATGTCGGGGTCGATTTCGGTGTGGAGGGCAGCAAGGTGCCGGTGCGCCTGGAGCTGACGACGCCGTGGGGCAACGGCTTCGCGCACCTGGTTACCGCGCGAGGTGCCGGCGGGGCGCTGGTGTTCGGCAGCGCGGATTCCGGCGGCTAGTCCCGCAACAATCGGGAACAATTCGTGACTTGGTCCGATTCGCGTCGGTGTGGCACCTTCCGTGCCGGTTTTCTGCGGGACCGACATGCCGAACCTGACCCCTCCATCCGCGCGCGCAACGGGCGCGTGACGCCATGACCGATTCCTCCCCATCCGCGCCCACCTGTGCCCGGATCGCGGTCGTCGTGCTTGCCGCGGGCAAGGGCACACGCATGAAGTCGCGCCTGCCCAAGGTGATGCATGCGCTGGCCGGGCGGCCGATGATCGCGCACCTGCTCGACACCGTCGCCGAACTCGCGCCCGCCAAGGTGGTGGTCGTGGTCGGGCCGGGCATGGACGACGTGGCCGCCGCCGTGGCGCCGCACCCGACCTGCGTGCAGGCCGACCAGAACGGCACCGGTGACGCGGTGCGCGCGGCGCGGGCCGAGATCGAGGGGTTCGACGGCACCGTCCTCGTGCTCTACGGCGATACCCCGCTGGTGACGGCCGAGACCATGCGCCGGGTCGCTGGCGCGTGCGCCGGCGGCGCGGCGGTTTCGGTCCTGGGTTTCCGGCCCTCGCGCTTCCACCAGTACGGCCGGCTGATCACGGACGGCGACGGAAATTTGACGGCGATCGTCGAGGCGCGCGACGCCACGCCCGACCAGCTGGAGGTCAACCTCTGCAATTCGGGCGTCATGGCGTTCGACGGCCGGCACCTGTTCGGCCTGCTCGACCGGCTCGACACTGACAATGCCAAGGGCGAGTACTACCTGACCGACACGGTCGCGCTGGCGTGCGACGCCGGCCACGCGGCGGTTGCGGTCGAAGGGAGCGAGGGCGAACTGCTCGGCATCAACTCGCGCGCCGACCTGGCCTTCGCCGAGCGGGTGGTGCAGGACGCGCTGCGCGCCCGCGCGATGGACAACGGCGCCACGCTGGTCGAGCCCGCGACGGTCTGGTTCCACCACGACACGGCGCTGGGCCGCGACGTGGTGGTCGGACCCAACGTCGTCTTCGGGCCGGGCGTGACGGTTGCCGACGATGTCGAGATCCGCGCCTTCAGCCATCTCGAGGGCGCGACGGTCGCCAGCGGCGCGATCATCGGGCCGTACGCCCGGCTGCGCCCCGGCGCGAGGATCGGGCCGGATGCCCATGTCGGCAACTTCGTCGAGATCAAGAACGCCGACATCGGCGTGGGCGCCAAGGCCAACCACCTGACCTACATCGGCGATGCGCGGGTCGGCGCGGGCACCAACATCGGCGCCGGCACCATCACCTGCAATTACGACGGCTTCGACAAGCACCTAACCGACATCGGCGAGGGCGCCTTCATCGGTTCGAACACCGCGCTGGTCGCGCCGGTGACGGTCGGCGGCGGCGCGATCGTGGCGGCCGGCAGCACCATCTCGAAGGACGTGCCGGCCGACGCGCTGGTGATCGAGCGGGCCGAGCAGGTCGCCAAGCCGGGCTGGGCGGCGGCGTTCCGCGAGACGAGGAAGAAGGGCAGGGGCTGAACCCATGTGCGGGATCATCGGCATTCTCGGGTCCGAAGACGTCGCGCCGCGCCTGCTGGAGGGGCTGCGCCGGCTCGAGTATCGCGGCTACGATTCCGCCGGCATCGCGACCCTGGTGAACGGCTCGATCCAGCGCCGCCGGGCCCAGGGCAAGCTCGCCAACCTGGCCGCGATCCTCGACGGAAACCCGCTGCCCGGCGATGCCGGCATCGGCCACACGCGCTGGGCGACCCATGGCGTGCCCAACGAGAGCAACGCCCATCCCCATGCCACCTCGCGCGTGGCCGTCGTCCACAACGGCATCATCGAGAACTTCCAGGAGCTGCGCGCCGAGCTGGTGGCCAAGGGCCACAATTTCGAGAGCGACACCGACACCGAGGCCGTCGCCGTCCTGCTGACCCAGAGCCTGGAGGACGGCGCCTCGCCGCGCGAGGCGGTGGCAGAGACCCTGCCGCGCCTGCAGGGCGCGTTCGCGCTGGCGATCGTGTTCGCCGGCGAGCAAGATCTGATGATCGGCGCGCGCCGCGGCAGCCCGCTCGCGGTCGGCTATGGCGAGGGCGAGATGTTCCTCGGCTCCGATGCGCTGGCGCTGGCGCCCCTGACCAAGCGCATCTGCTATCTGGAAGAGGGCGACTGGGCCGTCATCACCCATGACGGCGCGCAGGTCTTCGACGAGGCGGGCGACGCCGCCGAGCGGCCGATCCGCGAGACCGAACTGTCGGGTGCGCTGATCGGCAAGGGCAATTACGATCACTTCATGCAGAAGGAAATCTTCGAGCAGCCCGCGGTGGTCGGCGACACGCTGCAGTCCTTCATCAACGCCGCGACGCGCGAGATCAGCCTGCCCGACCTGCCGTTCGACCTGGCGCGCGTGCCGCGCATCACCGTGGTCGCCTGCGGGACGGCCTGCTACGCCGGCTGGGTCGCCAAGTACTGGCTGGAGCAGGTGGCGCGCATCCCGGTCGAGATCGATATCGCCTCGGAGTTCCGCTATCGCGAGGCGCCGATGCCCGAGGGCGGCGTGGCGCTGTTCGTCAGCCAGTCGGGCGAGACCGCCGACACGCTGGCCGCGCTGCGCCACTGCCGCGCGCAGGGCCAGCACGTCGTCTCGGTCGTGAATGTCGGCGAGAGCTCGATGGCGCGCGAATCCGATGTCGTCCTGCCGACCCTGGCCGGCCCCGAGATCGGCGTCGCCTCGACCAAGGCCTTCACCACCCAGCTCGCCGTGCTCGCCTGCTTCGCCATCTCGGCGGCGCGGGCCCGCGGCGTGGTCGACGATGCCGTTGCGGCCGCGCTGGCCGGCGCGCTGACCGGGGTGCCCTCGCGCATGACAGAGGTGCTCAACCATGACGAGGCGCTGCGCGCGATCGCGCGCGACGTGGCCAAGGCGCGCGACGTGCTCTATCTCGGGCGCGGCACCGCCTTCCCGCTGGCCATGGAGGGCGCGCTCAAGCTCAAGGAGATTTCCTACATCCACGCCGAGGGCTATGCCGCCGGCGAGATGAAGCACGGCCCGATCGCGCTGATCGACAGCGACGTGCCGGTGATCGTGCTGGCGCCCAACGACGCGCTGTTCGACAAGACACTGTCGAATGTCGAGGAGGTGATCGCGCGCGGCGGCAAGGTGATCTTCATGTCCGACCGGGCCGGCATGGCGCGCCTGTCGGACAAGGCGTTCGCGGCGGTCGAGATGCCCTCGGTCAACCCGTTCGTCGCGCCGCTGCTCTATGCAATCCCGATCCAGCTGCTCGCCTATCACACGGCCGTGGCCAAGGGCACCGACGTCGACCAGCCGCGCAACCTCGCCAAGAGCGTGACGGTCGAATAGCGCCCGCGCGGCCTTCGCGCGGTAGCCGCGTACGCGCGCCGGCAGGCATTCATTAACCAGTTTGACGGATCATCGGCCGGGCGCGGGGATTCGCGCGCGGGATCGCGTTTTCGGGGAGCGAAGTGCGGCGGTGATCAAGTACGCAAGTCTCGAAGTTTCGCGCGAGGCGTTCCGGCGGGGCGGCAACGTCCTGCAGACCCATCGCGATGCAGACGCCGGCAATGCCGTGGAGGCGATCGAGATCGCCTATGAACTCCAGGCCGGGCAGTATGTCCGCAACCATGCCGCCGATCCGGGCCTCTACGACGCCATCGTGGGCGAGCAGGTCGGGTTCATCAGGGCGCACTTCCCCGAGGCCGAGAACCTGCTCGATGCCGGCTGCGGGGAACTGACCAACACGCTGTTGCTGCGCCGCAAGCTCGACACGATCGACCGGATCGTCGGGTTCGACCTTTCGTGGAGCCGCCTGCATGTCGGCTGGAACCATTACCGCGAACGGGTCGGCAGCCATGTCGTCGCCCGGACGCGGATCTTCGTGGCCGACATGGCGCAGATCCCGCTGCCCGACAATTGCATCGACGTCGTCGTGACGACCCACGCGCTGGAACCGAACCGGGGGTGGGAGGTGTTCCTGCTGTCGGAACTGTTGCGCGTCGCGCGGCGCGGCCTGGTTCTGTTCGAGCCGTCCTACGAGCTGGGCAGTGACGCCCAGCGGGCCTACATGGACACGCACGGCTATGTCCGAGACCTGGCCGGCCATGCCACGCGGCTGGGCGGCGAGGTGGTCGAGCACCGGCTGACCGAGGTGTTGCACAACCCGAACAACCGCAGTGCGGCGCTCGTCGTCGCCAAACGCGATCGCGGCATCGCCGCCGCGCCCGTGCCGGTCGATCCCGTGTCGCGGGAGCGGCTGGTCTATGACGAGACCGACAATGTCTGGCACGCCCCGGGGCGCGGCTTAGTGTATCCGGTCCTGTGGGGGATTCCGGTGCTCAGGGAAAGCGCGGGCGTGCTCGCCACGGGCTTCGCCGCCGACCGGACGAGCCTCTAGCGCCCCCAGATCAGCATCACGGCCAGCAGTAGGCCGAGATACGAGATGAACAGCCGGTGGACCAGCACGTCCGCGATGCGGTGCGAGACGCGCACGCCCAGCGGCGAGCCGAACATCGCGCCGAGCGCCAGGCCGGCAAAGGCCGGGCCGTAGATGTAGCCCAGCGCGTAGGCGGGCAGGTCCGGCTCGTTCAGGCCGCCATAGATGTATCCGACGGCCGATGCGACCCCCAGCGGGCCCGAGATCGCCGAGGCCGTCGCGGCGACCATGCGCGTCGGATAGCGCAGCCGTCGCAGGTAGGGTCCGGTGATGATCGCGGGGCCGGGCCCGAGCAGCGCACCCGAGAACCCGCACACCGTCCCGTACAGCCACAGCAGGGGCCCGCGCGCCTTGTCGAGGTCGCCGCCGCCCGCCACCGTCGCGTGGCCCTTGTAGAAGAGGCCCCGCAGGATGGTCAGCGCGATCACCGCGATGAAGATCATCTTCAGCACGACCCCCGGCAGGGCATCGCCGAACAGCGAGCCGGCGAGGGCCCCCAGCATCACTACGGGGGCGAACCGCCAGAGCAGCGTCAGCTGCAGGTCGCCGGCCCGGTAGCGCAGCACCGAGATGTAGACCGAGGTCGCGACCATGACCGACAGCGCGGTGCCGACCGAGATGTGCATGACCAGCCCGTCGGCCACCCCCTGCAGCGGCAGGCCGATGATCAGCGCCGGCGCCATGGTGAAGGCGCCGCCGACGCCGAACAGCGCGGCGACGAAGCCGGCCAGGGCCCCGGCGGCGAGGTAGATCAGGAAAATCTCGTGAAGCACGCCGTCTCCTCCGGCCCCGACGTCCGTCAGCCGTCGATACGGCCGTGCAGGAGCATCACGACGAGCACCACGGCGAGGTACACGAGGTACAGGCGACCCTGCAAGTGGTCGTCGAGCCTGTGCGAGATGCGCAGGCCCAGCGGCGCGCCGGCGAGGCCGCCGACGGCGAGCCCGGCGAAGGCCGGCAGGTAGAGATAGCCGAGGCTGCCGGGCGGCAGGCCCGCCTCGCCCAGTCCGCCGATCACGTAGGTGCCGCCCGCGAACAGGCCGAGGCAGGCCGCCAGGGTCGAGCAGGTGCCCACGGTCGTCGCCATGGAGAAGCGCAGCTTGCGCAGGAACGGCGCGACGAGCACGGCCGGGCCGGGCCCCATCAGCGAGCCGAGGAAGCCCGCGAGGCTGCCGGCGATCCAGTATTCCGGCCCGCGCACGCCCGACAGGTCGGTGCCGCTCTGGAAATCGACGATCCGCTTGCTCAGCAGGCCGCGCGCGATGGTCAGCGCGATGAAGAAGATGAAGATCGCCTTCAGCACGCCGCCCGGCAGCGCGTCGCCCAGCGCGGCACCGAGGATCGCCCCGATAGCGACCAGCGGCACGAAGCGCATGACCAGCGGGACGTAGGTGTCGCCGGCGCGCCAGCGCAGGACCGCGGAATAGCTGGCCGTCACCAGGATCACGGCCTGGGTGGTGCCGACGGTCAGGTGCATGCGCTGCGCGCCGCCGATGTCCTGCACCGTTAGCGCGATCAGCAGGATCGGCGCGACGGCGAACCCGCCGCCGACGCCGAACATCGCGGCGACGATGCCGGCGAACACGCCCATGGCGACATAGATGGCGATGATTTCCAGCGGCACCCGGCCCTCCTGCCACCTCCCATAGTCGCAGGCATGTGCGCTGGCAATGGCGCGGCCGAGCCTCAGCCTTGCATGAGGCGCCGGGGCGGGTTGCTCACAGCGTGTGGGAGACCATGATCGCCAGCACGGCCGACAGGTAGGCGATGAACAGCCAGGCCTGCAGCCGGTCGGCGATGCGGTGCGAGAACCGGATGCCCAGCGGCGAGCCAGCCAGCGCTCCGGCCGTCAGGGCGAAGAATCCCGGCAGGTAGAGGTAGCCGAGGCTTCCGGCCGGCAGGCCGGGCTCGTCGATGCCGCCGAGAATGTAGCCGCCCGCCGCCGTAAGGCCGACGAGGCCCGCCAGCGAGGCGCTGGTCGCCGCGATCACCGGCATTGTGAAGCCCAGCTTGCGCAGCTGCGGCGCCAGCAGGATCGCCGGGCCGGGGCCCAGCACGCCGCCCGACGCCCCCGAGAGGGTGGCGAGGAACCAGACGGCGGGCCCGCGCGCGTGGGACGGTTGCGCGCCGCCCGCCCCGCCGGCAGTGCGCCGGCCCTGCTGGAGGAGCGCGCGGACGATCGAGACGGCGACGAAGCCGATGAACATGAACTGCAGCACGATGCCCGGCAGCGCGTCGCCGATGGCGGCTCCGGCAATGGCACCGGCGGCCACGAAGGGCGCCAGCCGGCCGACCAGCGGCACCAGCAGGTCGCCGGCACGGTAGCGCAGCACCGTCGTCAGGATCGCCGTCACCACCTGGGTCGCCAGCGCGGTGGCGATGGTCAGGTGCATGATGTTGACCGGGTCGACGCCCTGGAAGGAGAGGGTGAGGATCAGGGCGGGCGCCAGCGCGAACGCGCCGCCGACCCCGAACAGTCCCGACACGATGCCCGAGAACACGCCGGCGGCGAGGTAGATGGGGACGATCTCGATCATTCGCGGTGTCTCGGTACCGTCACGGCCTCCCCGGGATTTGCGAAATCGGGCAAGCAGATGTGACGTGCAGAACGTTTGCTTTTGCGCAGGCGCGCGCTAATTAACCCGCAACGGAATACGCGGCTGCCGCCGGCACCGCAACGACCAACGCGGAAGGGGAATTCCCGTGGCGGATTACGACTACGACCTGTTTGTCATCGGGGCCGGATCGGGCGGCGTGCGCGCCTCGCGGTTTTCGGCGGGCTACGGCGCGCGCGTGGCGGTCGCGGAAGACCTGCACATGGGCGGCACCTGCGTGAACGTCGGCTGCATCCCCAAGAAGCTGTTCGTCTATGCCGCGCACTTCCACGAGGATTTCGAGGACGCCGCGGCCTATGGCTGGACGGTCGGCCCGCGTTCCCTCGACTGGCGCACCCTGGTCGAGAACAAGGACAAGGAGATCGGCCGGCTCAACGGCATCTACCAGCGCCTGCTCGAGAATTCCGGCGTCGAGGTGATCGAGGGCCGGGCCACGGTGGTCGACGCCCACACGGTGGCCGTCGGCGACAGGACCTACACGGCCGCGAACATCCTGGTCGCGGCGGGCAGCTGGCCGACCGGCCAGAGCTACGAAGGCGGCGAGCACGTCATCAACTCCAACGGCGCCTTCTATCTCGACGAACTGCCCGAGCGGGTGGTGGTCGAGGGCGGCGGCTACATCGCGGTCGAGTTCGCCGGCATCTTCAACGGGCTGGGCGTCGACACCACCCTTGTCTATCGCGGCCCGATGTTCATGCGCGGCTTCGACGACGACATCCGCGCCCACCTGAAGGCCGAGATGGAGAAGAAGGGCATCAATCTTCGCTTCAACGCCAGCTTCGAGCGGGTCGAGAAGACCGGGGCGGGCTTCACGGTGCACCTGTCGGACGGGACGGCGATCGAGACCGACCTGGTGATGTCGGCCATCGGCCGGCGGCCCAAGGTGACCGGGCTGGGCCTCGAAGCGGCGGGCGTCGCGCTCAAGGAGAACGGCGCGGTCGTGGTCGACGCGCACTACCGCACCTCGGTGCCGTCGATCTTCGCCATCGGCGACATCATCGACCGCTACCAGCTGACGCCGGTGGCGCTGGCGGAGGGCATGGCCGTCGCCAAGACCCTGTTCCGCGACACGCCGACGACGGTCGATTACGACTACATCCCGACCGCCGTGTTCAGCCAGCCGCCCATCGGCACGGTCGGCCTGACCGAGGCCGAGGCGCGCGAGACATATGGCGACGTGTCGATCTTCAAGAGCGAGTTCAAGGCGCTCAAACATACTTTGACGGGCCGCGACGAGCGGACCCTGATGAAGATGATCGTCGACAAGGCCTCCGACCGGGTCGTCGGGGTGCACATGGTCGGGGCCGATGCGGGCGAGATCGTCCAGGGCATCGCCGTCGCCATGAAGGCCGGCGCGACCAAGGCCGTGTTCGATTCCACCATCGGCATCCACCCCACCTCGGCCGAGGAATTCGTGACCATGCGCGAGCCCGTGCCCGAGGCGGCCTCGAAGGCCGCGGAGTAGGCGCCGGCGATTTGCTAGCGCTTTGAATTTGTGCGATTTTCGCTGGTAATCGCACCGCACGGGGCCTATACGCTGGCCCTTCGCGAAGGCGAGACCTGGTAACACGAACAGACGGACGGGACGGCCCGCGCTGCGGACCCGGCCCGAATGACGCGATGTCGAAGAACTGGAAGCCCGATAGCTGGCGCGGCCGGGACATCCTGCAGGTGCCCGAATACGGCGATGCGGACGCCCTGGCGCGTGTCGAGACGGAACTGCGCAGGCAGCCGCCGCTGGTGTTTGCCGGCGAGGCGCGTGCGCTGCGCGCCCACCTGGCCAAGGTGGCCGAGGGGCAGGCTTTTCTGCTCCAGGGAGGCGATTGCGCGGAGAGCTTCGCCGAGTTCCATGCCGACAACATCCGCGACACCTTCAAGGTCCTGCTGCAGATGGCGGTCGTGCTGACCTATGGCGCGGCCTGCCCGGTTGTGAAGGTGGGCCGGCTGGCCGGCCAGTTCGCGAAGCCGCGCTCGGCGCCGACCGAGACGATCGACGGGGTGGAACTGCCGAGCTACCGCGGCGACATCATCAACGACATGAGTTTCGAGCCGGGCCCGCGCGAACCCGACCCGGCCCGCATGCTGCGCGCCTACAACCAGGCCGCCGCGACCCTGAACCTGCTGCGCGCCTTCGCCCAGGGAGGCTTCGCCGACCTGCACCAGGTGCATCGCTGGAACCTCGACTTCGTCAAGGCGAGCCCGCAGGGTGCGAAGTTCGAGGAGCTGGCCGCGCGCATCGACGAGACCCTGGCCTTCATGTCCGCGTGCGGGCTGACCAGTGCGAACGTGCCGCAGATGTCGGAGACCGACTTCTACACCAGCCACGAGGCGCTGCTGCTAGTCTACGAGCAGGCGCTGACCCGTCAGGATTCGCTGACCGGGAAGTGGTACGACACCTCGGCCCACATGCTGTGGATCGGCGACCGCACGCGCCAGCCCGACGGCGCGCATGTCGAATATCTCTCCGGCGTCGAGAACCCGATCGGCATGAAGTGCGGCCCGTCGCTGGACCCCGACGAGCTGATCCGCCTGCTCGACATCCTCAACCCGGAGAACGAGGCGGGCCGGATGACCCTGATCTGCCGCATGGGTGCCGAGAAAGCCGCCCAGGGCCTGCCGCCGCTGGTCCGCAAGGTTGCGGCCGAGGAGCGCAAGGTCGTGTGGTCGTGCGACCCGATGCACGGCAACACGGTGAAGGCCTCGAGCGGCTACAAGACCCGGGCCTTCGACGCGATCCTGTCGGAGGTCGACACCTTCTTCGAGGTGCATCGCGCCGAAGGCACGCATGTCGGCGGCGTCCACTTCGAGATGACCGGCCAGGACGTGACCGAATGCATCGGCGGCGCCCAGGAGATCACCGAGGAAGGGCTCGCCGACCGCTATCACACCCATTGCGACCCGCGGCTCAACGCCAGCCAGTCGATCGAGCTCGCCTTCCAGATCGCCGCACGGCTCAAGCGCCAGCGCGAACTGACGGGAACGTCGTCGGTGCCGGCGGCGGCGATGGGCGGCCGGGCGGCCGAGTAGAGCGGGCTTTCGCATCCGCGCATCGCGCGCCAAACTGGCATCGCCACAAACCTGACGGAAACCCAGCGGGGGTGACATGGTCGACATCGTCGACACCGACGACACCGGTGATGGAACAGCACCGGAAGCGCCGCTCGCGCGCGCGTATCACCTGACTCCGAGCCCGGCGGCCGACGAGGTGGAGTCTCTGACGGACACCTATTTCAACAAGACCCGCGCCATCGTCGGCAAGTTCGGCGACACCCGCGTGACCTATGCGATCTTCATGCGCCGGCCGGTGATCTCTGCCCCGCGCATCGCGCTGGACTGGCTGCACTCGATCGCCGATGCGCGCGGCGTCGTCTTCGACATCGACCTGCGCTTCGACGAGGGTCACTGGGTCGGCGCCGGCGAGCCGCTAATGTACATCTCGGGCTCGCTGCACAATCTGGTCGATCTCGAGACGCTTTACCTGCAGAAGCTCGGCGCGGCATGCGTTGCGGCCTACAACGCCGCGGCGATGTGCGTCGACCTGCCCAACGTGGCCTTCCTGGCCTTCGATGCGCGCCATTGTGCCGGTCCCGACATGGCCGAGCTGATGGCCTATGCCGCCTCGGTCGGCTCGGCCCGCGCCAAGCGCAAGGTGGGTGCCATCGGCTTCGTCGGCAACGCGACCGACGCCACGGCCCATTTCTTTGGCCAGCCCCGCGGGCTCGGCACCATGCCCCACGCACTGATCGGCTATGCCGGCTCGACTGTGCGCGCGGCCGAGATGTTCCAGGAGACCCATCCCGACGAGCCGTTGACCGTGCTGGTCGACTATTTCGGGCGCGAGGTCACCGACAGCCTGGAGGTGTGCCGCCGGTTTCCCGATCTCGTGCGTGACGGAAAGTTGTCGCTGCGCCTCGACACGCCGGGCGGGCGCTACATCGAGGGGCTCGACCCGTCGGGCAGCTACGCCGTGCTCGAGCGCCACGCGCCCGATGCGATCCGCGGCTACCGCACCGAGGCCGAGCTGCGTCACCTGATCGGCGGCGGTGTCTCGGCGGCCGCGCTCTGGCACCTGCGCGAGCGCCTCGACGAGGGCGGGTTCGAGAAGGCCAAGATCGTCGCCTCGTCGGGCTTCGGGCCCGAGAAGTGCAAGGTGATGGCGGCGGCCGACGTGCCGATCGACGCCATCGGCACCGGCTCGTTCCTGCCCGGCGACTGGCAGGAGACCTACGCCACCTCCGACATCGTCGAATATGGCGGGACCAAGCGGGTCAAGGTCGGTCGCGAGTTCCTGCTGCGGAAGTAGCCGGCCTCATTTCTGCTTTTCTTCCTTGTTCCGCAGCCCCTTCAGGGGTGGATTCCAGTCGCTGCCGACGCCCGGTGCCGGCCGGCCCCAGGTGTTGTCGTGCCGGTCGCGCCGACCGGTGAAGTGGCGCACGATCAGGCGGTGGATGACGTTCATGTTGGGCATGATCCCGTGGAAGCCGCCGAGGCGGGCGTTCGACGTGACCCGGTCGCCGACTTCCCAGTAGCCGAAATCGTCGGGCGTCAGACAGACCAGCTACTCGTATGGCAGGAAACGTCGGGGCAGCGCGCCTTCGAACGGCACGGTGCCGTCGCCGGTCTTCCGGCGCACGCGCTCGGTCTCGCCCTTTTCCCAGAGATTGTCGCGATCTTTTGAGCGGAAGTTGAAGTCGGCGCTTTGGCCACGCTTGATCACTTCGAGGGCGACGCGCGTCGTCTCGTTGGTCCCGATGACACAAAGCCAGTCCTCGGCCGAAAGCGTCGTGTTGTCGAGCTTGAAGCTGTCGAGGCGGCCGCGATGGCGCGCTGCCCCGGCGAGCATCTCGGCGAAGAGCCGGTTCGACCTTTCGCGCAACTCGGCTCGCGAGCGGCCGCGCTCGATCCCGCGCAGACGGTAGGACTGGACAATCGTATCGATAATCGATTGCTGCCAGACGCCGGGGTCGAAAAGGGACTGGGGGAGTTCCGGATGGATCTCCACACCGGCCTTGAAGCTGGGCACCAGGTGATAGAGGGCCGGCGTGAGGCGCGCGGCCTCGCGCTCGCGCGACGAGGGCACCGAGGTCCCGAGGTTCGCGGTCCCGGTCGTCACCTTGATGATGGCCTCGAAGGAACCCTGGAACGGGCTCGCGATCGTCGCGACCTTGCCTTCGCCGCCATGCTGTTCAAGATATCCGGCGATGACCAGACCGCCCATCGAATGGCCCACCAGATTGACCTTCGGGGCCGTGTGGAACCCGGCACGATGATAATGAGGCTGCAGCTTTGTGCGGTCGATCACCTCATCGATAAAATCGGCGAGTTGGGCCTCGATGACGTCGAGAAGTTGCCTCCAGTCGTAGCCGAACGGGTAGACGGCAATGGTTTCGTCCTCGGAGTCGCGCAAGTTGTAGCGCAATTCCGCAATCAGCTCCCCGTACGCGACCTCGTAGAGCTGGTCGGCAACGACACGCGCTGGTTCCTGCGCCTCGTAGCGCAGGTCGTCGGGATGCAGCGCCGCCCTGTCGTAGTCCTTGCTGATCACCGCCCAAATCGTTTCAGGCGAAATGGGGTACTGATCGCGAAGGTAGGTTGCCGTGATGCCCGGCACGACGATGACGGGGTTCGATGCAGGCATGTTTCTTCTCCCCTTGGGACGTGCGCGCGATTGTCTCGCCACACCCTATCCGATTACAATCGTGGGAAAGGATACATCATTACGAGCCTTTCTCGGGTACGACCCGAAGCGCTCGGGCCGTATCGGGCGTCGCGTCCGATTGACACCGTGCGGAGCGCTGCCTACCGTCCGCCCGCATTTTTCACCCGGACTTCCCGCCGGATATGACCGACACGCTCAACATCACGCTCGCCCAGCTCAACCCCGTCGTCGGCGACATCGAGGGCAACGTCGCGCGAATCCGCGCGGCGCGCATCGCGGCGGCCGGGCAGGGCGCCGACCTGGTGATCGGCACCGAGCTGTGCGTCACCGGCTATCCGCCCGAGGATTTGGTCCTCAAGAACGCCTTCGTGCGCGCCGCGATGGACGCGGTCGAGGCGCTGGCGGCCAAGACGGCCGATGGCGGGCCGGGCCTGATTGTCGGGTCGCCCTGGATGCACGAGGACGGCAGCCGCTACAACGCCGCGGTCGTGCTCGACGGCGGCGCGGTCCAGACCGCGCGCTTCAAGTGGGACCTGCCCAATTACGGCGTGTTCGACGAGAAGCGGGTGTTCGCCGCCGGCGAACTGCCGGGCCCGGTCAACTTCCGCGGCGTGCGTCTCGGTTTGGCCGTGTGCGAAGACATGTGGACCCCCGACGTATCGGAAACCCTGATGGAATCGGGCGCCGAGATCCTCGTCTTCCTCAACGGCAGCCCCTATGAGCGCGACAAGGTCGACCTGCGCATGAACCTGGCGGTCGCGCGCGTCACCGAGACGGGCCTGCCGCTGATCTATGTGAACCAGGTGGGCGGGCAGGACGAGCTGGTCTTCGATGGCGGCTCGTTCGTGCTCGGCGCCGACCGGCGGCTGGCCGCTGCGTCGGGCCAGTTCGTCGAGGATTTGACCCGGACGGTCTGGACCCGGGGCGACGACGGCTGGACCTGTGCGTCCGACGATATGGCCGATTGGATCGAGGGCAGCGAGCGGATTTACCAGGCGATGGTGCTCGGCCTGCGCGATTACGTGAACAAGAACGGATTCCCCGGTGTCGTGCTCGGCCTGTCGGGGGGCATCGATTCCGGCATCACCGCGGTGGTTGCCGTCGACGCGCTGGGCGCCGACCGGGTCCATTGTGTGATGATGCCCTCGCCCTATACGAGCCCGGATTCGCTCGAGGATGCCCGCGAGCTCGCCGACCGGCTTGAGGTCCGCTACGACACGGTCGGGATCGGCCCGGCGATGTCGGCCTATGACGAGATGCTCAAGCAGGCGTTCAACGAACCGGCCTCGGGTGTGACGGCCGAGAACATCCAGAGCCGGGCGCGCGGCATGCTGCTGATGGCCGTCTCGAACACCACCGGCTCGATGCTGGTGACAACCGGCAACAAGTCGGAGATGTCGGTCGGCTATGCCACCATCTATGGCGACATGAACGGCGGCTACTCGGTCATCAAGGATGTCTACAAGACCGACGTGTTCCGGCTGTGCCATTGGCGTAACGAACATTATCCGAGTGGCGTGCTGGGCCCGGCCGGAGCGGTGATTCCCGAGCGGATGATCACCAAGCCGCCGTCGGCCGAGCTGCGGCCCGACCAGAAGGACGAGGATTCGCTGCCCCCCTACGAGGTGCTCGATGCGATCCTGCACGGGCTGATCGAGGAGGATCTCGGCGGCGCCGAGCTCGAGGCGCGCGGCTTCGATCCCGAAATGGTGCAGCGCGTCTGGCGGCTTCTGGAGCTATCGGAATACAAGCGCCGCCAGGCCCCGCCGGGGGTCAAGCTGACCAGCCGTGCCTTCGGCCGCGACCGCCGCTACCCGATCACCAACGCCTTCCGCGGCAAGGCCTAGACCCGGTCCGCGGCGCGCGCGCCGGGCGTTCCGCCGCATGCACCTCGCCCGCAGCCGGCGTGTCTCTGCGCCTGCCCGCTGACGCTGCCGGTGCCCCAACCCTCTGAATTGCCTTGCTTTCCAATGAGCGCTATACAGCGGCCCATGAGCATGCATCGTTCCCATCGATGTCGCCCCGCTGGCAGGCCTGCCTTCGCCGAAGCGGGGCCGCTTCGGCTTCGCGGCCTACTCCGCCGAAGCAGCCGTTTCGGCTGCGAAGGCCGGGCAGGCAGGCGAATTATCGCCTGACAGCCCCTGTCCGCGCGCGGGATGCCTGCGCGCGCTGCGCAATCGAACCCGGGAACCCGTTATGACGATCCGTCTCTACAACACGCTGTCGCGCCAGAAGGAAGACTTCGCACCCATCGATGTGGCGAAAGTGCGCATGTATGTGTGCGGGCCGACCGTCTACGACACGATCCACATCGGCAATGCCCGCCCGCTGGTCGTCTTCGACGTCCTCTACCGGCTGCTGCGCCACGAATTCGGCGCCCGCCACGTCACCTATGCGCGCAACATCACCGATGTCGACGACAAGATCATCGAACGTGCGGCCGAGAACGGTGAGGCGATCGAAGTGCTGACAGCGCGCACCACCGACGACTTCCATGCCGCGACGGCGGCGCTCGGCTGCCTAGCGCCGGACGTGGAGCCGCGCGCGACGGCGCACATTCCCCAGATGATCGCCCTGATCGAGATCCTGATCGCCGGGGACCATGCCTATGCGGCCGACGGCCACGTGCTGTTCCACGTGCCCTCGATGCCCGACTACGGCCGACTGTCGGGCCGCAACCGCGACGAGATGATCGCCGGCGCGCGGGTCGAGGTGGCGCCCTACAAGCGCGATCCCGCCGACTTCGTGCTGTGGAAGCCCTCGACCGGCGACCAGCCCGGCTGGGAGTCGCCCTGGGGCCATGGCCGGCCCGGCTGGCATCTGGAGTGCTCGGCGATGAGCGCCCAGCATCTGGGCAAGTCCTTCGACATCCATGGCGGCGGCGTCGACCTGGTGTTCCCGCACCACGAGAACGAGATCGCCCAATCGCGCTGCGCGGACGCCGACGCCTCGTTCGCGCGCTTCTGGGTACACAATGGCTACCTGATGAGCGAGGGCGAGAAGATGTCGAAGTCGCTCGGCAACTTCTACACCGTCTCGGATCTGCTCGCGGAGTTCCCGGGCGAGGCGCTGCGCCTGGCGTTGCTCAAGACCCATTACCGCCAGCCGCTCGACTTCACCAAGGAGGGCGTGCGCGAGGCTCGCCAGGAGCTCAACCGGTTCTATCGGGCGCTGGCGCTGGCGGAGGGGGAGGTCCCCGACAGCGGCGCCGTGCCGGCCGACCTGGTTGCGGCGCTGGAAGACGATCTGAACACGCCGCTCGCCCTGACCGCGGTCCGAACCGCCGCCGACGCGGTGTTCGCGGCGCGCGATGAGGGGTCGGCTGCGGATGTGCAGGCGGCCGCGGGTGCGCTGAAGGCCGCGGGGCGGTTCCTCGGACTGTTGCAGGCTTCCGCCGAGGCCTGGTTCCGTGGCGGTGGCGACGCCGAGATCGACGCGCTCGTCGCCGAGCGGATCGCCGCGCGCGCCGCGAAGGACTTCGCGCGCGCCGACGAGATTCGCGACACGCTGGCCGCACGCGGCATCGTGCTGGAAGACGGCGCGGGCGGCACCACCTGGCGGCGCGAGGGCTAGGGGCGAGGGTTCGATCATGGCCGAGCGCATCTACCTGTTCGACACGACCCTGCGCGACGGCGCGCAGACCCGCGGCGTCGACTTCTCCGTCGACGACAAGCGTACGATCGCGCGCGCGCTCGACGAGATCGGCCTCGACTATGTCGAGGGCGGCTGGCCGGGTGCGAACCCGGTCGACGACGCCTTCTTCGCCGAGAATCCGGGGCTGAAGCGTGCGTCCTTCACCGCCTTCGGCATGACGCGCCGGCCCGATCACTCGGCCGCGAACGATCCAGGGATCAACGCGCTGATCTCGACCGCCGCCGACGCCATCTGCATGGTCGGCAAGACCTGGGACTTCCATGTCGATGTCGCCTTCGGCATCCCGCGCGCGGACAATGTCGCGATGATCGCCGACAGCGTCGCCTATGCCGCGTCGCGCAAGGACGAGGTGCTGTTCGACGCAGAGCATTTCTTCGACGGCTACAAGGCCAACCCGGACTATGCGCTGCAGTGCCTGAAGGCGGCGCTCGAGGGCGGCGCGCGCTGGGTCGTGCTGTGCGACACCAATGGCGGGACCCTGCCGCACGAGGTCTCGCGCATCGTCGCCGCGGTGCTGGAGCAGATTCCCGGTGATCGCGTCGGCATCCACACCCATGACGACACGGGGAATGCGGTGGCCAACACGCTGGCGGCCGTCGAGGCGGGGGTCCGCCACGTGCAGGGCACCCTGAACGGGCTCGGCGAGCGCTGCGGCAACGCCAATCTGGTTAAGGTCGTGCCGAACCTGATGCTGAAATACGGCGGCGCCTACGAGACCGGGATCGATGCCGACGGCCTGCGCCGGCTCACCCATGTGTCGCGGTTGCTCGACGAGCTGCTCAACCGCGCACCCGACCGGCATGCGGCCTATGTCGGCGAGGCGGCGTTCACCCACAAGGGCGGGCTGCACGTCTCGGCGGTGCAGAAGGATCCGTCTACCTACGAACACATCGACCCGGCGGCCGTCGGCAACCAGCGCCACATCGTGGTGTCGGACCAGGCGGGCCGCTCGAACGTGCTGTCGCGGCTGGCCGAGGCCGGGATCGACGTCGACAGCGCCGACCCGCGCATCTCGCGGCTGGTCGAGGACGTCAAGGCGCGCGAGTTCGAGGGCTATACCTATGACGGGGCCGAGGCGAGCTTCGAGCTGCTGGCCCGCCGGGCGCTGGGCAACCTGCCGAAATTCTACGTGATGGAGAGCTTCCGCTCCGAGGTCGAGCGGCGCTTCAACGCGCGCGGCGACGTCACCACGGTAAGCCAGGCGGTGGTGAAGATGCAGATCGACGGCGAGCCGACGATGCAGGTCGCCGAGGGCAACGGCCCGGTCAACGCGCTCGACGATGCGATGCGCAAGGCGCTGCTGCCGAAATATCCCGAGCTGGAGCAGATGCGCCTGGTCGACTTCAAGGTGCGCATCCTGACCCCGCAGGCGGCGACGGCGGCCGTGACCCGCGTGATGATCGAGTCCACCGACGAGACCGGTCAGCGCTGGGGCACGGTCGGCATCTCGCCGAATATCATCGATGCGGCCTACGAGGCGCTCGACGACGCCATCGTGCACAAGCTGTTGCGCGCACGCGGCTAGGCCCGCGGATCACACCGAAGTGACCGGTGGTTCAAGTGGCCCCGGCGGGTCCGCGCGCTAGGTTGCGCGGAGACGAGGGAGACACCTGCGATGTACGTTCGCTTGTCCGCATGCCTGCGCAAGCCGTTCCTGGCGCTTCTGGCGGCGATCGCCGCGGCCGCGTTCGCGGTGCCATCGGCCTTGGCCGATCGCGACCGGTAGGCGCAAGACTGGCCGAACACCGATTTCTCGCGCCACAGCGTCGACCTCGACGAGATCTTCTCGGGCGGGATCGGCCGCGACGTCATCCCGGCGATCGACGATCCGACCGTCGGCGGGCTGGACAGGGGCGCCGAGGTCCACGACCCGCGCGAGCCGGTGATCCGCGTGAGCGTCAACGGCGCGACGCGCGGCTATCCGCTGTCGGTGCTGATCTGGCACGAGATCGTCAATGACGAGCTCGGCGGTGTGCCCATCGCCGTCACCTACTGCCCGTTGTGCAACTCCGCCATCATCTTCGACCGGCGGGTCGGCGACGTGGTGCTCGACTTCGGGACCACGGGGAACCTGCGCTTTTCCGACCTGGTAATATACGACCGCCAGACCGAGAGCTGGTGACAGCAATTCACGGGCGAGGGGATCGTCGGTGCGCATTCGGGGACGTCCCTGACGATGCTGCCCAACCGGGTGATGCCGTTCGGCCTGTTCGCGGCCGAACATCCCGACGCCGACCTGCTCGAGCGCCCGCCCTTCTTTCCGCGCAACTACGGGGTGAACCCGTATCACGGCTACGACACGGCGCCCGAACCGATGTTGCCCGGCCTGCCGCTGCCTGAGGGCGTGGCGCCGATGGCCTATGTCGTGGCGGTGGGCGACCAGGCCTGGACCCTCGACCTGCTGCGCGAGGCGAAGCGGATCGAGGCGGGCGACCTGCTGATCACCTGGGAACCCGGCCAGCTCTCGGTCCTCGACGTCTCCTACATCAAGGAGGCGCGCGACATCGGCTATGTCACGGTCCGGCGCCGCACCCCGGCGGGATATGCCGAGGCGCTGCACGACCTGACGTTCGCCTTCGCCTTCACCGCTTTCCACCCGGACGGAACGCTGCACAGGTAGCCGGCACCCCGGCCCAGCCAGGGCCTATTCGGCCGCGACGGCGTAGTCCGGGATCTCGAGCTCGGGCAGCACCTTCTCCATGAACAGCTGCATCTCCTCCATCACCAAGTCCTTGGGCTGCTGGGCGAAGTGCCAGATCAGGGTGATGTACTCGAACGGCGCCTGGTCGAAGATGCCCTTCCAGTAGGCGATCGCGTCGTCGACGGTGCCGCCGGTCAGGAAGCTGGTGTTCTTCATCGCCTGGAACGCCGCCTCGTCGCTCGGATCGGCCCGCTCGACATTGTGGTTGGCGAACACCGAGTAGAAGTTCTTGAAGATGTCCACGTCGTACTTCATCACCCGCTTCTTGAACTCGTCGTAGTTCTTGGCGATCCGCGTCTGGCGAACGATGTTTTGGCGCTCGCCCAGCCGGAAGTTGTGGCCGTGCTCGTTGGCCACCCGATGGTACATCTTGGCCAGATCGACCACCACGTCGGTCGGGTTGAAGTAGCACGGGTGGAAGCCGTTCCTGGCGCAGTACTCGATGGTCTCGGGGCTCTTGTGGACGCCCAGGAAGACCGGCGGATGCGGCTTCTGGTAGGGCTTCGGCACGACGCAGATCCGTCGGATGGCGTCGTCGTCGCCGACCTCGCCCTCGGCACCGGCCGCGCGCGCGATGTCGGTGCCGGGATAGCCCTGGACGCCCGTCTCGAACGGGTAGGGGGCCTGGTAGTACTTGCCGTTGAGCGCGACGGAATCCTTGGTCCAGCAGTCGAGGATCATCTCCAGCCGTTCCTCGAAGATCTCGCGGTTCAGCAGGTCGGCGGCGCTGCCATCCGAGGTCGAGGCGGGTGCGTCGACGGACTGGCCGAGGATGTCGGTCCAGCGCTTCTGGTAGCCGCGCGCGAAGCCGACGAAGTAGCGGCCGTTGCACAGATGGTCGATGATCGCCGTCTCCTCGGCCACGCGGATCGGGTCTTGCGTGGCGAGCACATAGCCGAGCGCGCCGACATGCAGGTTCTTGGTGTGCGCGGCCCAGTGGGCGTTGAGCACGCCCGGGTTGGGGCCGACCTCGTAGCCTTCCGAGTGTAGGTGATGCTCGATGGTGGACATACCCCACACGCCCATCTCGTCGGCCGCCTTGACGATCTCGGTCCACTCGTGGACGGCCTTGTTGTAGGCCGCGGAATCCGCACCGCGCGGGGCGCGCGCCTTGCGGTCGTCCTCGCCGTCGGCGGGGATCATCGGGTACAGCTGCACGATCACTTTGGGTAATGTCATCGCTCGGTTCCTCCCGGATGTTGTTCGCGTGTTCGTATCGCGCCGGATCAGGCGTCGATCCAGCCATCCTCCGTCTTCAGCCGGTGCGCCACGTCGGTCGGCTCGCGCACGATCGCCTCGATGAAGCAGCCCTGCTTGGCGGCCGCGATCAGCCGCAGCCGGTCCTCGACCGGGGCGTCGCTGTCGAACTCGATGTCCATGCGCACGCCGGTCGGCCGCGAGACATAGGGATCGCGGCCCGTCACCGTCGCCTCCCATTCCGCGTGGCAGCGCAAGACGGCGTTCCGCACATCGATGCGCATCTTCTTGGCGAAGGCGCGAATCTGGGTCATCAGGCACGAGGTGAGGCCGGCCATGAAATAGGCCATGGGCACCGGCGCGGTGCCCTCGCCGCCCTGGAAGGCGGTCTCGTCGGAGGCGAATTCCCACGACATCTGCTTCGGCGCGACCCAGTCGACGGTCATCTCCGAGCGCATCTTGCCCACTGCGCGCGCCTCGCAGTCGAAGACGGCGGTGAAGGATCGCTCGAGGGCCTCGTTCATTGGGCGCGCTCCCGCTTTGAAGCTTCAGGCGCGATAGTGTAGCGGTATTGCGAACCCGCCGTCAGGCCCTTGAACGCAGGTATTTGCATGGCCGGTACCGACCGCACGCAGACCCCGATCCTCGGGGGACCGCGCGTCATCCTCGTCGAACCCCAGCTCGGCGAGAATGTCGGCGCGGTCGCGCGCGCCATGCTCAACTGCGGGCTCGACCGGCTGTCGCTGGTGAATCCGCGTGAGGCCTGGCCCAACCCCAAGGCCTTGGCGATGGCGGCCGGAGCGACCGAAGTCCTCGATAATGCGAAGGTGTTCGGGACGCTGGAGGAGGCCGTCGGCGGCGCGACGAACGTCTTTGCGACCACGGCACGCCCCCGCGAGACGACCGCGCGGGTGCTCACCCCGCGTGCCGCGGCGGCCGAAATGCGCGCCGCCCATGCCCGCGGCGAGGAGATCGGCCTGCTGTTCGGGCCCGAGCGCTCGGGGCTGACCAACGATCACATCGCGCTGGCGGACACCTTGATCACGGTGCCGCTGAACCCGGCCTATTCGTCGCTGAACCTTGCCCAGGCGGTGCTGCTGGTCGCGTATGAGTGGTTCACCGCCGGCGACGGCACGCCGGCCGAGGAACTCGCCATGGCCGGCACGCGCCCGGCCGAGAAGGACGAGCTGATCGCGCTGTTCGAGCGGCTCGAGGCCGAGCTCGACGCGGGCGGCTTCTTCCGCGCCCCGGATCTCAGGCCGACGGTGGTGCGCAACCTGCGCTCGATGCTGCAGCGCGCGCGCCTGACCGAACAGGAGGTCCGCACCTTCCAGGGGGTGATCAGCGCGCTGACGCGGAGCTGGCAGCACACCCAGAACGCCAGGCGGCGGCGCGATGCGGCCGGGGACAAGCCCGGCGCGGACTAGGGTGAGGGGGCGGGCGCGCGGCGCAGTCCGATGGCGAAATGGACGGCCAGGGTCGCCAGGATCACCGCCCCGCCGGCCAGGGTCGTCGCCGACGGCGTCTGGGCAATGGCGAGCCAGGCCCAGAAGGGCCCCAACACCGCCTCGAGCAGGATGATCAGGCTGACCTCGGGCGCCGGGATGTACTTCGGCCCCAGCCCGATCAGGAAGAACGAGACCGGCAGCACGGCGAAGCCGAGGATCGCCAGCCAGGCGATGTCGAGCGTGACGATGGCGACGGTCGGCGCCACGGCGAGCCCGACGAGGGCGATCAGGAAGCCGCCGAGCGCCAGCGAAGGCGCCGGGTCGTCGATCCGCGCATGGCCGAGGATGACCACCATCCCGCCCCAGGCCAGCGCCGTGACGACCGCGGCGAAGTTGCCCCAATGGTCGCCGCGGCCCAGCCCCTCGGCAAAGATGACGCCCATGGCGGCGATCGCGATGGCGATGGCAACGAAGGTGCGCGCCGGCACCCGCGCGCCGGCGAACATCCAGGCGAAGATCGCGGCAAACAGGGGCGCGCAGGCGACGATGAACAGCGTGTTGGCGACGCTGGTGGTGGTGATGGCCGTCACCCAGCCGACTGAGGAAACGGCGAACAGGAAGCCCACGGCGAGTTGGCCGCGCGTGCGCAGACGCGCGAAGACCGCGCCCGCACGGCCCCGGTAGCGCACCGCGACGAACAGGGTGAGCGCGATCCCCATGAACAGGCCGCGCCAGAACAGCTGGGTGCGCGGGTCGGCGGCCACCAGCGAGGTCAGCAGCCCGTCGGGGCTGAGCACGATCACACCGGCGACGGTGATCGCTATCCCCTTGAACTGGCTGGATTCCTCTGTGGCGTGCGCCATCGGTGATACTGCCCCGGGGACCGTCGTTTCGCGCCTGCTCGAGCCCATCGAACGGGTTTGACAATGCGCCGCCGATCCCTATAGTTGCGCGCCATTCCCGGGGACGTGGATCGGCAACGACCGAATCCCGCATCGCCAAGGCCTTATAGCGGTGCTGACCGGGACAACAAAGACAACATCGGAACAGAACCATGTCGAAGCGGCATTCCGCGAAATACAAGATCGATCGCCGTCTGGGCGAAAACCTCTGGGGCCGGCCGAAGAGCCCGGTCAACCGGCGCGAGCACGGCCCCGGAGAACATGGCCGCCGACGCAAGAAGCCGTCGGATTATGGCCTCCACCTCATCGCCAAGCAGAAGCTGCGTAAGTATTACGGCGACGTCGGCGAGCGGCAGTTCCGCCGCTACTACGACGAGGCCGTGCGTCGGCGCGGCGACACGGGCGAGAACCTGATCGAGCTACTCGAGCGACGCCTCGACGCCGTCATCTACCGGATGAAGTTCGTGCCGACGATCTTCGCCGCGCGCCAGTTCGTCAACCACGGCCACATCCGGGTGAACGGCAAGCGCGTGAACATCCCGTCCTACCAGGTGCAGGACGGCGATGTGATCGAGGTGAAGGACAAGTCGCGCGAGATTCCGCTGGTGCTGGAGGCGATCGCCTCGAGCGAGCGCGACGTGCCGGACTATCTCGACGTCGACCTCAACAACCTCAAGGGCACCTACGTGCGCGGGCCGAAGCTCGCCGACGTGCCCTACCCGGTCCAGATGGAACCGAACCTGGTCGTCGAGTTCTACTCGCTCTAGCCGAGCAGTTCGCGCAAGCGTTTCAGGAGGCCGCCCCCGGGGTGGCCTTCTACCGTTTCGGACCTGGCGCCGCCATCGCTGCGCAGCGCGTCCAGAACGGCGTCGACGGGCGGGCGGCGGACATAGCCGCTTTCCGTGAAGCGGTGGCTGACGCGGCCCTGCGCGTCGAGCACGACGATCGCCGGGTGCGGCACCCCGTAATAGGGGCTGTCGGACGGGTAGTTCTCGTTCAGCAGGCCGAAGGCGCGGATCACCTCGGATCGCTCGTCCGACAGCGTCGGGAAGGCGATGGCCTTGCGGGCAGCGAAGCGCGCTAGCGTGGGAACCGCGTCGTAGGTGACGGTCGCGACCTCATAGCCCAGCGCGCGCACCTCCTCGATCCTGTCGTTCCAGGCGACCGCCTGGACCACGCAATAGGGTCACCAGGAAAGCGAACGCGAGAAGATCAGGATCAGGCCGCGGTTGCGCGTCAGCGCCCGGAAGTTGCGCACCTGGTCTTCCTGATCGGGCACCGAAAGGTCATGAGGCAGGGCCGTGCCGATAGCGACGCCCTTTTCGAGAGTGTCGAGCGGGCCGCGCGCCTGCGCGCCGGCCTCCGCCGCCGGCAGGAGCGTCGAAAGGAACATGGCCGCAAGCGCGGCGAGGAGCGCGGTGCGAAGCTGGCGGATGCATCGGCGCATGCTTTGGCTCCCGGGCGTACCCGGCCCGTTCGAATACGCGTTCCGCGCGGCCTAGCTTGCGGGCTGGCTCGCGCGTTCGAGGATCGTCTCGATCTCGGCTTCCGACGTGTAGCCGTGGCCGCCCCAGATGTTGGTGACGACGCCGTCGGCATTGACCACGACGACCCGGGGGTCGGCCGTGCCGTAATAGCGGCTGCCCTCGGGGAACCGGTCGTTGAACAGGTCGAAGGCGCTGATCACCTGCTTGTCCGGATCGGACAGCGGCGGGAAGGCGATCTTGCGGCGTGCCGCGAAGCGCTTCACGGTCTCGGCGTCGTCAGCCGTGACGGACGCGACCTCGAAGCCCCGGGCGCGGATTTTCTCGATGTTGTCGTTCCAGGCGACCGCCTGGGCAATGCAGGTGGGTCACCACGCCAGCGAGCGCGAGAACAGCAGGATCAGGCCCTTCTTGGCCGTCAGCGCCTTGAAGTTGCGGACCTGGTCGGTCTGGTCGAGCACCGCGAGGTTGTGGGGGATCGCCTTGCCGATCGAATCGGCCTCGAGCGCGAGCGCCGCATGCGGCGCCAGAAATGTGAGCGTGCCGCCGACGATAGTGGCCGCAACCGCGTGGCGCATTGCCTGGGCCCGCCGGCCGAAAACCTTGTGTCGCATGGCTTTTTGTATGCCTTCGCGTTCAATCGTGCTTGGGCACAGGATATGTTCCGCCATGCCGCGCCGGGCAACGCAAATAAATGTGATTGCCCGACGCGGGAATGGTTCAGGCGGCGCGCCGGCGTCGTGTCGGTGCCTTGATCGGCTTCGGCACGCCGAGCTTTTTGTTCGTCTTCGAGACCTTCGACTTCGAATCCTTGGTGTAGAGCGGCCCGGTGGCGTTCAGGGCGTGGCCCTTGCGACGGCGGCGCTTGGCGTCCGCCCCCTTGCCCGCAAAGTGTTCCTGATCGTCATTGTCGGTGGCGGCGTACTGCACCTCGATCTTGTTGCCGTCCGGGTCGTAGACGTTGACCTGGCGCATGTTGATCTCTTCCAGCGAGATCACATCGTAGGGGATGTCGGCCTTGCGCAGCTTGCGCTGGAAGGCCTTCATCGAGCCGCCCGCGCGCAGCGCAAAATGCTCGACCTGCGCCTCGCCCGACTTGATGGGCTTCTTCGATTCCACCAGGTGGACGATCGCGCTGCTGCCGCAATAGTGCCAAGCGCCGCCGAACGGGAAGCTCGGGCGCTTGCCGCGCTTCAGTCCCAGCACGTCCTCATAGAAGGCCGACATCTCGTCGAGCCGGGTCGTGCGGATGTTCACATGATCGAGCCAGTACATCGCCATCGCGTTTTCTCCGTTTCTCGAACTCGGTTTCGCGCATATTGCGCCGCCGTGCGGCACGTTTCAACGCGTCCGCGCGCCGCGGATCGCCCTAGACGATGCGCGTGCGCCAGATCTCGAGCGTATAGAGCACCAGCGCCGACCAGATGAACGCGAAGGTCAGCGCCTCGATACGCGTGAAGGGCTCGCCGAACACAGAGACGGCGAGCAGCAGGTTGCCCGAGGGCGCGATGTATTGCAGCAGGCCGATGGTCGCGAGCTTGATGCGCCGCGCGCCTGCGGAATAGAGCAGCAGGGGCAGGCCGGTGGCGATGCCCGCGAAGGCGAGCAGCGCGGCGAAGCCGGGCCCCCGCGAACCGAACGCGCCGGTGCCCGCGATTTCCATCCAGACGAGCACGCCGAGCGCGACCGGCAGCAGCAATGCGGTCTCGATCAGCAGCCCCGAGGAGGCGCTGACGGGGGCGGTCTTGCGGATCAGCCCATAGGTGGCGAAGGTGAAGGCCAGCACCAGGGTGATCCAGGGAACCGAGCCGTAGGCGACCACCTGGGTCAGGACACCGCAGGCGGCCAGCGCGACGGCGCCCCACTGCAGCGGCGACAGCCGCTCGCGCAGGATCACAAAGCCGAGCAGCACGCTGACCATCGGGTTCATGAAGTAGCCGATGCTGGCGGCGACGATCCGGTCGGTCAGCACGGCGTGGATGAACACCCACCAGTTGACGCCGATCAGCAGGGCGGTCGCGAACAGGATCGCGACCACGCGCCGGTCGCAGACGGCGCGGGCCACGGCCGGCCACTGCCGCCCCGCGGTCATCACGATCACCATGAAGACCAGCGACCAGACGAAGCGGTGGGCGGTGATCTCGGTTGCGGGCAGGGCCCCCAGCGCCTTGAAGTAGAGCGGGGTCAGGCCCCAGATCAGGAAGCCGCTCACGCCGAAGGCGAGACCGGCAGTCTCCTCGCTGGTGAACCGGCGGCGCGCCGGCGTATCGGGGGGCGTGGTCAGGGCGAGGCACTCCACCGGCGGGCGCCGGAATCGAAACGGGCCGCGAAGGATCGCGGCCCGCACACGTTAACGCATCGGCGCGCGGTCAGGCAGCTTCGCGCGCCACGCCCTTGTCGTCGAAGAACTGCTCGAGCTCGCCGCTCTCGAACATCTCGCGCACGATGTCGCAGCCGCCCACGAACTCGCCCTTGACGTAGAGCTGCGGGACGGTCGGCCAGTTCGTGAATTCCTTGATCGCGTTGCGGATCTCGGGATCGACCAGCACGTCGGCGCTGCCGAACTTCACGCCCATATGGTTCAGGATCTGGACCACGGCGGCCGAAAAGCCGCACTGGGGAAAGACCGGCGTGCCCTTCATGAACAGCATGACCTCGTTCTGGTCGATGTCGGACTTGATGCGGTCGAAAACGGGATTGTCGCTCATCGCTGGCTCCGCTTGGGTCTAGGCGCCGTCGGGCACGGACGTCTGGAGCGCGAGCGCATGCAGCTCGCCGCCCATCCGCCCCTGCAGGGCTTCGTAGACCATCTGGTGTTGCTGGACCCGGGACTTTCCGGCGAACGCCGCCGAGACGACGTTGGCCAGGTAGTGGTCGCCATCGCCGCGCAGATCGTCGATCCGGACCTCGGCATCGGGAATCGCGGCCTTGATCAGGTTTTCGATCTCGCTGGCAGCCATCGGCATGGTCGTGACGTCCCCGGGTTCGGTGTCGCGGCGGGATCAGCCCGCCGTCATATACGCCGGCAACCAGCGCGCATGTGCGTCGCGCAGGTCGGCGACGGATATAGGCTTCGCCCCGGGGAGTGTCAACGAAGCGCCGCCCACCGTCCCGAGGCGCGAGGCCGGTATGCCGGCACCGTCGGCCGCCGCCGCAAAACCGTCCGGATCGGCCGTGGTGACGACGTAGCGCCCCTGGTCCTCGCCGAAGGCCCAGGCATGGGCCGGCAGCGCCGTTCCGGTGTCGATGTCCGCGCCCACATTGCCGGCGATCGCCATCTCCGCCAGCGCCACGGCAAGCCCGCCGTCGCTGACGTCGTGGCAGGCGGTGACCCGCCCGCCGAGGATCGCTTCGCGCACGAAATCGCCGTTGCGCCGCTCGGTGTCGAGGTCGACCGGCGGCGGCGCGCCCCGGCAGCCCCCGGCCAGGTCGCGCTGGTAGATCGAGCAGCCGAGCCAGCCGGCCGTCTCGCCGACGACGAAGACCGCCTCGCCCGCCGCGGCGAAGGCCGCGCCGACCCGCCGGGTCACGTCGTCGAGCAGCCCGACGCAGCCGATCACCGGGGTCGGCAGGATCGCCTTTCCGTTGGTCTCGTTGTAGAGCGAGACGTTGCCCGAGACGACGGGCGCATCCAGCGCCGTGCAGGCCGCGCCCATGCCCTGGATGGCGCCGACCAGCTGGCCCATGATCTCGGGCCGTTCGGGATTGCCGAAATTGAGGTTGTTGGTCACCGCAAGCGGCGTGGCGCCCGTCGCGGTGACGTTGCGCCAGGCCTCCGCGACGGCCTGCTTGCCGCCCTCGATCGGGTTCGCCTCGACATAGCGCGGCGTGCAGTCGGTCGCGATCGCCAGCGCCTTGCCGGTGCCGTGCACGCGCACCAGCGCGGCGTCGCCGCCGGGCCGGCCCACCGTGTCGCCCATCACCATGTGGTCGTACTGCTCCCACACCCAGCGCCGCGAGCACAAATCCGGGCTCGCGATCAGCGTCAGCAGCGCGTCGGCAACGTCGCCCGGCGCCGCCACCTCGTCGGGGCCGACGACGGGGCGCGGCGGGGTCGCCATCCACGGGCGGTCGTATTCGGGTGCGGCGGCGACCAGCGGCGGAACCGGGATGTCGGCGGCGACCTCGCCGTCCCACATCAGGACCAGCCGTTCGCTGGTGTTGGTCTCGCCGATGACGGCGAAGTCGAGTTCCCACTTCTCGAAAATGGCGCGTGCCGCATCCTCGTGGCCGGGCTGGAGCACCATCAGCATGCGCTCCTGGCTCTCCGACAGCATCAGCTCGAAGGGCTGCATGCCCGTCTCGCGCATCGGCACGTCGTCGAGGTGGAGCGTGATGCCGACCTCGCCCTTGCTCGCCATCTCGACCGACGAGGAGGTCAGCCCCGCCGCGCCCATGTCCTGGATCGCGACGATGGCATCGGTCGCCATCAGCTCGAGGCAGGCTTCCAGCAGCAGCTTCTCGGTGAACGGGTCGCCGACCTGCACGGTCGGGCGTTTCTCGTAGGTATCGTCGTCGAACTCGGCCGAGGCCATGGTCGCGCCGTGGATGCCGTCGCGCCCGGTCTTGGAGCCGACATAGACGACGGGCAGGCCGACGCCGGCCGCCGCGGAATAGAAGATCTTGTCGGTCGCCGCGATCCCCACGGTCATGGCGTTGACCAGGATGTTGCCGTTGTAGGCCGGGTCGAAGTTCACCTCGCCGCCCACCGTGGGCACGCCGATGCAGTTGCCGTAGCCGCCGATGCCCGAGACCACGCCCGAGACGAGATGCTTGGTCTTGGGGTGGTCGGGCGCGCCGAAGCGCAGCGCGTTCAGGTTGGCGACGGGGCGCGCGCCCATGGTGAACACGTCGCGCAGGATGCCGCCCACGCCGGTCGCCGCGCCCTGGTAGGGCTCGATGAAGGAGGGGTGGTTGTGGCTCTCGATCTTGAAGATCGCCGCCAGCCCGTCGCCGATGTCGACGACGCCGGCATTCTCGCCCGGGCCCTGGATCACCTGCGGGCCCTCGGTCGGCAGGGTCTTGAGCCATATTTTCGAGGATTTGTAGGAGCAGTGCTCGGACCACATGACCGAGAAGATCGACAGCTCGGTGAAGTTCGGCGCGCGGCCGAGGATGTCGAGGATCGTGTCGTACTCGCCGTCCGAAAGCCCCATCAGGTCGTCGGGACGCTCCGCCGCGGCGCTCATGCCGCGATCGCCTCTGCCAGGGCCGTGAACATCGGCGCGCCGTCGGTGCCGCCGAGCAGCGGGTCGGCCAGCCGTTCGGGATGCGGCATCATGCCCAGCACGTTGCCGGCCGCGTTGAACACGCCGGCGATGTTGGCCAGCGAGCCGTTGGGGTTGGACGCGCCGTCGAGCGACCCGTCGGGCGCGCAGTAGCGGATGGCGACCTGCCGGTTGTCCTCGAGCGCCTTCAGCGTGTCGGGATCGGTGAAGTAGTTGCCGTCATGGTGGGCGACGGGGATGCGGATCACCTGGCCCTCGGCGTAATCGCGCGTGAACACGGTGTCGGTGCGCTCGACCCGCAGGTCGACGTCGCGGCACACGAACTTCAGGGAGGCGTTGCGCATCAGCACCCCGGGCAGCAGGCCGCACTCGGTCAGCACCTGGAAGCCGTTGCAGATGCCCAGCACCGGCACGCCGCGGCCGGCCTGGGCGATGACCTCGCGCATGATCGGGCTGTTCGCCGCCATCGCGCCCGAGCGCAAATAGTCGCCGTAGGAAAAACCGCCCGGCACCACGATCAGGTCGACATCGGGAAGCTCGCGGCCCGCATGCCAGACCATGTGCGGGGCGTGGCCGGTGGCGGCCTCGAGCGAGACCGCGACGTCGCGGTCGCAGTTCGATCCGGGGAAGACGATGACGGCGGTGGATGCCCGGTTCGGTCGAGACATGAGGGCCAACGGCGGAGCCTGCGGGTTGCGTCGTTCCGTGCTATCAGCCCCGGTCACGAGTCGCAACGGCGCGGCCTGTGGATCGCGGGGGAGACGCGCCTCAGCCGTCGATTTCGACCGAATAATCCTCGATCACGGTGTTGGCGAGCAGCTTCTCGCACATCTCGGAGACCCGGGCCTTCGCGGCCGCGGCGTCGCCGTCGGCGAGCGCGATCTCGATGTACTTGCCCTGGCGCACGTCGTCGACGCCGTCGAAGCCGAGCCCCTCCAGCGCGTGGTGGATCGCCTTGCCCTGGGGGTCGAGGACGCCGTTCTTGAGGGTGATGTGGACGCGTGCCTTCACCGAAAATGCCCTGCGGTCGGGGTTATTGCATGGTCGCAGGACCCTTGACGTCCTGCTGGCCGGCCTCGGGCATGATGCCGAGCCGGCGCGCGACCTCCTGATAGGCCTCGGCGACGCCGCCGAGATCGCGGCGGAACCGGTCCTTGTCCATCTTCTCGTTGGTCTCGACGTCCCACAGGCGGCAGCCGTCGGGCGTGATCTCGTCGGCCAGCACGATCCGCATCTGGTCGTTCTCGTCGTAGAGGCGGCCGAATTCGAGCTTGAAGTCAATCAGCCGCAGGCCGATGCCGAGGAACAGGCCCGACAGGAAGTCGTTGATGCGCAGGCTCATCGCCAGGATGTCGTCGATCTCGGGCGGCGTGGCCCAGCCGAACGCCGTGATGTGTTCCTCCGAGATCAGCGGATCGCCCAGCTCGTCGGACTTGTAATAGTATTCGACGATCGAGCGCGGCAGCGGCGTGCCTTCCTCGATGTTGAAGCGCTTGGAGATCGAACCCGCCGCGATATTGCGGACCACCACCTCGACCGGGACGATCTCGACCTCCTTGACCAGCTGCTCGCGCATGTTGAGCCGGCGCACGAAGTGGGTCGGCACCCCGACCTCGGCCAGGCGCGTCATCAGGTATTCCGAAATCCGGTTGTTGAGCACGCCCTTGCCGGTGATGACGCCGTGCTTCTGGTTGTTAAAGGCGGTCGCGTCGTCCTTGAAATACTGGACGAGCGTGCCCGGTTCGGGCCCTTCGAACAGGACCTTGGCCTTGCCTTCGTAGATTTTCCTGCGTCGCGACATGGTGGTGGGATTCCACGAATTTGCGCGCCGCCGAGCGCGGGGCGCGCGCCCGCGAGGTATAGCAAGCAGGGGGGCCGCGAACAAACGATTCGGGATCGACTCGACCGGCGCGGGCGCCGGGACGATATTCCTGGCGAACCACGGCGAACCAAGGAGGATGCGATGTCCGAGCCCGCGAATGCCCGTCCGGTGGCCATTTTCGCGCGCGAAGCCGCGCCGCGGGCCCGCAAGTCGGTCTATCCCGCGCCCTTCGCGGCGCGTATGGCGGGGCGCACCAAGCGCCCGCTGGGCGATGTGTTCGGCCTCGCGAATTTCGGGGTCAACCTGACCGAGCTGGCGCCGGGCGGGGAATCCGCGCTGCTGCACCGGCATTCGCGGCAGGACGAGTTCGTCTACATCGTGTGCGGCACGGCGACCCTGGTGACCGAAGACGGCGAGACCCGGCTCGAGGCGGGCATGTGTGCCGGATTCCCGGCTGGCGGCGCGGCGCACCAGCTGGTGAATCGCAGCGACGCGGCAGTGGTCTATCTGGAGGTGGGCGACCGGACGCCGGGCGACGGGGCGGAGTATCCCGACGACGACATCCGCGCCGAACTGGGTGCCGACGGGCAGTGGGCGTTCACGCGCAAGGACGGCACGCCCTACTAGCGCGCACTCATCCTCAGTAGTCCGACCGGCCACCCGAGATGTCGAACACGAAGCCGGTGGTGCCCGAGCAGTCCTCCGAGGCCGCCCAGGCGGCCAGCGCGGCCACCTCGTCGGGCTCGATCAGCCGGCCGATCGGCATCGCCGAGGTGATCTGGTTGCGGTAGGCGTCGGACAAATCGTCGAACAGCTCGGTGTTGGTGCCGCCCGGCGCGATCGCGTTGACCAGCACGCCGGTGCCGGCCGTCTCCTTGGCCAGGGACTTGGTCAGGCTCGCCACGCCCGCCTTGGCGGCGGCGTAGGGCGCGTTGCTGGGGATGCCCATCTTGGCCGCGTTGGACGCGATGTTGACGATGCGGCCGTAACCGTTGGCCATCATGTGCGGCACGACGGCGCGGCAGCATAGGAAGGTGCTGGTCAGGTTCAGGGTCAGCATGCGCTGCCAGTTCTCGACCGGCTGCTCCCACACCCTGGCCAGCGTGCCCACGGCGCCGGCATTGTTCACATGGATGTCGACGTTGCCGAACGCCGCGATCGCGCGCTCGAGCCCGGCGGCGATGGCGGCCTCGTCGGTCACGTCGACCGTGTCGGCGCGCACCCGGTCTCCGGAATCGAGATCGGCGACCGCGCGCGCCATGCGTTCGGCGTCGATGTCCCAGATCGAGACCCGGGCGCCCGAGGCGAGGCAGCGCGCGGCGATGGCGTAGCCGATGCCCTTGGCGCCGCCGGTGACGATGGCGTTGCGTCCTTCCAGATCGATGGCGTTCATGGCGTCCTCCCTGCGAGGCCCTAGGGTACCAGAACCAGCTTGCCGATGACGCTCCCGCCTTCCAGCAGCCGGTTGGCCTCGGCCGCGTCCGCGAGCTTCATTCGCGCGTGGATGCGCGGGGCGATGTCGCCGGACGTGAGCATGTCGATGATCCGCTCCATCGCGGCGCGGCGAACGGCCGGCTTGTCGTCGAAATGGTGGATGCTGAAGATGCGCAAACCCAGGTTCCTGGGGAAGTTCCGCGCGATCTCGGCATAGGCGTCGGGCGCGGGGCGGCCCGCGAGATACCCGAACTGGACGAGCGTTCCCATGTTCGCGAGCATGTCGAAGTTCCGCGCGAAGCCGGGCCCGGCCACCGAATCGTAGACGTAGTCGACGCCGGCACCCTCGGTCAGCTGCGCGACCCGTTCCGCGACATCCTCTTCCAGGCGGTCGATGACGGCGAAGGCGCCCAGGTCGCGCACATGGGCGGCCTTGTCGGCGCCGCCGGCGATCCCGATGACCGTGAGGCCGCGCAGCCCGGCTAGTTCGACCAGCGCGCTGCCGATGCCGCCGGCCGCGGCATGGACGAGCACCGTCTGGCCCGGTTGCGGTGTCGCGGCGTGCTCGAGAAGCATCCAGGCGACGTGATAGTTTCCCAGCGCGACCATCCGGTCGGCGGCGATCCCGTCGGGAATGGCGAACGGCGCGGCCTCGGGCACCACGCGCGCCTCGGCGTAGCCGCCACCGCGCAGCGGCAGTTCGCGCGACGTGACGTAGACCCGGTCGCCCTCCCTGAACCTCGACACGCCCGGCCCCACCGCATCGACCATGCCGGCCATGTCGTTGCCCGGCGTCATCGGCAACGGCCATGTCTTCACGTCGGTGCCGGTGCGCACCAGGATGTCGGGCGCGCCCACCCCGATCGCCTCGGCGCGCACCCGGATTTCGCCGGGACCGGGCTCCGGTTCCGGCACATCCTCGACCCGCAGCATGTCGGGACCGCCATATTCGTGGAAGCGAACGATCTGCATGGGCTTGCGGGTTCCGGTGAGGGTGGGGCGGCGGGTGCCGCTCAGGGCGTCAGCACGATCTTGCCCGTGACGGTGCCGCTCTCCAGCAGCCGGATCGCGTCGGCGGCCGCGTCCAGCGGCATCGTGGCGTGGATGCGCGGGGCGGCGATGCCGGCGGCGAGCGCGGCGATCGCCTGTTCCATGGCGTGGCGGCGCATGTCGGGCCGGTCGTCGTAGACATGGATCGAGAACAGGCGCATCGCCAGGCTCTTGCCGAAGTTCGCGCGCATCGCGTCGTAGACGTTGGGGTCGGGATGGCCGCCGAGATAGCCGAACAGGACGACGGTCCCCATCGGGGCGAGCATGTCGAAGTCGCGCTGGAAGCGCCGGCCCCCGACGGAATCGTAGATCACGTCGACCCCCGTGCCTCCCGTCAGCGCGGCGACCCGCGCGGCTACGTCCTCGCCGCTGCGGTCGATCACCCCGTCGGCGCCCAGTTCGGCCACGTAGCGCGCCTTGTCGGGCCCGCCGGCGATGCCGAAGGCGGTCAGGCCCATGCCCCGCGCCAGCTGGATCAGCGCGCTGCCCGCGCCGCCGGCCGCGGCATGGACGAGCACGCTGTCGCCCGCCTGCGGCGTGGCGGCCCGGTTCAGCAGCAGCCAGGCGAGCTGGTAGTTGCCCATGGTGACCGCCTGTTCCGCCGCGACCCCGTCGGGCAGCGCGAAGGGCACCTCGGCGGGCACGCACATCGCCTCGACATAGCCGCCGCCGCGCTGCGGCAGCTCGCGCGCGTTGACATAGACCCGGTCGCCGACGGCGAAGCGGGTCACCCCGTCGCCCACCGCGTCGATCGTGCCGGCCAGCTCGTTACCCGGGATGACGGGCAGGGGCGGGCACCATGGGTAGTTCCCGTTGAGCATCAGCTTATCGGGCACGCCGACGCCGATGGCCTCGGCGCGCACGCGGACCGCGCCGGGGCCGGGCTGGGGCTCGGCGACCTCCTCGATCCGAAGCGCCTCGGGCCCGCCATGCGCGTGGAACCGGACGATCTTCATCGGCGCGGCTACTCTTCCACGCCGGCGGTGAACTTGAAGCCGATGTCCTTCAGCGAGGCCACCGCGACGTCGCCGAACTCCTCGGCGAGCTCCGTCTCGACCGACGGGGCATACGACACACGGTCGTTGCTGGTCGCGTCCTTAAGCTCGATGATCGCCAGCAGGCGGCCGGTCTCGTCGGAGACATTCTTGAAGTTGCGGCTGATGCCCGACGGCACCGAGACGAAGTCCATCGGGTCGAGCGTGATCTTGTGCTCGCCCTCGTCGCCCCAGCAGACCTCGAAGCGCCCCTGCAGGCACATGAAATTCTCGATGGTGATCTCGTGGTTGTGCAGGCCCGGCCCGTTGCCCGGCGGGCACTCGGCGATGGCGACGACCACCCGCTCGCCGGCCTTGATCGGCGCCATGGCGCTGCGACCCGTATAGGACTCGGGCACCATGATCGGATAGACGCGGTGGGCGGTGAGCTTCTCCATCGCGGCGCGCGGGATGCCGGTGCTCTCGTCATGCTGGTCCGAGTACGGCGTCAGGTCGGTGAACCGCGCGTGGCGCGCGGCCATCTGGGCCGGCGAAAAGTCGATCGTTTTCATGCGTTTCCTCCCAGGCTTTTCCGTAGCCCCACTCTGGCATTGTTGGCGTTGCGCCGAAAATGCCGTTTGCGCACCGGGTCATGTCGTTTCGGCATGGATCATGCCGGGGCCGGTGACGTATCCGAAAACAAAGCACCAACCTCCTGAACGACGATCTCGCACAGCGTGTTGAAAGCATGCCCCGTCTCGCGCCCGCTAAGCCAGCCGAGATGGCGGTCCAACGCAATGCCGGGCAATCGGGTCGCCTGAACCTTTCCCTCGAATGCGGAATCCTCGAGCGCCGACTTTGGCAGGACGCCGCAGGCGAGATCGCGCCGGACGATGTCCAGCGCGGCATGCGCGCTCTCCACCCGGTAGCGCAGGTCGAGTGCGTTGCGCGCCAGGCCAGAGAGTTCCTCCACCCAAGAGGCCATCGTCGTCTGCTGGTTCGTGACCACGAGCGGGAGCCCCTGGAGGTCATCCCAGTTCGTGACCGAGGCCGGAACATCGCGTCCGGGAGCGGTCACGAGGTACACCGGTTCGGAGAAGAGCATGCGAAAGCTGATGCCCGGTGCGTAGGAAGGACGCGAGGTGATCGCCAGGTCGATCGTTTCGTCGGCCAGGCCGGTGAGAAGATTCCCGCCGACACCTTCGACGAAGCCCAGACGCAGTTCGGGAAACGGATCCGACATTCGCGCTGCGACCCGCCCGCAGAGCAGTCGGCCGAGCGAGGGTGTCGTGCCTATGTTGAACCAGCCGCGCACCTCCCCGACGGCCGCGTTGATCTCCTCGCGCGCGCGTGCCGCCTGCAGGCGCATGGCCTCGGCGTGGCGCAGCAGAATGTGCCCGGACTCGGTCAAGGACACGCCTCCCGGTTCGCGGGCAAACAGTTTCGCGCCGATGTCACGTTCGAGGGCCGAGATCTGCCGGCTCAATGCAGATTGGGCGACGTTGAGCCGCCGCGCGGCAGCGGTGAAGCTTCCCGCCTCGGCAATCGCGGAAAAGTACCGGAGTTGTCGGGATTCCATGGCGAAACAGCCGCATGGGTGAGATCGGCGGAAAGACTATACCTTTTCGGCATGGCCGCATGGTTGATGTGCGGGCGATTGTCGGCGTCCGGCCTGGATGCCAGACTTCGGGTCAAGTCATAACCGGGGGAGCCGCCATGAGCGAACGCGAAAAAGTCTGGGAAGACGTCACCTTCTTCAGCGACGGCATCGAGATCGCTGCGCACCTCTATACGCCGCGGAACTGGAAGCCGGGCGACCCGGCGCGTCCGGCCATCGTCTGCCTGCACGGCTATTCGGGCATGAAGGAGGTCTACGGCATGGACGTGCCGCGGCGGCTGTGGGAGGAGGGCTACTTCGTGCTGGCGCCCGACCACCGCGGCTTCGGCGAGAGCGGCGGCGCGCGCGGCCGACACCGGCCGCTGGAACAGGCGCAGGACGTCTACGACGCCTTTACCTACATGGAGACGGTGGACGGCGTCGACCGCAACCGCATGGGCTGCTACGGCACCAGCTGGGGCGGGGCGTCCGTCATCTGGTGTGCCGCCTTCGACGAGCGGATCAAGGTGATCGTGAATTCCGTCGGCGTGTCCGACGGGCTGCGCTGGATGCAGCAGGCGCGCCGGCCGCACGAGTGGCTGGACTTCCGCAAGCAGGTCGCCGAGGCGGCGCGCAAGCGCGTGACCACGGGCGAGGCGACCCACTGGCCGCTGCTCGACATCATGCTGACCGATCCGCACACGCTCGACGTGATCCAGCAGCATCACCAGAAGCACGGCCACTACGTCTCGGACTACGACCTCGAGAGCGCGGAGGCCTGCATGCGCTTCCGGCCCGAGAAGGTGGCGCACCTGATCTCGCCGCGCCCGGTCCTGGTGATCTATGCCGAGGACGATTGCACGGTGCCGCCCGAGGAGCAGTTCGGCTGCTACGCCGCGCTCGGCCAGCCCAAGAAGCTGGTCATGCTGCCGGGCGCCCAGCACTACGAGAGCTATTACTTCTGCAATCCCGAGATGCACGAGATCGGCATGTCGGAGGCCGTCGCCTGGTTCGACGAGTATCTCTAGGGGGAGACGAAGGATGAACGACGAGGATTTCGGAACGCTGCGCATCGAGCGCCGCGACGAGGTCGCGGTGATCCACATGATCAACCTGACCGAAGGCATCCAGGCGGGCCGCACGCTCGACTTCCACTGGGAGATCGGGCTGGCCCTGTCGAAGCTGCGCGACGACCAGGGGGTGCGGGTGGTCATCCTGACGGGCGCGCGCGACGGCGAGTTCATGGTCGCGCCGCGCACCGACGTCTATGAGGAGCCGGGCGCGCTGGGCGGACACAACGACCCGAAGGGCTCGTGGAAGGTCTTCAACGGGATCATCCGCGCCCACCAGGCGCTGACCGAGATGGAGAAGCCGGTGATCGCGCGGGTCAACGGCGACGCGGTCGGGTTCGGCCAGAGCCTGATGCTGGGCTGCGACATTATCGTCGCGCGCGAGGATGCGCGCATCGCCGACATGCACATGGCGATGGGCGACGTCGCGCCCTATGGCCCGCCCTTCGCGATCGTGCCGGGAGACGGTGGGGCCTCGCTGATCCCGCTCTACATGGCGCCGCCGCTGGCCAAGGAGTACCTGATGCTCGGCAAGGAATACACCGCGCGCCAGCTCGCCGATCTGCACATGATAAACTATGCCGTGCCGCTGGCCGACCTCGACAAGGAGGTCGACCGGCTGGTCGGCAAGCTGCTGGAGAAGCCGCCGCTGGCGCTCGCCTGGACCAAGCGCTCGGTCAACCGCTACATCGCGGCCCAGCACAACCAGACGCTGGACGCCTCGGCCGCCTACGAGATGGTCAACTTCCTGCAGTGGGAGCGCGCCGGCTTCAAGCAGGACATGGACTTCGAGTAGCGGCCGCTAGACCCTTGGCTACGCCCGCCGGCCCGCATGCGGGCTGCCGGGCGCGTGGGTGACGTATTCGAGCACGTGTCGGCCGGGCCACTCCTCGCCCCGGTCGGCCTCGATGAAACGCGGCTCGAAGGAATAGTCGTCGGGGCCCAGCTCGGTTCCCTCCCACAGCACGCCGTGCTTGGCCCAGCCCGTCACCGACAGCAGCTTGCGGCCGCGGATGATCCCGCGCGAGACCGCGATACGCGGGAAGCGCTCGGCGCGGTACCAGCGCCCCAGCTCTTCGTCGTCTTCGACGGCATCGGTGTTGTACGAGCCGATCTGCATCGCCGAGGGCGGACCCATACAATAGGGGGCGGCGCGTTCTTCCGGCCCGTTCACGACCAGTTCCTCGATGAAGGTGCACACCCGATGGTTCCGCCAGGCGCGCAGCGACCCTGCGTGTTAGAGGCGCAACGCATCGATGCCGTTGCCCAGGCCCAGAAACGTGTTGGTCGATGCCCCTGCGGTCAGGATGACGTTCTGCCAACCGGTCGCCACCGGCGGGTCGGTCGTCTCCTGCCGGGTGGGCGCGCCCGGAATGTAGGGGCGTTCGGGGTGGGCGACGATGTCGTAGTGCCCGATCCAGGCGACCCCCGGTGCCGCCTGGACGGCCGGCAGGAAGGTGTCGTGCAGCCAGGCGCGGTGCGCGTCGCGGCCGCCCCCATACAGGTCGAACCAGTCGGCTCGCAGGACCTCACCCATCTCGTGTCTCCTTCGCCCGTGGAATCGGCGCCGACCGCGTCAGACCATCACCTCGCCGCCGCACACCGCAAGTGTCTGGCCCGACATGAACGAACTAGCCGGCGAGGCGAGGAAGATCACGGCGCCGACCAGGTCGTCGGGAACGCCCGGGCGCTTCAACAGACGCTTGCCCTGGATGAAGCCGTGCAGGTCGTCATCCATACTCGCATGATCGACCTCGGTGGTGGTGTAGCCGGGCATCAGCGTGTTGACGTTGATGTTGTGGTCACCCAGTTCGCGCGCCAGCACACGGGTCATGCCGATGATCGCCGACTTCGAGGTGACGTAGTGCAGGAAGCCCGGTACGCCCTGCGGCACGGTGCCCGAGGAGACGTTGATGATCCGGCCGCGGCCCGCCGCGCGCATCGTCGGCGCGACCGCCCGGGCACAGAGATACGATCCGGTGATGTTCACCCGGATGACGCGGTCCCACTCGTCCAGGGGGATCTCGTCGAACGGGCACCGCGGGATGGTCGCGAAGACCGCCGCATTGTTGACCAGCACGTCGACCCGCCCGTGGGCGTCGAGGGCGGCGGCGACCATGGCCTCGACCGAGCCGGAATCGGCCACATCCGTCTCGACGGCAAGCGCGCGCCCGCCTGCAGCCTCGATTTCCGCCGCGACCCTGGCCACGTTCGCGCCGTTGATGTCGGCGAGCACCGGTATGGCGCCGGCCTCGGCGAAGGCGAGGGCGTACTCGCGGCCCAGCCCCTGGCCGGCGCCGGTGATGATGACGATTTGGTCGCTGACGTCGAAGCGATCGGTTCCCATGGTTTCCTCCCTGTTTGTCGGTGTCAGGCCCCGACCCGGTTCGCGACCTCGATCAGGTTGCCGTCGGGGTCGCGGAAGTAGATCGAGTTGAGCGGCCCCGTCGCGCCGGTGCGCGGCACGGGGCCCTGGATGATCTCGATTCCCAGCCCCCGGACATGCGCCAGCACGCCCTCGATCGGGTCTTCGGTCAGGAAGCACACGTCGGCGCTGCCGGGCAGGGGCGTCGTCGCCTTGGGCTCGAACTCGTGGCCGGCCAGGTGCAGGTTGATCTTCTGGTCGCCGAAACGCAACGCGGTGCGCCCGCCCTCGAAGGTCTCCACGGTCATGCCCAGGGTTCGGACGTAGAAATCGCAGGCCGCCTCGATCGAGGCGACGGTGAAGACGATGTGGTCGAGGGACGCGATGGTGACGGGTGCGGTCATGTTCCGGCCTCCGGTCAGACGACGGGTTCGTAGGGGTGGGTGTCGGGCCGTCCGGCCGCGAACCGCCAGATCCGGTCGCGCTCGGGGCGATCGGCGGCGGGCAGGGCGAGCAGCGTGCTCGACACCGTGCCGTAGCCCCGGTCGGTGACGATGCACATGGTCTCGCGCGGGTCTTCCCCGGCATCGTGCAGACGCGTGGCGAGCAGCGATGTCCAGCCCGACCAGTCGTCACCGTCCACGTCGGGTTCGGGCGCGGCACGGAAGCGGGGCAGGAACCGGCCGAGACGCTGGCTCGCCGTATCGTCGAGCTCGCGCGAGGTGATCATGTGCAGGCCCAGCGGAATCTCGAACACCTCGACGGCGGGTGCCTCGGTGCCGCGGATCCACCAGGCGGTGGCATTGTCGGCAACGACCAGGTTGAACGAGCGGTAGGCGCTGCCGTCGAGTGCGCCGAGCGCCGTGGCGGCCGCCGCGGCATCGGCATGGTCGACCGCCTCGAGGACCAGTTCGCCGCGCGAGCGCTTGCCGACGGTCGGGCCCAGCGAGCCCTCGCGGTTGAGGATCGCGGCGGCGACGTCGTTGTCGTTGACGGCGATCCAGGTGCCGCCGGCCAGCTCGTCGAGGCCGCCGACCACGTCGGTCCGGTCGGGCCAGTGGCGCGCGGGCGGCTGCCAGGCACGGTCGGTCATCTCGTCCCGGTTGGCGGCGAGCAGCAGCGGCCAGGCGTGGCCGGGGCGGCGGAGGATGACAAGCGTGCACATGGAGGATTTTTCAATTCAAACCGGGGCGCGGGATCACTATATCTATGTTGCACATGCGAGCGGCAAGTGCCGAACCGGGAGAGTGGCAGAGCCATGTCGACATTTGACGAGCGCGAAAAGGGCTTTGAGAACAAGTTTAAGCGCGACGAAGAGTTCAAGTTCAAGGCGACGGCGCGTCGCAACAAGCTGCTGGGCCTGTGGGCGGCCGCGCAGATGGGATTGGCCGGCGCCGACGCCGATGCCTATGCGCAGGAGGTGATCAAGTCCGACTTCGAGCGTCCGGGCGACGACGATGTGCTCGAAAAGGTCTTTGGCGACCTACAGGCCAAGGGTGTCGACACGTCGGAACACATCGTTCGCAAGCACATGGACGAGCTGCTGAGCGAGGCGATGCAGCAGATTCACGACGGCGTCTGAACGCACGCCGATCTGCAAGAAATGCCGAGGCGCCCCTGCGGGGCGCCTTTCGGCTTTCCGGACATCCGAAGGAGATGGGAATGGCGAAGGCTTACTGGGTCGCCGCGTATCACGAAATCCGAGATGCGGAGAAGCTGGCGGCGTACGCAAAGATCGCGGGCCCCGCGATCGTGGCGGCCGGCGGACGGTTCCTGACGCGCGGTAATGCGGCGAAGGTCTACGAGGCCGGAATCCTGCAGCGGACCACCGTCATCGAGTTCCCCTCGCTGGAAGCCGCGGTCGCGCTGCATGACGGGCCGGAATACCAGCACGCACTCCAGGTGCTGGGCGACGGGGTCACGCGCGACGTGCGTCTCGTCGAGGGCGTCGAATAAGGGCCTAGCGTTTCAGCAGACCGAGTTCGCCGAGGAGTTCTGCATACTCGGCCCGTTCCGCGGCGAGGTAGTCGTGCAGCGCCGTGCCCGCGTTGTACATCGGCGACCAGCTCAGCCGCGCCAGCTCTTCGACCCAGACCGGCTGTGCGACAGCATCCCGCAGCACCTCCTCCCAGAAGCTGACCTGCGCCGGCGATATCCCGGCCGGGCCGCTGACCCCGCGCCAGGCGCCGACCACGCACGGAACGCCCAGCTCGTCCCAGGTCGGCACGTCGGCGAAGCGGCCTTCGAGGCGCGCGGGCGCCGAGATGGCGATCAATCGCGCGTTCCGGGCCTCGACCTCGGCCAGTAGGCTCGCCGCGGTCACCGCGCACACATCGGCCTGTCCCGCCATCACGTCGGCGACCGCGTCGAGGGCGGAATCGAAGACCCGCACGATGGGTGCGTTCACATCGGACCCGGGCGCGCGCAGCAGCTTGGCCAGTGCGATGTGGTTGGGATTGCCGAGCGCGGTCGACAGCGCGACCGTGACGAGGTGGGGCTCGGTCTCCAGGCGCAGGAGCAGGTCCGCACCGCTCTCGTAGGCAGACTCGGCGCGCACCGCGAAGGCGATGTACTCGGTGACCAGGGTCGCGATCGGGGTGTAGCGGGTGTGCTCGAAGTCGGCGAGGCCGGCCAGGTAGTCGGTGGTCAGGTTGGGCGAGCTGATGCTGACGACATGGGCGTCGCCCGGATGCGCATCGACGAACTCGGTCCACACGCGGCGTGCGCCATCGCCGGCGACGTTTTCGACCGCGACCGGCACATCGGCGGCTCCGGCCGCCACGATGGCCTTTTCGAGCGCGCGCGCCACGCGGTCGAGCCCGCCGCCCGGCGGCGTGCCGGCGGCCAGGGTGAGGGCGCGTTGGGGTGTCCAGTTTCCGGTCATGGTGCGAACTCGTGCGATGGCGACGCCGGTCAGTCTGGCATTCCCGGCTAGATCGTGTCGAACGGGTGCCAGCCGTCGCGATGCTCGATTTCGACGACCCAGACGTCGGGATCGCGGTCCACGTTCCGCGCGATGTAGGCATCGGCCTCGGCCTCGGGGATCGCGGCACCGTCGAGGGCCGGGAACCAGGTCAGCCTTCCATCCAGATCGCGCGCCTGGGTGAACACCAGGCAGTCATTCTCGAGCCGGTTGACCTTGAGGATGACGGTGCCCGACTGGCGCTCGCCCCGGCGCGCGATGTAGGCCGGCACGCCGGCGTCGGAGGCGCGCCGGACGCCGGCGCTGACCCACAGCTCGGTCGGCAGGCGGGCGTCGCTCAATCAGCCGTCCCCGAACACCCGTGCGAAGATCGTGTCGACATGCCGCGTGTGGTAGCCGAGGTCGAATTGCTCGGCCAGCGCGTCGGCACCGATCTTGGCCGCGACCTCGGCATCCTCCTGTAGGAAGCGCAGGAACGCGCCTTCGCGCGCGGCCTCGGGCAATTCCCAGACCCTCATCGCGTTGCGCTGGACCGCCTGGTAGGCGTCCTCGCGGCTCAAGCCGGCCTGGGTGAGCGCCAGCAGGACGCGCTGGGAATGGACCAGCCCGCCCAGCTTCTCGAGGTTGGCGCGCATCGCCTCGGGATAGACCAGCAGCTTGTCGACGACGCCGGTCAGCCGCGCCAGCGCGAAGTCGAGGGTGACGGTCGCATCGGGGCCGATCATGCGCTCGACCGAGGAATGCGAGATGTCGCGCTCGTGCCACAGGGCGATGTTCTCGAGCGCGGGCACCACGGCGGAGCGGACGACCCGCGCGAGCCCCGTCAGGTTTTCCGTCAGGATCGGGTTGCGCTTGTGGGGCATCGCGCTCGAGCCCTTCTGGCCGGCGGCGAAGAACTCCTCGGCCTCGCGGACCTCGGTGCGCTGCAGGTGGCGGATTTCGGTCGCCAGCCGCTCGACTGCGCCGGCAATCACGCCGAGCGTGGCGAAGAACATGGCGTGGCGGTCGCGCGGGATGACCTGGGTCGAGACGGGTTCGATCCCGAGGCCGAGCTTGGCGGCGACGTGGCGTTCGACCGCCGGGTCGATGTTGGCGAAGGTGCCGACCGCACCGGAGATCGCGCAGGTCGCGATCTCGGTCCGTGCGGCGACGAGACGGTCGCGGCAGCGCGCAAACTCGGCATGGTGGCCGGCGAGCTTGAGCCCGAACGTCGTCGGCTCGGCATGGATGCCGTGGCTGCGGCCGATGCAGACCGTGTCCTTGTGCTCGCGCGCGCGGCGCTCCAGCGCGGCGAGCAGCGCGTCGAGGTCGGCGAGCAGAATGTCGGCCGCCTGGGTGAGCTGCACCGACAGGCAGGTGTCCAGCACGTCGGACGAGGTCATGCCCTGGTGCACGAAGCGGGCATCCTCGCCCACATGTTCGGCGAGGTTGGTCAGGAAGGCGATCACGTCGTGCCGGGTCTCGCGCTCGATCTCGTCGATCCGCGCGATCTCCCACTTGCCCTTGTCCCAGACCGACTTGGCCGCCGATTTGGGGATGACGCCCAGTTCCGCCTGGGCGTCGCAGGCGTGGGCCTCGATCTCGAACCAGATCCGGAACCGGTTCTCCGGTTCCCAGATCGCGGTCATTTCGGGGCGGCTGTAGCGGGGAATCATGGGCGCGAAAACCTCGGGTTTGTGCGGGGCACAAAATAGGCGAGCGAGTGATACACCGGCAAGGCGAGTCGGACGGTTCGCACCGTCCGGCACCCGGATGGACATACTGTCGTGCCGCGCCTTCCCCCCGCGATCAGTCGTAGGGCGGGCGGTCCCAGCCCTTCGGCGAATGGGTGAAGATCTCGACGCCGTCGGCCGTCACCCCGACCGAATGCTCGAACTGGGCCGACAGCGAGCGGTCCTTGGTCACCGCGGTCCAGCCATCGCCCAGTATCTTCACGTCGTAACGCCCGACATTCACCATCGGCTCGATGGTGAAGAACATGCCCTCGCGCAGCTCGGGTCCGGCGCCCGGCAGGCCGAAATGCAGGATCGAGGGCGCGTCGTGGAACACCTCGCCCAGCCCGTGGCCGCAGAAGTCGCGCACGACCGAGAACCGCTCCGCCTCCACATATTCCTGGATCGCGTGGCCGATGTCGCCGACGGTGGCGCCGGGGCGCACCACGTCGATCCCCTTCCACATGGCCTGGAAGGTCACGTCCATCAGCCGCTCGGCCAGTCGCTTGACCCGGCCCACGCCATACATCCGGCTGGTGTCGCCGTGCCAGCCATCGAGGATCACGGTGACGTCGATGTTCAGGATATCGCCGTCGGCCAGCCGCTTCTCGCCGGGTATGCCGTGGCACACGACATGGTTGACCGAGGTGCAGATCGATTTCGGATAGCCGCGATAGCCCAGCGGTGCCGGCACCGCGCCGTGATCGAGGATGAATTCGTGGCAGATGCGGTCGAGTTCCTCGGTCGTCACGCCGGGCACCACATGGGGCGTGACGTGATCCAGGGTCTCGGCCGCCAGCCGGCCCGCGCGGCGCATGCCTTCGAAGGCATCGGGGCCGTGGATGCGGATGCGCCGGGCTTCGGAATCGAGGGTCGCTGTCTGGGTGTCGTTCATGGTTCGCGCGCCCGTCTGCGGGTCATGTGTCGATCGGCAGGGGCCGTGAAATTTCGATGCGTTCCAGCGCAACGTCGCACGCATAGCAGACCGCCTCAACCCCCCGCTGCCGGGCATCCGCGAACGCCGCGGCATAGGCGGGGTCGATGTCGTCGGCCAGCGTGAACCGGTCGTAGTCGCCGCGCTGGACGACATAGACCATCACGGCGCGTGCGCCGGCCTCGACCATGTTCGCCATTTCGCGCAGATGCTTGGCGCCGCGCGCCGTGACGCTGTCGGGGAACTCGGCCCGGCCCGTGTCGGCGGCCGCGTCGCGCTTCAGGTGGACGTTCTTGATCTCGACATAGCAGTCCGGTTTCCCGGCGGCCTCCAGCAGGATGTCGATGCGCGAGTTCGTACCGTACTTCACTTCGCGGCGCAGCCCGTCATAACCGGCGAGTTCGGCGATCTGCCCCGCGGCGATCGCCTCGGCGACCAGCGGGTTGGGGTGGGCGGTGTTGATGCCCACCAGATGCACGCCGACGCGCGCCAGCTCCCATGTGTACTTCAGCTTGCGGTTCGGGTTGCGCGCGGGCAAGACGAACACCTCGGCGCCCGGCGCGGCGAGGCCCGTCATCGCACCCGGGTTGGGGCAGCGGGCGGTCACCGCCTTGCCACCGTCGAGTTCAATATCGGCGAGGAACCGCTTGTAGCGCCGGACGAGGCGCGCGGGGATCAGGGGATCGGGGAATTCCATATCGGCGGGAACATATGAGGCGGGCAAACCGGGATCAACCGCGCGCCACAGCGCAGACCCGGGTACGGGGCCGCGCATACGCGGCATTTTGACTGGCCGTGCAATGGCGTGATACTGGCAGCACAACGTCTCGAATCGGGGTGCGAGGGCATGCAGGCAAGGATCGCAATATCGCTCGCTGCGCTTCTGACGCTCGCCGCGTGCGGCGGGACCAGCGAGGTATGGGTCAAGGAAGGCGTCAGCCGCGCGCAGGTGCGCGCCGACCAGGCGAACTGCCGCGCCCAGGCGGATGCCGCGCTGGGCCGCACCGCCGACGTGACGTCCGACATCCGCGGTTCGTTGCGCGGCGGGCGCGAGGACACGCGCGACCTCGTGGCCAGCACCCGCGACTACGGGACCGCGAAGCGGTACGACCGCACGATCGCCCAGTGCATGCGCCTGCTCGGCTACACCCACCCGTCCAACTAACGCGCTTTCCGGACCCGAACGACCATGAGCGAACCCACCCGCGTCACCGCCGCCGTGCTGATCATCGGCAACGAGATTCTCTCGGGCCGAACCCACGACGCGAACCTGCCGTTCCTGGGGACCGAGCTCAACCTAATGGGCATTCAGCTGCGCGAGGCCCGGGTGGTGGCCGACATCGAGTCCGAGATCATCGACGCGGTGAATGCGTGCCGCGCCAAGTACGACTATGTCTTCACCACCGGCGGCATCGGCCCGACCCATGACGACATCACGGCGGGCTGTGTAGCCAGGGCGTTCGGACAGAAGCTGATCCGCCATCCCGAGGCCGAGCGCATCCTGCGCGAGCGCATCGCCGCGATGGGGGTCGAGGTGACCGAGGCCCGGCTCAAGATGGCCGAGACGCCGGAACACGCCGAGCTGATCGACAACCCGATCTCGGGCGCGCCGGGCTTCAAGGTCGAGAACGTCTTCGTGATGGCCGGCATCCCGCGGATCATGCGGGCCATGTTCGAGGCGGCAAAACCCCATCTGAAGGGCGGCGTGACCCTGGAATCCGTCACGGTCGGCAGCTTCGTGCCGGAGGGGACCATCGCCACCGAGCTCGGCCTGCTGCAGGACGCCTATCCCGACATCGATATCGGCAGCTACCCGTTCCATTTCGATGGCAAGCCGGGCTCAAATCTGGTGCTGCGCGGACCCGACCGGGCGCGCCTCGACGAGGCGGCGGGCCGGCTCGGCGACCTGATCCGCAACCTCGGCGGCGAGCCCGTCGCGGGCGGGGTCGAGGTGCCCAAGTCGGACTAGACGCCGCGCCCGCTGAGCGGCTTTGGCCCTAGGGCTGCCAGACGGCGGTCCAGACCAGCGCCAGCGCGCCGACAACCGCGAACCAAAACACCGGGTTCTTCGTCATGGCCTCGCGATTACGCGCGAAAAGAAACAGCGCGGGCGCGAGGATCAGCAGCGCGCCTACGGCGGCGATCACGCGGGCGATGTCGTATCCATCCACGCCGTGACTACCCCAGATTCTCGCTCAGCAGCGGTGGCGCGCTGCGCTTGAAGCCGGCCAGCGCCTCCGCGATCCGGTAGCGCGTGGGGAAGGGGAACGAGATGTGCTTCTGGACGTGGGCGTCGCGCACGTATTTCTCGATCGGCATGCCCTGGATCACGCCCATGCCGCCGAACAGCTCCATCGCCTGTTCGGTGATCCGCTGCACCGCGGTGCCGGTGAACGCCGTCGCCATCATCTCGTAGGGCTGCCAGTCGGCGCTGCCGTCGGCGAACGCCTCCGGGTGGTCCTTGGCCCAGGCCGCGGTCCAGGTCAGCCGCCGCGCGGCCTCCAGATTGGTCGCCATGTCGGCGATGCACAGGCCGACCGCCTGGTGCCGGATGATCGGCTTGCCGCCCGCGACCCGCTCCTGGGTGTACTTGATCGTCTCCTCCAGGGTGGCGCGGCCCAGCCCCAGGGTGATCGCGGCGATGGTCACATGCGTCCCCATGTCGGAACGCGGCGCCACGGGCGCCAGGATGCGGCCCGGCGGCACGCGCACATCGTCGAAGAAGATCTCGGCATTGTCGCCGATCCGCCGGCCGATCTTCGACATCGGGTGACGCACCAGCCCCTCGGAATCGCCCTCGACCAGGAACGCCTTCGGCCCGTCCTCGGTCTGGGCCATGGTGACCAGCAGCTTGGCGAGGTAGCCGACGGTCTGGAAGTTCTTGGCGCCGTTGATGATCCACGACCCGTCGGGCTGCTCGACCGCGCGCGTGCGGAAGGCCGCCTCGGTCGGCGTGTCGGTGAAGTAGTCGAAGCCGAGGTCGGTGTCGGGCTCGTGGATGGCGACCGTGGTGAAATAGGTGTCGTCCTCCAGGAAGCGCGGGATGAAGTATTCGCGCTGCTCGTCGTTCATGCGCAGCTCGAACCAGTCGCGCGCGCGCCGGGCGGTCAGCATGTAGTAGTAGGCGGTGCCGATATCGCCGGCCGCCAGCTCCTCGGCGACGACGCAGGCGGTGAGATGGTCGGACGCGCCGGCGCCGCCGTTTTCCTCCTGCAGCACGAAGGTGCGGAAGCCGAGCTGCGAGCCTTTCTTCAAGACGTCCCAGGGGATCCGGTCCTCCCAGTTGGGCTTCGCCTCGAGCTCCAGCGCGATCGGCTTGATCTCGTTCTCGGCGAACTCGCGTGCCATCGCCTGGAAGGCGCGCTGCTCCTCGTTGAGCCGGATGTCGAACATGTGCGTTTCCCCCGCTTGTTGCCGGCGAGCGTGCGCGTCGGGCACGCCCGGCGTGTTGATCCCGGTCAACGTCTGCTTCGGATCGCCTTGCGTGTTCGCGGCATCGACGGGATCGTTGCTAGTATAGGCTCGTGCGGGCGTGGCGGAACTGGTAGACGCACGAGACTTAAAATCCTCGCGCGCGGGTCGGAAAGGCTATACGTAGCAAGGCGTTAAGGAGACGAGACCACTTCGGGGCCCGGAATAGGCCCGACGGCGTCCGGGGCGGGCGTGATGGAACTGGTAGACATAAGCGACTTAAAATCGCTTGGGCTTTGTCCCGTGCGGGTTCGAGTCCCGCCGCCCGCACCACCCTTCGCTCTTCGAGCTTCGCGCTCCGGCGAAAACAACCCGAGGCCCGACAATCCGGGACGGCACGATGACCACGATCGACATCCACACCCATATGTTCGGCCAGGGGTGGCTCGACATGGTCCGCAAGCACGGCGCACCGGCCTACGCGATCGCGGACAAGGAGGATGGCCGCGACTATCTCGTCGAATACGGCTCGCCGGCCTGCGCGCTCGAGGTCGAGGCGTTCGACTATGACGCGCGCATCGCGATGATGGACCGCTTCGGCATCGACGTGTCGGTCGTCTCGCTGACCTCGCCCAACGTGCATTTCGGCGACGAGGCCGTCAGCGTCGCGACCGCGCGCATCGCCAACGACGAGATGGCGGCGGGGCAGGCCGCGCATCCCGAGCGCATCCGCTGGTTCGCCTCGCTGCCCTGGGAGTATCCCGACGCGGCGCTGGCCGAACTCGAACGCTGCGTGGCGCTGGGGGCGGTGGGGGTGATGTGCGTCGCCCATATCGGCGCGCGGCACCTGATCGACCCGCATTTCGCGCCGGTCTGGCAGGCGCTCGACGCCCGCCGGATGCCGGTGCTGGTGCACCCGACCGCACCGCTCGGCGCCCAGGCGGTGAACTTCGGCCACGAACGCATCCTGATGCCGGCGGCCGGGTTCATGTACGACACCACGATCGCGCTGGCGCGGATGGCGCTCGACGGATTCTTCGAGCGTTTCCCGAATGTGCCGATCATCGCCAGCCATGGCGGCGGCTACATCCCCTTCGTCAACGGACGCGTGGACATGTTCTTCGGCGTCGAGACCTTGCAGAAGTTCGACATCCCGAAGCTGCCGAGCGACTATTTCAGCCAGCTCTACTACGACGCCATCGTCTATGACACGGCGGCCCTGCGGCTCGTGATCGACATCGCGGGGCCCGAGAAGGTGCTGTTCGGAACGGATCTGCCGATGCCGGCGGATGTGCCGAAGCTCTTCGACCTGGTCGATGCGCGCCCGCCCGGCGAGGCGGCCGCGATCCGGGGCGGCAACGCCGCGCGGCTGTTCGGCCTCTAGCGAGGCGGATTCTCCGGACTCTCGGGAATCAACGGTTTTTTCACCCGCGCGCGCCAGTTTCCTCGCAAAACCCGGAAATCCCACTCTGGCGGCGAGGCGATGCGGCATCGGCAGGCGACATCCGACTGGAAGTACGGAACCCGCGCATTCCGTGCCGGCGAGTTCGTCTTTCGCGAGGGCGATCGCGCTGCCGAGGCCTATATCGTTGAGACCGGCGAGGTCGAGGTGCGCAAGGACGGGGGCCATGGCGACGTCCTGATTGCGCGGGTAGGTGCCGGTGAACTTCTTGGCGAGATGGCCGTCGTCGACGACTCGCCGCGTATGGCGAGCGCCGTCTGCCGCCGCGAGACCGTTCTCCGCGTTGTCCCGGAGGATTTGTTCCGGGCGCGGCTTGCGCAGGCCGATCCGTTTCTGCGCGGGCTGGTGCGAACACTCGTACGAAACGCGCGCCGCAACGCAGAGCGCGCCTGACCGCGGCAACCGCCGCTGATCGTCCGGCACGAAAAAGGGGCGCCGGCCTTCGCCGACGCCCCTTCGAAGCGTTGATGCCGGTGCGCTTACGGCGCGACCGAAATCTCGACGCGGCGGTTCTTGCCCTCCGCGACACCGTCTGCGGTGCGCGCGTCGAGATACTTCTCGCCGTAGCCCTTCACCTTGATCGCGTCGCGCGCAACACCGCGGATGCGGAGCGCGGCGGCCACGACCTGCGCACGGCGCTGCGACAGGCGCTCGTTCGCGGCCGCGTTGCCGGCGGTGTCGGTGTAGCCCGAGACCACCACGCGCAGCGTGTTGAACTTGCCGGCGAGATCGACGGCCTCCGACAGGGTCTTGTTGGCTGCGTCGTCGAGGCGTGCCGAACCGGTCGCGAAGTAGACCTTGAAAAGCTTGCCCTTCGGCGGCTTGGCCTTCTGGGCCGGTGCCGGAGCCTTCTGGGCCGGTGCCGGAGCGGCTGCCGCCTGCGGCGCGACCGCGTTGCGGATCGCCGGGATCAGGCCGTCGAGCTGGTCGCGGCAGGCCTCGATGTGATCGGGCTGCTGGTTCTCCTCGAGTTCCTGGATCCAGCACTCAAAGGCCACCTGCGCTGTGGCGGCGAGCTGGGGAACCTTCACCCGTGCACCCGCGTCGAAGAGCTGGTCCAGCTCTTCGCGCGCCGTGCCGACGTAGAACGCCTCGCTCTGCGGCAGCTTGCGCGAGCTGACCTCGGGGAGCGGCATGACCTTCTGCGGGTCGCCAGCGGCCATCGCCTGACGCGCGAAATAGTCGGCGTCCGCATAGTCGCCCTCGGAGTATTCGGCCTGTGCCAGCCGCAGGTAACCGGCAGCGAGCGCATTGTCGAAATCGGTGCTGTTTGGGGTCATCTTCTGGGCCTTGCCCAGTTCCTGTCCCGCGCAGGCCGTCAGCGCGATCATCGCGGTAGCGGCGAGTAAGGCCTTCATGGTCATGTCTGAGATATCCCCTTTTGTTTTCCAGCCGAACACATCGGACCTCTGTTCGAAGCCCGGATAGAACTCCCCCAACCGGGTATGCCCGATCGCGGCGATTGTAACAAAGTAAAATTATTAGCCAAGTCGAACAGCGCGCCTATTCGGCGTCTGCAAGGCACGCCGCGAACAGCGACAATGCCTCGGCGGCGAACCGCCACATGTTCTCGCCCCGGTCGTCGCGCCCGGTCTCCAGCGTGCGCACCCGCGACACCGGCCCCGACACGGCAACGCAGGTGTGGCCGGCATCGTCGCCGTAGCGGTTGCCCGACGGGCCGGCCGCGCCCGTCTCGGCGACGGCCCAAATCGTTCCCATGCGCGTGCGCACGGTCTCGGCCAGGAGCTGCGCGAAGGGCTCGCTGCTCGACCGGATGCCCGCGGCGTCCATGTCCGCCTGGGTGATGCCGGCCAGGACTTCGCGCGACACGGTCGTGTAGGTAACGGCCCCGCCCACGAAATAGGCCGATGCGCCGGGAACGGCGAGCAGCTGGGCCGCGACGAGACCGCCCGCCGACGTTTCGGCGACGGCGACCGTCTGTTTCCGCGCCTTCAGGATTTCGGCGATGGCGGCGGTGTGTTCGACGAGTGACGTCATTGGCTTTCCTCCCCGGCGCGCGCGCTTCGCCGCGCATCGGTCAACCGTACCGACAGAACCGCCGCGATGACCAGCCCCCCGCCGAGGATCTGGACGGGGCTCAGCGCCTCGCCCAGCGCCAGGAAGCCGAACAGCATGCTGGCCACGGGCTCGAGATTCATCGACAGCGAGGTCGGAACCGGACCGGCCAGCGACATGGCGATGAAGATCGTCACGATTGCGGCGGCATAGGCCATCGGGCCCAGGGCGAACGCCGTCCAGCCGGTTGCCGTGGACGGCAGCGCGAAGTCTCCCGCGGCCCAGGTGATGACTGCGAAGATCGTCGTCGCCGAGACCATCATGTGGAGCGTCACGGGACGGGAATCGCCTTCGCCCACGACCCTGTTGTTCAGCACGATCACGGCGGTGATGCCGAGCGCGGCCATGGCGGCGAGCGCGACCCCGGCGAGCGACAGGTGCCCGCCCGTCACGTCGAGGGCGAGCGCCAGCCCGACGAAGGCGACAACGAGCGCTGCGGCCGTCGCCCATGTCGGTTGTGCGCGGCCGGTGACCCACATGTAGACGCTGGTGAGCAGCGGGAAGGTGTAGAAGATCAGGATCGCGAGCGCGACGGGGATGAACTGGATCGAGCCAAGAACGCCATAGGAATAGAGCGCGAGGATCGCGCCGATCCCCAACGCCGCGAGGCGCCGGCGCAGCGGCAGGTGCAGGCTGCGGCGCGCGAGAAGAAGGATCGTCAGCACCAGAAGCGCGGCCAGCGCGGATCGCAGGGTCAGGTAGCTCAGCGGGTTGGTGCCGCCCGCATAGGCCACCTTCGCCGCGGTCGTGTTGAACGCGAAGCCGATGGCCGCGGCACTCGCGAGCGCGGCGGCGAAGAGGGTGGTCTGGCGCGACATGGTGGGCGTTTCGGTGGACCTTGCTCGGACGATGGGCGAGATTGAACAAAACGGGCCGTGCACACAACAGGCGCGGAGAAGCTGGGGAGAGCGGGAATGGCCGGGTTCGCCGAATACGAGGATTACGACGCCGTCGGGTTGGCCGAACTGGTCGCGCACGGCGATGTGAGCGCCGAAGAGGTACTGGAGGCCGCGATCGTGCGTTGCGAGGCGCGCAATCCGGCGCTGAACGCGGTGGTCATGGAGCTCTACGACCACGGGCGCGCGATGGCGGCCGGCGACCTGCCGAAGTGGCCGCTGGCCGGCGCGCCCTACCTGATCAAGGATCTCGGCGCGACTATCGCGGGCACCGTGACCACGGGCGGCAGCCGGTTCATGACGGATCTCGTCGCCGAGGCCGACAGCGAGACCGTGAAACGGCTCAAGGCCGCCGGCATGGCGATCTTCGGCAAGACCAACACCTGCGAGTTCGGCATGTCGATCACCTGCGAGCCGCAACTCTACGGCCCGACGCGCAACCCGTGGGACGATGCGGTGACGCCGGGCGGCTCGTCGGGCGGCGCGGCGTCGGCCGTGGCGGCGCGCATCGTGCCCGCGGCGCACGCCAGCGACGGGTTCGGCTCGATCCGAGTTCCGGCCTCGTGCTGCGGGCTCGTCGGCATGAAGCCGACGCGGGGGCGCAACTCGTTCTCGCCGGGGCTGGGCGAGCGCATGGGCGGCATCGTCGCCGAGCACACCGTCTCGATCACCGTGCGCGACCATGCTGCGATCCTCGATGCGACGGCGGGTCCCGCACCGGGCGATCCGTACTTCGCGCCGCCGCCGGCCCGGCCGTTCCTCGACGAGGCGCGGACCGATCCGGGTGCCCTGCGCATCGCCGTCAGCCATGGCGGGGCGACGGGCGCCAGGACCGATAGCGAGCATGCCCGCGTGCTCGACGAGACGGTCGCCATCCTGGAAGGCCTCGGCCACACGGTGGTGCCGGCGGACCCGCCGATCTCGAACGACGAGATGCAGGAAATCTTCCGCACCCTGATGGCCTCGAACGCGGCCCAGATCATCCGCATGCACCCGACCAAGGGACGGCTTCCCGAGCCGGGCGAGGTCGAGCGGGTGGTCGCGGCGACGGCCGAGAAGGGCGTGTCCGTCACCGGCTACGACGTGTTCCTGGCCCAGGCGCGCATGCACGCCGCCGCGCGCCGGCTCGCGGCCTTCTTCGCGGACCACGACGTGCTGCTGACGCCGGGGCTGGGCCACATGCCGCCCAAGCTCGGCTGGCTCGACATGATGATGGACGATGCCGATGCATACTGGGATCGGGTCGCGGCATTCTCGCCGTTCACCGTCTGGTTCAACCTGACCGGCAACCCGGCGATCAGCCTGCCGGTCGGCGCGACCGCGGAGGGCTTTCCGGTGTCGGTGCAGGCGGTGGGACGCTTCGCCGACGAGGCGACCCTGTTCCGGCTGTCCGCCCAGCTCGAGGCGGCCATGCCGTGGCGCGGGCGCGTGCCGCCGGGCCTGCCGCCGGTCTAGGCGTAGCCCGGCGCGGCCGCGAACGGCCGAACCTTCTCGAACGCGCGCGCCGCACGCAGGACCAGCGCGTCCTCCCAGTGCCGGCCGACGAGCTGGAAGGCGACCGGCAACCCTTCGTCGCCCAGCCCGCACGGTACCGAGCAGGCGGGCTGCTTGGTCAGGTTGAACGGGTAGGTGAAGGGGCACCATTCGACCCATTCGTGCATGCCGCGGTCGGGTGGCACGTTCGTGCCCACCGGGATCGCCTGCAGCGGCATCTGCGGGGTCAGCAACAGGTCGTAGTCCGCATGGAAGCGCGCCATCCGGTTCGCCAGTTCGACCCGCCCGGCATAGGCGCCGATCAGCTCGCTGGCCTTCAGCGCATCGCCGTCCCCGGCGATGGCGAGCAGACCCGGGTCCATCAGTTCGCGCTTGTCGGCGGGGGTCTGGTCGACCAGCCACGCGACCGCGGCGGCCCAGATCGCCTCGATGATCGGGCGGGGCGGCGGGATGTCCGGGTCGGCCTCCTCGACGATGGCGCCGAGGTCGGCGAGCACCCTGGCCGCGTCGGCCAACGCCGCCGCGACATCGTCGTCGGCCCAGCCGTTTCCGCCCAGGGTCGGGCTGTAGGCGATCCGCACGCCCTCGATGCCCGCGTCGAGCGCGTTCAGGTAGTTCTCGGCCTGGGCGCTCGCCGGGGCCGCGTTCGGGTCGCGCGGGTCGGGCTTCGCCAGCACGTTCAGCATCATCGCCGCATCGGTGACCGTGCGGGTGATCGGCCCCATGTTGGCCAGGCTGCCGATATGGCCGGGTAGGGGATAGTTCGGCACCAGGCCGAAGGTCGGCTTGTGGCCGAACACGCCCGCGAAGGCCGCGGGGATGCGGATCGAGCCCGCCGCATCGGAGCCCTGGTGCAGCGGGCCCAGGAAGGCCGCCGCCGCCGCCGAGGCGCCGCCCGAAGAGCCGCCCGGCGTGCGTTCCGGGTTCCACGGGTTGCGCGTGATGCCCGTCAGCGGGCTGTCGGTGACGCCCTTCCAGCCGAACTCCGGCGTCGTCGTCTTGCCCGTCAGGACCGCGCCGGCCTCGCGCAGGCGCGCCGTCGCCGGCGCGTCCTCGTCCCACGGACCGTCCGGGTTCGACGTGCGCGAGCCGCGCAGGGTCGGCCAGCCCCTGGTCAGGGTCAGATCCTTGATCGAGGTCGGAACGCCGTCGAGCGCCGACAGGGGTTCACCGGCCTGCCAGCGCGCCTCGGATTCCGCCGCACTCGCGAGCGCGGCGTCTGGGTCGATCAAGCAGAAGCAGTTGAGCGCGGGGTTGTGCGCCTCGATCCGGTCGAGCACGGCCTGGGTCGCCTCGACCGGCGAGGCCTCGCCCTTGCCGTACAAATCGCTCAGATCGGCGGCGCTCAGCGCGGCGAGTTCCTTGGCCATGGCGTTCTCCGTGTCGGTGGCTAGGCGTAGCCGGGCGGGGCCGCGAACGGCCGCACGCGTTCGTAGGCGCGCGCGGCGCGCAGCACGGTCGTCTCGTCCCAGTGCCGGCTGACCAGCTGAAACGCGACCGGCATGCCCTCGTCGCCGAGCCCGCAGGGCACCGACGCGGCGGGCTGTTTGGTCATGTTGAACGGGTAGGTGAAGGGCGACCATTCGGCCCATTCGCCGCTGTCCTGGCCCGGCGCGCGGTACTCGCCCGCGGCGAAGGCCTCCAGCGGCATGGTCGGGGTGATCATCAGATCGTAGTCGGCCATGAAGATCGACAGCGCCGTCCCCAGCTCGCCGACGCCGGCATAGGCGCCGATCAAGTCCATCGCGTCGAACCGCGCGCCGTACGCGGCGATGGCCGCCAGGCCGGGATCGACGACCGCGCGCTGTTCTTCGGTCATCTGTTCGAGGATCCAGCGGTCGGCGGTCGACCAGATGACGTCGATCAGGTGCCGGTAGTCGGGCAATTCGGGTTCGGCCTCGACCACCTCGGCGCCGAGTTCGCGATAGACCTCGACCGCCGCATCGACGGCGGCGCGCACGTCGTCGTCGGCCCAGCCGTATCCCCCAAGGGTCGGTGCGTAGGCGATCTTCTTGCCCTTCACGCCGTCCTCGATGCCCGCGCGCCAATCGCGCCCCTGCACCGGTGCGATGGCGTAGTCGCGCGGGTCGGGCCGGTCGGAGAACACCGTCAGCAGAAGGGCGGCATCGGCGACCGTGCGCGCGATCGGGCCGAAATTCGCCATGTCGCCGATGTGCGGTGCGCGCGGATAATTGGGCACCAGCCCGAACGTCGCCTTGATGCCGAACACGCCCGCGAACGCCGCGGGAATGCGGATCGAACCCGCGCCGTCCGAGGCCTGGTGCAGCGGACCCATGAAGGCCGCGCACGCCGCCGAGGCGCCGCCCGAAGAGCCGCCGGGCGTGCGTTCCGGGTTCCACGGGTTGCGCGTGACGCCGGTCAGCGGGCTGTCGGTCACGCCCTTCCAGCCGAATTCGGGCGTGGCCGTCTTGCCGGTCAGCACCGCATTGTGGCGGCGCAGCGCACCGACGACCGGCGCGTCGAGATCCTGGAGCGCGTCGGGGTTCGAGGTGCGCGAGCCGCGCATCGTCGGCCAGCCGGCCGTCGGCGTCAGGTCCTTGATCGAGACCGGGATGCCGTCGATCAGGCCTTCGGGTTTTCCCTTGGCCCAGCGCGCCTCCGAAGCTTTCGCCAGATCGCGGGTGGTGTCGGGGTCGAGATGGATGAAGGCGTTCAGCGTGCCGTTGTGCCGCTCGATCTGGTCCAGCACCGCGTCGGCGACCTCCACCGGCGACGCCTGCTTGCTGGCATAGAGGTCGAGGAGTTCGCCCGCCGTGGCGCGGATCAGGTCGTTGGTCATGGCATCCTGGGGATCATGTTGCGGCCAGGCCGCGCTCGCGCACCATCTCGAGCGTGTCGTCCAGCGCCAGGCGGAACCGCGCGATCATCTCGGCGATTTCCTCCGCCGTGATGATCAGCGGCGGGCAGAACGAGATGGTGTCGCCGATCGCGCGCACGATCAGGCCGTGGTCCTCGGCGCGCTGGTTGCAGAAGGGGCCGACGCCGTCGGCGGGGTCGAAGGCCGGGCCGCGCGCCTTGTCGCGCACCAGCTCGACGCCGGCGACCAGGCCCTTGCCGCGCACCTCGCCGACCAGCGGGTGGTCGAGCAGCGCGCGCAGCCCGCCCTGGAAGTGCGGCTCCATCGCCCGCACATGGCCGACGATGTCGTCGTCCTCGTAGATGCGCAGCGCCTCGCGCGCGACGGCGGCCGAGACCGGGTGACCGGAATAGGTGAAGCTGAGGCCGAAGACGCCGACCCGGTCGCTTTCGGCGGCAATGGCGTCGAACACGCGGGCGTTCACCATCAGCGCCGAGATTGGCAGATAGGCGCTCGACAGGCCCTTGGCGCAGACCAGCATGTCGGGCTCGAGCCCCATGGTCGTGGTGCCGAACATGTTGCCGGTGCGCCCGAACCCCGTGATCACCTCGTCCGACACCAGCAGCACGTCGTGCTTGCGCAGGACGGCCTGCACCTTGGCGTAATAGGTCGGCGGCGGCACGATGACGCCGCCCGAGCCCATGATCGGCTCGGTGAAGAACGCGCCGACCGTGTCCGGCCCCTCGGCCTCGATCAGCGAATCGAGTTCGTCGGCGAGCCGCGTCGCGAAATCCTCTTCGCTCTCGCCGGGCTCGGCGTTGCGGTAATGGTGCGGCGCGGTGACGTGGAGGAAGCCGTCGAGCGGCAGGCCGAACGACGCGTGGTTGTAGTACATGCCCGAGAGGCTGGCCGACGCGATGGTATTGCCGTGGTAGGCGCGCTGGTGGGCGATGATCTTGCGCTTCTCGGGCTTGCCCACGGCCGCCCAGTAGTACCAGACGATCCGCGCGGCGCTGTCGTTGCCTTCCGAGCCCGAATTGGCGAACCAGATCTTCGACATCGGCACCGGCGCGATCTCGAGCAGCTTCTCCGCCAGCTCGATAACCGGCGAATGGCTCTTGTGGTTCGTCAGGTGATAGTAGGGCAGGCGCGCCATCTGCGCGGCCGCGGCGTCGACCAGGCGCTGCTGGCCGTAGCCGAGCGAGAGGCACCACAGCCCCGACATACCCTCGATGTAGCGCTTGCCGTGGATGTCGGTGACCCAGACGCCCTCGCCATGCTCGATCACCACCGGCCCCTTCTCGAGATGGGCCTTGAGGTTGGTCAGCGGATGGATGACCGACGCGGCGTCGCGCGCCTCGGGCGAGTTCGGTCGCGGGGCTGTGTCGTCCGGCATGGTAGTCTCCCCGTGCGGCTACTCGGCCGCGTCCTGCAGGCCGTCCGAGACCTCGACATTCTCGGGCGCGATCTCGTAGCCCGCGGCGGCGGCCTGCATCTTGATGAGCGCGGCGAAGTCGTCCTCGCCATGACCCAGCCCGATCAGCGCCTGCACCATCTCGCGGGTCAGGTTGGTGATCGGCATCGGCACCTCGAGCGCGCGGGCCTCGGCCAGCGCCAGGTCGAGGTCCTTGCGCAGCATCTTCGAGGTGTGGGTCGCGGTGTAGTCGAGGTTCACCAGGGCGGGCGCCTTGTAGTTGGTGAAGATCGAGGCCATCGCGCTCTTGTTGAAGTAGTTGAGGAAGTCGGCGCGCTTGATGCCGCCCTTCTCGCAGAGCACCGTGATCTCGGCCAGGCACTGGGCGACGACGCCGAGCATGACGTTGTGGGCCAGCTTGGCCAGCCGCGAGGAATCGCCCTCGCCGATATAGGTCTCGGCGCGGCCGAGCTCGGCGATGTAGGGGCGCGCGGTCTCGTAGGCCTCGCGCGCACCGGATACGCCCAGCGTCGCCTTGCCCGCGGCCACGGCGTGGCCGTTGCCGCTGATCGGGGCGGCCAGGAACTGCACGCTCTTAGCCTCGCAGGCGGCGCGGATCTCGGCCGATGCCTCGAGCGAGACGGTCGAGCTGTCAGAGATGATCTTGGGCAGCTTGTTGCCCGATAGAACGCCGTCGGGGCCCGTGGTGACCTCGCGGAACGCATTGTCGTCGGTGACGATGGTGAAGACGATGTCGCGGTCGCCCAGGTCGGCGGGACATGCCACCACCTCGACGCCCAGCGGCTCGGCCTTCGCCGCCGTGCGGTTGTAGACCTTCACGTCCGCGCCGGCCCGGATCAGGCGGTCGGCCATCGGGTATCCCATCTTGCCGGTGCCGATCCAGCCGATCGTGTGTGACTTGAGGCTGTCGCCTGCCATGGACTCTCTCCTCGGGGTTCGCTGTTTGCGTGCAACATTACAGGAGCCGCGTTATACGGTCCCGTGTTTCTCGCCGTTTTAGCCATTTCGTCACCGCTCGTCATGCTCGCAGAGCCCGTCAATCCGCCGCCCACCTCGTTCCGCGAATGGAGCGACGAGGAGCGCAACGCCAATCTGCGCAAGACGCTGGCCGGCGCGCCGGATCCGGACGCGCTGTGGGTCTTCGGGGCCGGCTCGCTGATCTGGGATCTGCGGTTCGAGGCGGCAGAGGCGCGCCCCGCGACGCTGACGAGGTATCGCCGCGCCTTCAGCTTCTGGACCATCCGCTCGCGCGGCTCGTTCGCGTATCCGGGGCTGGGCCTGGCGCTGGAGCCGGGCGGCACGTGCGCCGGCGTCGCCTTCCGGGTGCCGGAGGCGGGCCGGGCGGAGATTCTGGACGCGTTGTGGCGGCGCGAGATGGCCGGCGGCGTCTACGTGCCGACCTGGGCGGAGGCCGAGACCGGGGCCGGCCCGATCCGGGCGCTGGGCTTCGTCGCCAACCGCCAGCACCGCAACTATGCCGGAATCCTGCCCATCGAGGAGTCCGCCCGCATCATCGCCACGGCGCGCGGCACGCGCGGCACCTGCCACGAGTACCTGTCGCTGCTCGTCGACGCGCTCGCGCGCCTCGGGCTCGACTGTCCCGAGACTATCGCGCTGCACGATCGCGTGCAGGCCGAACTGGCGCTGCTGGGCGAGGGGGCCGCATGACCGGCAAGCCGTCGCCCGGCAATCCGGCCGCGCTGCGCAATGCGGGGCCGACCCTCGATGCGCTGCGCCCGCTGCTGCCCGCCGGGGCGCGCGTGTTCGAAGCGGCCAGCGGCGGCGGGCATCACGCGGTCTGTTTCTGCGAGGCCCTCGACATCGCGCAGTGGCACACCAGCGATGCCGACCCCGCGCTGGTCGAACACATGACCGTGCGCTTCGCGGCCGGGGCGCCCGATGGGGTCGTGCCGCCGGTCCGGGCCGATATGTGCGATCCGGGCTGGGCGGATGCCGTGTTCGCGGTCACGGGGCCCGTCGATGCGGTCTTCAACGTCAACATGATCCATGTGGCGCCCTGGGCGGCCTGTCTCGGCCTGCTGGCCGGCGCGGCGCGCCTGCTGCGCGATGGCGGGTTCGTGTTCATGTACGGGCCCTACAATGTCGATGGCGCATACACCTCGCCGGGAAACGCCGCGTTCGATGCGGAACTGAAGGCGAAGAACCCGGAATGGGGCCTGCGCGACATCGAGGATGTACGCTATGCGGCCTGGACCAACGGGCTGGCCTTCGAACGGCGGATCGACATGCCGTCCAACAACCTGTCGCTGGTCCTGCGCAAGGCCGGCGTAACCCATTGAACGTCGAACGGAGGAACCGATGACCGTCGAGAAGCTGCAGAACGCCTACTATGTGACCCGCGACATGGGCCGCGCGGTCGCCTTCTACCGCGACACGCTGGGCCTCGACCTGGCGTTCCAGGACGGCGATCGCTGGACCCAGCTCAAGGCGGGCGGCGTCAACTTTGCGCTCAGCTCGCTTGACGAGGCGCCCGACGGGGCCGTCGGCGCGACGGTTGTCTTCGAGGTGCCCGACATCGACGCCGCGGCGCAGGCCATCGGCGCGGGCGGCGGCGAGGTGCTCGGCACGCGCGACATGGGAAGCCACGGCAAGACGCTCACCTTCCGAGACCCCGACGGCAACCTGGTGCAACTGTACCAGCGCGCGGGTTAGGGTTCGGGCAACGACGCATTCCTGGGAGGAAACGATGAAGACCAAAGCCATTCGACTGCACAAACATGGTGGACCCGCCAACCTGAAGTGGGAGACCGTCGATCTGCCCGAGCCGGGCAAGGGCGAGGTGCTGCTCCGCCACACCGCGATCGGCCTCAACCTGGCCGACACGTATCGGCGCACGGGGCTCTACCCCATGCCGGTGCCCAACGGCATGGGCAACGAGGCGGTCGGCGTGATCGAGGCGGTCGGGCCGGGCGTGCGCGGCTACAAGGTCGGCGATCGGGTCGGCTATATCGGCGGCCAGGCGTTCGACGCCTATTCCCAGCGCCGCGTGGCCAAGACCGGCAGCCTGATCCCGATCCCCAAGGGTATCGACGACAAGACGGCGGCGGCGGCCCTGCTGAAGGGCATCACCGCGCAATACCTGCTCCGCGATTCCTACAAGGTGAAGAAGGGCGACACGATCCTGGTGCACGCCGCGGCCGGCGGCGTCGGCCTGATCATGTGCCAGTGGGCGAACGCCATCGGTGCGACCGTCATCGGTACCGTCAGCACGCCCGAGAAGGCGCGGCTGGCCAAGCGCAACGGCTGCCACCACCCGCTGGTGGTTGCGCGCACCAAGCCGAAGTTCGCGGCGAAGGTCCGCGAGATCACCGGCGGCAAGGGCGTGAACTGCGTCTACGATTCCGTCGGCAAGGAGACGTGGGACGAGAGCCTCAAGAGCGTCGGCCATCGCGGCACCGTCATCAGTTTCGGCAGCGCCTCGGGCAAGCCGCCCAAGGTCGACATCTCCGACACGGGCGCGCTGGGCTCGCCCTACTTCGCGCGCTGCGCGCTGGTGAACTACACCACGTCGCGCCAGGAGCTGATGGCCCGCGCGCGCGACCTGTTCAAGGCGATCGAGAAGGGCGACGTGAAGATACGGGTCAACCAGCGCTACAAGCTGAAGGACGCGGCGAAGGCGCAGCGCGACCTCGAGGCGCGAAAGACGACGGGACAGACGGTCCTGGTGCCCTGAACCGCGCGCCGGAGGCGGGAACCGTGACCTGGACGGACAAGAAGTTCGCCGACGTCAACGGCCGGCGGATGGCCTATGTCGAGCGCGGGGCGGGCGACCCGATCGTCTTCCTGCACGGCAACCCGACCTCCAGCTTCCTCTGGCGGAACATCCTTCCCCATGCCGAGCCGTTCGGTCGCGTGATCGCACCCGACCTGATCGGCATGGGGGATTCCGACAAGCTGCCCGACAGCGGGCCCGACCGGTACCGCTTCGTCGAGCATCGCAAATATCTCGATGCGCTGCTGGCGCAGCTGGGCGTGCGCGAGAACGCCGTGTTCGTCGTCCACGACTGGGGCAGTGCGCTGGGCTTCGACTGGGCCAACCGGCACCGCGACGCGGTGCGGGGCATTGCCTATATGGAGGCGCTCGTCCGGCCGCTCGTCTGGGCCGAATGGCCCGAGGCCGCGCGGCCGGTCTTCCAGGCGCTGCGCACGCCGAAGGGCGAGGAGATGGTCCTGGAGAAGAACGTCTTCGTGGAACGGATCCTCCCCGCCTCCATCCTGCGCGACCTGACGGACGCGGAGATAGCCGAATACCGACGGCCGTTCCTCGATCCCGGCGAGGACCGCCGACCGACCCTGACCTGGCCGCGCAACATTCCGCTGGACGGCGTGCCCGAAGACGTGACGGCGGTGATCGCCGGCTATGCCGACTGGTTGCCGCGTTCGGAAGTGCCCAAGCTGTTCATGAACGCCGAGCCGGGCTCGATCCTGGTCGGCGCGCAGCGCGACTTCTGCCGCAGCTGGGCGAACCAGACCGAGGTGACGGTGGCGGGATCGCACTTCATCCAGGAGGATTCGCCCGACGCGATCGGCCGGGCGCTCGCTGACTGGCTCGGCAAGATCTGAACCGGTCCTCGCGATGGAGTTCGATCTCGCGGGCCTGGCGCTGGTCGCCGCTGTCTTCGCCGTCGCCGGTGTCGTGAAGGGGGTCATCGGGTTCGGGCTGCCGACCATCTCGATGGGGATCCTCGGTGCCCTGATCGCGCCCGACGTGGCCGCGGCGATCCTGATCGTGCCCACCTTCCTGACCAACATCTGGCAGGCCTTCGTGGGGCCGCACACGCTGGCCGTCCTGCGCCGGGTCTGGCCGCTGCTTGCGGGCGTGTTCCTCGGCACGCTGGCGACGGCCGGATTCCTCGCCGGTGCCAATTCGCAGCTCGCGGCGATCCCGATCGGGGTCATCCTCGTCGCCTATGCGACGCTCGGGCTGTCGGGAGTGCGGTTTCGGGTCCGGCAAGCGTCGGAAGCCTTCGCCGGGCCGGTGGTGGGGCTCGCGACGGGCCTGATCAACGGCGCGACGGCGATCTTCGTCCTGCCCGGCGCGCCCTATCTGCAGGCCTCGGAGTTCGAAAAGGACGCGCTGATCCAGGCGCTCGGCTTCGTGGGGCTGGTCGCGCCCGGCGCGCTGGCGCTGGGGTTCGGGCTGAATCGCCCGGTCGACTTCGGGTTGTGGCCGGCGGTGATCGTTGCCCTGGTCGCTGCCAGCGCGGGCATGGCGGCGGGGCAGGTGGTCCGCGGACGCCTTTCGGTCGGCGTCTTCCAGCGCTGGGTGTTCGTCGGCCTGGCGGGGCTGGGCGCGGCGATGATCTTGCGGACCCTTGCCTAGGCGCCGCCTACCACTCGTTGCGCAGCAGGCGCAGGCTCAGGAACACGTCCTCCTCGCTCGGCTGGCCGCCAAGGTCGGGAAACTTCGCCTTCACCCCCTCGATCACGCTCGCGCTGTCGAGGCGCAGGAACGTGTTGATCTTGCGCTCGGTGCCCAAGGTGGTGATCAGCGCGTTGTCGGGGTCCTGGCCTTCGACCTCGGCCAGCAGCGCCTTGGCATCGGCATTGTCGGGTTCGCGGTCCAGCGTGAAGTTCAGATTGTTCACGATGTAGTCGTGGCCGGGATAGACGAGCGTGGCGTCGGGCAGTTTCGCGATCTTGTCGCGGAAGGTGGCGTAGAGCTCGTTCGGATCGCCCGAGCGGCAGTGCCCGACCCCGGCGTTGAACACCGTGTCGCCGCACAGCAGGTGCGGCTGGTCGGTGTGGCCGAGCAGCGAGATATGGATCGGCGTGTGGCCCGGCGTCTCGATCACTTCCAGGTCCACCGTCTTGCCCAGCTTGACATGGTCGCCCTCGCGCAGGCCCTCATCAATGCCCGGAATGCGATCGCCCGCATTGTGGGGCCCCATCAGCCTGGCGCCCGTCGCCGCGATCACATCGTCGTTGCCACCGATATGGTCGCCATGTTCGTGGGTGTTGAGCACGCGCGTGATGTTCCAGCCCCGCTCTTTGGCGACGGCAAGGCAATTGGGCGGGTCGATCGGGTCGATCGCCACCGCCTCGCCCGTCTCCGAGCAGGCGACGATGTAGAAGAAGTTGCGCCCCGAATTCCCGGTCCAGACCTGTTCGACAATCATCTCGCAATCTCCGTATTGGCACGTCCGGCGGCACCTTACGATGCGGCAGACGGTGGGGGCTAGGTCTCGTCGTCGCCCGCGCGTCGCGCGACCAGCCGGAACAGGACCGGCATCAGCATGACCACGATGGTGATGCGGGCGATGTGGTGGGTCGCCACGAACGCGATGTCATAGCCCAGCCCCAGCGCGACGAGGGTCATCTCGGTCAGGCCGCCGGGCGAGAAGGCGAGGACCAGCGAGGAGAAGGGAAGCCCGGTGACGGCGTTCAGCGTCAGCGCGAAGGCGCAGGTGATCATCAGCAGGATGGCGGTCGCCACGCCGCCGAGACGCAGGATGCGGCCCATGTCGCGATAGGTCAGGCCGGCGAGCCGGGCGCCGACGGCGGTACCGAGGAAGACCTGCGCGGCCGCGACGAGTTCGGGGGGCGGGGCGGCGCTGGTGATGCCCAGCAGGTGGACGGACGCGCTCATCGCCATCGGGCCGGTCAGGTGCGGCGCCGGCATCCGGATCAGGCGCGCGCCGTAGTACCCCACGACCGCACAGGCCGCGAAGATTGCGATGTCGGCGGGGGTGAGCGCGGCGCTGCTCCCCGCGAAGCTCCGCAGTCCCGGCTCGAACCCCTCGAAGATCCGGAACATGAACGGCAGGGTCATCACCACCAGGAAGATGCGCGTGGTGTGCGCGACCGAGACCTGCCGGTCGTCGCCGCCCGTCGCGAGGGTCAGCGCGATCATCTCGTTCAATCCGCCCGGCACGCCGGCGAAGAACGCGGTCTTGTAATCGAAGCCGGCGGCGAGGCGGTAATAGGTATAGATCGCGGCGGTGCAGACGATCACGTAGACGACGAGGGCGGCCAGCGAGATCGACCAGAGCGCCGCGCGTTCGAGTATCTCGGGAGAGAATGCGCTGCCCAGCAGCAGACCGAGGATGACGATCATTCCCGTGCGCAGGCGCGAATCCATGCTGGTCTCGATGCGCCCCAGCGTCGTCGCGCCGATCGCCGCCATCGAGCCGAGCATCCAGGGCAGGGGCAGGTTGAGCGCATCGAAGAGCGCCCCGCCCGCAACGCCGATCGCGATCGTACGAAGGAAGATCGGCAGATCGCGCCGCGTCAGCTTGCGGACCGATGGCCGCGGGAGCGTGTCGTCGGCGGCCTCAGACGCCATTGCCGGTCTCGAACGGCATGCGGCGGCCCAGGCGGACGGCCGTCTGTCGGCGCACCAGCCGGCGCGCGGGCATGATCAGCACGCAATTGTCGTGGGGCGTGCGGATTCGTCGCGGGCCGTCGGTCGCGATCTGCGTGCCGGCCGCGGGAATGGACTCGAGGTTCTTGAACGGGCGCACGAACGAGGCGACCTCGGTTTCGGGCGTGAAGCTGTGGGTCACCTCGACCCAGGAATCAGGTACCACGGCGGACGTCAGGTGCGGTGCGGCGTCCTGCTCGCCGATCATCCCGAGGCTCAGCAGGAAGCGATAGACGGTGTCGATCGCGATCTGTTCCGTGCCGGCCCGCCAGTGCGGCCCGCATTCGGCGAGCAGTGCGGCGCGGGGCGAGGCGGGGTCGCCGAACGCGCCGAAGTCGCGCAATCGCGTGCCGTTGCCATGGCCGGAATCGCCCACGATCGTGGCCCCGCTTGCCAGCCGGCGCGCGAAGTCGCGGCCCTTCGCGTGAGGCCCTGCCAGGATTAGCGGTGTCTCGCCGTCCTGCATCGAGTGCAGGTCGAGGAGGAAATCCGTGGCGTCGATCAGGGGCAGCAATTCGCGCGCCCGGCGGGCTTCGGAACTGTCGCGGTCACCTGCCAGCCGCGTGACGTTCCAGACCCGGTTCATGTCCTCGTCGACGAACCGCGACGCGCCCGGATTTGCGGGGTCGAAACCGCCATACGCCGCGACGTTCGCGAAGACGAGGCTCAACCGCCCGCATGCGGGGAGGAAGCCGCTGCACAGCAGCCGGTGGAGGGCCACCGCGCCGCTGATCTCGTTGCCGTGCATCAGCGCGACGATGGTGGCGTGCGGGCCCGCGCGGCCGCTGTCGAAGCTCTGGACATACGGCGCCCATCCACCGCCGTCGCGGTAGGCGCTGATGTCGGGCGCCTCGATTTCGACCGCTGCGGGAACCGCGGCGGCCGGCGCGACGTCGGGAGCGGCGCTCACGGCGCGAACTGCTCCTTCAGGATCCGCTCTTCCAGGTTGGTCTCGGGGTCGAACAGCAGGCGGTAGCTGCGCGCGCGTTCTTCGCGGATCGTCACCTCGACCACGTCGCGGACCTCGAAATCGTCGGCGGTCGCGCTGACGGGCCGCTTCTTGGCGTCGTGGATCCGGAACACCACCTCGGCGTTGTGCGGCAACAGCGCGCCGCGCCAGCGCCGCGGGCGGAAGGCGCTGATCGGCGTAAGCGCCAGAATCTCGGCGCTCAGCGGGATGATCGGGCCGTGCGCGGACAGGTTGTAGGCGGTGCTGCCCGCCGGCGTCGAGACCAGCGCGCCGTCGCAGATCAACTCGGGCATGCGGACCACGCCGTCGACGAGAATCTCGAGTTTCGCGGCCTGATAGGTCTCGCGCAGCAGCGAGACCTCGTTGATCGCGAGCGATTCCTCGACGCCGCCCGTGCCGGTGCGCGCGGTCATCAGCAGCGGATAGAGGGTGACCGCCTGGGCCTTGCGCAGGCGTTCGGGCAGCCTCTCGGGCCGGTAATCGTTCATCAGGAACCCGACCGATCCCCGGTTCAGGCCGAACACGGGGACCTTGCGGTCGATGTAGCGACGCAGGGTCTGCAGCATGAACCCGTCGCCGCCCAGCGCGACGATGACGTCGGCATCGTCGGGCGACGCGCCGGGGTACTGCGTCTGCAGCGCGCGCAGTGCCTCCTGCGCGGCCTCGAAATCCGCCGCGACGAAGGCGATCCGCTCTGCGGCGATCGGGGCTTCGGATGTTCCGTCGGGTTCGGGCACGGTGTCGCACGCACTGTCTGGGGGTGGCCATGAGGCCGGGGACACTGACTATATCGCACGCGCACGGGCCGGAACCAGCCGTAGTCATGCGGGACATTGTCATGCGGGCCGCGTCCCGCCAAAGTGGCGCCATCGCGCGTTCGAGGAAACCCGCCATGACATATCCGCGGCTGATGCCCGTCCTCGCCGTCCTTGCCGCCCTGCTGGCGCCCAGTGCGGAATCGGCCGCGCGCGCGGAGGAGCGGCACGCCGGCTACTACTATCCGGAGACGCAGACGTCGGAGGTCTACGACGCGCGCGTCGATGCGCTGCCGGGCAGCGACCGGCTGCGCCGGATCGGTTTCGTCACCGTCTTGACCAACGAGATGCTGAAGAACCCCTATCCGCCGCAATTCGCGATCTTCGCCAAGGGCGCGGATGCGGAGAAGCTCATCGTCACGAGCGTGGCCGAGAACAGCTACAAGCGATCTATCGCGCGCGGGCCCTGTTCGCGATGATGACCGCCGTTGCGTGGAGCACGCCCTTCTTCCGCGAGCAGCCGGAATCGGATCGCTACACGTTCTTCGACCTAGCCGCGCTGCTCGGATTCACCCAGATCACCTTCACCGACGGCGACGCCTTCGCCCATCGGATCGATCTGCGCTAGGCGGCCTCGCCCCTAGGCGCCGAACGCGCGCAGCACCCGTACGACTTCGCGGTGCCCGCCCTGGATCGCATAGTCGAGGGCCGACTTGCCCCTGCCATCGGTGCGCGACAGGCTCGCGCCGTGGTCGATCAGCGTACGCACGACATCCTCTTCGCCGTTCCACGCGGCGCGCATCAAGGGTGTCAGGCCCTCATTGTCGGACAGGTTGGGGCGCGCGCCCGCATCCAGCAGTTTATTGACGATGCCGACATGGCCGTTGCTGGCCGCCCACGAGATCGCGGTCCGGCCCTCGTAATCGGTGACGTTGAAGTCGGCGCCCAGCTCGACCAGCAGGTCGACCACCTCCTCGCGCCCGCGCCAGGCGGCGTTGATCATCGCCGTGCGCCCGGCCGCATCGTTGCCCTCCAGGTCGGCGCCGCGCGACAGGAGTTCCGCGATCTTGGAGGTGTTGCCGGCCGCGGCCGCATCGAGAAGCAGGTCGCGAAGTCCCTCGCCCTGGCTGCCGCGCGACTGCGGCCGCGCAACGGCATTGAGCAGGCGCCGGTACTCGCGCGCAAGCCGTTTCGAATCGACGATTTCCAGCGGTGCCATCTGACGCTGGATGTCCGGCAGGATGTCGTTCGCCTCCTTGCTGCCCTGTGCGGCGGCGAGTTCGAAGAACACGTGCGACTGGACCAGATCCTGCGGCATCACCCGTCCGTCGGCGAACAGCGCGCCCAGCAGCAGCTGCGCCTCCTGGTCGCCGCGCTCCGCGGCATTGCGCAGGAGTTCGACCAGCTTTTCGGGTTCGCGCCCGTCGACGAGTCCGAGCAGGTAACGTTTCGCCAGCCTGGTCTGCGCCTGCGCCAGGCCGGCCTCGGCCGCCTTCTCCAGGATTTCGTTGGTCTTCAGGTCGCCCGGCGAGAGCGTGCCGCCGATGGTGTCGAACGGGCTCGGATCGCTCAATGCGCGCGCGAACTGCTCGTCGCTGCCGGTGATCGCGGAAATGACCTTGGCCAGGGGGTCTTCGACACCGGCGATCTGGGCCTCGCGGTCGGTTTCGCCGCGGTCCGGTGCCCGAAAGTCCTCGCCAGGCTGCAACGCGGCCAGCCGCGTACCCGATTCGCTGGCGCGCTCCGACTTCTCGGCCTCGTCCCGCCCGACGCCCGGCGTCCCGTCTCGTGCCTCCTGTGCCACGCTTCCCGCCCGGCTGGCCTCCGGATTTCCGGCCGCGACCAGCACTTCCTGTTCGACCGCGTCATTGTCGATGCCCTTTGCGCCTTCCAGGCGCTCCTAGATGCCGCGCAGACGTCCGCCGATCTCGGCAACCGTCGACCCCTCGGTTTCGGGCTTCGCGACCGACCGCGGCTTCTCGCTCAGGGGCGCCGGCGTGTCGAGGCCCGTGAAGCCCTTGCTTGGCACGGCGTCCGTCAGCTTGGGCTTGGGCTCGATGTCGGCGGCGAGCGGGGCGTCTTCGGGGGGGCGGTCGATTCATGATCGCGGATGCCGGGCTGTCCGATCGCGCGCTGGGTGGCGCTGGCTTCGCTCGACGTCGCGGCGGTCCCGGATTGCTGGGCGGCGGTCTCGATGGCCGCGCTGCTGACGGCCGGGGCCGCGCTCGCATTGTCGGCGACCGGCGTGTCTTCCGGGCTGCGCCCCTCGACCTCGCTCTCGGCCTTGTTCGGCGTGTCGGGCGGCGACAGCTCTCCGGCGATCGGGCTCACGGCCGCGGTCGCCTCGATCTCGCTCTTGCGGCCCTTGTCCATATCGCCCTCGGCGACACCGCCAGGATCGCCGCTCCTGGACGGGTCGACGGATGGAGCATCGCTCGCCTGGTCCGGCGTTGCTGCCGGGTTCGAGGCCTCGCCGCGCGTCGTCGCCGCCAGCGGGGACGGGGTCTCGGTCGGCCCCGCGGCGCGGGCCAGATTCGGTTCGGCCTTCTCCTGGTCCGGCTCGGGCTCGGGGCGCAGATCGATGAAGACGACGATCTCGCGGGTTGGCTTTCCGGGGCCTTCGGTATCTCCCTTGTCGCCGGAATCCTCGCGCTGTCCTTCGGATTCGGCCGCGGTGTCCGTATCCTCGCCGGAGCCGGCGCCGCCCTTGGCCTCGAGCTGGCTATCGGAGGCGCCGGGGATGCCGGCGCGCTTGTCGGGCTACGGTGCGTCACCCGGCTCGTCGAATCCGAAGTCGCCGCTCGACAGGGCGTCGGCGCTGTCGTCGGGGTCGATGCCGCCGACGGTTTCGTCCTCGTTGGTCTCGCCGGCCTTGTCGGTCAGCGCGCCGCTGGAGAATTTGGCCTTGAAGTCGCCGCTCTCGCCGTAAGTGAGGACATCTTGTGCCGCGCCGCGCCCGAACCGGTCGCCGAACGCGAGCTCGATCGCCGGCAGGCTGAACAGCGCGGAGGCGACGACCACCGCGTGCACAACTCCAGAGACGCCGGCCGAGTAGTACACCGGATCCTCCGCGCGTTCGGCGTCAGCCGCCCGTGACGCTCATGTGGCGGCCGACCGACGGGGCGTTGTGGCGACGATCGATGACGAAGTCGTGGCCCTTGGGCTTGCGCTCGATCGCCGCGCGGATCGCATCATGCAGCTGTGCATCGTCGTCGCGCGCGCGCAGCGGCGCGCGCAGGTCGGCCGCATCCTCCTGTCCCAGGCACATGAAGAGCGTGCCGGTGCAGGTCAGCCGCACCCGGTTGCAGGATTCGCAGAAATTGTGGGTCAGCGGCGTGATGAAGCCGATCCGCCGGCCGGTCTCGGCGACGTCGAAATAGCGCGCGGGGCCGCCCGTGACATGGTCGGAATCGGTCAGCGTCCAGCGCTTCGAGATGTCGGCTCGGACCATCGACAGCGGCAGGTACTGGTCGAGCCGCTGCTCGCCGATCTCGCCCATCGGCATCACCTCGATGAAGGTCAGGTCGAACCCGCACTCGCCGCACCAGGCGATCATGCGGTCGAACTCGTCCTCGTTGACGCCGCGCAGGGCGACGGCGTTGATCTTCACCGCTAGGCCGGCGTTGCGCGCCGCGGCAATGCCGTCCATCACCCGGTCGAGGTCGCCCCAGCGGGTAATCGCTCGGAACTTCACCGAGTCGAGCGTGTCGAGCGAGACGTTGATCCGGCGCACGCCGGCATCCGCCAGCTCGTCTGCGAACCGGGCGAGCTGGGTCGCGTTGGTGGTCAGGGTCAGCTCGTCGAGCGCGCCCGCATCGAGGTGCCGCCCGAGCCGGCGGATCAGCCACATGATGTTCTTGCGCACCAGCGGCTCGCCGCCCGTCAGGCGCAGCTTGCGCACGCCGAGGTCGACGAAGGCCGAGCACAGCCGATCGAGTTCCTCGAGCGACAGGATCTCGCACTTGGGCAGGAACGTCATGTCCTCCGCCATGCAATACACGCAGCGCAGGTCGCAGCGATCGGTCACCGATACCCGCAGGTACGAAATCGCGCGGGCGAACGGGTCGATCAACGGCGCGGGGCGCTTCGCGGCCGATTGTGGCGCATTTTGCGAATTTCCGAGGTCCATGGCCTCTATGTAGTACATTTCGCGAACAGAAAGTAGGGGGCCCGGCATCCCGAAACCTGCAGAATTTGCGTACATGGCGGCCCCCGCCGAAAGAATGTTTCAATCCGGGGCCGCCCTTGGACGGGCCCGCACAGGGTGTCCAAGCACGCGGTGTGCCAGCGTGACGGATCGCCCAGGGGCGTCGGCCGCGCGCTAGAACCGGGGTGCGGGCGGCCGGGCGCGGGGGGTCGGGGCTTCGGCGCCGCTGGAGATGCCCAGCGGCTCGGGTTCTTCGGGCGCGCTCGGTTTCACGCGCGGGCGCGGGCCCGTGATGTCGGCCCAGTCGATGATCGAACGCCGGGCATCGTCCGTGAACGGTTCGTCGTCGGTGAGGTCGATGAGCGCGCGCGCCTCCTGGTTCACGATCATGAGCGAGGCACGCGCGCGCTCGAACGGCGCGCGCGCGGCGGCCGGTTCCTCCAGGATGAGCGCCACGAGCGCACCCACCTGCTCGCCGACATCGTGGGGCTCGATCACCATCGCCGCCAGGGCGCCGCGGATGACGCTGTCCTCGGTCGATGCGAACAGCGGCAGGCCCCGTGCGCCCGCCGCCGCGGCCAAGGCCTCGACCGGAGCGCCGGGCAGCAGGTCGAGGTCGAGGAACAGCGCGCTGCTGGCGGGGTCGAGCTCGCGTATCGTGTTGCTGACGGCCTTTTGCCGCAGCGAGACCGGCAGCGGCACGACGGACAGGTCGAGGGTGCGCGCGATCGCGGTCAGTGGGCTCAGCCGCGCGACGATGTCGCCGCCGGACGGATCGAGCGGAACCGCCACCGTTCGCGTGTCGGGGGCGAGTGCACGGATCATCTCGAACTGGTCGCCATGGGTGTCGCCCGATGCGACCCCGGTGAGCGGCCGTCGCCGGCGGTCGTTGGTGTAGTGTGCGGCGTCGTCGAGGCTCAGGCCGGCCCCGACGAGCGGAATTCGCGTCTCGACCTCCAGCGCCGCCTCGATCGACGGGGTCGTGATCGCGACAACGACCCGGGCGTCGCGGCGCGCGAATTCACGCACGATCTCCACCGCCCGCGCGGGATCGGCTTCGGCGTTCGCGACCTCGATTTCGATGTTTTCCGCCGGCCGGTACCCGCGTTCGGCGAGACTGTCCTGGATGCCGTCGATCATCGCCTGGATCTCGGCGTCGATGGTGATCGCGGTGATGGCGATCAGGGGCGCGCGCGGCGTCTGCGCGCGGACGGGCGTCACGAACAGCGCACCCAGCAGCGCGAGCGCGATCAGAATGCCGGTGCGTGGCATCGCCGGTGCCGTCCTCCCCACGGTTCGGGCAGCGTGACCTCCGCCCCGCCGGTCGTCAATCGCGGTTTGCCGGCATTCAATGGGTTGCATCCGGTAGGCGCATGCACGCGCGGCGAGCTTTGCTAGGATGGCGGCCATGAACGGCAACACGATCACGCCCGACCCCGACGACCCGCGCCTGACCGAGGGCGTGGCGGGCATCGACCAGGACGGCAACCCGGTCGATGCGCGCGTCGTCGTCGAGCGGCCGCTGACCCTGTTCCTCAACGGGCAGGAGATCGTCACCATGATGACGATCGGCGACTACCCCGAGTATCTCGCCGTCGGCTATCTGGCGAACCAGAACATGCTGCTGCCCGACGACGCGATCACCGGCATCGACCATGACGACGATCTCGGCGTGGTCGTCGTGCGCACCGAGCGCGAGACCGACTACGAGGCGCGGCTGAAGAAGAAGACGCTGACCAGCGGCTGCGCCCAGGGAACGGTTTTCGGCGATTTGATGGAGAGCCTGGGAGGCGTGGTCCTCGACCCCGACGCCCGGCTGCGCACCACGTGGCTCTACGCGCTGACGAAGGCGATCAACACCACGCCGAGCCTGTATCTCGCCGCCGGTGCGATCCACGGCTGCGTGCTGTGCGAGGCGGACCGCCCGCTGGTCTACATGGAGGATGTCGGGCGCCACAACGCCGTTGACAAGATCGCCGGCTGGATGCGGCTGAACCAGATCGCCGCCGCCGACAAGATCTTCTACACGACCGGCCGGCTGACCTCGGAGATGGTGATCAAGACCGTGCACATGGGCATCCCGATCCTAGTCTCGCGCTCGGGCTTCACGGCCTGGGGCGTCGAGCTCGCCCGCGAGGCGAACCTGACCCTGATCGGCCGTGCGCGCGGCAAGCGGTTCGTGGCGCTGGCGGGGCAGGATCGCATCGTCTTCGACGCGGAAGCGGACGACGAGGCCCCCGACGATGTGGCGCGGAAGGGTGCGGCGTGATCGCCCACCGCGAAGTTCTCGGTTCCCAGCCCGAATTTTTGCAGGAGAAGTTTCTGCGTGCGCGTAGGCCCCTCTGGCTCTGGGTTTTGCTCTGCTGGATCGCGGCCTCGCTCTTTGTTTCGGTGCTCGCCGTGCTTTGGGAATTTGGCGGTTCAATCCCGCGCACAGATCTCTTACATGAGGTGATTGGGTTGGCCTTCGAAGTCGTTGCCTGGCATCTGGTTTTGTCTCTTCTTTGGCCCGGCTTCCGCTCGCGCGTTTGGCAAAATCGTGAGCGACCATTCTTGTCGTACCTTTTATGGTTTCCGTTGCCCCCGCTGCTCACAATTATCTTTCTGCCTTTGTTCGACCCCCTATTCGAATATGGGTGGCGCGCGATTTACATCCTTCCCAGCCCGCTTGAAATTGTGGGGGAGGGTATTGGGCTCCTTCTCTACTTTGGATTGGCACTCCCCATGATACTCGGGCTCGGTGCCGCTGTAGCCGCAGTCACGAGCTTTGCCATTGTCTGGATCGTCCTGGTCGAGACCGATCCGGAAGTTCAAAGCAACAGGACTGGCAGTCGAGTTCTGGAGTGAAAAACTTTCAAGACATGAGCGCCCTGGGCGTGATTCTCGCCGGCGGGCTGGCGCGGCGCATGGGCGGCGGCGACAAGGCGCTGGTCGAGCTCGCTGGGCGGCCCTTGCTGGCCTATGCCATCGAACGGCTCGCGCCGCAGGTCGACCGGATCGTTATCAACGCCAACGGCGACCCGGCGCGCCTCGATTCGTTCCGCCTGCCGGTGGTGGCCGACAGCGTGGAGGGGTTCGCGGGCCCGCTCGCGGGCGTGCTCACCGGCCTCGAATGGGCGGCGGCGAACGCGCCGGAATGCGCATGGGTGGCGAGCGTCGCCGTCGACGCGCCGTTCTTCCCGGCCGATCTGGTCGCGCGCTTCGTGGCCGCCGTCGAGGCCGAAGGTGCGGACATGGCCTGCGCCGCCTCGAACGGGCGCGCGCACCCGGTCTTCGGGCTATGGCCGGTGCGGCTGGCGGGCGATCTGCGCCGCGCGCTGGTCGAGCAGGACGTCCGCAAGGTCGACGCCTGGACCGCGCGGTATTCCCTTGCCGAGGCGGTCTTTCCCGCCCCGGTGGTCGACCCGTTCCTGAATATCAACCGACCCGAAGACCTGGCGGCGGCCGGAAAAATTATGGCCGATTTGAACGGTTCCAATCGGCATGCGGACGTGAATTGACTCTTGCGTCGAGACTTAATTAAATCCCGGTCGCTGATAAGGCGCCTGAGTGAAAAACCGGGGCGCCTCGCACCGGCCGGCACATAATCCTGGCGGTGTGCTTCACGGTCCGAGGGAGGGGAGGAGAGTGGAGCAAAGAATGGACCGGCAATGACCGGTCCGTCGGGTAAAGGGGGGACACAACAAAAACCTACCCGTTGAAAATGCTCTGGCTTTTGATCTGAGGGGTCCGGTGAGGAAATACGCGCCGGCCCTTTTTCTTTTCGGGCTTCGCCGCGAACCGTGGCACTGCGAACCGGTCGGCCGGTCAGAGCGCCTCGAGCTGGACCTCGCCCGCGAAGTCGCTCGCCTGTGCCGCGACGAGTTCGTCTGCCGATATGCCGGTGGGCGCGCCCGCCAGCGCCTCGACGGCCCGGACCAGGGCCATGGCGTCGATGCCGTAATTCTCCATCAGGTAGGGCTGGCTCGCCCCCTGCAGGTAGCGGTCGCCCAGCGAGATGCGCAACAGGCGCTTGCCCAGCCCCCGTTCGGCCATCAGGTCGGCGACGCATGTGCCCAGCCCGCCGATGGCGGTGTGGTTCTCCATGGTGACGACGCCGAGGGCGGCACCGGCGATGGCCTCGATCACCTGGGGGTCGGTGAAGGGCTTCAGGGTGGTGACGTGCAGGTGGGTGACGGAGAGTCCCGCCGCGGCGAGGAGCGGCGTCACGCGCAGGGCCTCCTCGGTGCACACGCCCGATGTCAGCAGCGCCACGTCGGTGCCCCGCGACAGGACCCGGGCGCGGTCGAGCGTCAGGTCCATGCCCTCGGGGAAGAGGCGCGGCACCTCGCCGCGCAGAATGCGGACATAGAGCGGCCCGGCGACCTGCCTCGACAGGCCGTAGAGGCCCTCGATGTCGGTCGCGTCGCCGACCTCGACGATGGTCATGTTCGGCAATGTCCGCAGCACGCCGATGTCGTTGGTCGCCTGGTGGCTGGGCCCGCCGGGCGTGGTGACGCCGGGCAGGAAGCCGAACAGGCGCACCGGCAGGTCGGCATAGGCGACCGACATCTCCACCTGGTCGAGCGCGCGCCGGTACATGAACACGCCGAAGGTATGGACCAGCGGGACGAAGCCCTCGCGCGCCAGGCCGGCGGCGAAGCCGATCATGTTCTGCTCCATCAGGCCCATCGAAATGAACCGGTCGGGATAGGCCTGCTGGAACCCGTCCGCCTCGCACGGCGCGGTCAGGTCGCCCGACAGGACGACCGATTCCGGCTGGAGGCGGCCCCATTCGATCAGCGCGGCGCGATGGACCTGTTGCGCGCGTTTCATTGCGCCGCACCTCCCGCTTCCAGCCGCGCCAGCTGTTCGCGATAGCGCTCGCGCTCGTCCTCCGAGCGGAAGCGGACATAGTGCAGCAGCGGGTAGCGCTCCTCGAGGATCGGGATGCCCTGATACGGGCAGGTGTAGGCCAGCACGACCAGCGGCTTGCCCTCGTGCGGCGTCGCGCAGGCGGCATCCAGCGCATCCAGGTCGTGCCCGTCCGCCACCACCGCCACGGCGCCGAACGACGCGAACTTGTCGACCAGCGGCTCCATGCCCATGACGTCCTCCATCCGGCCGTCGACCTGCTGGCCGTTGACGTCGATGACCACGATCATGTTGTCGAGGCGGTGGAAGCCCATCGACAGGATCGCCTCCCAGGTCTGGCCCTCCTGCAGCTCGCCATCGCCCAGGAACACCCAGACATTGCCGGCATCGCCGCGGTGCCGTCGCGCCCAGGCGACGCCCGCGGCCTGCGAGATGGCCTGGCCGAAGGAACCGCCATTGACCTCGTGGCCAGGCGAACGCTCGCCCCCGATCATCTCGACCCGGCTGCCGTCGGTGTTGAACTGGTCGAGCGCGGCGCCGTCGAGCCGGCCCGCCTCGATCAGCGCGGCATAGACCACCAGGGCGTAGTGGGTGGGCGAGACGAAGAAGCGGTCGAGCCCAGGCGCGCGGGCGCCGTTGTAGACCATGCCCGTGGTGCGGGCGTCCTTGGTCTCCCGCCACCCCTCGTAGGGCGGCGGCACCATCGGGCCGTCCGACGGGCCGAGGGTCATCGCGTGGCCATAGAGCAGCGCGAATATCTCGGCCGACGAGCAGGCCTGGCAGAGATAGCCGCCATGGACGATGGTGTGCGCCAGCGCGCGGCGGCGAATGCCGTCCGCCATGCGCCGGCAATGGGTCGTCCAGTTCGCGCCCATGCCGTCGGGCGCGGCCGTCTCGGATGGCGTCGCCATGATCGGGCTACTCGTCGAAATTGTTCTTCCGGCCCTTGCGGACATAGTCGACGGTGTCGGCGATGAAGCTGCGGCCATGCACCGATGCGCCCTTCTGCATGTGGGCCATCATCTGCATGCCGAACCCGCCATCCAGATCGTCGACGATCCGCTTCTTCCAGGGCCGGCGCACGATCTGCGACGTCACCCGGCGCGTCACGCGGTGCTGCTTCATGATGTGGTCGGCGATCTCGTGGCCGCGCTCGATCAGCTTGTGGCGGGGCACCACCTCGTTGACCAGTCCGGCTTCCAGCGCCTGCTCAGCGGTGAAGGCCTGGCCGGTGTAGAGCGCATAGGCCGCGCGCTTCACGCCCAACAGCTCCTGGAAGCAGCTGTGGATGCCGTCGGCGGGCACCGAGCCGATGTCGTAGTGCAGGTCGAAGATCGTCGCGCCCTCGGCCGCGATGGTGATGTCGCAGAACAGGCACAGCTCGGTGTGGAAGCCGGGGCCGTTGAGCAGCCCGATGGTCGGGATCTCGAGGTCGAAGATCAGCGAGTAGGAGTTGATCCGCCCGTCCTTCCACGCATGCTCGTAGGACCAGTGGGCGAGGTCGGCATCTTCCAGCGCGAAGCCCTCGGGGTCGGAATCCATCATGAACTCGTCGCCCGAGCCGGTGAAGATCATGATCTCGTTCTTGGGATCGGCGCCGACCGTGCGGAACATCTGGCCGACCGAGCGGTGGTTCTGCACGCTGAGCTGGATCGGCCCGCCGCGCGTGTGCGCCTCGATCAGGATGACGCCGTCCTCGCGGCGGCTCATCCTGTAGTGCTCCTTGAAGAGCTCCTTGTAGTCCTCGAACTCCGGTGTCGGGACGAACTGGACTTGTGACATTCGGCGGTCCTCCGCTGGGTGCTGGTTCTTAGTGTGGCTTATTTCCGGCACCGGGTGCGCCGGCGCCGATCATCGTCGCGCGTGGGTCCATGACATTTATTCCGCGGCCTGGCGTTCGGCGGCCTCGACCTTCGCGGCGCAGAACTTGAACTCGGGAATTTTGCCCCACGGGTCGAGCTGTGGGTTGGTCAGCAGGTTGGCCGCGGCCTCGGCGAAGCAGAACGGAATGAACACCATCCCCTCGGGCACGTCGCGGTCGGCGCGTGCGGCGAGTTCGACCGTGCCGCGCCGGGTCGAGACTCGGATCGGGTCGCCCGGCCAGATGTCGAGGCGCTTCATCTCGCGCGGATGCAGCGAGGCGACCGCCGCGGGCTCGAGATGGTCGAGGATCGTCGCGCGGCGGGTGATCGCACCGGTGTGCCAGTGTTCGAGCATCCGGCCCGTCGAAAGCACCATCGGGTAGTCGGCGTCGGGAAGTTCGGCCGGCGGTAGGACGTCGGCGGGCATGAACCGGCCGCGGCCCGACTTGGTGGGGAAGCCGGCGGCGAACATGATCTCGGTGCCCGGCCCGTCCTCGTCGTGGCAGGGATAGGTGACGGCGTCCTCGCGTTCCAGCCGCTCCCACGAGATGCCGTCGATCGAGTGCATTGCCGTGCGCAGCTCCTCGTACACCGCGTCCGGGCCCGCATAGTTCCAGTCGAGGCCGATGCGCCGCGCGAGCTCCTGGATGATCCACCAGTCGGGCCTTGCCGCGCCGGGCGGGTCGAGCGCCGGGCGGCCCATCTGGACCTGCCGGTTGGTGTTGGTGACGGTGCCCGACTTCTCGGCCCAGGCCGTGGCCGGCAGGATGACGTCGGCGTGGAACGCCGTCTCGGTCAGGAAGATTTCCTGCACCACCAGATGTTCCAGGCTGGCGAGGCCCTGGCGCGCGTGGTGCTGGTCGGGGTCCGACATGGCCGGGTTCTCGCCCATCACGTACATCGCCTTGATGTCGCCGGCACGCGCGGCGTCGACGATTTCCACCACCGTCAGCCCCGGATCGGGGTCGAGGCCCTCGATCCCCCACAGCTTCTCGAACTTCGACCGGACGGCGGGGTCGGCGACCGGCTGGTAGTCGGGATAGACCATCGGGATCAGGCCGGCGTCGGACGCGCCCTGGACGTTGTTCTGGCCGCGCAGCGGGTGCAGCCCGGTGCCCGGCCGGCCGACCTGTCCGGTCATCAGGGCCAGCGCGATCAGGCAGCGGGCATTGTCGGTGCCGTGCACGTGCTGCGAGATGCCCATGCCCCAGAAGATGATGGCCCGCTCGGAAGTGGCGTAGGTGCGCGCGACGTCGCGGATCGTAGCGGCGTCGATGCCGCAGACTTCCGCCATCGCCTCGGGCGGGAAGTCGGCCAGCTTGTCGCGCAGCGCCTCGTAGCCCTCGGTGTAGCCGGCGATGTACTGGTCGTCGACCAGCCCCTCCTCGACGATCACATGCATCATCGCGTTGAGCAGGGCGACGTCGGTCCCCGGCTTGAACTGCAAATGATGGTCGGCGAAGCGGGTCAGCGCGTAGCCGCGCGGGTCCATCACGATCAGCGTGGCGCCGCGCTTGGCCGCGTCCTTGAGGTAGGTGGCGGCGACCGGGTGGTTTTCGGTCGGCCGTGCGCCGATGACGATGATGCAGTCGGAATCGCTGGCCGTCGTGAACGGCGCGGTGACCGCGCCCGAGCCGATGCCCTCCATCAACGCGGCGACCGAGCTGGCGTGGCACAGCCGGGTGCAGTGATCGACATTGTTGGTGCGGAAGCCGGCGCGGATCAGCTTCTGGAACAGGTAGGCCTCCTCGTTGGAGCCCTTGGCCGAGCCGAAGCCGGCAACCGCCTTGCCGCCATGTGCGTCGCGCACACGGGCGAGGCCGGCCGCGGCGAATTCCAGCGCTTCCTCCCAGGTCGCCTCGCGGAAATGGGTCGAGGGGTCGGCGGGGTCGACCTCGTCGTCCCAGCGCTTGCCCACGCCCGCCTTGCGGATCAGCGGCACGGTCAGGCGGTGCGGGTGGTGCACATAGTCCAGCCCGAAGCGGCCCTTGACGCACAGGCGCTGCTCGTTGGCCGGGCCGTTCTTGCCGTCGACCTTGACGATGCGGTCGTCCTTCACGTGGTAGGTCAGCTGGCAGCCGACCCCGCAGAAGGGGCAGACGCTGTCGACGGTGCGGTCGGCCGTGCCGATGCCCACGCCCGCCGCATCGACCATCGTCGCGGGCAGCAGCGCGCCGGTCGGGCAGGCCTGGACGCACTCGCCGCACGCCACGCAGGTCGACTGGCCCATCGGGTCGTCGAAGTCGAAGACAATCTTCGAGGCCGCGCCCCGCATGGCCATGCCGATCACGTCGTTCGACTGCACCTCGCGGCAGGCCCTGACGCACAAATTGCAGTGGATGCAGGCATCCAGGTTCACCGCCATCGCCGGATGGCTGGCGTCGGGCGCCGGCGCGTCGCTGGCCGGAAACCGGCTCTGCGTCACGCCCGTCTTGTCGGCCCACTGCCAGAAGCGGGAATCCGGTTCGTGGGCCGTCGCGCGGGCCGGCTGGTCGGCCGCCAGCAGCTCCAGCACCATCTCGCGCGCCTTGCGTGCCCGCTCGGCCTCGGTGTCGACCACCATGCCGTCGGCCGGCTTGCGCAGGCACGAGGCCGCGAGCACCCGCTCGCCCTCGATGTGGACCATGCAGGCGCGGCAATTGCCGTCGGGCCGGTAGCCGGGCTCCGGCGCATAGCACAGGTGGGGGATGTCGATGCCCTCGCGGGCGGCGACCTGCCAGATCGTCTCGTCGGGCCCGGCCGTGACCTCGCGGCCGTCGAGGGTGAAGGTGAGGCGCTCGCTCATGGACAAGAAGGTGCCGCGACCGCGCGGCGCTTGTCCAGCGCGGTTAGCGGATTCCCAACAATTCCACGTCGAAGACGAGGGTCGCATTGGGTGGGATGACGCCGCCCGCACCGCGCGATCCGTAGCCCAGCTGCGGCGGGATGATCAGGGTGCGCTTGCCGCCCACCTTCATGCCCGCGACGCCCTCGTCCCAGCCCTTGATGACCCGGCCGTCGCCGAGCGGGAAGGCGAAGGGCTCGCCCCGGTCGCGCGAGGAATCGAACTTCCGGCCGGCCTGGCCGGCCTGCAGCAGCCAGCCGGTGTAGTGGACGGACACGTTGTCGCCCTCGGCGGCCTCCCGGCCCGTGCCGACGACGGAATCGGTGTATTGCAGGCCGCTGCCGGTCGTGACCTTCTCCTGGGCGTCCGCCGCATCGGGAAGCATGACGGCGAGGAGGAACAGGGCGGCGATGAAGGCGCGGATCGCGTGCGCGATTTTCGGCATGGTCGTCTCTCCGGCAAACAGTGCTTTCGGTGGCACCGAGGCTATGCAATCGCCCGGCGCCGCCGAAATGAATTTAGCGTGTGTCCTCGACCAGCACACCCCACTGCAGCGCGCGCTCGCGCGCGCCGTCGGCGTACAGCCCCATAGCGTTGGTCTGATCGAGGAAGCCGAGCTTGCGATAGAATCCCTTCCGGTCGGGCACCGACTTCAAAAAGACCCGCTCGAAGGGCAGCTTGGCCAGCAGTGCCTGCATCAGCGCCCGCCCGACGCCCTGGCTCTGTTCGTCGGGCGCCACGACCACGTCGAACACGGTGGCATAGAAAACCCCGTCCGACGTGGCGCGCGCGGCCGCGATCAGCCGGCCGGCCCGATAGACGATGACCGACGCGTAGCTGCCGTGGAATGCCCGCGCGATGTCAAAGGGCTTCCGGTCGAACAGGTTCGCCTCGGCCATGATCTCGGCCAGGCGCCACCAGTCGACGCTGGTCAGGTCGTCGTGGAATTCGAGCGGTTGTCCGCTGTCTTCGATATCGTCGTCTTCGTACATGCTCCGGTCCCCGCTGGCTGGGTGTTTGTCGCCGGTCCGTGCACGAAAAAACCGCCGTGCTGTGGAGCCGGCGGTCCTAGGATCAACTGCGATGTGTCGGGGTGTTAGACCGTCATCGCACACAGGGGGCCGCCAACGAATGCGCGTCGCGCGTTCGCTTTCCAGACGATATGGGTCATGGCGGTCCGGTTGATCATGGCCGGGCTGGCAGGCGGGCGGTCGCGCCGGGTCAAGCGCGGAACGTTGACGGCGGTCGTTTCGCGGCATGATGATGGCCGCAGCGACACACGACGGGGGAAAGCACATGGCCGACGGCGAAGTGGGCGATTATCTGCCGGGCGATCCGCGTTACGGTCTGAACGCCGAGGAACTGCGGCGCTACTACAGTGAGAAACCCGCCCAGTGGGTCATCTTCGCCTGGGACAAGCCCGGCCAGGCCGCCGCGCGCGCCGCGAATATCGCGTCCCAGAAGGATTACGCCAGGGCGCTCGGCGAGCGGCTGGTCGGCTACGGGCACATCATTTCCGACGACGCGTCCGGGACCCTGGCCACCACCTGGTTCGTCCAGATCGATGACCGCGCGGCGGCGGAGGCGTTCATCGCCGACGATCCGCTGAACAAGGCGGGCGTGTACGAGCGGGTCGATATCAGGCGCTGGTCGAACAGCTTCCTCAAGCGGGCCGCCGACTACCGGCGCAAGGGCCTGCAGCAGTATTTCTGCACCGGCTCGAAGATTCCCGACGCGGCATCGTTCATCGCCAAGCATCTCCACGCGCACGAGAGCTACTTCAAAAGCTACGAGGACAGCTTCGTCTTTCGCGGCCCGCTGCGCTCGCCCGACGGCACGGTGAATGTGGGGACCGCGCTGTTGCTTGAACTACCCGATCGGCAGGCGGCGGAGGATTTCTGGAAAAACGAGCCGTTCGCCGCGAACGGCGGCTACCAGGACGATTCGCGCATCTACCGCTGGACGTTCGGGGACTGATCCCGCCCGGTCAGTCGGCGAAGAACTTCCGCACGCAGTCCATCGGGTTGGGCGCGGCCTGACCCAGGCCGCAGATCGAGGCGTCGCGCATGGCCTGGGACAGTTCGTCCAGCAGCGCGTCGTCCCAGTCGTCTACCTGCATCAGCGCCAGCGCCTTCTCGGTGCCCACGCGGCACGGCGTGCACTGGCCGCAGCTCTCGTCGGCGAAGAAGGCCATCAGGTTGCGCGCGGCGTCGCGCACATCGTCCTGCTGGGACAGCACGACCACGGCGCCCGAGCCGACGAAGCAGCCATGTTCCTCGAGCGAACCGAAGGCCAGCGGCAGGTCGGCCATGGATGCCGGCAGGATGCCGCCCGAGGCGCCGCCGGGCAGGTAGGCGGCCAGCGTGTGGCCGTCTGCCATGCCGTCGCAGTGCTCGGCGATCAGCTGGTTCAATGTGATCCCGTTGGCCGCGACCTTCACGCCCGGCGACTTGACCCGGCCCGAGACCGAGAAGGCGCGCGCGCCGGTATGCCCGTTGCGGCCCTGCTCGCGGTACCAGTTGGCGCCGGACTGCAGGATCTCGCGGATCCAGAACGCGGTCTCGACATTGTGGACCAGGGTCGGCCGGCCGAACACGCCGACCTGCGCCACATAGGGCGGGCGGTGGCGGGGCAGGCCGCGCTTGCCCTCGACGGATTCGATCAGCGCCGATTCCTCGCCGCAGATATAGGCGCCCGCGCCGCGCCGCAGCTTGATGAAGCCGGGTCCCACGATGCCCGCCGCCTCGATCGCCGCGATCTCGGCCAGCAAAATCTCGCGCGCGGCGGGGTATTCGTCGCGCAGGTAGATCCAGACATCCTCGGCGTCGACCGCCCAGGCGGCGATCAGCACGCCCTCCAGCACGGCGTGGGGCGCGTGTTCGAGGAACCAGCGGTCCTTGAAGGTGCCCGGTTCGCCCTCGTCGGCGTTGATCACCAGCGCGCGCGCGCCCTCGGCGGCGTTGACGAAGTCCCACTTGCGCGCCGCCGGGAAGCCGGCGCCGCCCATGCCGCGCAGGTCGGCCTTCTCGATCGTGGCGCGGACGGTGTCGTAGGTCCGCTCGCCCGAAACGCAGGCGTTGAAGATGGCGTAGGCGCCCTGGTTGCGCGCGAAATCGAGCGCGGGGTAGGGCGGGATTTCGGGGGCGGTCGCGCCGGCATCTAGCGCCGCGATCACCGTCTCGACGGAGGCACGGTCGAGCGAATGGTGGCTGACTTCGGCCGCCGGCGCGCAATCGCAGCGGCCCATGCAGGGCGCGCGGACGACGCGCACGCCTGGCGTGGTCCCGGCCCCGATCGCGCGAAACAGCGCGTCGGCCCCCGCCATCGCGCAGGGCAGGCTGTCGCACACGCGCACCGTGACCTCCGGCATCACGGTGTCGTCGTCGCGCGCCACGTCGAAATGGGCATAGAAGGTCGCGACCTCGTACACCTCGACCAGCGCGAGGCCCATCAGCTCGGCCAGCGCGGCGAGATGGCGCGCCGACAGGCCGTGGTGGCGGTCCTGGATCGCATGCAGATGCTCGATCAGCATGTCGCGGCCGGGTGCGCCGTCGCCGATCAGCGCGCGGACTTCCTCCACCGCGTCGGGGTCGACCTGGCGGCCCTTGGGGTGCGGCACGGCGCGCCGCCGGCCGGCGCCGGGGTGGTGGAAGCGGTGCGGCCTATTCTCGGTCATCTTCGGAAACGATTTGGAGGGCAACCACGTCGACGTCGAGGGTGCGTTTGCCCGCATGCTGGAAGTTGACGGTCACCCGGTTGCCGATCGCCGACTGCACCATGCCCTCGCCCCAGTCGGGTTCGGCGGGCAGGCGCACGATCGCGCCGGGGGCATAGTCGTAGGACATCGGGCCTTCGATTGGGTCGGGCTCAGCGAATCGCATTAGATTGCGAGGCACGACGCGGGTCAACCGCACGCCCGACTGTCAGCGGGAACAACCATGGAACCGACGATCGAACTTCGCGTTGCCGAGTTCCTCGCCTCGCGTCTGTGCCACGACCTCGTCAGCCCGATCGGCGCCGTCAACAGCGGGATCGAGCTGCTGACCGAGTTCGGCGACGACCCCGACGGCGAGCGCCGGGCCGGGTTCGACCTGCGCGACGCCGAGATCGCCCAGCAGATGGTGTTGGCAGAGGCGGAGTTGCGGGAGGCCTATCGCGAGACGAAGCGGTTCGAGCTGGCCGAGGCGGCGCACGAAGCGCGAGGCGGCGCGGACGGGGAAGAGAGCGTGGCGGACTGCAGACATTCGGGTACCGATCGATGCTGGTGGACACATGGCCTCGCGTTCTGGTGGGCGAATTCCGTGCCAAAGCCAGTAAATCGGTAACCCGTTGTTCTAAAACGGATATAAAATTCGTCGTCCGGCCAAGTGCCGGCCGGCCCGGGCAATCCGTGACCTTGCCGTCGGCAGGAATTGCCGCCCGGTGCCGAAGACCGGCCCGCTCCCTTAACGCCGCGTTAACCGCGATTGGGCAATCTGTCGGCGACGCGCGGAGAGCGGCTCCGCGCATGCAATCGGCCACGGGCACGAACAAGATGAAAATCGTCGGCAGCGGCAACATCCGGGCGAACGAGACGCAGCGCAAGCGCGGTGCGAACGCCGCCGCGGACGGCGACTTCGCCGGCCACATGACGGCTTCCGAGGGTCGTGCCACGGCCGGCGTTTCGGGCACGGCGCATCTGGGGTCCGTGGCGGCGCTGATCGCCCTGCAGGCGAACGGCGACGCCACCAAGGGCGCGAACCGGGCGGAAATCGATCGCGCCGAAGACCTGCTCGATCAGCTCGACCGCATCCGTGTCGGCATTCTCACGGGCGGTCTTTCGCGCACTACCCTGTCGCGGATCGTGGCGAATCTCGACGAGCGCCGCCGCGATGGCATCGCGCCAAGACTGGCGGCCGTCATCGACGAGATCGAACTTCGCGCCAAGGTCGAGCTCGCGAAACTGTCCCACGACTGATCGGCGAATCCGCTGTTGCGGGGACGCATTTGCTGCCCCGTTCGGCTGCGGTATCGGCTTACCGTGAAAAGATATGCCGTGGGGGCGAACGGCACGTCACGCATCTGTCACGCAAACTGGGTTGCCGCAGGGGGGTCACCTGCATATATTCCGCGCCCAAAATAAGGCCTTCGGGTCTCATAGGGTATCCAGGGAAACAGAACGTTATGGCGTCTACGATGCTTTCTCCCGACTATGTCCCGGGTGAAGACGAAGACTTTATGAACCCGATGATGCAGGAGTTCTTTCGCCAGCGACTGATCGAGTGGCGCGAGGAACTTCTCAAGGAATCGGGTCAGACGCTGCAGAACATGCAGACGACGAGCATGCAGGAGCCCGATATCGCCGACCGCGCCTCGCTGGAGAGCGAGCGCACGCTCGAACTGCGGACCCGGGATCGCGAGCGCAAGCTGATCACCAAGATCGACGCGGCGCTGCGCCGGATCGAGAGCGGCGACTATGGCTACTGCGAGGACACCGGCGAGCCGATCGGCGTGCGGCGCCTGATCGCGCGGCCGATCGCCACCCTGTCGATCGAGGCGCAGGAGCGCCACGAGCGCATGGAGCGCACCCACCGCGACGACTGACACGTCGTCCGCCACATGCCATTTCGAAGTGCGTTGAGCCGCCCTCGCGGCCTGTGCGCCGCCGGGTAAAACCTGCTAGCGTTTGCGGAAAGCGGGCTCGCGTGAAGGCCCGCGGACGCACAGCCGGCGGGAGGAATCGTCATGCGCGCGATGGTCGTGAAGGAGTGGGGGCAGCCCTTTACACTTGAGGAGCGGCCCGATCCCGAGCCGGGACCCGGCGAGGCGGTCATGAAGGTGCGCGCCGCGGGTGTCGGGCTGACCCTGGTAACGATGCGCACGGGCGTGTTCGGCGGCGCCGCGCCGCGCATAATGGGCCACGAGTTGGGGGGCGATATCGTCGCCGTGGGCGATGGCGTCACCAACGTCAGGCCGGGCGACCGGTGCGCGGTCTATTTCTACCTGAACTGCGGACATTGCCGCTGGTGCCATGGCGGCCGCGAGACGCTGTGCGAGAACCATGGCGGGTATGTCGGCGTGCATGTCGATGGCGGCTATGCCGACTATGTCTGCCTGCCGGCGGGCAACTTCCTGCCCATCCCCGAGGGGCTCGACTACGAGGGCGCGGCGATCGCCGCCGACGCGGTCAACACCAACTGGCACTGCATGCGCGAACGGGCACGAATCTCTCCCCACGATGACGTGCTGCTGATCGGTGCCGGGGGCGGCGTCGGGGTACATGGGATCCAGGTCGCCAAGGCATTCGGGGCACGGGTGATCGCGGCCGACATTTCCGACGAGAAGCTCGACTATGCCAGGCAGTGGGGCGCCGACGAGGTCATCAACGTGCGCGCTGTCGACGACATCGCCGCGGCGGCAAAGAAGCTGACCGGCGGCAAGGGCGTCGAGGCGGCCGTCGACTATGTGGGCGCACCCGAAACCTTCAGAGCGTGCATCGCGGCGCTGACGACGGCCGGCCGCGCCGTCGTGATCGGCGCCAAGCCCGGCAACGTCGAGGTCAACCCGATCGAGTTGCTGATCACCGAGAAGATCGTCACCGGTTCGCGCCATTCCACACGCACCGAGCTGATGGAGACGATGGAGGTGATGGCCAAGGGCACGATCAAGCCCGCGGTCGGAAAGCGGGTGCACTTCACGGAAGTCGAGACCCTGTTCGAGGACCTTCAGGCCGAACGCCTGCTGGGCCGCGGGGCGCTTACCTACGACGATTGATGCCGCCGGCTGGCGGGGCAACGGAACAAGAATACGGAGGAAAACGATGGTCGAATTCAAGCTCTCGCGTCAGCAGCGGGCGCTGCGCGACAAGGCGCGCAAGTTCGCGATTGAGGAGATCATTCCCGTCGCCGATGCGGGCGACCGGGAACCGGACCCGGCGAAGTCGTTCAACTGGGAGATCATCCGTAAGGCCGACAAGCTGGGCCTGCGCACCCTCTCGGTCCCCAAGCAGTACGGCGGCGGGGGCGCGGACGTCATGACCCTGTCGATGGTGGGCGAGAACCTGGCCTATGGCGACCTCGGCATTGCCGTGGCGTTCGATCAGACCTGGAAGATCATGACCATGCTCAGCCACCTGACCACGGCGCGCCAGCGTCGCAAATGGCTGCCGCGCGTCCTGGACGACCCCGAGTGCCTGCTGGCCGCCGCGGCCACGGAGCCGCTGTCGGGCAGCGATTCGATCCTGCCCTACAACAAGCCCGACGGCGGTGCCCGCATGACCGCCAAGAAGAAGGGCGACAAGTGGATCCTGAACGGCGAGAAGCGCTACATCTCCAACGGCGGTCTCGCCAAGGTCATCTACGTGATGGCGCGCACCGACATGCGCAAACCGCCGCTGCAAAGCATGACCGGGTTCCTGCTGACCCACGACACGCCCGGCTACACGGTGACCGAGATCTGGGACAAGCTGGGCCAGCGCAACGTGGCCAATGGCACCATGATCTTCGACAATGTCGAGATTCCCCAGGCCGACGTCGTCGGCACGCCCAACGGTGCCCTCGGCGAGCTGGGCGCGCTGCTGACGCGCTTCGGCTCGAACATCCAGGCGGGCGCGACCGTGCTGGGCGTTGCCCAGCGCGCCTACGACGTGACCCTGCAATACGCCAAGCAGCGCGTGCAGGGCGGCAAGCCGATCTTCGAGCACCAGATCCAGGCCCAGCGCCTGGCCCGCATGCGCATGCTGATCGAAGCGGCGCGCTTCTATCTCTGGTATTCGGGCTGGACGGCGGGCGAGGGGAAGCCGGATTCGGTGGCGGCGTCCCTGTGCAAGGTCAACGCGGCGGAGAATTCGGTGAAGGTGCTGATGGAGGCCTTCGAGCTGTGGGCGGCGACCGGCTACATGAAGAAGAACCCGATCGAGAAGCTGCTGCGCGACGGTCTCAGCTTCATCCACTCGGACGGCACGAACGACGTGCTGCTGCTCAAGGCGTCGAACCTGCTGGGCGAGATCAAGCGCGGCGACCCGCGCTATTCGCGCCGCGTCGAGCTGGCGGCGAAGGGACGCTAGATCGGCCCGCGACGTTTGCTGGTGAACACGAAGGAGATTCCCGACCATGGACACACCGGTCGTTAGCCGCGAAGAAATGTTGGCGAACAACGTCTCGCGGGCTGCCGAGATGCGCGGCTCCCCGCTGGCCTTCCTCGACATGCGGATTCCCGCGCACGAGCGCGAGAACATCAACATCATCGGTCTGAACGTCACCGAGAACGTGAACGATCCGGCGCTCGCACCGATCATCAAGGCACCCGCCTTCGGCTTCAGCGTCGGCTACATCCGGGCGAAGAACGGATGCGGCGCGGCGCTGCATGCCCACCAGACCGAAGAGGTCTTCGTGCCCATGCGCGGCCAGTGGGAAATCTACTGGCTGGCAGGCGATGAGGAGCAGTCCGTGACGCTCGACGTTGGCGACGTCGTCAACGTGCCGATCGGAATCTATCGCGGGTTCCGCTGTGCGTGCGACGACCCCGACGCGCTGATGCTGGCGGTGATCGGCGGCCCGGACCCGGGCAAACCGAACTGGCACCCCTCGGTCCTCGAGGCCGCGCGGGCGACCGGGCTCGACGTCGACGACAACGGCAATCTGCGGGTGGACAGCTGACCGCTTTGCGCAGGCGCCGCCCGACGAAACGAAGAAGAGGCCGGCTCCATCCTGAAGCCGGCCCCTTCAGGTAGGAGGAGAGAATGTTGAAGGGGATGCAGGCTGCGTTGGGGCTTATCGGTGGGACGGTCTGTCCTATCGCGTTAGCGGTTTTGGGGTATTTTACAATCTTTCAGGGATTGGACTGGAGATACCTTGTCATAGTATTCGGCATTTATCTGGTCTGTGTCGCACTCGTAGTATTGGCATTCCCAAAAAATCGGAAGCGAAGTCAGCCGCATCAGGGGCGTACTGCTTGAGTTTCCTGACATAGTCGTCAACATCATATTGGTATTGTTCGATATCGGATTGCCAAGCTTGCCTAGCGTGCGCTGTGAACGCCTATGGCAATGCGGTTGCGCGGGCAAGTTGCTCCTCTATGGCGCTCACAACCTTTTCAGAGGTCGGCGAGGTTACGGATGAAAACCACCCGACCAATTTGCCGTCTGGTGCAATTAGGTATTTGTGGAAGTTCCAACGCGGCTTCGACAGAGGGCTAAAATGGGTGGCGGCCCACTGGTAAAAGGGATGCGCTTTTTCGCCCCTCACATGAACCTTCTCAGTCATTGGGAAATCGATCCCGTAATTCACTTCACAGAATTGCTTGATCTCGTCCTCTGTGCCCGGCTCCTGTCCACCGAAGTCGTTCGAGGGCACAGCCAAAACCACGAGTCCCTTTTCGCGGTAGCGCGCCCACAGATCAGCAAGCGCGGAATATTGCGACGTAAAACCGCATTGGGATGCCGAGTTCACTACGAGCACGGCTTTGCCTGCGAATTGAGCGAGAGGGAGTGGATCACCCTCGATTGCTATAAAGCTGAAATCGTGGGCGCTAGGCACGCCGCCCTCCGCCGCCTGAACAGGGCCGGAAAACAACGTACACAACGCTATGAATAAAATTTTGCACGGTAAAACGGGGGCTCGCATAGGTTTCGCTTCAGATCACACTAGATAAATTTAATACGGTCCGATCTAGGCGCTGGATTACGAGTGCGCATCAATTGTCCAATCACGACGCTGGATAACGATCATCTGAAGGTGGGGCCGTTTATTCCGTTTTTGGCGAAGGTGTCATCAGCAATCGACAGCGCTCTGGTGGAGGTCGTGCCTAAAGGCAGGGGCATCGTGTCGATTGAATTGCTGAAGCACAAAGTCGAGGTGGTTTGAGAACATGGAAGATTACAACGCGAGGTTGAGAACAGATCAACTTAGTAGGAGCGCCCCTACTAAGTTGACGCAACGTGAGGTTGCCCGACAAAAAGCAAAAGTGGGGGCGCCCCTACTTTTGCCTTTGAAAACCCAGAAAATAGTCCGCCTGTAGTACGTAGAGTATTTTAAAAAATATTTTTCGTAATTATATCAAGCGATTAGAATCTATTTTCGCGTAAGAGGCCGTTAAGGGCCGGCCGTTGGCCAGGCCCCAGTCAGGCGCCGGTGCTTATTCGCCGTCGGTTTCGGCCGGCGCGGCGGCCTCGCCCGTCTCGGCGGCCTTTTCGGCCTGGATGCGCTCGTAGACCTCGCGGCGGTAGACCGAGACGTCGGAGGGAAACGTCATGCCCAGCTTGATGGACTTGCCGCGCACATCGACGACCGTGACCTCGATGTCGTCGTTGATGACGATCGATTCACCGATCTTTCGGGTCAGATAAAGCATTCGTCGACGACGCTCCCATCCTGGCGGGCCCGTCCGTTGTCGGATCTTCTGCCCTGCGCCGGCGCGGCTGCGCCGCAGCCTCCCGTTTCGCGCGAACAGTCTAGACCGCTTTACCCTTTCTTAACAGCGCCCCGTGGATACTGCGGGAGGTCGATAAAGTTTTCGGCAAATTCACCGTGAATTGCGAACAAGGATGCCGGCGGGCGCCGGCGCCTGCTTCGGAAACGGGTATGGACTTCAACAACCTTCCCATCCTCCAGATGATGACCAAGAAGATGTCGTGGCTGACACGACGGACCGAGGTCATTTCGCGCAACGTCGCCAACATCGACACGCCCGGTTACAGCGCCAGGGACCTCAAGTCGGTCAGCTTCCGCGAGCTGATCAAGCGCGAGTCGACCTCGGCGGGTTTCGAGCCGCGGCGCACCCGCGTGACCCACATGACGGGGTTGCAGGGCCACATGCCCTACGCGGTCGAGTTCGCGCCGGACCAGTACGAATCCACGATCGACGGCAATGACGTCAGCACCGAGCAGCAGCTCACCAAGCTCAGCGAGACCCAGACCAGCTACCAGACGACGCTGAACCTCTATCGCAAGCACCTCGACATGCTGCGTCTCTCGCTCGGCCGGCCCGGCGGGCGATAGGATCTAGGGAGCATACGGACCGATGTCTGAACTCAACAACGCCATGAAGATCGCCGCGTCGGGCATGCTCGTGCAGAACGTGCGCGTGCGGGTGATCTGTATCTCGGGCTATGCCGAGGAGACCTTCCGCAAGCGCCTCGGCGAGGACCGCGACATCCACTTCCTGCCCAAGCCGTTATCGCTTGCCCAGCTCGCCTGCAAGGTGAAGGAAGTGATGGACAAGGTGCCCGCGTGAGCGCGCGGGCGACTCCGCACGCCGCGCTATAGTTCCGTCTCTCCGCCGCCTTTATTGCGCGGAAACGCCTGCTTTCCGGCGGTTCCGGGTGAGAACATAAAAAGAACTTTACAATGAGAACAAAACCAGTACATTGCTCGGTCATGGGCCGCGGGCGGCGATTGCGCACCGCGGGGGACTCGTGAAATATGGAGCGATCAATGGCCGGTACACAGCTTCGCGTCGTCGAGGAAGGCATGAACACCGAAGACCGCAAGAAGGCGCTGGATGCTGCGCTCAGCCAGATCGAACGGGCCTATGGCAAGGGCTCGATCATGCGCCTGGGCGACGATAATGCCGTCGAGATCGCCTCGATCTCGACCGGCTCGCTCGGCCTCGACATCGCGCTGGGCATCGGCGGCCTGCCGCGCGGGCGCGTCGTCGAGATCTACGGGCCGGAAAGCTCGGGCAAGACGACCCTGGCGCTGCACGTCATCGCCGAATCCCAGAAGACCGGCGGCACCTGCGCCTTCGTCGACGCCGAGCATGCGCTCGACCCGATCTATGCGCGCAAGCTGGGCGTCAACCTCGACGATCTGCTGATCTCGCAGCCCGATGCGGGCGAGCAGGCGCTGGAGATCGCCGACACGCTGGTCCGCTCGGGCGCGATCGACGTGCTGGTGGTGGACTCGGTCGCCGCGCTGGTGCCCCGCGCGGAACTCGAGGGCGAGATGGGCGATTCGCTGCCGGGCCTGCACGCGCGGCTGATGAGCCAGGCGCTGCGCAAGCTCACGGGCTCGATCTCGCGCTCCGACACGACGGTCATCTTCATCAACCAGATCCGCCACAAGATCGGCGTCATGTTCGGCAGCCCCGAGACCACGACCGGCGGCAATGCGCTCAAATTCTATGCCTCGGTCCGCCTCGACATCCGCCGTATCGGCTCGATCAAGGACCGTGACGAGGTGGTCGGCAACCAGACAAGGGTGAAGGTGGTCAAGAACAAGCTGGCGCCGCCGTTCAAGATCGTCGAGTTCGACATCATGTATGGCGAGGGCGTGTCGAAGATGGGCGAACTGCTCGATCTGGGCGTCCAGGCCGGCGTCATCGACAAGTCCGGCGCCTGGTTCTCCTACGGATCGGAGCGCATCGGCCAGGGGCGCGAGAACGCCAAGACCTTCTTCAAGGAGAACCCCGACATGGCGCGCGAGATCGAGCAGAAGATTCGCGCCTCGGCGGGCCTGATCTCGGAAGCGATGATGGGCAGCCCCGAGGAGTTCACGGAAGACCCGGCGGGCGACGATGCGCCGGCCGCGGCCGAAGGCGACTGATACGCACAACCCTCCGTACGGTTCCGCGCACGATCCCGTGCGGGGGACCGTGTCGGAGGACACCCGACGAGCAGGCAGGCGGCGCCCCTTGCGGGGCGCCGTTGGCGTTTGGCGGCATCCCGACAGCCCGCCTCGACAGGTCAGGGAGCGCACGCTACAAACGCTAGCCTCTTGACGCCGACCCACCGCGACGGGCCGGCGAACCCAACCGGACGGCGGGCCGACAGGCGTTGCCGTTCCCGTTCGACGGACCATTTGTCTCGCATGGCCATTACAAACGACATCCGCACCGCATTCCTCGACTTCTTCGCCCGCGACGGGCACGAGGTGGTCGATTCGTCGCCGCTGGTGCCGCGCAACGACCCGACCCTGCTGTTTACCAATGCGGGCATGGTGCAGTTCAAGAACGTGTTCACGGGCGCCGAGAAGCGGCCCTACAACCGCGCCACGACCTCGCAGAAATGCGTGCGCGCCGGCGGCAAGCACAACGACCTCGAGAATGTGGGCTACACCGCGCGCCACCACACCTTCTTCGAGATGCTCGGCAATTTCTCGTTCGGCGACTATTTCAAGGAGCATGCGATCGAGGCCGCCTGGGACCTGATCACCAAGGATTACGGCCTTCCCGCTGACCGGCTGCTCGCGACCGTCTATCACGAGGACGACGAGGCGTTCGACCTGTGGAAGAAGATCGCCGGGTTGCCCGAGGACCGCATCATCCGCATCGCGACCTCGGACAATTTCTGGGCGATGGGTGACACCGGCCCGTGCGGGCCGTGCTCGGAAATCTTCTTCGACCATGGCGCGCACATTCCCGGCGGGCCGCCGGGCAGCCCCGACGAGGATGGCGACCGGTTCATCGAGATCTGGAACCTGGTGTTCATGCAGTTCGAGCAGGTGACGCCCGAACGGCGCGAGGAACTGCCGAAGCCCTCGATCGACACGGGCATGGGGCTCGAGCGGATCGCCGCCGTGCTGCAGGGCAAGCACGACAATTACGACATCGACCTTATGCGCGGCCTGATCGAGGCCTCCGCGCACGCCTCGAACACCGATCCCGACGGCGAGGGCGCGGTCAGCCACCGGGTGATCGCCGATCACCTGCGCGCCTGCTCGTTCCTGATGGCCGACGGCGTGCTGCCGTCCAACGAGGGCCGCGGCTACGTGCTGCGCCGGATCATGCGGCGCGCCATGCGCCACGCCCACCTGCTGGGCTGCCACGACCCGCTGATGCACCGGCTGGTGCCGTCGCTGGTCTCGGCGATGGGCGCGGCGTTCCCCGAATTGCGGCGCGCCCAGGCGCTGGTGACCGAGACGTTCCGGCTGGAGGAGGAGCGGTTCAAGCAGACGCTCGACCGCGGCCTGCGGCTGCTGGAAGATGAGACCGACCGGCTGGGCGAGGGGCAGGCGCTGTCGGGCGACATCGCGTTCCGGCTCTACGACACCTTCGGATTTCCGCTGGACCTGACCGAAGACATCCTGCGCGGCCAGGGCCGCGCGGTGGACACGACGGGCTTCAACGCCGCGATGGAGGAACAGCGCGCGGCTGCACGGCGGGCCTGGTCGGGCTCGGGCGACGCGGCCACTGAGGAGGTCTGGTTCGACATTCGCGAGGACACCGGTGCGACCGAATTCCTTGGCTACGACGCCGATGTCGCGGAGGGGAAAGTGACCGCGCTGGTCGTCGACGGGATGCGCGTCGAGCGTGCCGAACCGGGACAGGAGGTCGCGGTCATCATCAACCAGACGCCGTTCTACGGCGAATCCGGTGGCCAGATGGGCGATGCCGGAGTGATGTTCAGCCCCGAGGGTGCCGAAGTGGCGGTTCGCGATACCCAGAAGAAGCTCGGCGACCTGCACGTCCATCTGGGAACGCTGTCGGGCAAGCCGCTTGCCGTGGGGGAGGTCGTCGAACTGCGCATCGAGGTGGCGCGCCGCGACCGGCTGCGCGCCAACCACTCGGCCACTCATCTGCTGCATGAGGCGCTGCGCCGCGCGCTCGGCGACCATGTCACCCAGAAGGGCTCGCTGGTCGCGCCCGAGCGGCTGCGCTTCGACATCTCGCATCCCAAGCCGATGAATGCCGACGAGATCGCAGCGGTCGAGGAGCTGGTGAACCGGCGGGTTGCCGTCAACGCGCCGGTCGAGACCCACCTGATGACGCCCGACGACGCCATCTCGGCAGGCGCGCTGGCGCTGTTCGGCGAGAAGTATGGCGACGAGGTCCGCGTCGTCTCGATGGGCGGTGCGGCCAACGACGACGGTGCAGGCAACCGCGCCGCCTATTCGGTCGAGCTGTGCGGCGGCACCCATGTACGGCGCACCGGCGACATCGGGCTGTTCAAGATTGTCGCCGAGAGCGCGGTCTCGGCCGGGGTGCGCCGGATCGAGGCGCTGACCGGACCCGACGCGCGGGCCTATCTGGAGACCCAGGACCGTCTGCTGCGCGAGACTGCCGAAACGCTGCGCACGACACCAGAATCGGTGCCCGAACGCGTGGCCCAGCTGCTCGACGAGCGACGCCGGCTCGAGCGCGAGCTGACCGAGACGCGGCGCCAGCTGGCGGCGGGCGGCGGCGGCGGATCGGGCGGTGCGGACGCTGGCGCCAAGGATATCGGCGGCGTGACCTATGCCGCGCGCGCGCTGTCGGACGTGCCGCCGCGCGAGCTCAAGGCGCTGGTCGACAACCTGAAGGACCGGATCGGTTCGGGGGTGGTCGCCGTCGCCGACGCCTATGACGGCAAGGGCTCGATTGTGGTCGGTGTCACGTCGGACCTGATCAAGCGCTTCAATGCCGTGGACCTGGTGCGCATCGGCGTTGCCGAGCTTGGCGGCAAGGGCGGCGGCGGCCGGCCCGACATGGCCCAGGGCGGCGGCCCCGACCCCGCACGGATCGAGGCCGCGCTCGCCGCGATCGAAGCCGCACTCAACGAACAGCTGGCGCCCTGAACCAGGCGGGGGAACACATGCGTTTCGAAGGCACCGAATCCTACGTCGCCACCGACGATCTGCAGGTTGCGGTGAACGCCGCGATCACGCTGGAACGGCCGCTGCTGGTGAAGGGCGAGCCGGGCACTGGCAAGACGGTGCTGGCACGCGAGATCGCCGAGGCCATCGGTGCGCCGCTGATCGAATGGCACGTCAAGTCGACGACCAAGGCCCAGCACGGGCTTTACGAGTACGACGCCGTGGCCCGCCTGCGCGACGGCCAGCTCGGCGACGAGCGGGTCCGGGAGATCGGCAACTACATCGTGCGCGGCAAGCTGTGGGAGGCGTTCGAAAGCGAGGCGCGTCCCGTCCTGCTGATCGACGAGATCGACAAGGCCGACATCGAGTTTCCCAACGACCTGCTGCTCGAACTCGACCGGATGGAGTTCCACGTCTACGAGACGCGGCAGACCGTGGTGGCGCGCCACCGCCCGGTCGTGATCATCACCTCGAACAACGAGAAGGAACTGCCGGACGCGTTCCTGCGCCGCTGTTTCTTCCACTACATCGCGTTCCCCGATGCCGACACGATGACGCGCATCGTCGACGTGCATTTCCCCAAGATCAAGAAACGCCTGCTGCGCGAGGCGCTTACGGCGTTCTACGACCTTCGCGACGTGCCGGGCCTGAAGAAGAAGCCCTCGACATCCGAGCTGCTCGACTGGCTCAAGCTGCTGATGGCGGAGGACATCGCGCCCGAGGAGCTGCGCACCAACGACCCCGCCAAGCTGATTCCGCCGCTCTACGGCGCGCTGCTGAAGTCCGAGCAGGATGTCCAGCTGTTCGAGCGCCTCGCCTTCCTGAACCGCCGCGAACGCGCGGGCGGTTAGGGGCGCGGGGCGGCACGGCCGGGCTGCGGCGCCATGTTCACGGAATTCTTCCTGACCCTGCGCAAGGCGGAAGTCCCGGTCTCGCTGCGCGAATATCTCGACCTGCTGGCGGCCATGGACAAGGGGCTCGCCGAGTTCGACGTCGAGGAATTCTATTACCTGGCGCGCGCGCTGCTGGTGAAGGACGAGCGGCATATCGACCGTTTCGACCAGGTGTTCGGCCACGTCTTTCGCGGACTCCAGGCGCCGGACATCGACGACCTGGCGGCCGAGATCCCCGAGGAATGGTTGCGCAAGCTGGGCGCGCTCGAGCTGAGCGACGAGGAGAAGGCGCAGATCGAGGCCATGGGCGGCTGGGAAAAGCTCATGGAGACCCTGCGCGAGCGCCTCGCCGAGCAGAAGGGCCGCCACCAGGGCGGAAAGAAATGGATCGGCACCCAGGGCACCTCGCCCTACGGCGCCTATGGCTATAACCCGGAAGGGGTGCGGATCGGCCAGGACGGCAACCGCAACAACTCCGCGGTGAAGGTGTGGGACCGCCGCGAGTTCAAGGATCTCGATGGCGACGTCGAGATCGGCACGCGCAACATCAAGGTCGCGCTGCGCCGGCTGCGCCGGTTCGCGCGCGAGGGTGCGGCCGATCAGCTCGACCTCGACGACACGATCAACGCGACGGCCAGGAACGGCGGCTGGCTGGACCTACGGATGGTGCCCGAGCGCCACAATGCCGTGAAGGTGCTGCTTCTGTTCGATGTCGGCGGCTCGATGGACCCTCATGTCCGGATGTGCGGGGAGCTGTTTTCCGCCGCGCGCACCGAGTTCAAGCATCTCGAATATTTCTACTTCCACAATTGCGTCTATGAATCCCTGTGGCGCGAGAACCGCCGCCGGCGCGCCGGCGGCACGCCGACCTGGGACGTGCTCCACACCTATCCGTCCGACTACAAGCTCGTGCTGGTCGGCGATGCGACCATGAGCCCCTACGAGATCGCGCATCCGGGCGGCAGCGTCGAGCACTGGAACGAGGAAGCCGGCGAGACCTGGCTGCGACGCATGGTGCGGACCTACCCGCAGGCGGCCTGGCTCAACCCGATGCCGCAGGACCGCTGGCGCTACTTTCCCTCGATCGGAATGATCTCCGAGATCTTCGAGGGGCGGATGTATCCGCTCACGGTGGCCGGCCTCGACGACGCGATGCGTGGCCTGAGCCGCTAAAACCTGTTAAACTACAATGCCTTGCGCCGGATGGAATGGATTCGGCGCGATCGGTGTTTATGTCGTTGGGAATACCCGCGTTAACGCTTCCACACAGGACAGAACCCATGTCGATTACCCGCATCCTCGCCGCCGCCGGCGTCTCCTCCATCGCCCTGACCGGTGCCGCGATTGCCCAGAACACTGGCACCAACGCCAGCATGCAGTCGGCCAAGGACCAGATGGTGAAGGAGCAGATGAAGAAGGACGAGATGATGAAGAAGGACGAGATGAAGAAGTAGCGTCTCGACGTCCTTCGGTTTCCTTCGCGCCCGGGCCCGCTTGAGCGCCGACGCAAAACGCGCAGCCGTCACCGCGGAGCTCCCGCGGTTGCGGCGCTATGCGATCGCGCTGATGCGCGACCGCGTGGCGGCGGACGACCTCGTCCATGATGTCGTCGTGCGTGCGCTCGACAAGCTGCACCTGTGGCGCGAAGGAACCAACATGCGGACCTGGCTGTTCACGATCATGCACAACCTGCACGCCAACGAGGTGCGCCGGCGCTCGCGGATGCTGGACACGGTGCCGCTGGATGCCGCACCGCCGCGTGCCGAGCTGGCCGGCCAGGAGGCGGCGGTGGAGTGGTCGGAACTGGCGTCGGCGCTCGGCACCCTCTCGGTGGTGCATCGCCAGGTTCTGTTGCTCGTCGGCCTCGAGGGCATGACCTACGCCGAAGCGGCGGGGGTCCTGGATATGCCTGTCGGGACCGTCATGTCGCGCCTGTAGCGCGCGCGCGAGGAGTTGCGCAAGTGCATCGATGCCGGGGCGACCGGCGCGACGATCCGGAGGGTCAAGTGAGCGAAGACCGCATCTCCGACAGCGAACTCAGCGCGCTGGTCGACGGCGAGCTCGATGCCGGCCGCCAGGCGGCGAACGAGTCCTGGCTCGCCGACAATTCCGAGGACGCGCAGCGTGTCGCGCGCTATCGCTCGCAGAATGCCGGGCTGCACGCCCTCTATGACGATGTCCTTCACGAAGACCTGCCGCCGCGCATCGCATCGGCGCTCGCGCCCCGGCGTCGCGCCGGCGTGCCCGCCTGGGCGGCCATGGCCGCGGCGGTGACCCTGTTCGTCGCCGGAATGGCGGGCGGCTGGATCGTGCGCGGCGAGGCGCCGTCTCCTGCGGCGGGGCAGCAGGTGGCCAGCGCGCCCCCGATCGACACCCAGGAGCTCATGGTCCGTGCCTCGATGGTGCATTTCGTCAACAGCTCCGACGAGCTGCGCACGACGTCGACGGGCCGCGCGGCCGAGCTGGGCGACTACCTCGCCGACCGCATGGGCAAGCCGGTGCGGGTGCCCCGGCTGGACACGTTCGGCTATCGGCTGCTCGGCGGCCGCGTCCTGCCCGACACGGACGGGCCGGCCGCCCAGTTTGTCTTCTCCGACGATCAGGGCAGGAAGGTCTCGCTCTACGTGCGCAGTGAGCAGGCGAACGGGGTCGACATCACCTATGCGCTCGCCGACGACCTGTCGATGTTCTACTGGAACGATGCCGAGCATTCCTATGCCCTCGTCACCCGGCTGGACGACGAGGCGGGTCGCGAGGCCCTGCTCGACGCCGCGAAGGCGGTCCACCGCCAGCTGTCCGAGTAGCCGCGCCGGGGTCGCGTGGCGGCCTTCAACCGATTGTCATGTCCGCGGCGTTCAGGCTATTTACAGACGGGGCCGCACGCAGCATACAGAGGGCCCGTGGGCAGCCCTCCGGCGGGTCGTTCGGACGCGCCCATGCCCGGCTGTCACCAGCGAACATCCATCGGGAGAGGCGTAAATGATCGATCTGATGTCCATTGCACGTACCGAGGCCGACGGCGGCGACCTGTTCAGCCTTCTGCAAGGGCTTTACGAGCCGACGGATGTCCGCCCCGACGGGCATCCCGATGCGGTCGTCTGGCAGGGCGGGAAGTTCGATACGGGGGTCAACCCGGTCGCCCATTCGATGACGGACGCCTACGCGCTGCTCGGCACGATTGCCGCGATCGACATCCTCGGCCTGCCGTTCTACGCCGTGCCGATGTGGTCGCAGTACCGGCACGACACCAAGCTCGCCTGCCTCGCCTGGTTCGGCAACATGCCTTGCATCTCGATCAAGTGGTCGACCGCGGGCGACGCCTATGTGAACGACGACAAGGGCGGCAAGGTCGTGGTGATGGGCAAGTCGGGCAATGCGCCGCTCCGCACCCAGGCCGGCGTCTATTGCAACGTGCGGCCCTACGGTCCGATCACGGTGGTGCGCTGCATGCCCTGCCTGCCGTATTCGCAGGACCGGCCGAAGTTCAACGTCGACGCCAAATCGGGGCTGGTCCATTCCGAGATGAACACCCCGGGCATCCAGATGGCCTATGCCAACCGGCTGTTCCTGAAGATGGTGCACGAGACCGGAAAGCTCGGCCGCGTGGCGATGAAGCCGACCCAGGCGATGGAAGACGGCATCAACGCCGGCCTGCATGCCTGGCTGCTCAAGGGCACCAAGTTCGAGGTCGGCCGCAAGTATGCCGTCGACCCCTACGAGGAGCACAAGGAGAGCATCGACAGGATCGCCGCGCTGCTGCCGGCCGACTTCAAGGACGGCATGGAGAACTGGGGCGGCCGCATCGAGCAGCACATCGCCGACACCAACTACGGCCTTCTGCTCTGGGATCTGATCGAGCAGCGCGACTGCATCGTGCTGGCCACCGACCTCGACGGCGACCGGCTGACCGACCTGCTGGCCGATGTCTCCGACCCGCTGCGCGCCTATTCCGCGCGCGTCGCCAAGCAGCTCGGCCAGGATATCGACACCGGCGCGCTGTGGAGCGAGATGGGCTACACCACCGGCAACGGCCGCGACATGACGTCGGTCATGCACCGCATGATGGGTCCGGCGATCCACGAACAGACTTTGGGTTCGGCCGACGCGATGCTGCTGCGCCTTCTCGACGGTGACGAGTGGGTCGGCGGGACCAAGCAGCCCTACGATCCGCGCATCCACTTCGTCCTGATCCGTGACGCCTACCTCGACGCCAACCCCGGCAACGACAAGCTGCGGGCCTGGCTCGACAGCGCGCTGGACACGTTCGACGAGGTCTATGCCGGCGAGCGTCCGGGTTTCCTCGACGGGTATGCGAAGCTGAAGGAAGCGATCACGCCCTGGCAGGGCTGAACGCCCGGACCGGCGCGGCTAGAGGCGCTCGGCGTCGAGGTGCGTGCTTCCCACCGGCAGGTCCGATAGCCGCGCCAGCGCGGCTGCCGGGCTGTCGACGAAGTCGAACAGCTGCGTGGCCTCGGGGCGCGCATAGCCAGCGGCGATGATGCCGTCCAGCAGATCGGCGAGCGCGCGCCAGTAGCCGTCCGGGTCGATCACGACGATCGGCTTGTCGTGCAGGCGCAGCTGGCGCCATGTGACGATCTCGAACAGCTCCTCCAGGGTCCCCAGGCCGCCGGGCAGCACCACGAAGGCGTCCGACAGTTCCGCCATGCGCGCCTTGCGCGCGTGCATCGTCGAGACGATTTCGAGCGAGGTCAGCCCGGTATGACCGACCTCGTAGCGCATCAGGAAGTTGGGGATCACCCCGATCACCTCGCCGCCCGCCCCCATCACGGCGTCGGCCAGCGCTCCCATCACGCCGACGCGGCCGCCGCCGAAAACCAGCCGGATCCCGCTGGCGGCCATCGACTCGCCGAACGCGACGGCCAGTTCTCGATGCGCGGCGGGTCCCCGGTCGGACGAGCCGCAATAAACGCAGATCGTGATCTTTCGTTCCATGGCGGGTCGTGGTCCGGCAGTGGGCGGCGCCGATTGCGTTGAGTCGGTCAGCCTAATACGCTGGTCGTATAACAGGATTCTTGCGGGACAGGGCCGTGAACCGATCGCTTCTATATGGCGGACTCGCCGTTTTGGCGCTGGGCATCGCCGTCGGCGCGGTGCTGTTCTTCCAGTTGCCGGGCCCCGACGCGCCGCTGGAGAGCGAATCGTCGGTGCGGGATGGCGGCGCGGATGCACCGGCCGGGGTCGCAGTGCCGTCCGGCCCGATGGCGCCCGAGTTCGACATCGTGCGCGTCGACAAGGACGGCAATGTGGTGATCGCGGGCCGCGCCACGCCGGGCTGCACGATCATCGTGCGCGACGGCACGACGGAAGTCGGGCGCACGACGGCCGATCAGTCGGGCGAGTGGGTGCTGGTGCCCGAGGCGGCGCTCACGCCGGGCAGCCGCGAGCTGACGCTGGTTGCCGAGTGCGCCGGCAGCGCACCGGTCGAGGCCGAGCGTCTGGTTGCCGTCGTCGTGCCCGAACGCGCCGACCAGGGTGCGCTGGCGGTAGCTGTTCCGCGCGAGGGGACCGGGGCGAGCGAGGTGTTGCAGCGGCCGGGTGCGGCCGGCGCGATCGGCTCCATCGACTACGATTCCGACGGCAACACCGTGCTGTCGGGCAAGGCGGCGCCGGGCAGCACCGTCCAGGTCTATCTCGACAACGAACTGGTCGGCACGGCCACGGCGGATGCCGAGGGCAACTGGACCCTGACGCTGAAGGATACGGTGCCGCCGGGCACCTACACGCTGCGCGTCGACGAACTGGATGCCAGCGGAAAGGTCGTTGCCCGTTCGGAAATCCCGTTCCTGCGCGAGTCGCCGTTGCGCGATCTGCCGGAGGGCCGCATCGCCATCATCCAGCCGGGCGATCACCTGTGGAAGCTGGCGACCCTGCGCTACGGGTCGGGTTTCCAGTACACGCTGATCTACGAGGCCAACAAGGACCAGATCCGCGACCCGGATCTTATCTATCCGGGCCAGGTCTTCACGATTCCCAAGGTCAACTGACCGCGTCTGGCCGGGCTACTCCGCCGCGGCCGTGCGCGCCCGATCGACGCGGGCGCGGCGGCGCTCCGCGAACCGTTCGCGCAGCATCAGCGCGCTGGGCGTGATGATCAGGGTCAGGACTGTCGCGAAGCTCAGGCCCGCGACGATGGCGGTGGCAAGCTGGACCCACCATTGGGTCGACGGCGCGCCCTGGCTGATCTCGCGGTTCACGAAATCGATGTTGAGCTGCAGTACCATCGGCAGCAGGCCGAGGACGGTCGTCACGGTCGTCAGAAGCACGGGCCGCAGGCGCTGCGCGCCCGTCAGCAGGATGGCGTCCAACGGGTCGGCGAGCCGCGCGCGCAGCCGGTCGTAGGTGTCGATCAGCACGATGTTGTTGTTCACCACAATGCCGGCGAGCGCGATCACGCCGATGCCGCTCATCACGATGCCGAAGGGCTGGCCGACGATCAGCAGGCCGAGCATGACACCGACGGTCGACATGACGACGGCCGACAGGATGAGGAACGCCGAGTAGAAGCTGTTGAACTGGGTGACCAGGATAATCGCCATCAGGAACAGCGCGACGCCGAAGGCCTTCTGCAGGAACGCCTGGGCCGCCTTCTGCTCCTCGTCCTCGCCGCGGAACTCGACATCGACGCGCGGGTCGATGCCGGCGGACGGCAACCAGGCCCGGATCTGGCGGACCATGTCGTCGGCCAGCACGCCGGGCAGCACGTCGGCGCGGACCGTCATCACCCGGATCGCATCGACCCGCCTGAGCTGTCCGGTGCGCGGCCTGGCGGTGCGTTCCACGAAGTTGGCGATGGGCACGAGCCCCTCGGTCGTCTGCAAGCGGATTTCGTCGAGCTGGTCCATCGTGCGCGCGCCGTAGGGGTAGCGCGCGACGATGTCGATCTCGTCATCGCTATCGTCGGGCCGGTAGTCGGTGATCTTCATGCCGTTGGTGACGAACTTGATGGCGTTGCCGATCATCGTCACGTCGGCGCCGAACTTGGCCGCCTCGGCGCGGTCCACCGCGATTTCCCACTCGATGCCGGGCAGGGGGCGGCTGTCCTCGATGTCCTTCAGACCGGACAGGCCGTTGGCGAAACGACGGACCTTGGCCACCTCGGCCTCCAGCAGCTCGGGATAGCGCGAGCTGAGCTGGACCTGGACCGGTTTGCCCACGGGCGGGCCGGCCTCTTCCTTGCGCGTCTCGACGAAGATGCCGGCGAGGTCGGACGAACGCGCGATGATGTCGGCGAGGATGACGTCGGCGGGCCGCCGCCGGTCCCATTCGGTGAACTCGACGTTGATCGTGCCGATCACGTCCTCGGCGTCCTTGTCGCGAGCGGGAAGGTTGCCCGACAGCGAGTAGACCGAATCGAATTCCCCGCGTTCCGCCTGCAGCGCGAGGACGCGCTGCTCGACCTCTGCGACCAGGGCGGACTTCTCGGCGACCGACAGGTTGCCGCGCGCATGGATCTGCAGCGCCGCCTGCTCGGGCTCGACGTCGGGGAAGAACTCGACGCCCTTGCCCATGGCGCCATAGAGCACCCATGACCCGACGAGCACGCCGACCGCGCACGCCAGCACGATGCCGGGACGCTTCAGCGCGAGGCGAAGAAGCCCGACATACCAGGCCGTGAACCCGGTGAGCGCCGCCGTGTCGAAAGATTCCTCGGATGCGAGCAGGGCGGCCTGGTCGCCCGTATCTTCGAGTTTGCGTGTAAGGCTGCGGACGGCCAGCCGTGAAAGCCACAGGCCGATCCGGAAGCCGCGGAACGCGCCTACGGCAGCCAGCGCCACCACCGCCAGGGGAGGGACGAAGGCAGGTGCATCGCCGCCAAACGCTGCGCCGACGAGCATGTTCGCGATGCCCGCGCCCGCACCGCCGCCCAGCGCAACGGAAACGACCATGATCACGATCTGCGTCACGTTAGCGAAGTTGGTGCCGAGAACCGGCACGAACAGCAGCGCCATGGCGAGCGACGCGGTCAGCGTGGCGACAAGAGTGATCGGCAGGAACTTCATGAACTCGCCGACGATTCCGGGCCAGAACAGCAGCGGGGCGAAGGCGGCCAGCGTCGTTGCCGTCGAGGCGATGATCGGCCAGGCCATCCGCTTTGCCGCGAGCGCGTAGGCGCGTTCGGGCGGTTCGCCCTCGCGCAGCTTCCGGTCGGCATATTCGGTCACGACGATTGCGCCATCGACGAGCATGCCGACAGCGAGAATCAGCGAGAACAGAACGACGATGTTCACGGTCAGGCCGAGCGCGTTGATCACCAGGATCGCGGTCAGGAACGAACCGGGGATCGCGACCGCGACCAGGATGCCCGAGCGCAGACCGAGCGCACCGACGACGGCGATCATGACCAGCAGGACGGCGCTCAGCACGTTGTTCTGCAGATCGCGCAACATCGTGGAGACGCGGATGGACTTGTCTTGCGAGAAGTCCACGCGGACGGCGTCGGGCCAGGTCGCGCTCTCGGTCTCCACAATGGTGCGGACTTGCTCGATGGTCTCGATGATGTTCGAGCTCGTGCGCTTCGAGACCTCCAGCGAGACGGCGGGCTTGCCGTCGACGCGCGCAAGGGTTTCGCGGTCGCGGAAGGTGCGGCGGACCGTCGTCAGGTCACGGAAGGTGACGACGGCGTTGTGGTTCACCTTGACCGGCAGGTTGAGGATGTCGTCGACCGTCTCGATCAGCCCGGGGACCTTGATGGCGAAGCGCCCCTGTCCGGTGTCGAGCGAGCCGGCCGCGACGAGCTGGTTCGACCGCGCGAACAGCTCCAGCAGCTTCCCGGGGTCGACTTCATAGCTTTCCAGGAGTTCGGGCTCGACCACGATCTCGACTAGCTCTTCGCGGTCGCCGCCGATCTCTGCCTCCAGCACCTGCGGAATCGCTTCGATGGCGTCCTGCAGGTCGCGGGCGAGCCGCATCAGGGTGTGTTCGGGGACGTCGCCGGACAGGGTGACCACCAGCACGGGGAACAGGCTGATGTTCACCTCGTTGACGGTCGGCTCGTCGGTGTCTTCGGGAAGGTCGGGCCGCACCAGGTCGACCTTCTCGCGCACGTCGTCGATGGCGACATCGGGGTCGAACCCGGCCTCGAACTCGAGCAGCACGTTGCCGCCGCCGAGGAACGAGGTCGACCGCACCTCCTTGACCCCCTCGATCGAGCGCACTTCCGCTTCCATGGGGCGAATGAGAAGGCGCTCGGCGTCCTCGGGCGAGATGCCCTCATGGGTCATGGAGACATAGATGATCGGGATGTTGACGTCGGGCTCCGCCTCCTTGGGGATCGCGGCAAAGGAGAACGCGCCGGCGATCAGGAGCAGGATCAGGGTCGCGAGGACGGTCCGCGCGCGGTTCAGGGCGGCGTCGACGAGGCTCATGTCTCGCCTGCGCCGGAAATGCGCGCGGTACCCGTGACGGGTTTGACGCTTTCGCCTTCGACGACGAATTCCTGGCCGACGATGATCAGGCGCACCGTCTCCGGCAGGCCGCCGAGCCAGACGCCACCGGGCTCGTCGGCGATGATCTCGACGGGCAGGAAGTGGACGGTGTCGGTGTCGTCGACGACCTTGACGCCGACGGCGCCGTCGTCGTTCAGGGTGAGGGTGGACGGCGTGACGAAATGTGCCCGCGCTTCGGAGATGGGGATTTCGATCTGTGCCGTGATCCCGTCCCTGACCGTCCGGTCGGGATTAGGCACCTCGATCTCGACCCGGTAGGTCCGCGTGCTCGGCTCGGCCACGGGCGAGACGAAGCGCACGATTCCTGTGCGTTCGCCGCCGTCGATGAGGCGGACCATTGCCGGCATGCCTTCTTCGATGTGCCCGACTTGGCGCTCGGTGACGTTGCCGACCACGAGGATCGGCTCGAGATCGACCACCGTGGCCGCGATGTCGCCTACCTGCACGTAGTCGCCGAGCTCGACATGACCGGCGTCGAGCATGCCCGAGAAGGGCGCCCGAATGGTGGTGTGCGCGATGTCGATCTCGATCTGCTCGACGACGGCGCGCGCCGCATCGAGCCTGGCCCGGGCGGCGGCTTCCTCGGTCTGGGAGCGGAAGCCCTTCTGCTGGAGCTGGGATGCGGCCTCGTGCTCGATCGAACGCTGACGCAGCATCGCCTTGGCCTCGGCCAGCTTCGCCGGGCGATCGTCGGGGCGCAGGCGCGCGATGGGAGCGCCGGCCGCAACGGTGTCGCCGCGCATGGCGAGGATTTCCGCGACCTGTCCCCGCGTCTCGGCGCGGATGGCGACCTTGCGCGCCGCCTCCGTGCGCCCGGTCACGTCGACCGTCTCGGTGCGCGGCGCGGCCTTCAGCTCGGCGACGCGGACCTGCATTGGCGCGCTCGCGGCCGGTGCGCTCGCGGTCGGCTTGTCGTTGCCGTTTGCGTCTTTGGGCGCGAACTGCCCCGAGACGATCCATGCGCCGGCAATGGCGGCGAGGATGAGTGCGGTGATGACCGATTTCTTCATGGCGCGGACCTATTCGGCAACCGCGCGGCGGGGCGCGATCAGGGCCGACCCGACAAGCTGGTAGCGGTTTTCTTCGATGTAGTCGGCTATGGCGCGCTGGATTGCGGCGGCGAACCCGCTGACGAAGGCCTGTCCGGGGTTGTCGTCGCCCGTGCCGGGCCTTGCTTCGATGCGCGCAAGGGTCTTGCGGATTTCCGCGAGGCGGGCGTCGATCATGACGTCGACTTCCGCGGGCGGGAGGATGTCCGCGAACAGCATGCGGAACAGGAAGTCGGAGCGGGTGCGGTCCGGATCGGTCGGCTCGCGCAGGGCCTCGAGCAGGGCGAGCCTGCCTTCGGAGGTCAGCCGGTAGACCTTCTTGTCCGGGCGGCCCTCCTGGGCGTGTGCCGTGACCGTCACCAGGCCGTCCTCGAGCAGCCGCGACAGCGCCGGATAGATCGAGCTGAAGCCGATGTCCTGGATGTGCCCGAACGGCCCGTCCTCGACGGACTTTCGGATTTCGTAGCCCGAAGCCTCGCCTTCGCTCAGAACCGCCAGGCAAAGAATTTTAGCGTCCATGTCAGACCCCGCTTCGATTGAGCATGATAATTCCATATAATATATAACAATATATATCATTATGTAATAAAGGTCTGGCCGCTCGGGGTTCTACGCGCGATGTGCGCTGACTGCGCTGGCGAACCGCACGCATTTTCCGCCACGATGCATCGCGGCTCCGGCCGGTTCGCAGTAAGATCGCGCGGTCGAATCAACTTACTTGGGGGGACCGGCATCATGGCGAAGGCGACGGTGCGCAAGCCGAAGGGCAAGGCGAAGGACGGATCGTGGACGGAGGTGCGCGACGGCATGCGCATCGATTGGGATGTGCCGATCGCGATGGCCGACGGAACGGTCCTGCGCGCCGACGTGTTTCGCCCGAACAAGTCGGGCAAGTTCCCCGTCATCATGACGATGGGCCCCTATGGCAAGGGCCTGGCCTGGCAGGACGAGCTCTACGCCACGACCTGGCAGCTCTTCTCGAACGATCATCCCGAGGCGATCGCGGGCTCGACCAACAAGTATCAGAGCTGGGAGACGGTCGACCCCGAGCATTGGGTCCCGGACGGCTATGTCTGCCTGCGCGTCGACAGTCGCGGTGCCGGCCGCTCGGAAGGCTATATGGACTGCTGGTCGCCGCAGGAGACCGACGACTATGTCGCGTGCATCGAGTGGGCCGGCACGCAAGCCTGGTCTAACGGCAAGGTCGGGCTCAACGGCATCTCCTACTACGGCATGAACCAGTGGTGGGTCGCCGCGCGCCAGCCCAAGCATCTGGCGGCGATGTGCGCGTGGGAGGCAGCCAACGACTATTACCGCGAGTTCGCGCGGCACGGCGGCATCCTCTGCACCTTCATCAAGAACTGGTACCAGATGCAGGTGCTGCCGGTGCAATACGGCTATGGCACCAAGGGCTATCGCAGCTGGGTCCACGGCGACCTCGTCGCCGGCCCGCCGACCTTGCCGGCGGCGAAGCTCAAGAAGAACCGCGCCGACATGGACCGCGACATCGCGCGGCGCGATATGGAGGACGACTGGTACAAGTCGCGCGGTCCCGACTTCAAGAAGATCAAGGTGCCGCTGCTCTCGCCGGCGAGCTGGGGCGGGCAGGGGCTGCACCCGCGCGGCAATTACGAGGGCTACTACCAGGCCGGCTCGAAGGAGAAATGGCTGGAGTGCCACGGGCTGGAGCACTGGACCGAGTTCTACACGCCCTATGGCGTGGAGATGCAGAAGCAGTTCTTCGGCCACTACCTAAAGGGCGAGAAGAACGGCTGGGACAAGAAGCCGCCGGTGCTGCTCAAGGTGCGCCACGTCGGCGAGAAATTCGTCGAGCGCGGCGAGAACGAATGGCCGCTCAAGCGAACCAGGTGGACCAAGCTCTACCTCGATCCCGCCCATATGAGTCTGGAGCGCACCGTGCCCGGAAAGAAGGGCACGGTCACCTATGAGGGCATGGGCGACGGTGCGACGTTCTTCCTGCCGCCGATGGACAAGGACACCGAGATCACCGGGCCTCTGGCCTCGAAGCTTTTCGTGTCGTCCGAGACTGAGGATGCCGATCTGTTCCTGGTCGTGCGCCTGTTCTCGCCCGACATGAAGGAGGTCACCTTCAAGGGCACGGTCGATCCGCACACGCCGATTGCGCAAGGCTGGCTGCGCGCCTCGCACCGCAAGCTCGACACGAAGATGTCGAAGCCCTGGCGGCCGTGGCATAGCCACGACGAGAAGCAGCCGCTCAAGCCGGGACGCGTCTACGAGCTCGACATCGAGATCTGGCCGACCTGCATCGTGGTGCCGGCCGGCTACCGGCTGGGGCTGACCGTGCGCGGCAAGGATTACGAGTATTCGGGCGGCGCGCTGGAGCTGTCGAACTTCGCCCACCCGCTCAACGGCTGCGGCCCGTTCCTGCATGACGACCCGCGCGACCGGCCGAAGAAGGTCTTCGGCGGCAAGGTGACCTTGCATGCCGGGCCGAAGCATCCGTCCTATGTAATGGTGCCGGCGATCCCGCCGAAGAAGTAGGCGTTCCGGCCACGCTGGGCGTGGCCGGAAAGACCGGAAATGGCTGGCTGGGGGAGGAGGATTCGAACCTCCACTGACGGAGTCAGAGTCCGTAGTCCTACCGTTAGACGATCCCCCAACGGCCGTGCGTGCGCGTGTTAGCACAAATGATCGGCCCTTGTGTAGCCGAACGCGCAAAAGGTTGGGCAGCATGGCGAATAAGCCTTACCGGCTGGTTGACGCGCACGGTGCGACCGTCGAAAGCGGCGCACCCGGAACGCTCGGCGGGCACCGCCGGACACGCATCTATGGCCGCCTCGATTGCCCGAATGCGCTGCGCTGGCTTGCGCGAGGACACTACGCGCCGCACCGCGTCTTCTTTGCCGATGCGGCGACGGCGCGGTCCGCGGGCTATCGGCCCTGTGCCGTCTGCATGCCCCGGGACTACCGGGCCTGGAAGGCGGAGCGCGCCGGGCGACCGTGAACACGCCCCGGTGTATTTGAGTTCGCACGCGGCGCGTGTAAATTCGGCCCATTCAGCGGACAGGGCCCGGTTTGGGAGGAACAGGCGCGTGGGTTCCGGACGGAACGGCGGAGCGAAGGGACGGCGCCGCGGCGGGCGCTGGTCGCACACCTATGCGGCCCTCGATCTCGGCACCAACAATTGCCGCCTTCTCGTGGCGCGGCCCGACGGGTCCGGATTCCGGGTCGTCGATGCGTTCTCGCGTATCGTTCGGCTCGGCGAGGGGCTCGGGCACACCAACCGGCTCTCGGAGCATGCCATGGCGCGCACCATCGAGGCGCTGCGGGTCTGCGATTCCAAGGTGCGCCGCAACGGCGCGACGCGGTTCCGCGCGGTCGCGACGGAGGCGTGCCGGCGGGCCGAGAACGGTGCGGAGTTCGTCGCCCGCGTGCGCGACGAGACCGCGATCGACCTCGAGGTGATCGCACCCGAAGAGGAGGCGGAGCTCGCGCTGGTCGGTTGCTCGCCGCTTTATGACGCACCGGCGGAGGATGAGTCCTTCGCCCTGCTGTTCGACATCGGCGGCGGCTCGACCCAGATCACATGGCTCAGGCTTGCGGCGGGCGAACGCGGCAACGCGCCGGTCGAGACCCGGATCGTGGGCTGCGTGTCGATCCCGTGCGGCGTGGTGACGCTGAGCGAGAAGTTCGACTGCGGCGAAGGGGCCGACAGCCGGGCCTCGCCCGAGACCTATGAGGCGATCTGCGCTTATGTGCGCGGGTTCCTTGCCGAGTTCGACGCCCGTCACGGTATCGCGGACCGGGTGCGCGACGGTTCGGTCCAGATGGTCGGCACGTCGGGTACGGTCACAACCCTGACGGGGGTCTTCCTCGACCTGCCGCGCTACCAGCGCAACCGGGTGGACGGCCGCGAACTGGCGTTCGAGCAGCTGCGCGGCGCGCGCGATCGCCTGCTGGCGCTCGACCGGGACGACCGCGCGGCCCATCCCTGCATCGGCCCGCAGCGGGCCGACCTGGTGATATCGGGCTGCGCTGTCCTCGATGCGATCTGCGACCTGTGGCCGGTAGGGCGCCTGCGCGTGGCCGATCGCGGCCTGCGCGAGGGCATCCTGCACGGCCTGATGCGCTCGGCCGACAGCGACGCCTCCCGCGACGGCGCCTGAGCGGTCGTGGCACGCGGCGGAAAGAAGGACGGCAGCCAGGGCGGTGCGAGGGCGCGGTCCGAGCGCGTGCGCTCGGCGCGTGGGCGCAAGCTGTCCTCGACCCGCTGGCTCCAACGCCAGCTCAACGATCCCTACGTCCAGGCCGCCCATCGCGAGGGCTACCGCTCGCGTGCGGCCTACAAGCTTCTGCAGATCGACGAACGGTTCGAGCTGCTGGCGCCCGGCGCGCGGGTGGTCGACCTGGGCGCCGCGCCGGGCGGCTGGACCCAGATCGTCGTCGACCGGGTGGCGCCGGGCGAGGAGGGCGGGTTGGTCGTGGCGATCGACCTGCTCGAGATCGAGCCGCTGCCGGGCGCCGAGACGTTGCAGGGCGACATCGAGGATCCCGACGCGGTCGCGCGCCTGCGTGCTGCGATCGGTGCGCCGGTCGACCTGGTGCTGTCCGACATGGCGACGTCGACCACCGGGCACGCATCCACCGACCATCTGCGCACCATGGCGCTGGCCGAGGCGGCATTCGTGTTCGCCTGCGAGGTGCTGGCCCCGGGCGGCGGCTTCGTCACCAAGGTCTTCCAGGGGGCCGACGAGCCGGCCCTGTTCGACGCCATGGTTGGGCGCTTCGAATCGGTGCGGCGATTCAAGCCCAAGGCGAGTCGTTCTGACTCGGTCGAGATGTTCCTCGTGGCGACCGGGTTCAAGCCGGCGGTCTAGGCCCAGTGCAGGCGCCGGGCGACGGGTGCTTGTCGATGGTTGCCGATTGTGTATATAAGCCGCGTCAACTCCTTTCACGCCGGACGGCAGGGTTGGCATGGAAATCCGCGACGCGCTCACGTTTGACGATGTTCTCCTCGAACCGGCGGAATCGCGAATCCTTCCCTCGGACGCCGACACATCGACGCAGCTCACGCGCAACATCCGCCTTGGCATCCCGTTGCTGTCTGCCGCCATGGACACGGTCACCGAGGCCGACATGGCGATCGCGCTGGCCCAGGCCGGCGGAATGGGTGTGATCCACAAGAACCTCGAGCCCGACGCGCAGGCAAACGAGGTGCGCAAGGTGAAGCGCTTCGAGTCCGGCATGGTGGTCAATCCGATCACCATCCATCCCGACCAGACGCTGGACGACGCGCTCTCGATCATGGAGCGCGAATCGATCTCGGGTATTCCCGTCGTGGCGCGCGGCACCGGGACGCTGGTGGGCATCGTGACCAACCGCGACGTCCGCTTCGCCAGCGATCCGGCCCAGTCGATCAAGGAGCTGATGACCGAAAAACTGGTCACGGTGGGCGAGGGCGTGGACATGGAGCAGGCCAAGCAGCTGCTCCACAAGCACCGGATCGAGAAGCTGCTGGTCGTCGATGCGGAAGGCCACTGCGTCGGCCTGATCACGGTCAAGGACATAGAGAAAGCGCGCGCCTATCCCAGCGCGTGCAAGGACGAGCAGGGCCGCCTGCGCGTCGCGGCGGCGACCGGGGTGGGCGATGCCGGCTACGCGCGGGCCGAGGCGCTACTCGATGCCGGGGTCGATGTCATCGTGGTGGATACCGCGCACGGCCACTCGCGTGGCGTGGTCGATCAGGTCGGGCGCATCAAGCGGCTGTCGAACAAGGCCCAGATAATCGGCGGCAACATCGCCACGGGCGAGGCGGCGCGCGCGCTGATCGATGCCGGCGCGGATGCGCTCAAGGTCGGGATCGGCCCGGGCTCGATCTGCACCACGCGGGTGGTGGCCGGCGTCGGCGTGCCGCAGCTCACCGCGATCGAGGGCGTGCGCGAGGTGGCGGGCAAGCAGGGCGTTCCGGTGATCGCCGACGGCGGCATCAAATATTCCGGCGACCTGGCCAAGGCCATCGCCGCGGGCGCGGACTGCGCCATGATCGGCTCGCTGCTGGCCGGCACCGACGAGGCGCCCGGCGAGGTCTATCTCTACGAAGGTCGCTCGTACAAATCCTATCGCGGCATGGGCTCGCTGGGCGCCATGGCGCGCGGCTCGGCCGACCGCTATTTCCAGGCAGAGGTCGCCGACTCGCTGAAGCTGGTGCCCGAGGGGATCGAGGGTCAGGTCGCCTACAAGGGCCCGGCGAGCAACGTCCTGCACCAGCTCGTCGGCGGGCTGCGCGCCGCGATGGGCTACACCGGCAACGGCACGGTCGCCGACATGCAGGCGAACTGCCGGTTCCTGCGGCTGACCAATGCGGGCCTGCGCGAGAGCCACGTCCACGACGTGACGATCACCCGCGAGGCGCCGAACTATCGCCACAACGCCTGATCGGGCGGTTTGCCGGTGAACGGGCGGTAGCCGGGACATGACCCCCGCCGCTCGCCTCGCCGCCACCATCGAAATCCTCGACGAGGTCGCGCGCGGCGACGCGCCGGCCGACGCCGTGCTGACCGGCTGGTTCCGGGGCCACCGGTTCGCCGGGTCGGGCGACCGCCGGGCGATCCGCGAACTGGTCTACCGCGACCTGCGCACGGGCGCCCTGCTGCGCTGGGCGCTGGCCGCGACCGGCGG
>JAYOFO010000004.1:0-116488 GCA_038117265.1 Rhodospirillaceae bacterium
ACATCGTGCCCGTGACCGTGGACTGCCTGGCTCCCGCGCGCGCCGCGGCCCCGGACGGCGCGACCTTGTTTCTCGACGGCGGAATCCGCCGCGGGTCCGACATCGTGAAGGCGGCCGCGCTGGGCGCCGATTTCTGTTTCCTCGGCCGGGCGTTCCTCTATGGGGTCTCTGCCGGCGGCCGGGACGGTGCCGCACGAACGGCCGAGATCATCCGCAACGAGCTGGCCTACACGATGGCGATGCTCGGCTGCGCGAACCTCGACGCGGTGGACCCGACGCGGTTGCGCGTCGCGTCCTGACGCCGCGCTAGTCGCCGCCCATCGGCAGCATGCCGGCGAACCGCGGCAGGCTGTCGTCGAACCGGTCCCAGGGTTGGGCACTGGCCTCGAAGATATCCATCTGCGGCGTGAACCAGCTCGGATCGTCCAGCGTGATGACGTGGAGAAACACGATCGCCTCGCCGTCGATATTTCCCATGAGGGGGGGCCGCAGGTGGGGTAGAAGGCACGCCGGGACGTGCCGCCGCGGTCGGGCTTGGTCGCGTACCAGGTGAGGTCGCCGGTGATCGTGAAGGCGGCCTCGGGCATCCCGACCCCCGGCAGGTGCGTGCTGCCGGTGGTCATCTGGCAATCGCGGCAGTGGCAGTTCACCGCGAACAGCGGCTCCGCCTCGCATTCATAGCGCACGGCGCCGCACAGGCAGCCCCCTTCGAGTTTTCGGGTCATGCAGACTTTCCTCCATCCATCGGCGGCAATTGTTCGAAGGCTGGCAGAACGGGGTCGATTCGGGTCCAGGGCTGCCGGCTCGCCGTATGGACGGTCATCTGGGGCCTGACCCAGCTGGCATCGTCCAGGCTGACCGCGTTGATGCCGACCGCGTCGAAGCCCTCGCTGATCCCGAAGACATAGGCGTCACAGTTCGCACACGAGTGCCGGTGGACCGGCGTGCCGCGATCGGAAATCAGGGTGAGTTCGATGGTCGCACCGCTCATGGTGAAGTCCTCGCACCGCACCGCCACCGCGGTCACATAGGGGGCGCCGGTGGCGCGCTGACAGTGGGTGCAGTGGCAGTCGAACACCAGCTGGGGTTCCGAATTGCACGCGTATCGCACGGCGCCGCACTGGTAGCCGCCTTCGAGTTTTCGGGTCATGGGGTCGATCTCCGGTTCAGTCGCAGGAGCTTCGCGGGAACCAGCCGTCGCGGCCCTCGGGGGTCAGGTCGAACAGGCTCCACAGCGGCCAGATTGTGTCGGCGTGACGCGGGTGCTGGCCGGCATCCGCGGGTGCATAGAACATTTCCGACGACCAGGAATGACGGATCCCGTCCGCGGCCTTCCGGAACACGTGGATGATCGGAATTTGGTCGTCGCCCCGTTCGGCCACTTAGTCGGCATTGAAGGTGGTCGCACCCGTCGACAGCAGGCGGACGTTGCGCCAGCCGCGCGCCCGCGCCCAGGTGCGGAACTCGCCGATGGGGGCCTTCGCGAACGCCGCGAAGTTCACCCGGTCGGTGGTGTGGGGGACGAGGCCGTCCAGCCCGTCGATCAGCGACGTGCAGGCGGGGCAGGCCTTGCCGCCGGGCGGCAGCATGAAGGAATAGACGATCAGCGTGTCCTTGCCGGGGGCGAACAGGTCGGAGAACCGCGTCTCGCGCGCCGGCCCGTCGCGGGACAGGTCGGCCGGTCCCTCTGCGAGAAGATAGTCTTGCGCGAGGGCACCGCCCGGCGGCAGAGACCGCCGCAGGGCGGCGACCTCCTCGGTCTTGCGGCGGAGTTCGATTTCAGCGGCGAGCAGTGTGTTGCGGGCCGCGCGGTATTCGGCGGTCTCGTTGGGAAACGTTCGTCGTGCGGGGACATCGTGGATCGCTCTATGTTTAACCAGTAGGTTATTTATAGGCGTCCCGCGACGGATGGCAATTGGCCGCGCAGGTTTCAGGCGAGGTTGCCGATCACGATGTAGAGACCGAGCGCCAGCAGGGCGATCAGCATCAGCTGGCGGAACCGCGTCTCGGAAATGCGCCGGCGCGGCTTCTCGCCGAGCCAGTAGCCGGCCAGGGTCGGCAGGGTCGCGACACCCGAGGCGATGCCCAGTTCGACCGTCAGCAGCCCCTGGAACACGAAGGCGACGGCGATCGCCACCGAGCCGAACAGGAACAGCAGCCCCATCGCCTGGATCAGCTGCTCGCGGTCGAGGCCCAGGCACTGCATGTAGGGCACGCCGGGTAAGGCATCGGAGCCCGTCATGCCGGCGAGCACGCCGTTCGCACTGCCGATGACGGGCGACAGCCAGCGCTCGTGCGGCCCCGGATGGGGCAGGCGCGGGGCGATCAGGGCATAGGTCGCGTAGACCACGAGCACGGCCCCCAGCGCGGCGGTTACAAGCCGCGGGTCGGAAGCGACCAGCACCTCGGTGCCGAACCAGATTTCCGCGAGAAACACCGCGAAGAACGACCAGAGACGCCCCAGCGTCGCGCGCAGCGGCGGCCCGCCGACGATCTGCCAGACGTTGGAGGCGATGCCGGGCACGATGATCACCGCGATCGCGACGGGCAGCGCCATTACGTTGGCCAGCAGGCCGAGCGCCACGATCTTCATGCCGAGGCCGACAGTGCCCTTCACCAGCCCGCCGAGAAAAATGGCGAAGACAGCGAATGCGACCTCGAAGCTGTTGAAATCGTTCAGGAACATGACGGGTTCGCGGCGCGCTAGATTTCCCACTCCACGTTGCCGTCCATGCCGATCTGCTGGCCGGTGATGTGCCGACCGGCATGGGAGGCGAGGAACACCGCCAGGTCGCCCACCTCGGACGGATCAATCCAGCACTTCAACGAGATGAATTCGAGGAACTGTTCCTCGCGCTCCTCCACGGATATTCCCCGCTCGGCCGCCTGGCGGGCGAGGATGCCGCGCCCGCGCGCGTTGTCGATCAGGCCCGGCAGGATCGCGTTGCAGCGGATGCCGAGGGGGCCGTATTCGCGCGCCACCGTGTGGGTGAGGCCGAGCACGCCCACCTTCGAGGCCACGTAGGGCGAGCGCATGGGCAGCGCCACCTTGGCCGAGGCGGTGGAGATGTTGACGATGCAGCCGGATTTCTGCGCCTTCATGTGCGGGGCCACGTTCTTGATGCAGTAGAACATGCCGTTGAGGTTGACCGCGATGGTGCGGTCCCAATCGTCGTAGGAGATGTCCTCGAGCGCCGCGGCCGGCCCGCCGATTCCGGCATTGTTGACCAGCACGTCGACCCCGCCCATGCGCGCGACGGCCGCGCCGATCAGCTTCTCGACATCGCCCGGCACGCCCACGTCGGCCAGGGTGCCGGCGATGGCGTCGTGGCTCGCGACCACGTCGTCGAGGAACTCGGCATTCACGTCGCAGGTGTGGACCTGCGCGCCCGCCGCCACGAACCGCTCGACGATGGCGCGGCCGATGCCGGACCCGCCGGCGGTGACGATCACGCGCTGTCCCTTGACCGAATCTGTCATCTTAATTCCGTCCCATAAAGTGTTGTTATTTCGTCTTTGCACCAGAGAGCTTGCGCCAGCGTTCGGTGATGCCGGCGAGCTCTGCCCGCAGCAGGTCGATGAGCCGTGCGCCGGCGCCGGTCAGCGGCCGCCGGACCTGGCGGATCAGGTAGTATTCCAGGTCGGCGCGCGGGCGCTTGATCGGATTGACCACGAAGTCCTCCGTCTCGATGGCGTCGATCACCGAGGCGACGGATGTGAAGGTCGACCAGCCCGACCGGCGGACATATTCGAGCGTGGTATTGAGGCCGTCGGACTCGATCGCCGATTCCACCGTCAGCTCCGCCCGCGCGATCTGGTCGTCGATCATCCGCCGGATCGCGTGGCGCGCGCTCGGCAGCACCAGGCGCATGGGCGGCAGGTCGCGCAGCCGCACGGGGGCGAACGGCACGAACCCGGAATCCGGGCCCGAGACCAGCGCCATCTCGGTGACCGCCAGCAGGGTCGCCTCGATCCCTTCGCGGCTCACCGCGCTGGTCACCACCGCGAAGTCGAGTTCGCCCGAGACCACCCGCTCCGTCAGCGTGCCGCCATACGCCTCGTCGAGGGTCAGCGCGACGTTGGGGTACAGTTCGGTGAAGCGCGACAGCGCGGCGGGAAGCGCGCTGCGCGAGACCGAGGGCACCATGCCGGCCGCGATGGTGCCGGTGACGTCGCCGGCCAGCTCACGCACCGCGATCTGGGTGTCGGCGACCGCGTTCAGGATCGACAGGGAGCGGCTGTACAGGCGCTTTCCCGCGACGGTCGGCTCGACCCCGCGCCGGTTGCGCGTGAACAGCGGCACGCCCAGCTCGTCCTCGAGGTTGCGGATCTGCACCGAGAGGCCGGGCTGGGTGCATTTCGCGCGGCGCGCGGCGCGCGAGAAGCTGCCTTCCTCGTAGACGGCGACGAACTGTTCGAGCTGTCGAAAATCCATGGCGGGCCGGCCGTGTGGTGACGCCACCAGCCTATAACAAGCGGTTATGGATGTCGTGCGTTGGGATCACCCGGCTTTAGCCCTGGACGGGCGGCGGCGCCCGTCCGTCAGCCGGCGCCAGATTTCCGCATTGCCCTGGAGGGTGGTCTCGAGGCGGTCGACGAAGTCGCGCGCGGCGCGGCTCAGCGGATGGCGGGTCTGGTGGACGAGGAAGAACTCGAAGGCGGTCTGCGGCGCGGTGATCGGGTTCACCACCAGTTCGCCCGCCTCCAGATCGTCGATCACGGTGGTGACCGGCAGGATGGCCGACCAGTCGGAGTTGCGGATGAACTCGATCTCGCCGTACAGCCCGTCGATCTCGATTAGATTCTCGACGGCGATGTTGCCCATCTGGATATAGCGTTCGAGCATGTCGCGCAGGCTGTGCTGAGGCGAGGGCATGACCAGCTTCACCGGCGGCAGTTCCTGCAGCGAGACGGGCGCCAGGTGCCGCAGGCCGGTGCGCGGCCCCGAGACGAGCGCCAGCGGCTCGGTCGACAGCACGCGCATCTCCAGCCCGGCGCGCCGCGCCGGCCGGGTGACGATCGCCAGGTCGAGCTGGCCGTCGATCACCAGGTCGGTGAGGATGCCGCTGAACGCCTCGACGACGCGGACGCGCACGTTGGGAAGCTCCTCGGTGAAGGCAGGCAGAATGCGGGGCAGGGCGCCCTTGGTCACGGTCGGGATGAGCCCGACCTGCAGCGATCCAGAGACGCCGTCGGACCATTCGCGCATCTCCTGCTCGGCCTGCTCGACGCTGCCGAGGATGCCGAGGCACCGCTCGTAGAACCGGTTGCCCTCGGCCGTGGCGCGCACGCCGCGCGCGTGACGCTCGAACAGCGCGACCCCCAGATCGTCTTCGAGCGCCTTGAGCTGAATGCTGACGCTCGGCTGCGCGGTGTGCAGGCGCGCGGCCGCGCGGTTGATGCTGCCCTCTTCGAAGACGGCGACGAACGAGCGGATCTGGCGCAAATCCATGGATCTGATCCCTATATTTCCAGGCTATAAATAATATCCCATCTTATTATTGGCGCATAACACATAAGGATTTTACGGTCTTTCGCATTCGCGCCGGGAGGCGGCGCCCATCAGACGGGGGGGCCGAACAAATGGCAACGCCGAAAGTCATTCTCCAGCTCTATCCGATGTTTCCCGCCGACGGCGAGGAAGGCCGCAAGGCGCAGCGCCCGCTGGGCAACAATTCCGAGACCTACAACAAGATCGTCCACGAGTGGGACGAGGTGGTCGTCGAGGCCGACAAGATGGGCGTGTGGGGCGTGTCGACGATCGAGCATCACCTGCATTCCGAGGGCTACGAGGTCGGGCCGAACCCGGGCGTGCTGAACGCGCGCTGGTCGACCCTGGTCAAGAACGCCAACATCGGCGCGCTCGGCTATGTCGCCGCGACCCAGGACCCGATCCGCGTCGCCGAGGAGACGGCGATCATCGACTATATGTGCAACGGCAGGTATTTCGTCGGGTTCGCGCGCGGCTACCAGGCCTGCTGGACCAACATCCTGGGCCAATTCTCGGGCGCCGAGGCAACGGTGTCCGACAAGAGCGAGGCCGACCATTACAACCGCAAGGTCTTCGAGGAACGCGTCGAGCAGATCATCGCCGCCTGGACCCAGGAATCGATCGCGTTCGACGGCGATTCCTACAAGGCACCGTTTCCGAAGGAGACCGGTGTCCAGAACTACCCGGCCTGGCGCATCACGGCCGAGGCGGGCGCCCCCGGCGAGGTCGACGACAAGGGCAACATCCGCCGGGTCTGCGTGGTGCCGAAGCCCTATCAGCGGCCGCACCCGCCGGTGATGGTGGCGGCGTCGAAGAGCCCGGAATCGATCCAGTTCTGTGCCCGCAACCGGTTCATCCCGACCTACTTCATGCACACGCTGAGATTCGTCGAGATGGCCAGGCTCTATGTCAAGGAAGGCGCCAGGCACGGCATCGACTACGCGCTGGGCCAGAACCAGAATATCGTGCGCTGGCCGCACATCACGAAGTCGCGCGAGGAGTACCTCCAGCGGCTGCGCGACTACGATCTCGACATCTACAAGAACTTCTACGGGCCGTTCTTCCCGCAGTTCCCGCAAAGCGCCGACGAATCGGAATACCTCTCGAGCATGGAGGATTCCGGCATCTTCATCGGCGGGACGGTCGAGGAATCGATCCGCCAGTGGCGCGAGCTCTACGACCTGGTGCCCTCGGAATACATCACCCTGATCTGGCACTGGGCGCAGGTGCTGAAGGAGGTGATGATGGAAGAGCTGCAGCTGTTCATGGACAAGGTGCTGCCGGAACTCGAGATACCGGACTTCAAACTGGTGCCGATGGCAGCCGAATAGCCCTCTTGGGAGGGGAGAGCGCTTGCCCGCCGCCGGTATCCGGCGGCGGGCTTGTTATATTCCTAAACTATACAAGATATCGGTTCCTATTATTTGTCGCGAAGGCCCCCCGCGTTTAGGATCGCTCCCGATCCGCTCCGCGACTGACAATTGATTTCATTCTCAAAGGAACTCGACATGGCCAAGCCGAAAGTCATCCTCCAGCTCTATCCGATGTTCCCCGCCGACGGCGAGCAGGACCGGAAGGCCAAGCGCCCGCTCGGCAACGACAACGAGATGTACCACCGCATCGTTCACGAATGGACCGACATCGTGAAGGAAGCGGACAAGATGGGCGTGTGGGGCATCGGCACCATCGAGCATCACTTCCATTCTGAGGGCTACGAGGTCGGCCCGAACCCGGGCGTCCTGAACGCCTACTGGGCGAGCATGGTCGAGAACGCCCATATCGGTGCGCTCGGCTATGTCATGGCCACCCACGACCCGCTGCGCGTCGCGGAAGAGACCGCGATCATCGATCACCTGACCAAGGGCAAGTACTTCGTCGGCTTCGCGCGCGGCTACCAGTCGCGCTGGGCCAACGTGATGGGCCAGTGGTCGGAATCGCCCGCCACCGTCTCGGACGGCAGCGCGGCCGACGAGCGCAACCGCCAGATCTTCGAGGAGCGGGTGCAGATGGTGATCGACGCCTGGACCCAGGAGACGGTGCGGGTGAAGGGCGAGTTCTACGAGGCGCCGTATCCCTACGAGACGGGCGTCGAGGGCTATCCGGCCTGGGAGATCGCGCGCGACGCGGGTGCCGAGGGCGAGATCGGCCCCGACGGGTCGGTCCAGCGCGTCTGCGTGGTGCCCAAGCCCTACCAGAAGCCGTATCCGCCGGTGTTCGTTGCGGCGTCCAAGAGCCAGGCCTCGATCGACTTCTGTGCGCGCAACAACTTCATCCCGACCTACTTCATGCCGACCAAGGGCGTGGTGGAACTGTCGCACCACTACACCAAGGTCGCGAACGAGAGCGGGTTCCCCGTCCAGCTGGGTCAGAACCAGAACATCGTGCGCTGGCCGCACATCACCAAGACGCCCGAGGATTTCGACCGTAAGCTGCGCGACTACGATCTCGACATCTACAAGAACTTCTACGGGCCGTTCTTCCCGCAGTTCCCGCGGGGCAACGACGACCAGCTGATCCAGGGCATGAAGGATTCCGACATCTTCATCGGCGGCACCGTCGGCGAGTCGATCCGCGCCTGGCAGCACATCTACGACCAGGTGCCGTGCGAATACATCACCCTGATCTGGCACTGGGCGCAGCAGCCCAAGGACGACATGATGGAGGAGCTGCGTCTGTTCATGGACAAGGTGCTTCCCGAGCTCCAGATTCCCGAGTTCCCGACGATCGCCGCGGCCGCCGAGTAAGGCACGAGGCCAAGCCTCTTCAAGGGCCGTCCCGGGCAACCGGGACGGCCCTTTTTCGTGAACCGGGGCCCGGTTGACCCGCTGTCGGCCGCGGTGCAAACGTGGCGCAGATAAGGGGGAGAGGGGTCCAACATGGCCGGAGGCGATCTCGGCATCGCGGTGGTCGGGTGCGGGCGCATCGGCGGCCTGCGCGCGGGCATGTCCGCGAACCATCCGGGCGTGAATTTCCTGGCGCTTTCGGACCGCAGCCGCCAGGCGGGCGACGTGCTGGCGCAGCGGGTGGGTGCCGACCTCGTCACCACCGACAATCTTGCGGCGATCTCCGACGATCGGGTCGGGGCGGTCTTCGTCTCGACGCCCGAGCACGACCATCGCGAGGCGGTCATTCAGGCGCTGGAGGCGGGCAAGCCGGTCTTCGTCGAGAAGCCGATCGCGCTGACCCTCGAGGATGCCGACGCGATCATCGACGCGTGCGAGCGCACCGGCACCGAACTGCGCATCGGTTACTCGCGCCGCCACGACCGGCGCTGGATGCTGGCCAAGGAGCAGATCCTGCAGGGCCGGCTGGGCGAGATTCTCGGCATCCAGTCGCGGGTCTACAACGGCCGCGCCCAGATGCTGGAAATCCTGAAGCGTGCGCCCGACGCCACGCCGGTAAACGACGTGCTCACCTACTATGTCGATATGGCGTGCTGGTTCCTCGAGGGCACCCGGCCGGTCGAGGTGGTCGCGCGCAGCCAGTCGAAGGTGTTCCGCGCGCTCGGCCACGATAAGCCCGACGTGACCTGGTGCATCATCACCTTCGAGAACGGGGCGGTGGTCAACCTCGGCATCAGCTATGCGCTGCCGGCGACGTATCCGGCGGTCGGCCAGTCGTCGCGCTTCGAGGTGATCGGCGAGGACGGGGTGATCCTGCTCGACGCCGACAACAAGGACAGCCTGCTGTTCACCGACAAGGGCGCACCGCACAGCTACGTGCCCGACCACAACATCAACATGATGTTCATGCAGACGACCTCGGCAGCCGACTTCGCCGTCGGCGACTATTGGGGTGCGGTCGCGAGCGAGACCCGCTCGTGGCTCGACCATCTGATGACGGGCCGCGCCGTGCCGCACACCACGCCGGCCGAGGCGCGCCGCACCCTGGCCGTGACCCTAGCCATCGAGGAGGCCGCGGCGACGGGCGTGGCCGTGCGGCTGGACGATGCCTAGGAGATGGCGATGAAACGCATCGACGTCGCCGTCATCGGCGCCGGCTGGGTCGGCGGGATTCGGGCCAACGCCTGCGCCGGCTCGGCCCTGGTCGAGAACCTGCACATCGCCGAGACCAATCCCGGGCGCGCGGCCGAGGTGGCGCGCGAGACCGGTGCGGCCTCGGTGACCGACGATTGGCGGCGCTTGGTGGACGATCCGTCGATCGACGCGGTGATCATCGCCTCGACGCCGGAATCCCAGCGCTATCCCATGGTCCGTGCGGCGCTGCAGGCCGCCAAGCACGTGCTCGTCGAGAAGCCGATCGCGCCGACGCGGGAAGAGGCGGACGAGGCGATTGCGCTCAGCGAGGCCGCCGGGCTGAAGGTCGCCGTCGGCTACACCCGCCGCTTCGATCCCAAATACGCCTACATCAACAAGGCGATCAAGGAAGGGCGCATCGGCGATCCGGTGACCTGCCTCGTCAGCCGCAACGTAACCCGCGAGATCGGGGCCAAGATCAAGGGCCGCAGCAAGATGTCGCCGGCAGCGATGGGTGGCACCCATTCGATCGACTTTTTGCTGTGGTGCCTGCAGCCGCGATTGCCGGTGCAGGTCTATTCGCAGCAGTCGGGCAAGCTGTTCACCCGGGTCAGCGAGACTCCGGACCATCAGTGGATCATGGTGACCATGGACGACGGCACCACGATCACGGCCGGGTCGGGCTGGGTCCTCCCGCTCGGCTATCCGCAATACGCCCAGAGCTGGATCGAGATCATCGGCACGGACGGCACGCTGACGGTCGACGACACCCATCGCGAGATGCGCGTCAACACCACCGCGCACGGCATCCGCTACCCGATGTCGTCGATGCCCGGCGAGCAGGTGGACCATGTGTTCGCCGGCGCCATGGTCGACGAGACGCTGCATTTCCTGCGCGCGGTCGCGTTCGACCAGCCGGTGCTGGCGACCGCATGGGAGGCGCGCCTGGTGATGGAGGTCACGATGGCGGCCGACCGCTCTGCCGAGACCGGTGAAGCCGTCTCGCTCGTCTCATCGACTGAGAACGAATAGCGCGACGCATTCGCATTTGGGCTGGTCAGCGCCAATAAGTTGGTCTCATTATTCGAGACGTAGCGCCATGACCACCTATCGCAACCAGTCGCTCGAACGCGGGTTCCAGATTCTCGTTTATCTCGGGGACAGCACCTCGGGACGCGCCGTATCCGATGTGGCGCGCGCGACCGGCCTGCACCGCGCGACGGCGCACCGCCTGCTCGAGGTGCTGTGCCGCCTGGGCTACGCCTACAAGGGCGAGGACCGGAAGTATTGGGTCGGCTACAACATGCATGTCTTCGGTCACCGCGCGAACATGGTGGCGCGGATCACCCATCATGCACATCCCTATCTGGTCCGCTTGGCCCACGAGGTGGACGAGACCGTCAACCTCGGTTTCCTCGAGGGGATCCAGGCATTCGTGTCCGATCGGGTGACGACCGAGCGGGCGCACCGCTCCGACGTCAAGATCGGCGGCTACTTCGATGCCCATGCGACTAGCCTGGGGAAGGCGCTGTTGTCGATGCGCTCGCCCGACGATATTCGCGCCAGCTACCGGTCGACCCGGCTCAGCCCCTATACCGGGCGCACGATCACCGACGTCGAGGAACTACTGCGCGAACTGGCGCTCGTCAGGAAGCGCGGCTATGCCGTCAACGACGAGGAGCGCTCACCTGGCATCCGTTCGGTGGCCGTACCGGTGATCAATCCGCACGGCCGCGCCGCGTGCGCGATCTCGGTCACCGGCCCGCGGGCACGGCTCGACGAGGGGCGGCTGGGGCGCGTCGGCGGGCGTCTGCAGGAGATCGCCCGCGAGATCGCGAACCGCGTCACCAGCCAGGGTATGGAATCGTCGGACGCGAACTGAAGAGCTGACGGTTGTCCGAACGGCTCAGCCGATCGCGCCGGCTTCTCGCAGCTCCCCGATCCTGGCGTCGTCGTAGCCGAGGACCTCGCGCAGCACTTCGTCGGTGTGCTGGCCGAGCAACGGCGGGTGGTGGCGGTACGCGACGGGCGTTCCCGACAGTTTCAGCGGGCTGGCGATCAGGGCGGCGCCGTCGGGCCCGGCGAGCGGGTGGGGGACGTGCACGACCATCTCGCGCGCCTTGACATGCGGGTCCTCGAACACCTGGTCCAGCGTGTTGATCGGACCGCAGCCGATCTTGTTGGCCTCCAGCTCCGCCAGCCAGTGGGCCGAGGGCTTCTGTTTCATGATCGCCTGGAGATAGCCGACGACCTCGGCGCGGTTGCGCACGCGCGACGCGTTGGTGGCGAAGGTCGGATTGTCGGCCAGATCGGGCTCGCCGAGGATGCCGGCAAAGGTGCGGAACTGGTTGTCGTTGCCCACGGCGACGACGATGTGGCCGTCGGCGGTCTCGAAGACCTGGTAGGGCACGATGTTGGGGTGCGCGTTGCCCAGCCGCTCGGCCTGTCCGGAGTGCAGGAAGTTCATGCCCTGGTTCACCAGCCAGGCGACCTGGGTGTCGAGCATGCCGATGTCGATGTACTGGCCCTGGCCGGTCACCGCGGCGTGGCGCAGCGCACCGTTGACCGCAACGGCAGCGAACATGCCCGACATGATGTCGGCGATCGGCACGCCCACCTTCTGGGGCTCGCGGTCGGGCTCGCCCGTCAGCGACATGATCCCGCCCATGCCCTGGATCAGGAAGTCATAGCCCGGGCGCGAAGCATAGGGGCCGGTCTGGCCGAACCCGGTGATCGAGCAGTAGACCAGCTTGGGGTTCGCGTCCTTGAGATCGTCGTAACCGAGCCCGTATTTCGCGAGGTTGCCGGTCTTGAAGTTCTCGACCAGCACGTCGGCCTTCAGCGCGATTTCGCGGACCAGCGCCTGTCCCGCCTCGCTCGTCAGGTCGACCTCGACCGAGCGCTTGTTGCGGTTGGTGCTCATGAAGTAGGCGCTCTCGCTGGTGTCCTCGCCGTCGGGGCCCGACATGAAGGGCGGGGCGAAGCGGCGCGTGTCGTCGCCGGCGCCGGGCCGTTCGATCTTGATGACGTCGGCGCCGAGGTCGCCGAGAAGCTGGGTGCAGTAGGGACCGGCCAGGACGCGCGTCAGGTCGAGGACGGTGACGCCGGAAAGGGCCCCCTTGGAATCGGACATGTCTGTCTCCCGTGCGCCGGCGGCGAGCCGCCGGATGCGTGTTCGTGCGTGGCGCCTGAATAAGCCATTCGGGCCCACCGCTCAACGCCGGCCACACCCTTGGTTGGCGGGCCGTGGCGGCGGCGTGAATTGACTTTTCGCGGGCTTCGCCACATTTAGGGCGCACACAAACACGCACGGCCACGCATGGCCGGAATCAACGGAGGCACCATGTCAGCAGATGCAGCGCTCGCGGCGGCCCGCGAGAAGATCGAGGAGATTCGCGGCCGTATTTCAAGGCTCGACGACAATTCGCTCGACCTGATCTATCGCGTCGCACGTAACCACAATTGGTGGCAGGACAAGGACGTCACCGACGATCAGCTGCGCGAGATCTACGACCTCGTGAAGTTCGCCCCGAGCAGCGCCAATACCCAGCCGATGCGCATCCTCTTCCTGCGTTCCAAGGAATCGAAGGAGCGCCTGATGCCGGTGCTCAACGAGCCGAACCGCGAGAAGACGATGCTGGCCCCCGTGACGGCGGTGCTCGGCTACGATCCGACCTTCTGGAAGGACATCCCGAAGAACTACCCGATCCGCCCCGAGATGGCGAAGCGCTTCGAGGGCGATGCGACGGCGGCCGAGCAGTTCGGGTTTCAGCAGGCGACGATCCAGGGGGCGTATTTCATCCTGGCCGTGCGCGCCGTCGGCCTGGACGCCGGCGCCATGGGCGGGTTCGATGCCGCGGGCGCGACCAAGGAATTCTTCGACGGCACGCCGGTGAAGGCGAACTTCCTGGTCAACATCGGCTACGGGCATATGGACGGCATCAAGGGGCCGCGTCTGCCGCGCTACGATTTCGACGAGGTCTGCATGATCATCTGATCGCGTTTGCGATCCGGTCGATTGCGGCGGCGCCCTGGCGCCGCCGTTTTCGTCAGCGGGGCAGCTGTGCGGTGATCCGCCGCGAGCCCTCGAGCAGCACGGGCAGGAAGCGCGCGGTCATCTCGTCGAGGGTCGTGCGCGCGGCATGGGTGCCGACATTGAGTGCGGCGAGGATGCGCCCGGTGCGATAGTAGATCGGGACCGCGATCGAACGTAGGCCGGTCTCGAGTTCCTGGTCGATCAGGGAATAGCCGCGCAGCCGCGCCGTCTCGACCGCTTCGCGGATGTCGGCGGGGGCGGTCTTGGTCTTGTTCGTGAAGGCCTCCGGTCGGATTCGTGCCAGGCATTCGTCGAGCGCTTCGGGTGGCTGGTGCGACAGCAGCACCCGGCCGAGCGATGTCGGGTAGGCGGGAAGGCGGGTCCCGATCGATAGGTTGATCGACATGATCCTCGTCGCCGAGACCCGCGCGACATAGATCACTTCGTCGCCGTCGAGCACCGCGGCGGAACAGGATTCCTTTAGCGTGTGGACGATGTCTTCCATATGGGGCTGCGCCGTCTGCCACCAATCGAGCGAAGACAGGTAGGCGTAGCCTAGGGTCAGCACCTGCGGCGTCAGCGAGAAACGCCGGCCATCGCTGTGCACATGACCCAGGCGTTCCAGCGTCAGGAGGAACCGGCGTGCCGTGGCGCGCGACGTGCCTGTAGCCTCGGCAACCTCGCTGATGGTCATGTCGGGGTTGTCGGGACCGAACGCCTGAATCACGGCGAGGCCGCGTTCGAGCGACTGCACGTATTCCGAGTCTTCGCGTGCGCGCGCCATTGACCGCTCCGGATCGGGAACCTAGGTTCATTATTCGAACGATCGTTCGTATATCGAACATAGTTGTCTGGCCGTGCCGACGTCCATCGAATTCACGGGCTGTAGGCGGCAAAATACTGCGTCCCCGTAAGGTTGCCGTCCAGCCGGCTTTCGGCGCATTGTTAGGCCAATCATCAAGCTGACGCCCAGTCGCTGCGTGCCGTCGGCACGGCACGAGAAGGAGAAATTCATGCGGGACCTGACAGAAGCCAATGTGACCCAGGCGGTGCTCGACAAGATCGCCGACGACACCGATCCGCGCCTGCGCGAGATCATGGAAGCGCTGGTGCGCCACGCCCATGACTTCATCCGCGAGGTGAATCTGACGCCCGATGAGCTGCTCTATGGCGCGCGGTTCATCCAGAATGTCGGCCACATCTCGACCGACAAGCGCGAGGAGGGGGTCCTGCTCGGCGACGTGCTCGGGATGACGGCGCTGGTGGAGATTCTCGGCGACAAGGTTCGCACCGGTGCGACAGAGTCGAGCCTCCTCGGCCCGTTCTACCGCGAGGGTGCGCCGGCGCGTGACATGGGCTTCGACATCTCGCTCGACGACGACGAGGGCGAGCACGCCTTCATCCACGGCCGGGTGATCGATTCCAAGGGCAACCCGATCGAGGGCGTCGTCCTCGACCTGTGGCAGACGTCGCCGAACATGTTCTACGAAGCCCAGGTGGGCCAGCCCAAGGACTATGACGATTATGCCTACCGCGGGAAGTTCCGGACGGGTGCCGACGGGCGCTACTGGTTCCGCAGCCGCAAGCCGGTGGATTACCCGGTGCCGACGGATGGCCCGGTGGGCCTCATTCTCAACGGCACGGGACGCCATTCCTGGCGGCCGGCACATCTGCACTATCTCGTCTACAAGGACGGGTACCAGACGATCCAAACCGAGCTGTTCAACGACGACAGCAAGTATCTGGATTCCGACGCGGTGTTCGGCGTCAAGGAATCGCTGGTCATTCCCTATTCGAAGGTCGACGACGCCGCGCGGGCCGCGGAATACGGGTTCTCGGGCTCGACCTTCTATGAGGGCGAGTACGACTTCGTCATGAAGGACGATGCCAGCGTGCGCGACGCCGAGGCGGCGTACAGCCAGCGCGCCAGCATGAGCGCCTGATCGACATCGGGGTCTTGCACCGGCGCCGCATGATCATGCGGCGCCGGTTTGCGTTTCGACAGGGGGAGCGCGGAAGATGAGCCTTTCGGGGATGCGCATCGGCTGGATCGGTGCGGGCAAGATGGGCGGCCCGATGAGCCGCCGTCTGGTCGCGGCCGGCGCGGCATTGAAGGTCTACGACCCGGTCGCCGCGAACGTCGCGGCGGTCGTCGATGCCGGGGGGGCCGCGGGTTCCTCGAACCGTGATGTCGCCGAGGGCGCGGACATCGTGGTCTCGATGATTCCCAACGATGCGGTCCTGCGCGACGTGACGCTCGGCGGTGAGGGAATCTTCTCCGTCATGGCCGAAAGCAGCGTGTTCATCGACATGAGCACGGTCTCGCCGGAGACCTCGCGCGATGTGGCCGCCGCGGCCGAGTCGGCGGGAATCGCCTATCTGCGCGCGCCGGTGTCGGGCAGCACCGCGCTGGCCGAGGCCGGCACCCTGACGATCATGGTGTCAGGGCCAGAGGCGACCGCGATGCGCTGCGCGCCGCTCTTTTCCGAGATGGGGGCGAAGCACTTCTATCTCGGCGACAGCGAGCAGGCGCGCTACCTGAAGCTGGTGATCAATCTGCTGGTCGGCACGACCGGCGCCGTCCTGGCCGAAGCGCTGACGCTGGGGCGCAAGGGCGGGCTCGATTGGGCGCAGATGCTCGACGTGATCGGGGCCAGCGCCATCGCGTCGCCTTACATCCAGTACAATGTCGAGCCGCTCAAGGCGCGGGACTTCTCGCCGCTGTTCTCGGCTTCGCAGATGGTCAAGGATTCGCGGCTGATCTGCGAAGCGGGCGCCGCCGCCGGCGTGCCGATGGCGATCGGCGAAGCCATGCTCCAGATCTTCAAGGACACGGTCGATGCCGGCCACGCCGAGGACAACATGACCGCGGCGGTCCGGGTGATCGAGGAACGGGCCGGGCTCGGCGAGCTCTAGGCCCCGCCGAGACACCGATCTAGAGCGCGGACGCGCCGGTCTCGCCGGTCCGCACGCGCACCGCGTTTTCCAGGTTGAGGACGAAGATCTTGCCGTCGCCGATCTTCTCGGTGTTGGCCGCGTTGCGGATCGCCTCGACCGCACGGTCCGCGACGCCGTCGTCGCAGGCGATCTCGATCTTCATCTTGGGCACGAAGTTCACCTGGTATTCGGCACCACGGTAGATCTCGGTCTGGCCCTTCTGGCGGCCGTATCCCTTGACCTCGCTCGCGGTCATTCCCTCGATTCCGACCGTGGCCAGTGCCTCGCGTACATCGTCGAGCTTGTGCGGCTTGATAATCGCGACAATGAATTTCATGTCAGATCCCGTAGTTGGGGGTGGCCCGGCAACCCGACCGCGCCACCCCGCTGTTGGTGTGAGGGCGTCCGCCCCCTACAGGTTGTGGTAGCCGCGCTCGCCATGCATAGCGAGGTCGAGGCCCTGGACCTCGGTTTCCAGTTTCACGCGGAACGGCACGAACATCTTCAGCACCGTGGCGATGACAAATGTCAGGACGCCCGACCAGATGGCGACGACGACGACGCCCAGCGCCTGCACGCCGAGCTGACTACCCGTATCCATGCCCTCGGCCAAGCCGGCGCCGCCGAGCGCGGCCGATACGAAGATCGCGGCCAGCAGCGTGCCCAGTGCGCCGCCGATGCCGTGGACGGCGAACACGTCGAGTGAATCGTCGATTTTGAGCCGTTGCTTCACGAACTGCGTGATCGTGAAACAGACGATGCCGCCCGCGAGGCCGAGGACCAGCCCGCCGATGGGGCCGACCGAGCCCGAGGCCGGCGTGATCGTGGCCAGGCCGGCGACCATGCCGGTGACCGCGCCCACGAGGCTCGCCTTGCGATACTTCATCAGCTCCATCGCCGACCAGGCGATCACGCCCGCCGCGGCCGAGATGTGGGTGACGGTCATCGCCATGCCGGCGGCACCGTCGGCCGCCAGCGCCGAACCCGCATTGAAACCGAACCAGCCGATCCACAGCATGGACGCGCCGATCATGACCATGCCCGGATTGTGCGGCGGCTGTATCTCGTTGGGAAACCCGCGCCGCTTGCCCAGCATGATGGCGAGGACGAGCGCCGAGACGCCCGCCGTGACGTGGACGACGACGCCGCCGGCGAAGTCGATCAGGCCCATTTCCGAGAGGAAGCCGCCGCCCCAGACCCAGTGCACGACGGGGGCATAGACGATCACCACCCAGACAAGCGAGAAGGCGACCACGAATGCGAAGTGGATGCGTTCGACATACGCGCCGACGATCAGCGCCGGCGTGATGATCGCAAAGGTCATCTGGAACATGAAGAACAGCGTTTCGGGCAGGGTCGTGTCCGCCCGGATCGTGTCGAGGCCGACACCGGACAGGAAGGACGTTCCGAGCCCGCCCCACCACGCATTGCCTTCGCCGAAGGCGATCGAGTAGGCGACCACGAGCCAGACGACCGAAACGGTCGCGGCGATCGCGAAACAGTTCATCAGTACGGACAGTACGTTCTGGGCGCGCACGAGGCCGGCGTAGAACAGCGCGAGACCCGGAAGGGTCATGAAGAGAACAAGCGCCGTTGAGGTCAGAATCCAGGCCGTATCGGCTCCGTTCATGATTCCGCTCCTTGTTGTTTGATTGTTACGTTCTTTTGTATTCGGAGGAATCGAACGTCCGGCACGCCGCACAATGCGTGCCCGTCCGCTTGCGCGGACACGTACCGGATGATCCGGTCCCCCCTTTACGGCGATTGTGCGGTTCTGTTTCTTGTTTGGCCGCCGACGGACATTGCGCGGAATAATATCGGGTTGCGGCGCGACCGCAAGGGGGGGGGTGCAGATGAACGCAGCGATTTCCGACGGCGAAGTGGCGGGCGCCGCGCGCGAACATCTCCGCGCGCTGTTCGAATCCGCGGTTCGTTCCGCCGATCCCGCCGTCTGCGTGCCGCCGCACCTGCCGCCGCCGCCGCCGTCGGGGGGACGGGTCCTGGTGGTCGGTGCCGGCAAGGCGTCGGCGGCGATGGCCGCGGCGGTGGAGGCGCATGCGCGCACGCAAGGCTGGCTCGAGCGCATCGAGGGGCTCGTCATCACCCGCTACGGCCATGCCGTCGCGTGCGAACGGATCGAGATCGTCGAGGCGGCGCATCCGGTGCCCGATCGGGCCGGGATCGCGGCGACGGCGCGAATCGTCGAGATGGCGAGCGGGCTAGGCGCGGTCGACCTGATGCTGTGCCTGGTGTCGGGCGGGGGATCGGCCCTGCTAGCCGCGCCGGCCGACGGCATCACCGCCGACGACAAGGCCGCCGTGACCCGCGCACTACTGCGCAGCGGCGCCCCGATCGGCGAAATGAACTGCGTGCGCAAGCACATCTCGACCGTGAAGGGCGGCCGGCTCGCCGCCGCGGCGGCGCCTGCGCCCGTCTTGTCGCTGATGATCTCGGACGTTCCGGGCGATGACCCGTCGGTGATCGCGTCGGGTCCCACGGTGCCCGACCCCTCGACCCGTGCCGACGCGCAGGCGATCCTGGCCAAATACGGCATCGCGCCGCCCGCCAGTGTGGGTGCATGGCTCGCGGGTGAAGCGGCGGAGACGCCCAAGCCCGGCGACCCGCTGTTCGACCGGGTCCGCAACGTCATCGTCGCGAAGCCCGACGAGATGCTGGCTACGGCGGCGCGCGAGGCGCGTGCACGGGGCCTCGCGGTCGCGTGTCTCGGCGCCGATTTGGAGGGCGAGGCCCGCGATCTGGGCGCCGCCCATGCCGCGATGGCCGTCGACATTCAGGATACGCGCAGTGCGGAGTTGCCGCTGGTGATCCTGTCGGGGGGCGAGACCACCGTCACCGTGACCGGCGACGGGCGGGGCGGGCGGAATGCCGAATACGCGCTGGGCCTCGCCCGGGCGCTCGACGGCCGGCCGGGCATCCACGCCATCGCCTGCGACACCGACGGGATCGACGGCGTGGAGGACAATGCCGGCGTCGTCGTTGCGCCGGACACGATCGCGCGCGCGCAGGCGAGGGGGCACACGGCGGACGATGCGCTCGCCCGGAACGATACCTACGGGTTCTTCTCGGCGATCGGGGACCTGGTGATGACGGGGCCGACATTGACCAACGTCAATGATTTTCGCGCGATCCTCGTTTATCCGCGCGGGTGAAGAAATGCGGTTCGTGACGGTGATGTAGGGGCATTGCCGGCGGGCCGTACGGAGGCCCAGCGCATGTCCACCGCCGCCAGACCGGAATCCGCCGACGTCTCGCGCGAAGAGGTCCTCGCGCGTGCCGAATCCCTGTTGCCAGTGATCGCCGAGCGGGCCGAGCGCGCGCGCGAGCAGCGCCGTTTGCCCGATGCCACGGTGCGCGACTTCCACGAACACGGGCTGTCCCGCTTCGTCCAGCCCAGGCGGGTCGGCGGTTACGAGCTCGACTACGGCATGCTGGTCGATGTCGCCGCCGTCTTCGCGCGCGAATGCGCCTCGAGCGGCTGGAACGTCTCGAACCTGGCGTGCCACCACTGGATGCTGGGGATGTGGCCGAAGCAGGCACAGGACGATGTCTGGGGCCCGAACGGCGAGACCTCCGACACGCTGATCTGCGCCTCGCTGATCTTTCCGGCGGGCAAGGCGACGCGCGTCGATGGCGGCTACCGGTTGAGCGGGCGCTGGCCATTCTGCTCGGGGATCGATCCCAGCGACTGGATCATGCTCGGCGCGCGGGTCGAGGCGGACGGCGATCATCCCGATTCCGAGCCGCGTATCTTCCTGGTGCGCAAGGCAGACTTCGAGGTGATCGACACCTGGCACACGCCGGGCCTGGAGGGCACCGGATCGAAGGACGCCGCGCGCGACGACCTGTTCGTGCCGGAACACATGACCGTGCCGGCCAACGGGGTGAAGGGCGGGCCGACGCCGGGCAGCGGGGTGAACCCCGGCGCGCTGTTCCAGGTGCCCGTTATCGCGCCGTTCCCCTTTGTGCTGTCGGGAACGCTGCTGGGTGTGGCGGAAGGCGTCTATGCGAAGTATGTCGGCGGCATGCGCGCGAAGTCGGGCAACTACACCGGCGCGCGCATCGCCGAGCTCCAGAACGTCCAGATCAAGGTGGCCGAGGCCGGCGCGGCGATCGACGCGGCGCGTCTGGTCATGCTGGCCGACTGCGACCTGTCGATGGAGATCGCGGCGCGGGGCGAGGCGCCGGACCTGCTGACCAAGGCGAAGTTCCGGCGCAACGGCGCCTATTCGGCGAACCTGTGCGTCGAGGCGGTCAACACGCTCTACCAGTCGAGCGGCGGGGGCGGCATCTACACCGGCAACCCGATCTCGCGGGCGTTCCGCGACATCCACGCCGCGCTTTCGCACATCGCCTTCAACATGTACGTCGCGGGCACCACGTTCGGGCGGATCGCGCTAGGCGTGGGCTTGGACATGCAGATGCTCTAGCCGGGGCGTGACGCGAACGAGAAAGGCCGGGCTTGCGCCCGGCCTTTTCGATGCACGGTTCTCGTGCGGAAGCCTATTCGGCCGCGGTTGCGGTGCCCTTGTTGGCCTTGCGCTTCGCCAACCAGGTCTTGATGTCGAGCTTGAAGTGCTCGTAGTAGACCTTGGGGAAGATGATCAGGATGTCGTAGAGCGCGACCCAGCCGCCCTTGAGCGTGACCGGGATGGTGATCCAGGGCGCGGCCCCGATGATCGCGATGTGCTCGTTGGTGTCGACCTTGTCGCGGTTCTGCAGCACCCGCTCGACATTGTGCGCGAACGACCAGTCGGCGCGGTAGATCACCTTGCCCTCGGGGTTGATCACATAGCAGGTGTTGGGCAGCAGGCCCCAATCGTGGTGCCACTTGCCGTCGACGGTATCGACCGCGATCTTGCGCGCTTCCTTGTAGTCGTCGCGGTTGCGCTTGGCATACGCGATCTTCTCCTCGACGGTCGTCGCCTGCTTGGCCTTCTCGCCGGGGTGCGCCTCGCGCACATAGACGACCAGCCATTCGACGTCGGGATACTTTTCCTTGAGCTTCGCGAACGGCTTCACGTTCTTGACGTACATCGGGCAGGTCAGGCTGCCGGATTCGATCACCAGCCACTTGCCCTTGTAGTCGGCGAGCTTGACCTCGTTGCCGTCCAGATCGGTGAAGGTGTAGTCGTAATTGACCTCTTCGCCGGCCTTCGGGCCCGGGAAGTAGCCGAGCTCGTAGTTGCTCATCTTGAAGCGCGGATAGTTGTACGTTTCGCCTCGTGCCGGAGCACCCATTTCCATTCCTCCTCGCAGACTTGTTCCCCAAAGTCCAAGATATGCGCGGATACTAACAATACTCGCGAAATTCGGGAACCGTGTTCAACGCACCGTGATCGTCTGGAATGCGCGGGCGGAGCCGACGGAATTCCGGGTCACACCACCGTCCAGCCGCCGTCGATGGTCAGGCTGGCGCCGGTGATCAGCTGCGAGGCCGGCGAGGCAAGGAACACCACCGCACCGGTCACATCGGAAATCTTGCCCAGCCGGCCCATCAGGATCCGGTCCATCACGAACTGGCGGAAGTCCGGCTTCTCGAACATCGGCTTGGTCATCGGCGTCTCGATGAAGGTCGGGCCGATGCAGTTCGAGCGGATGTTCTGCGGCGCCAGTTCGGCGGCGATCGCCTTGGACATGCCCTCGACCGCGTGCTTGGTCGTGCAGTAGTTGGTCCGGTTGGGCGAGCCCACATGGCCCATCTGCGACGACATGTGGATGATCGAGCCACCGCGCCCGCTCGCCAGCATGCGCCGGGCGGCGGCCTGGGCGACCAGGAACATCGACTTCACGTTCAGGTTCAGCAGGAAGTCGAGATGCTCCTCGCTGACGTCGACGAACGGCTCGGGGATGTTCGAGCCGGCATTGTTCATCAGGATGTCGATGCGCGCGAGGCCCTCGATCTTCTCGGTCACCTGCTTGGCGTCGGTGACGTCGCACACCAGGGTGCGGGCGGTCCCGCCGGCATCCGCGATCACGCCGGCCACCTCGTCGAGGTCGCTCTGGGTGCGGCTGACGAGCACCAGCTCGGCGCCCGCATCGGCGAGCGCGATAGCGATTCCCTGGCCCAGGCCGCGGCCGGCCCCGGTGACCACGGCGGTCAGCCCGTCGAGGCGCAGCGAGGCGATGGGCGATTCCGATGATACTGCCGAACTCATGTCGTTCGTCTCTCCCCCGGCAATGGTTGGTTCGGTGCGGCGGAATGTGTCCTTGCAATCCGAAATTGCTGCGACCATAACCGAGCCCGTTGCCGGTTGTAAGGCCGGCAGGGAGTTCACAATCCAGACCTAGAGGACAGGCGAGGTTAAACCGATGGCGAAGAAAGCGACCGCCCGCAAGCCGGCGGCCAAGAAGGGCGCGAGCCGAGGCAAGAAGAAACTGCTGACCAAGGCCGATGTGCTGCGCAAGTGCAAGCAGCTCAGCAACTGGGGCAAGTGGGGCAAGAACGACGAGCTGGGCGTTCTCAACTACATCCAGCCCGAGGACATCGTCGAGGCCGCGAAGCTCATCCGCAAGGGCAAGGTGTTCCGCCTCGGCCTGAACCTCGACGAGAACGGCCCGCAGCGCGGCCTGTTCGGCGGACGCTGGAACCCGATGCACCAGATGCTCGCGACCGGCACCGATGCGGTGCAGGGCATCCAGGAGCCTCTGGCCGGCATGCGCTACGCCGACGACGCCATCAACCTGCCGACCCAGGCCGCGACCCAGTGGGACGCGCTGGCCCATGTCTTCACCGAAGACAAGATGTGGAACGGCTACGACGCGACCCTGGTCGACGTGCGCGGCGCCCACAAGAACGGCATTGAGAACTTCGCCGACAAGATGGTCGGACGCGGCGTGCTGCTCGACGTGGCGCGCTACAAGGGCAAGAAGCGCCTCGCCGACGGGTACGAGATCACCATCGAGGACCTGGAAGGCACCGCCAAGAAGCAGGGCGTCGAGGTTCGCCGCGGCGACTTCGTGATCTTCAACACCGGCCAGATGGCCGACTGCCTCGACAAGGGCGAGTGGGGCGGATACGCCGGCGGCGATGCGCCGGGCCTGGGCTTCGACACGGTCGACTGGATCCACGCTAAGCAGATCGCCGGCATCTGTTCCGATACCTGGGGCATCGAGGTGCGTCCGAACAAGAGCGTGCCGGGCCTCAACCAGCCCTGGCACTGGGTGACCATTCCGCACATCGGCATCGTCCATGGCGAGATCTGGTATCTGCGCGAGCTGGTCGAGGACTGCAAGGAGGACGGCGTGTACGAGTTCTTCCTCTGCGCGCCGCCGCTGGTCATCACCCGCGGCACCGGCTCGCCGATCAATCCGCAGGCGATCAAGTAGCGCGCCTTCCACATTCGGCGTTAATATCGACGGCGTCGCCCCATCGGGCGGCGCCGTTCGCATTCAAGCGTGCCGCAAAGGCACCGTTACGGGGGGAATTCCATGCCACGACGCTATGACGAGGTGTCGCTGACGATGGCCGATCTGGAGGTCATGGCCGAGAAATGCTCGAACTGGGGCCGCTGGGGGCCCGACGACGAGATCGGCACGCTCAACTTCATCGGACCCGAAGAGCTCAAGCACGCCGCCCGCATGGTGAAGCAGGGCAAGTCGATCTCGCTGGGCCTCGAGTTCAACCAGAACGGCCCGCAGACCGGGCGGTTCCGCCGGTTCAACCCGGTTCATTCGATGCTCGCGACCGGCACGGATGCCTGTGCGGGCAAGCACACCCATCCCAACATCCAGTACGCCGACGACATGGTGACGATGCCGCTGCAATGTGGCACCCAGTGGGACGCGCTGAGCCACATCTTCAACGACGGCAAGATGTGGAACGGCTACGACGCCTCGCTGGTCGATGCCAACGGCGCCAAGAAGAACGGCATAGAAAAGGTGAAGGCCAAGACGGTGGGGCGCGGCATCCTGCTCGACATGCCGCGCTGGGTCGGCGCCGACTCCCTCGACGACGGCACCGCGATCACCTGCGACGATCTCGACGCCTGTGCGGCGGCACAGGGGGTCGAGGTGCGGCGCGGCGACATCGTGGTCGTGCGCACGGGCCACATGGAGCGCTGCCTGGCGAAGGGCGACTGGACCGGCTATTCGGGCGGAGACTCGCCGGGCATGGCCTTCGAGACCGCCGAATGGGCGTTCGAGAAGGAGATCGCGGCGGTCTGCACCGACACCTGGGGCTGCGAAGTGCGCCCCAACGAGATCGCCGAGGCGTTCCAGCCCTGGCACTGGGTGGTGATCCCGAAGATGGGCCTGACCCTGGGCGAGATCTTCTATCTGAAGGACCTGGGCGATGACTGCGCCGACGACGGCGTCTACGAGTTCCTGTTCTGCGCGCCGCCGCTGCCGATCACCGGTGCGGTCGGTTCGCCCATCAATCCCATCGCGCTGAAATAGCGCGTTCGGCACAAACCGAGCCGGCATCCAAGGCCGGCCGCACATCAGAGAGGAAGAGCCGGTCATGCATCGTCACGACGACCCGAAGCATCGCTTCGACATGGATTTGATCAAAGAGAAGTCCGAACGGAATAAGAACTGGGGCAAGTGGGGCCCCGACGACGAGTGGGGCACCATCAACTATGTGGGCGAGGCCGAGCGCAAGGTCGCGGCCGCGCTGGTCAAGAAGGGCCAGGTCTTCTCGCTGGGCCTGAACTTCGACAAGGACGGCCCGCAGCGCGGCCTGTTCGGCGGCCGCTGGAACCCGATCCACACGATGCTGGCGACCGGCACGGATTCCGTCCAGGACATGTACAAGATTCCGGGCAAGAAGTACGCGAACCAGTATGCCGACGACGCGATCTCGCTGCCGCTGCAGTGCGGCACCCAGTGGGACGCGCTGGGCCATGTGTTCAACCACGGCAAGATGTGGAACGGCTACGACGCGACCCTCGTGGGTGCGCAGGGCGCCCAGAAGAACGCGATCCACAAGATGCGCGACAAGATGGTCGGCCGGGGCGTGCTGCTCGACATCGCGCGCTGGGCCGGGGTGGATTCGCTCGACGACGGCACGGCCATCGACGCCGACGATCTCGACCAGTGCGCCAAGGACCAGGGCGTCGAGATCCGGCGCGGCGACTTCGTGATCTATCGCACGGGCCAAATGGAGCGCTGCCTCTCGCAGGGCGATTGGGGCGGATATGCCGGCGGCGATGCGCCGGGCGTGTCGTTCCACACCTGCGACTGGATGCGCGACATGGAGATCGCGGCGATCTGTGCCGACACCTGGGGCTGCGAGGTCATCCCGAACGAGACCGACGACGTGTTCCAGCCCTGGCACTGGATCGTCATCCCGCAGATCGGCATCACCATGGGCGAGATCTTCTACCTGAAGGACCTCGCCAACGATTGCGCCGAGGACAAGGTCTACGAGTTCATGTTCGTCGCGCCGCCGCTGCCGATCACCGGCGGCGTCGGTTCGCCCATCAACCCGCAGGCCATCAAGTAAACCGGGCGAAATTCCCGGCTGGCGGGCGGCGCGGCACCTTGCCGTTGCCGCCCGCGCTGTTTAGAAACGGGCAAATTTCACGCACACAATCCACGCATACGAGGACGAGTGACATGGCCATCGAATTCCTGAAGACGGGAATGGATTCCGATGCCTCCGACGAGGCGGATGCGAAGGTTCGCGACATCGTCGAGGACATTCTTGCCGATGTGAAGGGGCGCGGCGATGCCGCGGTGCGCGAGCTGTCAGAGAAGTTCGACAAGTGGACGCCCGAGAGCTTCCGCCTGTCGGACGCGCAGATCGCCGAACTGATGGATTCGCTGCCCGCGCAGACGATCGAGGACATCAAGTTCGCTCAGGCCCAGGTGCGCAACTTCGCGCAGATCCAGCGGGACGCGCTGCGCGACGTCGAGGTCGAGACGCTGCCCGGCGTGACGCTGGGCCACAAGAACATCCCCGTGAACAGCGTCGGCTGCTACGTGCCGGGCGGACGCTACCCGATGGTTGCCTCGGCCCACATGTCGGTCGTGACCGCCAAGGTGGCGGGCGTGCCGCGCGTGATCGCCTGCACGCCGCCCAACGAGGGCGGCCCGCACGCCGCGACCATCGCGGCGATGCACCTGGCCGGGGCCGACGAGATCTACTGTCTGGGCGGCGTCCAGGCCGTCGCGGCGATGGGGCTGGGCACCGAGACGATCGCGGGCTGCGACATGCTGGTCGGGCCGGGCAACGCCTATGTTGCCGAGGCCAAGCGCCAGCTCTATGGCCGGGTCGGCATCGACCTGTTCGCCGGTCCGACCGAGGTGCTGGTGATCGCCGACGACACTGCGGATGTCGAGATGGTGGTGGTCGACCTGCTCGGCCAGGCCGAGCACGGCCCGAACTCGCCGGCCGCGGTGATCACCACCTCGCGCGCGCTCGCCGAGGCGATCCCGGCCGAGATCGAGCGCCAGCTCAAGGTGTTGCCGACGGCCGATGTGGCCTCGGTCGCGTGGCGCGATTACGGCCAGATCATCCTGTGCGACACCCGCGAGGAGATGCGCGCCGAGGCCGACCGGCTCGCCTACGAGCATGTCGAGATCCTGACCGCGGAGCCGCGCTGGTTCCTCGACAACATGACCAATTTCGGCGCGCTGTTCATCGGGCCCGAGACCAACGTGTCGTACGGCGACAAGGTGATCGGCACCAACCACACGCTGCCGACCAAGAGCGCGTCGCGCTACACCGGCGGGCTTTGGGTCGGCAAGTTCATGAAGACCTGCACCTACCAGCAGATCACCGAAGAGGCGAGCGCGCTGGTCGGCGACTATTGCTCGCGCCTGTGCGAGGTCGAGCGCTTCTGGGGCCACAAGGAACAGGCCGACCTGCGGCTGCGCCGCTACGCCGGCCGCAACATCGGCATCGGCGCGAACAACGCCGCGGAATAGCACGGCGCGCATTGCGCACGGACGGGAAGGGCGGCCCTCGGGCCGCCCTTTTGTCATCGGTCAGTCGTTGGCCGCGAGGAACGCCGAGAGCAAGGCGTTTACCTGGCCGGCGCGTTCCATGTGGGCAAGGTGTCCGGTGTCGGGCAGCCGGTGGACGGCGATGCAGTCGGGCAACGCATCGGCCTGTGCGGCCGGGATCATCCGGTCGTCTTCGCCCCAGATGCACTGAACGGGAAAGCCGGCATCGGCAAGCCGGCCGGTGAAGACGGCGCGCTGCTGTCCATCCGCGAAACCGGCCGCCACGATCCCCGCGAGTGCGGCCGGGACCCCATCGGTGCGCTTGTGGCGCAGGAAGGCCTCGATCATGTCGCGGCCGACCAGCTCGGGGTCGTGGACCAGCTGTTCGAGCGCCTGGCGCGCGCCGCGCCGGCGGTCGGCGGCGACCAGCGCGTCGAGCAGCGCGCCGTTGATCTCGGGCGCAATGCCCGCCGGCGCGATCAGCGAGAGCGAGGCGACCCGGTCGGGGTGCGCCAGCGCGAACGTGGCGCTGACCGCCGCGCCGAAGGAGTGTCCGGCGAGATGCACGCGTGCGATCTCCACGGTGTCGAGGAAGCCGGCCAGAACGCCGGCGAACCATTCCGGACTGCCGTCCCCGACATCTTTGGTGCTGGCGCCGTGCCCGGGCAGGTCGAGCGCGAGCATGCGCCGGCCCGCGGCGATAGCTGGCTGGTTGAACATCCAGCTCTCGAGGTCGGCCGTGATGCCGTGGAGGAGGAGCAGGGGGGTGGCCGCGCCGTCGCCCTTGGCCAGGAAGTTGATGGCGCGTCCGGCAATCTCGACGGTCTGCGGGGCCGGGGCGGCGTCGGTCTCGGCCTCGGGAACGAAGCTGGCCTCGAACGCGGCGACGAATTCGTCGATCTCGGCGTCCGGCACGTCGGCGGGCGCGACGATTGCGATCAGGCCGCCCACCGGCACGGTCTGGTCCGCAGGCGCGACGTGACGGCGCAGCAGGCCGGAGATGGGGGCTTCGAAGGCGTTGTTCACCTTCTCGGTCTCGATCTCGGCGATCTCTTCGCCGGCCGCGATCTCGTCGCCCTCCGCGGCCAGCCATTCCACGATGGTGCCCTCCTGCATGGACAGGCCCCATTTGGGCATGGTCAGCCGTTGGATGCGTGCGTCCATCGTCAGCCCGCGATCTCGCGCGCCGCCTGCGCGACCCGGCCTGCGTCGGGCAGGTAGAGGCGCTCGAGCTCGGGCGAGAAGGGCACCGGCGTGTGCGGCGCGGTGACCTGGCGAATGGGCGCCTCGAGGCGCTCGAAGGCCTGGCCGGCGACTAGGGCGGCCACATCGGCGGCGATCGAACAGCGCGGATTGGCCTCGTCGACGATGACGAGCCGGCCCGTCTCCTCGACGCTTTCGATGATGGTCTCTTCGTCGAGCGGCGAGGTGGTGCGCAGGTCGATCACCTCGGCCTCGATGCCGTCCGCCGCGAGTTGCTCGGCGGCCTTGGCCGCGACTCGCACCATCCGGCCCAGCGCGACGATGGTGACGTCGCCGCCCTCGCGCACGATGTTCGCCTCGCCGAAGGGGATCGTATAGGCCTCGTCGGGCACCTCGTCGGCCACGTCGTACATCGCCTTGTGCTCGAAGAAGATGACCGGGTCGTCGTCGCGAATGGCCTGGATCAGCAGCCCCTTGGCATCGTAGGCGTTGCACGGGACCACGACCTTGATGCCCGGCACGGCGGTGAACATCCCGTACAGGCATTGCGAATGCTGGGCCGCGGCGCCCAGCCCGCCGCCATACATGTTGCGCACCACCAGCGGGGTCCGGGCCTTGCCGCCGAACATGTAGCGGAACTTGGCCGCCTGGTTGAGGATCTGGTCGAAGCACACGCCCATGAAGTCGCAGAACATGAGCTCGGCCACGGGGCGCAGCCCTGTCGCCGCGGCGCCGGCGGCCATGCCCATGATTGCCGTCTCGCTGATGGGCGTGTCGATCACGCGCGGTGCACCGAACGCACCATACAACCCCTTGGTGACGCCCATGACGCCGCCGAAGGCGTCCTCCTCGCCGTCGAGCCCGGCGCCGCCGGCCACGTCTTCGCCGATCACGACCACGGCGGGGTCGCGCGCCATCTCGAGGCGCAGCGCCTCGTTGATCGCCTCACGGATGGTTTTCTTCGCCATCGGTTCGCTCCGCTCAGTAGCTGACGTAGACGTCGGTGGTGAGGTCCGCTGCGGAAGGCGGGGGTGCGGCGCGTGCGGTCCTGACCGCATCGTCGACCAGCTGGCGTGCCGCGGCCTGCACCTCGTCGAGCGCGGCCGCCTCGATCAGCCCGGCCTCGACCACGCGGGCCCGGAAGATGGCCAGGCAATCGTGTTCGGCGCGCAGCGCCTCGACCTCGCCCTTGGCGCGATAGGCCTGGGGGTCGCCCTGGAAGTGGCCGTAATAGCGCGGCGACAGCGCCTCGATGCCGGACGGGCCTTCGCCGTCGCGCGCCCGCGCGATGCAGGTGCGCATGGCGTCGTGCACCGCGAAGAAGTCGCGGCCGTCGACCTTCTCGACGGGCATGCCGAACCCGGCCGCGCGTGCGGCGATGTCACGAGAGCCGACCGCATAGTCCACGCCGGTGCCCTTGCCGATGTAGTTGTTCTCGAACACGAACACGACCGGCAGCTTCAGGACGACGGCCATGTTCATGGATTCGAAGACCGCGCCCTGGTTGGTCGCCCCGTCGCCGAAGAAACCGACGGCGACGCCGCCGGTCCCCAGGGTCTTCGCCGTCAGGGCGGCGCCGACGATGAGCGGTGCGCCGGCGCCCACGATCCCGTTCGCGCCGAGCATGCCCTTGTCGAGGTCGGCGATGTGCATCGACCCGCCCTTGCCGCCGCACAGGCCGCCCTTGCGGCCGAACAACTCGAGCATCATGCCCTCGACGTCGCAGCCCTTGGCGATGTAGTGCCCGTGTCCGCGATGGGTGCTGCCGATCACGTCGGTGTCGGAAAGATCGAGGCAGGCGCCCACCGCGATCGCCTCTTCGCCGGCATAGAGATGGACGAAGCCCGGCATATCTCCGGTCGCGAACTCGCTCGCGACGCGTTCCTCAAATTCGCGGATCGTCACCATGGAACGCCAGGCGGCGATCAAATCGTCGCGACCGATCTGCATGCTCTCCTCCTGCGATGTTCAGGCCCGTTAAACACCCGCAGGACGCGTGCGCAGAAACGGATTTCACGCAGGGGAGACGCGCGCAACGAAAAAGGGCGGCCCGGGGGCCGCCCTCATCCGTATCCCGTTGCCGGGAACTTTAGTTGATCGTGTACTTGTGGACCGGCTTCGCGCCATTGGCGATGGAGAGCTCCATCAGGCGCTTGAAGGTTGCCTTGCCCGGAACGCCCTGGGCCTCATACTCGGCAGCCTTCTCGTTGACCCACGGCTCGATCGCACGGGCCATCTTGCCACGCTCCTCGTCGCCCAGGTCGCGGACGGTCACGCCCTGCTTCTTGAGGTTCTCGAGAGCGGAGGTGAACTTCGCCACGCCCTCGTCCTCGACAGCGACGTTGTAGACCTGGGTCTCTTCCATGATGATCTTCTTCACGGAGTCAGGCAGCTTCGCCCAGGTGTCGTTGTTGACGGTCACCGGGTAGGCGACGACCGAGCCCCAGCCCATGGTCGTGTAGTACTTCGCGACCTCGCCGAACTTGAAGCCGAAATACGGCGCCGGGAAGATCACGACGCCCGAGAACACGCCGGACTGCAGCGCGTTGTAGACCTCGTTCAGGTTGGTCTGGACCTTCGCGGCACCGGCATAGTCGAGCCAGGGGAGGTTCGGACCGGCCGCACCGATCTTCACGCCCTTGAGCTCTTCCATCTTGGTCCACGGGAACTTGGTGCCCAGGCCGTAATCGTCGAACGCGCCGTTCGCGATGTAGGTCTGGTTATAGTTGTCCGAGAAGACCTTGTAGAAGTAGTCGAACTCCTTGTGGATCTGACGCGTGGTCGGACCCATGATCTTCGGATCGCCCGAGATGAACGGATTGAAGTAGTTCAGATTGTGCACGAAGAGCTTCGTCGGCTCGAAGCACGAGCACATCGCGCCGATGTCGACGAGGCCCTTCTGGGTCGATTCCAGGACCTCGAAGAGGTTGGCGATCGTGCCGCCGTAGCCCTCGATGAAGCGGACCGTATGGTCCGTCTCGGCCGCCACGCGCTTGGTGACGTTCGGCACAAAGGTCTTGTTGAGCTGGTTCACGGAGGCGAGCGGCGCGGCCGGATGGCCTGCGGCGATGCGCAGCGTGAAGCTGTCGGCGGATGCCGTCGCGGAGAGCAACATTGTCGCTCCGACGGCGATGGTGGCCGCGGCAATGACGCCGCGTGCCTTGTTGAAACGAAACTTCATTTGGGAGCCTCCCGTAGTCAATTGATTCGCTTTGCAAAACGACGTTGAGCCCAGCCGACGTTGATTTCGCCGATCACGTGCCCCTGTCGGGAGGAGAACAAAGCAGTTCTGGCCGACAAAAGCTAGCCGTTATCACGGAATTGTAGGGCTCAGCGGTCATGCGGTTCGGTCCGTCTCCCTGTTCCGAGTGCCCTCCAGATCGGGGACAGTTCGGCAGCTTCGAGAGTGGACGCGAATTGTGGCGATACCTTCACGCGGGTTTGATGTGTTGCGGGCGATTTCGTGCCGAAAAAATGACGAATCGCGCCCATCCCTCAGTTTACACACGTTTCCAGTCTGGTAACTTCGCATCGGCCCGAATGGGAACGGCAAACGATTCGCTAAGAACGAGGCCGGTGCGCCACACCGGACCGGGCAGGGAGAAACTGGATGGTCGACAACCTTGTTAACACCGTCACGCGCGTATGCAGCACGATTGCTGCGTTCTGGGCGATGGCGCTGGCGTTCCTCATTCTCTGGGACATCTCGGGCCGGACGTTCTTCAACGCGCCGTTCGACGGGACGATCGAGATCGTTGCCAATTCGATGGTCTCTATCCTGTTCCTGCAGCTGCCCTACACGATCTACCGCGGCGCGCATCTGCGCACGACGGTTATCTATCAGAACCTTGGCGACCTTCCGCGGCGCCTGATCGACATCTTCGTCGCACTGCTCGGAATCTGGTTCTTCTGGTCGGTCGCGGTAGGCGGCTGGGAAGACATGGTCATCGGCTGGGGCGTCGACGAGCGCGAGGGCGAGGGCTCAATCCGCGTGCCGATCTATCCGGTCCGCACCCTGATCATCGTGTTCGCGCTGGTCTCGCTGATCGTCTATGTGGTTCTGCTCTGGCACCACATCTTCGGCACCTCGCCGATCACCGACGAGGAAGAGGGCAAGACCGAAGAGGCGATTTCCGGCGCGCAGATGTAGCGCGCCTCCAGGGACAAACAACAATCTTCAGTACCGGCCGCATCCGGCCAGGGAACCGAATGGGACGGGGGACGTAATCAAATGGAACCGACTTCAGCCGTAATCCTGATGCTGATCGTGCTGATCATCGCTGTGGTGGTCGGCATTCACATCGGTCTTTCGCTGGGAATCACGGCGCTTGTCGGCACCTGGCTCATGTTCGGCTCGTACGAACTCGCGGCGGGCCAGGTCGGCAGCACTTCCTTCTTTGCGCTGCGGAACTTCGTGTTCGCGGTGATCCCGCTCTTTGTGCTGATGGGCGAATTCGTCAGCAGATCGGGATCGGCTGGCGACCTCTACCGGGTCATGAACTTCGGCCTGAATCGCATTCCGGGGCGCCTCGCGGTGGCGACCGTGGCCGGTAACGCGGTATTCGCGGCCGTCACGGGCACCAGCCTCGCATCCGCCGCGGCGTTCTCGCGTCTGGCCTATCCGGAGATGATCAACGCCGGCTACAGCCGCAAGTACGCGCTCGGCTCGGTGGCCGGCAGCGCCTGCCTCGGGATGCTGATCCCGCCGTCGGTGCTGCTGATCATCTGGGGCATCGTCACCGAAATCTCGATCGGCTTCCTGTTCCTCGCCGGCATCTTACCCGGTATCCTGCTGGCCTTCTTCATGGCGTTCTACTGTTCGGGCGTTGCGGTCGTCAGCCCGAAGACGGCGCCGACGGTCGATCTTTCGACGGAGAAACTCACAAGCCAGGAGGTCATCAGCGGCTGTGGCGTCATCTTCCTGATCCTCGCCGTACTCGGATCGATCTGGGCCGGGCTGGCCACGCCGTCCGAGGCGGCGGCGCTCGGCGCCCTGTTCGGCCTGATCCTGGCGCTCATCAAGGGCGTGCGCTGGGATGGCATCCGCGAGGCGATCATCGATTCCGGCAAGGTCATCGCGCCGATCCTGTTCCTGCTGCTCACCGCGCAGATGTATGCGCGGCTGCTGACGACAGGCGGCATCGTCAATCTGATCACCGACACGGTCGGCGGTGCGGGCATCGACCCGAACGTCGCCGTGCTGATCATGATCGTGATCTGGCTGGTGCTGGGCACGCTGCTGGATTCCGGCTCGATCATCCTGCTGACGGTGCCGATCTTCTGGCCGATCGCGCAGAACTTTGGCTACAACGAGTACGCCTTCGCGATCATGGGTATCCTGGCGATCGAGGCCGGGCTGCTGACGCCGCCGGTCGGGTTGCTCGTCTATGCGGTCAAGGGCTCGGTGGCCGACAGCACGGTGCAGCTGGGAGAAATCTTCGCCGGCTCGGTGCCGTACTGGCTGCTGATCCTGGTCGTCATGCTGATCGTGTGGATTCTTCCCGACATCGCGACCATCCCGATCACCTGGAGCTCGGGGATCGAGTTCACTCACCAGATCGGGATCAAGTTCTGACCGGTCTGGCGGCAAACAGCCGACAGTAAAACGGCGGCGTCCGGTGCGGACGCCGCCGTTTTGCGTTTGGGCCCTGCAATGCGGGTGGCTTAGCCGTTGCGCTCCGTGGCCACGCGCTCGATCGCGTCGACGATGGCCTGGTATCCGGTGCAGCGGCAGTAGTTGCCAGAGATGAATTCGCGGATTTCATCGCGCGACGGTTTGGGGTTCTTCGCCAGGAGTTCCTCGGCCGTCAACAGCATGCCCGGCGTGCAGAAGCCGCACTGGACGGCGTTGCGCTCGTGGAAGGCCTGCTGCAGGTCGGCGATCTCGCCGCTGTCGGAACGGCCCTCGATCGTCTCCACCACGGCGCCGTCGGCCTGCGCGGCCAGGGTCAGGCAGCCGCGCACGATCTGGCCGTCAACGCGGATCGTGCACGCCCCGCACACGCCGTGCTCGCAGCCGACATGGCTGCCGGTCAGCTCGAGTTCGTAGCGCACGAAGTCCACCAGGCTGGTCCGGGCGGGAATCCGCCGGCTGACCTGCTGGCCGTTGACGGTGAGGGTGATGTCGACATTCTGGTCCATCGTTCGTCTCCGTCGGCTCAGGCCGCGAACTGGGCGAGCGCGCGCTTCGTCAGCACGCGTGCCAGGTGCATCTTCATCTCGGCCGGACCATTGAGGTCGGCCATCGGGTCGAGGTCGTCGTCGAGCGCGTCCTGCGCGGCCTTGAGCGTCGCCTCCTTGTTGGCCCGGCCGTTGAGGGCCGCCGCGGCATTCTCGGCGAGCATCGGACGGTCGCCCGCGCCGAAGAAGGACAGGCGCATGTCGGCGAAGCTGTCGCCGTCCAGCCGGCCCTGCACCGCCAGGCCGACGATGGCATAGTCACCGTGCCGTCGCGCCAGCTCCATGAACGCCGTCCGCTCGCCGTCTGCGATGGCGGGGATCTCGGCGCCGACGAGGACCTCGCCGGGTTCCAGCGCCGTCTCGAACAGCCCCAGGAAGAAGTCGTTGGCGTGCACCGTGCGGGTGCCGGTGTGGCTCTGCAGGACCAGGCTGGCGTTCAGGGCCCGGGCCACGGCGGGCAACTCGGCCGCCGGGTCCGCGAATGCGATCGAGCCGCCGAAGGTTCCCCGGTTGCGGATCGCGTGGTGCGCAACATGCGGCATCGCGGCGCTGATCAGCGGAGCGAGTTCGCGCACCTCGGCCGATTCCATGACCTGGTTGTGGCGCGCCAGCGCGCCGATGCGCAGCGTCGTGCCGTCGGTGGAGATGTGCGCGAGGTCCGAAAGGCCGGTGATGTCGATCAGCACGGTCGGCGCGGACAGGCGCATGTTGAGTGTCGCCATCAGGCTCTGTCCGCCGGCGAGAATGCGGGCGTCGTCGCCGTGCTGGTCGAGCAGCGCGAAGACCTGTTCGAGGGTCTCGGCACGCACATAGGCGAATGGTGCGGGTTTCAACCGTTTTCTCCCTGGGTACGACCTGTATCCTTCGACGTCCGGACTTCGTAGTCGGCCCGGCACAGATGTTTTCTAGCCAACTCCCGCCGGTGCGTCTATCCGCCCCGGGAGCGAGCGCATATATCTTAGCGCCCCCGTTACCCGAATACACTCAGGAGTTCCCCATGGCCGTTGCGAACGCGAACGTGAAAGTGAATAAGGCCGTCTACAACCTCGTCGGCAAGACGGTGTCCCATGCGCGCACCGACGTTTCAGTGCGCGACGTGACGGTGGTGACGGACGAACCGCTCGAGCGCGGCGGCACCAACGTCGCGGCGTCGCCGACCGAAACGATGATCGCGGCGCTGGTCGGGTGCACGAACAACGTCGCGACCCGCATCGCACACCACAAGGGACTCGAATTCGAGATCGAGACCATCGAGGCGGAGGTCGAGTTCGACCGTCGCGGCGTCATCCTGGAAGAGGACATTGCCGTTCCGTTTCCCAGCATCAAGCTCACCATCAACGTCCGCGCGACCGCGACACCGGAGCAGCTTGCCGAGGTGGAGGGCCTGCTGCCGATCTATTGCCCGGTCTCGAAGGTGTTCCAGGCCGCCGGCACCGATGTTACAGAAACCTGGAATGTGATCGACTGATTGCCGGAGGGCCGCCGATGTCGCTGATCGTCTGGGGACGCCACACCTCATCCAACGTGCAGAAGGTCCTGTGGGGCTGTGTCGAAATGGGTGTCGACTTCGTCCGGCACGACATGGCCGGCAAGTTCGGCTTCACTGACGACTATTTGACGATGAATCCGAACCGCTTCGTCCCCACGATCGACGATGACGGCTTCATCCTGTGGGAATCGAACGCGTGCCTGCGCTATCTCGTGCGCAAGCACGGGCAGGGGACGCTGTGGCCGGAGGATCCGCAGGTGTGCGCCGATGCCGACCGCTGGATGGACTGGCAGACGGCGACCTTCTGGCCGCATCTGCGGCCCGTGTTCCACGGGCTCATTCGCACGCCGCCCGAGAAGCGGAACATGGATGCGATCGACCAGGGAGTGAAGGCCGCCGGCGAGGCCAGCGCCGTCCTGGACGCCGCGCTCGCGGGCCGCAGATTCGTCGCCGGCGACGAATTCACCATGGGCGATATCCCGATCGGCGGCGTGATCTATCGTTGGTATGCGATGGACATCGCGCGGCCGGACCGGCCGAACATTCGCGCCTGGTACGAGCGCCTGACCGAACGGCCGGGCTTCGCCGAACACATCATGATCCCGCTGGAGTAGCGGCGCGCGCGTTCAACTGCGCCTGGCGTTCGCGGATCGGCTCGGGCCAGCGAGACTTGATGTAGGCGAGCACGGCCCAGATGTCGGCGTCGGGCAACACCCCGTCATAGACGGGCATGTCGGTGGGAACCGGCTGCCCGACGAGGGCTGCGACACCGTACTTGGTGATGTCGAACAGCGTCCGGTCGTCATGGTGCCAGGTGTGGCCCGACGCATCGTGGGGCGGTGCGGGCAGTTTCCCGTCGGGCTGGCGCTGACGCCAGTCCGGCTGGCCCTCGAGGTTCGCCCCGTGGCAACTGGCGCACTGGCCGGCATAGACGGTCGCGCCGCGGGCCACCAGGGCGGCATCGCCCGCATCCGCACCGGCCACGCCCCCCGGGTCTTTGCCCGATGCTGCCAGGTACACCACGGCCGCGATGGTTGCAGCCGCGATGGTGGCGGGTACGAGAAGTTGGCGCGGTTCGAATCGTGCGAGCATGAAACGCTAGACATACTGGTTCCAGCCGCTGGAAGGTCAAGCGGTCAGGCTGCCTAGCTCCAAAGCTGCCGCGACGCCATCTCGGCACCCTCGGTTATCGAGCGGAACTTCATCCAGACGATGTTCCGGTCGACCTGGACGCGCCCGGCGAAGGTGCCGAATCCGCAATCGCCGCCGACCATCACGTTCTCGCGGCCGACGACGCTGGCGTAGTTCAGGATACGGTCGCAGACCAGCTCGGGATGCTCGACGAAGTTCGACGTGGTGTCGATGACGCCCGGAATGATGAACTTGTCGTCGCGCAGCTTCACGTCGCGCCAGACCTTCCACTCGTGCTCGTGGCGGGGATTCGCGCCGGGGAAGGAGACGGCCTGCGGCTTCGCGTCGAGGATGATGTCGACGATGTCGGCCAGCGGCACGTCCTCGTGGTGCGGCCCCATGGTGCTCGCCCAGCAGACATGCATGCGCATCCGGTCCGCCGGGATGTCGCGGACGGCGTGGTTGAGTGCGTCGACATGCATCGCGATCTCCTTGCGGAAATCCTCGAGGCTCAAGTGCCGGAAGATCGTGTGCCGGCTGAGCGCGAGGTCGGGACAGTCGAGCTGCAGGACGAGACCGGCGTTCACGATGGCCTCGTATTCGCGCTTCATCACGTCGGCCAGCGCGAAGATGTAGGCCTCTTCGCTGTCGTAATAGAGGTTCGGCAGGAACCGCGCGATCTGCCCGGGCGACGGCGAGGTCATGAAGACTTCTTCGACCCCGGGACGGCCGATCACGCTGGCGGCCCGGTCGATGTCCGCCTGTGCGGACTCGAAATCCTTCCAGTCCACCGGGCCCGAGCAGGCGGGGCGGTGGGTCAGGGGGGTGACGAAGGGCGCCAGGATCCGGGCCAGTTCCGGGAATTCCTCTTCTTCGGTACCGACGGGCTTCGGCTGGTTCGGGCCGTCGTAGCCGGTCAGCCGGTCCTTGACGTGGATCGTGTAGTCGGCGCGCCCCTGCTCGCCATCGTTCACGATATCGAGCCCGACATCGATCTGTTTGGCCACGACCTCGTCGACCGCACGGGTGACCGCGGCATTCAGCTCTGACTTGCGCGCACCGGGGTTCTTCTCGTCGTCCAGCAGCAGATCGACGACGTCGTGCGGGCGCGGAAGGCTGCCCGTGTGTGTGGTCAGGATGCAGTCTGTGCTTCGTTTCATCGTTCCCCCCAAATGGCGTGCACGCTTGCCGGGCCGGAACGGTAGCATAGTGGCGTGAGAAAAAAGGGCCTTCTAGAGCGCGATCTTTCCGTTCGGCCGCATGAACTCCGACCGCGCGATGATGTCATGTGTCAGACGCAGATGTTCGCGGTAGAGCGCGAGCGCGACATCGACATCGCGTGCGATCGCGGCATTCATCAACGCCTCGTGTTCGTCCCGCTCGTTGCGGGTCGGATAGCTGATCGCCGCGGCTAGCTGCCGATACCTGTTGGACTGGTCGGCCAGCAATTCGCAGTAAGCGAGCATGCGTTGCGAGCCGCAATTCTCGATCAGCGCCATATGGAAGGCGCGGTGATGTCTTTCCCATTCCGGGTTGAATTCGTATGTCTCGCTGGATGCCGAGCGCGGCACGCGCGAGAGGTGGTGGAATGCAACCACCAGTGCGTCCTCCCATGCGCCGTCCGCATTGCGGATCGACTCGCGCAGCGCGATCTCCTCGATCCAGCAGCGGGTCTGTATCAGGTCGGCGAGATCGTCGGACCCGACGCCGGCAACATGGAAGCCTTTCTGATCCTCGAAGCAGACGAGGCTTTCCGCAACCAGGCGGTTGAGGGCTTCACGGACAGGGCTGATTCCTGCCTGGTAGCGCTCGCGCAGGTGGGCCGAGGGAAGCTTGACCCCTGGGGCAAGTTCGCCGCTAATGATGTCCAGGCGCAAACGGTCATAGACCGACGTCGCGATCGTCTGACCGCGGGTGCGGGGTATCGTAACTTGTTTCGGCGACATCGCCTGCTCCCCTTCGGGCCGGGCCGTTGGTTTCGTCCGGCCTCCAATTTCCAAATTCTGCACCAGTTTCTACTTTTTTGGAAATTTGTTGACTCGACCCTGCACGAGCCGGTTCTATCCTTGTCGTGAACTGCGCCGTCCAAGAAGCGCGGCGCGCCGACATTCGGGTTCAACCAGGGAGAAGACAGGATCATGAAGAAGCGCATGATGACCAGGCTCGCCGGCGTCGCTGCCGGTGCGCTGATCGCAGGTGCCAGTTTCGCGGGAAGCGCCTCGGCGGCCGAGACGATCAAGATGGCCGCGATCGACGGCTATTCGCCCAAGTCGCTGTGGGTGAAGGAGTTCATCGACTACTACATCCCCGAGATCGACAAGCGCCTCGCCGCCAAGGGCAATTACGAGATCGAATGGAATCAGGCCTGGGGCCAGATCGTGAAGGTGCGCGGCGTCCTCGGCGGCCTCCAGAAAGGTCTCGGCGACATCGGCGTCGTGACAACCGTGTTCCATGCCGACAAGGTGCCGCTGCAGCTCGTCGCCTATGCGACGCCGTTCGTCACCAACGATCCGAAGCTCGTCGCACAGACCGTCGACGCACTCGCTGACAAGCACGCGCAGTTCCCGGCGGCATTCACCAAGTTCAACCAAGTGTACCTGACGAACCTGGCGGTGCTCGACACCTACCAGATCTTCTCGAAGCAGCCGGTCCAGAAGCTTTCCGACATGAACGGCCTGAAGATCGGCAGCGCCGGCCTGAACCTGCGCTGGCTCGAGGGCTTCGGCGCCGCGGGCGTCGCGGGCAGCCTGGTGCACTACTACAACAAGCTCAGCACGGGCGTCCTCGACGCGATCATGCTGTGGCCGGAGGCGGTCGTCGGCCGCAAGATGTACGAGGTCGCGCCCTACATGCTGAAGGCCGATCTCGGCACCGCCAACTCCAAGGCGATCACGGTCAACGGCGACAAGTGGAAGAGCCTGCCCGAAGAGGTTCGGGTGGTGCTGCAGGAGGCCGCGATCGACTACCGCGACCACATGGCGGATGAGGCGATCAAACTCGCCAACGCCAGCCTGAAGGCATTCGTCGACGGTGGCGGCAAGGTTCACAATCTGAGCCAGGCCGAGCGCCAACAGTGGGCGGACAAGATGCCGAACGTGGCTGCCGACTGGGTCGCAGCACGCGAGAAGGAAGGTGCGCCGGGCGGCGAGGTCATGAAGTCCTACATGGACACCATGCGCGCTGCGAACCAGCCTATCCTGCGCCACTGGGACCGCGAAATCGGCTCGTAACGCCCGGTCCGGGAAAGGCCCCGTAAATGTCGGACATGACCGAAGGGGCGCCGCCTGTTGGCGACGCCCCGCAGGACATTCTCGATCGCGTCCTGACCGTGATGAACACGATCGGGTCGTTGTGGATCTTCGCCCTGATGGTGATTATCGACACCGACGCGTTCAGCCGAACCCTGTTCACCCACCCGATCCACGGCGTGAACGAGATGGTCGAGATGTCCATTGTCGGCATCGTGTTCATGCAGCTCGGTGATGCGGTTCGTCGCGGGCGCCTGACGCGTTCGGACGGCTTCTACGGGATGGTTCTCCACCGCAGGCCGCGCATCGGTCATTCGATGGGCGCGGTCTTCGACCTGCTCGGCGTGGTGTTCCTCGTGATCGTGCTCTACGGCGCGATTCCCGAACTCTACGACGCGTGGCGGTTCGACTATTTCGTCGGTGAAGAGGGGCTCTTCACCGTCGCCGAATGGCCGATCAAGGCAATCATCGTGCTCGGCTGCACGGTGACCATGCTCCAGTTCCTGAAATTCGCGATCCGGCATGTCCGGCCGCTCGTCCGGTGACGGGCGGGCACGCGCACGAGGCAGAAGGGTAGTTCGCCGCCATGGGGGGTATCGAGGTCGGAATCGCGTCGGTCGTCCTGATCGTCACTCTGATCTATCTCGGGCTCTACATTCCCGTGGCGCTCGGCCTGGTCTCGTTTCTCGGCGTCTGGGTCATCCGCGACAATGCGGTCATCGCCGTCGCGCTGCTGTCGGAATCCATCGCCGACACGGTCTCGGAACTGGTGTTCGCGTCGGTCCCGCTGTTCGCGCTCATGGGGCTCATCGTCAGCAAGGCAGGGCTGGGGCGCGACGTCTACGAGTTCGCGAACTTCATCTTCTTCCGCATTCGCGGCGGCCTCGGCATCGCGACCGTGGCCGCGAACGCGATCTTCGCGTCGATCACCGGTTCGTCCATCGCTTCGGCGTCTGTGTTCACGCGCGTCGCGGTTCCGGAGATGCGCCGCTTCGGCTATCGGCCGCGCTTCACCGTCGGCGTGGTCGCAGGCTCCTCGGTCCTCGGCATGCTGATCCCGCCGAGTGCCATGCTGATCATCTATGCCATCGTCACCGAGCAATCGGTGGGTCGGATGTTCATCGCGGGGATCATCCCGGGCATCCTGCTGTCGATCGCCTACGGCGTCCTGATCCTGTTCCTGGCCTATGCCTTCCCGCGCTTCGTGGGCGGCGAACAGTCCGCCGACATCGCGGCCGAGGACTGGGCGCACCAGACCTGGTGGGATCTGATCAAGAAGATCATCCCCGTTGTGGTCCTCGTCCTCGTCGTGCTGGGCGGTATCTATGGCGGCGTGTTCACGCCGACGGAGGCGGGCGCCGCGGGCTCGCTGGCCGCGCTCGTCATCGCCGTGCTGCGCCGCAACTTCGGCCTGCGCGACCTGTGGGAGGTGCTGGTCGAGACCGGCTACATCACCGCGACGATCCTGTTCCTGATCATCTCCGCGTCGATGTACAGCCGTATGCTCGGCGTGGCGGCGTTGCCCACGGTGTTCGGCGAATGGCTGTCTGGCCTGGGGCTGACCCTGAACGAGCTGATGCTCGTCTACGTGGTGCTGATGGTGCTGCTGGGCACGATCATCGAGACGGCCTCGATCATCCTGATCGTGGTGCCGCTGTTTCTGGTCGTCCTCGACAGTTTCGGGGTCGATCTCGTCTGGTTCGGGATCATCACCGTCGTCGGCGCTGAAATCGGCCTGCTGACGCCGCCGCTGGGAATTTCCTGCTTTGTCATCAAGAGCGCGATCAACGATCCGTCGATCCGGCTCGCCGATATCTTCGCCGGTGCATTTCCCTTTGCGGTGATGATGTTCATCGTGCTGCTGATCCTGATCGCGTTCCCGCAACTCAGCCTCTACCTGCTCGAGGTCGGCTACATCTGATCAGGTGCGGTCACCGCAAACGGAAGGGGCCGCCCGAAGGCGGCCCCGAAAGCATTGCTTTGCGATGTGGGGGTGCTACTCACGGTCCCAGTCGCGCAGCAGCGGCTGCTTGTTTTCGCGCATCGTGTCCATGTAGATCTTCAGGATCTCGGTGCCGGGCGCGCCCTGGCCGTTGATCCGCTCGGCCCATTCCTTGGCGAGCGGCGGCAACGCGGCCGCCCACTTCTTCCGGTCGGCATCGCTCAGGGTCGTTTCTTTGGTTCCGAACTCCTTGCGGCAGCGTTCCAGCATCGCCTTGGCGGCGCCCACGACCCGCTTTTCGTTTTCCACATGCCAGAGCTCGGCATTGTCGATGATCGCCTTGCGGACCTCGTCCGGCATGGCCTCGAGCGAGTCCAAGTTGACGTTCAGGATGTTCGACTGAATGGCACCCAGATCCGCATGCAGGATGTTGGGGGCCGGTTCGCACAGCTTGAACGCGCCGGCGGCCTGGGCCCACACAACCATGTTGTCGTAGATGCCGGTGTTCAGGCTGTTGTAGGCGTCGGCGAGGTTGGTCTGGACCCCGGCCGCGCCGACGGCCGTGACCCAGGGCAGGTTCGGGCCCGCCGCGCCGACCTTGCGACCGTTCAGGTCGGCCAGGCCGTTGATCGGCGTCTTCGAGACGATCAGGTAGTTGTCGACGGCGCCCGTCGGGTAAAGGCTCGTCTGGTTGAATTCCTTCCAGCGCGCCTGGTACTGCGGGAACTGTCCCTCGAGCTTCTTCGTCGTGCGCGAGACCAGGTCCATGTTCTTGGTCGTGAACGGCGTCTTGTAGGAGATCTCGTAGAGCGGGACCTTGTCGGCGTGGAACGCCGTCACGACCACGCCGATGTCGCCGAGCCCGGTCTCGACGCCCTCGAGTTCGCCGCGCGGTTTCACCACCTGGCCCGAATGGGCCATGTTCCAGTTGATCTTGTAGTTGCCGGTTTTCGCGAGCTGCGCGTCGACGGCGGGCGCATATCCCTGGACGAAGGCGCCGATGGTGGTCGCCTGGATCGGGAACCCGCCGATGAAGGTCAGGTTGATCTGTTCCTGGGCCTTTGCACCGCCCATGCTCAACATCGCGGCCGTGGCCAATGCGCTGGTTGCAAGAAGTGCCTTGCGTAAGGTCATCCGAACTTCTCCCCTTTATTGGTTTCGGTGACGGACTGTACGCACTCGTTTCTGTCGCCCGTGTGAAAGAGCGTAGCAGTCGGGCGGCACGCGACGGCAAGTAAATTTCGGGAGAGCGCGGAACAAGGCCTTGTCCGCTGTGGCCCCACTGGCCTTGGCGGGCCGGTTTGCACATAATCCGCCCAACGCGAATCCCCGGGGGAAGAGATGCAGATTTTCAAGGACCGTATCCCGTATTCGGCCATCGTCGACCGGCCGCCGTTCAAGCTGCCGGACGGCAAGCGGATGGCCGTGTGGATCATCGCCAACGTCGAGGAGTGGGACATCTCCCGGCCGATGCCGCGCACGGTCTTGCCGCCGCCCATGGGGGTGCCCCTGTTGCCCGACTTGCCGAACTGGTCGTGGCACGAATACGGCATGCGTGTCGGCTTCTGGCGCATCCGCGATGCGCTGCGCGACCGCGGCATCCGGGCGACCATGGCGGTCAACGGCCGGGTCTGCGAGAACTATCCGCGTATCTGCGAGGCGGCACTGGAACTCGATTGGGAGTTCATGGGCCACGGCCACTTACAGGGCCCGATGCACAGGCACGACGACCAGCAGGAGCAGATCGACAATGCCTGCCGGGCGATCGAAAAATTCTCGGGCAAGAAGGTGCGCGGCTGGGAGAGCCCGGGCCTGACCGAGACCTTCCAGACCATCGACTTTCTGCGGCGTGCGGGGATCGAGTACGTCGCCGACTGGGTGCTCGATGACCAGCCGGTCGCGATCGAGACGACCGAGGGACCGATGTACTCGGTTCCCTACACGGTCGAGACCAACGACATCACCATGATGGCGCTGCAGCAGCACTCTTCGGACGAGATGTTCAGGCGTTCGAAGGACCAGTTCGACCGGCTCTATCAGGAGAGCGCGGATTCGGCGCGCATCATGTCGATCAGCCTGCACATGTACCTGACCGGCGCGCCGCACCGGATCAAGTATTTCGAGGACATTCTCGACTATATCCAGAGCCACACAGACGTGGCGATCGTGCCGGGAGAGGACATCCTCGACTGGTGGCTCGCCAGCGAGCAGGCACCGAAGTAGGCGAGGTACTTCCTTGGCTTTGTTGATCACGCCGCCGGTCACCGGCTCGGTCGGGCACTGGCGCGATTGCGTCGCGGCCGAGATCGACGATATCGAAATCCGGACATGGCCCGATGTGGGCGATCCGGCCGACATCGAATATCTGATGACAGGGTTCCTCGACCTGGCCGAACTGCCCGAGATGCCGAACCTGCGGTTGTTGTTCCCGATGTTCGCGGGGCTCGACCATCTGCTCGCGCACCCGAAACTGCCCGACGTGCCCATCGTGCGGGTCGGGCCACCCAACGGCGATCCGGCGATGACCGAGTACGCGGTCCTGCACGTGCTGCGACACCACCGCCAGATGCCCGACTATCTGGCGCAGCAGTGCGAGAAGGTCTGGAAGGTGCGGCCACAGAAGCAGCCATCCGAGCAGCGGGTCGGTTTCATGGGGTTCGGCGTGCTGGCGCAGCCGCCGGCGCACACGCTCGCCGGGCTCGGCTTCGACGTCGCGGCCTGGACGCGCACGCCGCGCGCTGATGCCGACATCGCGATCTTCGCAGGCGCCGAGGCGCTCGGGGATTTCCTTGCGCGCACTGACATCCTGGTCTGCCTGCTGCCGCTGACGCCCGAGACGGACGGGATCCTGTGCGCCGAAAATTTCGCGCGGATGCCGGAGGGGGCGGCGATCGTCAATCTCGGGCGCGGTGCGCATGTCGTCGATGCCGACCTGATCGCCGCGCTCGACACTGGCCGGCTCTCGGCCGCGACCCTCGATGCGACCAAGCCCGAACCGTTACCCGAGACGAGCCCCTTGTGGGACCATCCGCGCGTCACGATCATGCCGCATACGGCGCGCAGGGTGCGTGCCGAGGGCGTGGCGCCACAGGTCGCAGAAGCAATACGCCGCGACCGGGCCGGCGAGCCGCAGGACCAGGTGGTGGACAAGGCAGCGGGATACTGACGAAGGGAGAACTCTCATGGCCTTGAACGACAGCCAGGTGGCGCAGGCCGCCGACGCGCTATTCGAAGCGTTTCGTGGACGGACGACCATTCCGGCCATCCCCGAGGGGGCCGGCCCGGCCGACGCGGCCGAGGCGGTGCAGGTGCAGGCTGCGCTGCTCGATCGAATCGGGCTGGCGGCGGCGGGCTACAAGGCCGGCTTCACCAATCCGCCGGCACTGGAGAAGGCGGGGGCCAATGGCCCCATGTCGGGCGTCATGTTCCGCGACTTCACCGTGGCCAGCGGCGGCACCCTGCAGCGCGCCGATATTGGCACCGGGGCGCTGATCGAGGCCGAGGTCGCCTTCCGGATGGGCCGGGATCTCGCCCCGAGGGACGGCGGTTACACCGACGCCGAAGTCCTCGACGCCGCCGACAGCGCGATCATCGCTATTGAGGTGGCGGTGCCGCGCCTCGACAACCCGTTGGGCCAGCCGATGGTACATCTGGCCGCCGACAACGGCGCGGCGATGGGCTTCGTCCATGGCCCCGACATTCCCGACTGGCGGAACCGCGACCTGAAGGCGCTGGCGATCCGGCTGGTGTTCGACGGCGAGACGGTGGCCGAGGGGTTGCCTCTCGAGGCGCGCTGTGACGAGGTCTGGTCGCTCGCCTGGACGGTCAACCACTTCACCGGCCGCGGCTACACGATCTGGGCGGGCGACTATATCACCACGGGCGCGGCCGCCGCGCCGTCGGCGCTGGGCGAGACGCGCGAGGTGGCCGCCCGCTACGACGGGGTCGGCGAGGTCGGCTTCTCGATCGCGGGGTGAGCGCGCTTCGCATCCTGCTCGTCGCGTTCGCGGTCCTCGTCGGCGTCGGCGGGGTCGCACCCGCACAGGACGGCGATCTCGATGCGCTTAAGAAGCGCCTGTTGCCGGGCATCAAGGGGGAGGACAACCGGCGGATCATCGATTCCAGCGACTATCCGTGGAGCGCGATCGGCCGGGTGGACACGCGCATCGGCGGGTTCTGCACCGGCACCGTGATCGGGCCGCGTGCGGTGCTGACGGCGGCGCACTGCCTGTGGAACAAGCGGACCCGCAACTGGCTGGTGCCCGACGCGGTCAATTTCCTGGCGGGCTACCGGCGCGGCGAGTTCATCGCGCGTGGCCGGGTGGTCGACTACACGCTGGGCGATCCGCTGGTGACCCCCGACGACGGCGCGCGGTTTCGGCCCAACGACTGGGCGATCCTGCGCCTGGCCGAGCCTATCGACGGGGTGACGGGCCGCCTGTCCCTCGGCCTGTCGGGGACGCCCGTCCGCGAGTACCTGCAGGCGGGCTACAGCAAGGACAAGCCGCACATCCTGACCGTCGACGAGGGGTGCCGGGTCGACGACGGCCCGGCGCGGCGGGAGTTCCTGTATCACGCCTGCGATGCGGTCAGCGGCGATTCCGGCTCGCCGATCCTGGGCATCACGGACGATGCTCTGGTGATCCTGGGGGTCCACGTCGCCACGGGCCGGCGCAAGGTCGGCGAAAGCGTCGGCATCGCCATCCCGGTCGATTCCGTCGCCGACGCGGCGGGTCGCTGACGTGAGACTTGCCAGAACGGTCCGGACATCCTATTTGAGAATCGTTATCAACGCCCGAGAGGCACAATGCCCGTAGCCGACCACACACCTGCGGAACTTCTGCTCGACCGGCTGATCAACCGGAACTCGATGCCGCCACGCCTGATGGGTGAGCAGGGCCCGTCGCGTGCGGAGATATCGCGCATGCTTGCGGCGGCGGTCAGCGCGCCGGATCACGGCAAGGTGCGGCCCTGGCGGTTCCATATCGTCGAGGGTGCGGCGCGGGTCGCGCTGGGCGAACTGTTCGCGAAGGCGCTTCTCGAACGCGAACCCTTCGCACCGACCGAGGCGATCGAGAAGGAGAAGGGGCGCCCGCTGCGCGCACCGCTGATCATCGCCGTCTGTGCCAAGGTGGATCCGTCGCGTGGCGCCAAGGTGCCCGTGGTCGAGCAGGTCGTGGCGACCGCGGCGGCGATGGAGCATCTGGTGCTCGCGGCCAATGCGCTCGGCTACGGCGCCATCGTGCTCACCGGGCGCAACGCCCACGATCCGATGGTGCGCAGGGCCTTCGACCTCGACGGCGAAGACGAGCTGGTCGGCTTCGTCTATATCGGCGCGGGTGACGAGCCGGCACCGGCCAAGCCGCGCCCCGACCCGGACGAATTCACGTCCGACTGGACGGGGTAGGGACAAACGAAAAAAAAGGCCGGGTCGTGGACCCGGCCTTTTCGGTTTCGTGAGCTCGCGGTGCGCTAGAACGTCTCGTTCCAGTGGACCATCGGCAGGCCCGCCACCGGCGAGGTGAAGTAGGGCAGGTTGGTCGCACGCAGCGAGCCGACATAGACCGTCTTCAGATCCGGCCCGCCGAAGGTGATCGAGGCGCACCAGGTGGCGATCTCGCCACCCATCTCCATCAGCAGGTCCGCGGTGACCGTCTCGCTCTGGAAGGCGTCGTTCAGCCGCTTCACCTCTTCGGGACTGGAATCGTCGAAGATGATGTGCAGGTCGCCGTCGGGCTTGATGGCGAAGATGCCGTCGTTCATCACGTGCGTGCCCCACAGGTTGCCGTACGCATCGAAGGCGATGCCGTCGATCAGGCGTCCGTGGTCGCTCGGCCCGTAGATTTCCTTGGGCCCGAGGCTGCCGTCGTCCGCGATCTTGTAGCGCGCGATGTTGCGTCCGCAGGTCTGGACGACGTAGAGCCACTCCTCGTTGGCGTCGAGCTTGCACTCGTTGGAGAAGTGCACGTCGTCGGTCACGATCCGCACGCCCTTGCCCTCCTCGTAGAGCAGGATGCGGCCGTCGACGATGTTCGGGCTGATCGCCTTCGGCCAGTCGTGGAGCATGGTCGAGACCGTGATCCAGATGCGGTTCTTGGAATCGCGGCACACGAAGTTGACCTTGCCGATCGGCTCGCCGTCGACCGTGTCGAACATGACCGTGGTCTCGCCGGTTCGGGTCATCCGCTCGAGGCAGTCGGTTCCGAAGTTCGAGATCAGGATGTCGCCATTGTCGGCGAAGGCCAGCCCGTTCGGCAGCGTGCCGTCGACGAACTTGTTGCCGTCGTCGCCGCCCGCCTCGAACGCCGCCGCGTCGTGCGACTGGGTGATGATCTCCTGGCTGCCGTCGGGGCGAATGCGGACGACACCGCCGCGCGCGTCGGCTGCCCACAGGTCGCCGTTCTTCTCGGCCAGGATGCATTCGGGGCGCTGCAATCCTTCGCCGAGGAACTTGAAATCGCTCTTAGTAAGCGTGAATCCGTCGATCGGATTTCCGGCCATTGTCGTTTCCTCCCGGTAATTGTCCGTCTGAACGAAAAGCGCCGCGCGATGGAGATCACGCGGCGCTGTTCGTCTGCTTCGCTGGTGCGTTCCGGCTGGCGGCTAGAACTTCACCATGTCGCCACCCTTCAGATCGAGGATCTGGCGGGCTTCGTCGGGCGTCGCGATCTCGAGCGAAAGGTCCTCGCAGATCCGGCGGATCTTGGCGACCTGCTGGGCGTTCGATTCCGCGAGCTTGCCCTTGCCGATGTAGAGCGAGTCCTCGAGGCCGACACGCACCGAGCCGCCCATCATCGCGGCCTGGGTGGTGAAGTTCAGCTGGTGGCGACCGGCGGCCAGCACCGAGAAGACATAGTCGTCGCCGAACAGGCGATCGGCGGTCGCCTTCATGTGGATCAGGTGATCCAGCTCGGCACCGATGCCGCCCATGATGCCGAAGATGAACTGCAGGAAGATTGGCGGCTTCAGGCGGCCCGTCGAGTAGAAGTAGTGCGTGTTGTAGAGGTGCCCGATGTCGTAGCACTCGTGCTCGAACTTCACGCCGCGCTTATCGGCCAGCTCGGTGATGATGTAGTCGATCTGCTTGAAGGTGTTGGTGAAGATGAAGTCGTCCGTCATCTCCAGGTAGGGCTTCTCCCAGTCGTACTTCCAGTTGTCGAAGCGGCTGGCCGCCCCGAAGATCCCGAAGTTCATCGAGCCCATGTTGAGCGAGGTCACCTCCGGCTCGGCCCGCACGGCCGCGGCGATGCGCTCGTCGACAGTCATGCCCAGGCCGCCACCGGTGGTGATGTTCACCACGGCGTCGGTGTTCTGCTTGATGCGCGGCAGGAACTGCATGAACACGTCGGGGTCCGGCGTCGGCTTGCCGTCTTCCGGGTCGCGAGCGTGCAGGTGGATGATCGACGCGCCGGCCTCGGCCGCCTCGATCGAGGACTGGGCGATCTCGTCCGGCGTGATCGGAAGGTGTTCCGACATCGTCGGCGTGTGAATCGCGCCCGTCACCGCGCACGAGATGATGACTTTGGTCTGCTTCGCCATGGTGTCTCCCCCTGAATTCGAAGACCGTTTTGGTGTTTGGTTGACCCGATATTGGGTCGTACGGGCACCGGCTGTCCAGTCGCAAGGCAGACTATTCACATGCGTGAAGTGCCGCCCGCGACGGGCCCCGGCACCCCGTCGTATCGGAGCGTCACGAACCTACGCGCGCGCCGTCGGCAAGTCCACAAACGGACCCCGATTCAGCCCAGTTCCAGCGACGTGATTCCGTACATCCCCACGAAGCGCATGCGCGGCGTATTGCCGTGATACATCCGGATGGTCTCCATCGCCGGCGCGAGCCCCTTGCGTGCGAAAAGCTTCTGGGCCGCATCGTTGGCGGCCGGCGGGTCGACGAAGACCGGCCCGCCCTCGGCACGGGCGGCAAAGGCATCGAACAGGCGTTCCGCCGTCGCCGCATCGTCGGCGAACAGCGGCCCGATGCCGTGTCCCTCGTGCAACGGCCGGATGACCCCGTAGCCGGTGATGGTGCCGTCCGCCGTCGCGGCGAGGGCGGTGTGCCCTGGTGCCGTGAGCCAGGTCGACAGGAACCGGGTGCGCGCCACGGGATAATATTCGCCGTCATAGGCGTCGATGGCATCGACATGGTCGGGGCCGACGGTCTCGATGCCGCCGGTGTCTCCCGCACCCGGCGTCGGGATGCCGCCGAAGCGGATATTCCTGTGGGCCCTGAAAAAGCCCGACTTGCGATACGCCAGCTCGTGCTCCGAGGCGCCGTTGGTGCCGATGTCCATGACCCGGCCGCTCTGCTTCAGCGCATGCTGCCACAGGATCTGGCCGATACCCTGGCCGCGCAGGTCGGGATGGACGACATGCGCGCCGAGGAATCCGAAATGGCGCCCATAGCGCACCAGCGAGATGCCGCCGACGAGTTCCCCGCCGCGATGTGCGGCCCAGAACCCTTCCGGATCGGTTTCCCAGAAGCAGGCGGCGTCGCCCGGTCCTGGGTTGCGCCCGGCCGCGGCCAGCCACTCCATCAGCGTGTCCAATTCGTCGCGGCTGGCGCGAACAATCTCGATATCGTCCATGGTCATCCCGTAGAGCCGTTCGGCGCGGACGCGCCCGGCGGAAAAAGTGTGTCTGTATAGCCGAGAACGCGCGGTCACTCCATGCGGGTGCGGTTGACAGTTTCTCGGGCGCGGACGTTCAATGATAGGCCGACAAAGAGGGGAGGCCGGGTCATGGGCGCCACGCTGTTCACCAACGTCTCGATTATCGACGGGACGGGGGATGCGCCGTTCGACGGCGCCGTCCTGGTCACGGGAAACCGGATCGCCGGGGTCTTTCGCGACGGTGCGCCGGAGGGGGCCGCGGATGCCGATGTGGTCGACAGCGGCGGTGCGACCCTGATGCCGGGGCTGATCGACGCCCATGCGCATCTCAGCTTCCTCAACGCCGGCACGCTTGAGGAGCTGACGGCGCTGACGCCCGAGCGCCATGTCCTGGAGACCGCGAAGAACGCCCGGCTTCTGCTCGATCACGGCTTCACCAGCATGTTCAGCGGCAGTTCCGCGCGCGACAACATCGACGTGGCGATCCGCGACGCGATCGCGGCGGGCGACATCCCCGGACCGCGCCTGAAGGCCGCGACGCGGCAGATGACGGTGACCGGCGGGTTCGGGGATACGGGCCTGGCGGACGGCTACGCGATCGTGCTCGACGGGCCGGATGCGTTCCGCGACGCCTGCCGGCGCTCGGCACGGGCGGGTGTCGACATCTTCAAGATTGTGCCGTCGGCGCCGGGAACCGGCACCGACCCGCTGGCCGAGGATACAGCGATGACCGACGCCGAAGTAGCCGCGGTGTGCGAGGTCGCGCGCCAGCGGAACAAGATGGTGTCGGCCCATGCGCGATCGGCCGAAGCGGTGAAGACGTGCCTGCGCAACGGGGTCCAGGTGATCTATCACGCGACCCTGGCCGATGCGGAGGCCCTCGACATGCTGGAGGCCGCGCGCGACACGATCTTCGTCGCGCCGGCGATGGGGCTGCCCTATGCGCGCCTGCGCGATGCCGGAAATTGCGGTATTTCCACCAGCGACTATGTGCGCGCGCGGGCCGAGAAGGAGCTCGAGGTGGTGAGCGCGACGATGGCCGAACTGCACCGGCGCGGCGTGCGGGTGCTGCCGGGCGGCGACTACGGGTTCAAGTGGAACCCGCACGGCAAGAACGCACGCGACCTGGAGATTTTCGTCGACCTGTACGGCTACACGCCGCTCGAGGCGATCCGTGCGGCAACGAAGCATGGCGGCGAATTGATGGGCGCGCCGGGCCGGATCGGCGTCGTCGCCGAGGGGGCGTTCGCCGACCTGCTGCTGGTCGATGGTGACCCGTCGCAGGACGTTCGCATCCTGCAGGACCACGACCGGTTCCTCGCTATCATGAAGGACGGAGCGTTCCACAAGGCGCCGGGCGAAACGGCGCGACACCACAGCGTGGCCGCGGAATAGGCGCCACGACAGGGGGAGAAGACACGATGAAACTGGTGACGTTCACAGGCGGCGGCGGGCCGCGCGTCGGCGCGCTGACCGATGGCGACAGCCGGGTGGTCGACCTCGCGGCGGGCGACGATCAGCCGTATTTCGCGACCATGCTGGCGCTGATCGAGGCGGGCGACCCGGCCGTGGCGCGTGCGAAGGAAATCGTCGCGGCTGGCGGGGCGTCGACGCCGCTTGCCGATGTGACCCTGCTGACGCCCGTGCCGCAGCCGCCGCAGATCCGCGACTTCCTCTGCTTCGAGCGGCACCTGATCAACTCGTTCGACATGCTGCGCCGCAAGAAGGCGCAGGCCGAGCCGGACCCCGAAGCGGCGCTTAAGCGCTTCGAGGAGGAGGGCGCCTTCGCGATCCCGCAGATCTGGTACGACCAGCCATTGTATTACAAGCCGAGCCGGCTCGGCGTGATCGGCACCGATGTCGACGTGATCTGGCCGCACTTCTCCAACCTGCTCGACTACGAGATGGAGTTTGGCTGCTGGCTCGGCAAGGCGGGCAAGGACGTCACGCCCGAGCAGGCGAAGGGCATGATCTTCGGCTACTCGATCTTCAACGACATCTCCGCCCGCGATACCCAGGCCTATGAGATGCCCGCCGGCTTCGGCCCGGGCAAGGGCAAGGACTTCGACACCGGCAACATCATCGGCCCGTGCATCGTTACCGCCGATGCGTTCGACCCGTCCGACGCCGAGATGATCGTGCGGATCAACGGCGAGGAGCGCTCGCGCGGCAATTCGGGCGAGATGTTCCACAAGTTCGAGGATTGCATCGCCCACACCTCGCGCGCCGAGACCGTGTTCCCCGGCGAGTTCTTCGCCTCGGGCACCGTCGGCTGGGGCTGCGGGCTGGAGCACGACCGCTTCCTCGAGGATGGCGATGTCATCGAGCTCGAGGTCACCGGGATCGGCATCCTGCGCAACCGGGTGGTCAAGCCTTAGATCGAAGCGGCCTGCCGGTGCCGCGTTGATCCAGATCATGGATTTCCCGTGCGCCGCCCGCAAATCTGCGCCGAAGTGGGGCGCGTGCGCGTTCCGCGAGGCAACAACCAAACCATAGGGGGACGCGATGGATGAAATCTTCATCCGCAACGACGATCAGCGGGCAATCCTGAATTCCGTCAGGCGGTTCGTAGAGGCCGAGGTCACGCCGCGCGCGGCCGAACTCGACGCGCAGAAGGACCCGGAAGACAGTTTCTCGTGGGAGATCGTCGAAGCGGCCGACCGGATGGGCCTGCGCACCATGTCGCTGTCGGAGGAGTATGGCGGCATGGACACCGACACGCTGACGACCGCCATGGTGGTCGAGGAGCTGGCGCGCGGCGATCTGGGCATCTCGGTGGTCTTCGCCCAGACGCTGAAGATCGGCAAGCATATGGAGCGGGTACTCAACGAGGAACAGCGGGCGCGCACCCTGATCCCGTTCCGCGACGATCCGCGCGCGATCCTGAGCATCTGCGGCACCGAGCCCGAGAACGGCTCGAACGGCATCGTCGGCTATCCCGCCCCCTACACGACCCGCGCGGTGAAGACCGACGGCGGCTGGATCGCCAACGGGATGAAGCATTTCATCTCCAACTCGAACCGCTCGCGTTACTTCCTGGTGCAGATGCAGACCGACCCGGCGAAGTCGATGCTCGACGGGGCGACCTGCTTCCTGCTCGAACGCGGGCATCCCGGTTTCACCGTCGGACGCGTCCACGACAAGATGGGCGAGCGGCTGGCCAACAATTCCGAGCTGCTCTTCACCGACTGCTTCATCCCCGACGAGAACGTCGTCGGCGAGGTCAACCAGGGGCACATCATCCGGCGCACCTTCGGCCCGTCGAGCAACATCTTCGCGGCCTGCAGCATCCTGGGCGTGGCGGTGGCGTGTTACGAGAAATCGCTGGCCTGGGCACAGACGCGCGTGCAGGGCGGCAAGCTGCTGATCGAGCATGACGGCATCCGGGCCCAGATCGCAGAAATGAAGATGCTGATCGACGCCTCGCGGTCCTACATCCACCGGGCGGCCTGGCTCGCCGACCATCGCGACGAGGGATGGGACTGGACGCTGGGCTCGCTGCCCAAGGTGATGGCCTCGCAGGCGGCGTGGCAGATCGCCACCTGGACCCTCGAGATCCACGGCGGCCACGGCTACATGAAGGAGGCGGGCGTGGAGAAGCTGGTGCGCGACGCGGCGGCCTTCCTGCACTCCGACGGGGTCAACCGGGCGCTGCTGCTGCGCGGCGCGAACCAGATACTCGCCGCGAGCTAGCCGCTCGATATACCGGACGCTCACGACACCCAGAGCGCCTCCCGGCGCCACGGCGCCGGAACGCAAAGCGTGCCGTGGGGATGGTGCCCGTCGTCCTGCAGGTCGCGTGACTTCCAGGCGCCGTCCCACGCGTTCGGCAGCGGATAGGGTGGTGCGACACCTCTCTCGGGCGCAAATCCGAAGCGCCCGTAATAGGCAGGATCGCCGAGGACGCAGGCCAGCGACGCGTCTGTCTGCGCGACCCGCGCGAGGCCGGCCCGAATAAGGGCGCTGCCCACGCCGCGGCCCTTTCGGTCGGGTGCAACCGCCAGCGGGCCAAGGAGCGCGATGCGGGCGGTGGCGCCGGCGATTCCGCACGCTGTGAAGACGATGTGCCCCGCCAAGTCGTTTTCGGCCGTCGCGACGAGGGAAACGACACCGGTTCCCCGTCCGAGGAGTTCCGAGACGAGGGGCAGCAAGTCCTCGCCGGGGAATGCCGCCGCGTACAGTTCGCGTATCGCGGGAACATCGCCCGGGCGGCCCGCGCGAACTGAAATCTCGTCGGTCATTGCTGGGGGGATAGCGCTTGCGACGGGGCTTGTCATCCGGGGTTGGCGCCGTGTTCGACGCGTTCTGGTTCCTTTGACCCGTTGGGGTCCTGCGCTACCTTAGCGGTCAACGAACAATGCGCCGGGGAGAGATCGACGATGGCGAAGTGGGAATACACCAAGGGCCTGCACGAGGTCGGAAACGGGCTCTGGGCCTATCTCCTGCCCGATGGCGGCTGGTGCTGGTCGAACACGGGCCTGATCGTCGATGGCGACCAGACCTTGCTGGTCGACACGCTGTTCGACCTGCCGATGACGGCGGAGATGCTCGACACGATGCGTGGCTCCGTGCCGGCGGCCAGGACCATCGAGAAGCTGGTCAACACCCACGCCAACGCCGACCACACCTGGGGCAACCAGCTGGTCCGGGACGCCGAGATCATCGCCTCGACCGGCTGTGCGGAGGAGTTCGACCATTTCCTGCCCGAGACGCTACTCGAGCTGATGGGCAAGTCGCGCGAGCTGGGTACGCTGGGCGAGTTCCTCGAACATTGCTTCTCGCCCTTCGACATTCGCGGGATCGAGCTGACGCCGCCGACCACGACCTTCAGCGACCAGAAGACGGTTGCGGTGGGCGACCGGCGGGTCGAGCTCTACAGCGTCGGCCCGGCGCACACGCGTGGCGACGTGCTCGTCTTCCTGCCCGACGAGAAGCTGATGTTCGCGGGCGACATCCTGTTCGTGGGCGGACATCCCGTCATCTGGGACGGGCCGATCGAGAACTGGCGCAAGGCCTGCGACAAGATCCTCGAACTCGACCCCGATGTGATCGTGCCCGGCCATGGCCCGGTGTCGGGCAAGGATGAGGTGCGCCGGTTCCGCGCCTATCTGGACGAGATGGAGCACGACGCGCGCAAGCGCTTCGATGCCGGTCTCGACGAGCTGGAGGCGGCAAAGGACATTGCGCTCGACAATTTCGCGGACTGGAACGATGCTGAGCGGGTCTATGCCAATGTCGCGGCGCTTTACCGTGAATTCCGCGGGCAGGGGCCCGACGAGGGCATGACACCGATGGAGGTGTTCGCGGGCATGGCCGAGCTGTTCAAGCATCAGCAGGCACACGGTCACACGCATCGGCACAGTCACTAGGGAAATGCGTCCGCGATGAATCTCAACCAGCTGCTCGTGCGCGCGGCGCAGAGCTTTCCCGACCGCACGGCGATCGGCCACGGCACGCGGGCCTACTGCGATTATGCGACCCTGGGGCGCCGCGCCGCGGGGATCGCGGGTGCCCTGCAGGCGATGGGCCTGGCGCGCGACGACCGGGTCGCGATCTTCATGACCAACTGCCCCGAGTTCCTCGAAGTGTTCCACGGCGCGCTGCACGCCGGCATGTGCGCGCTGCCGATCAACTCCAAGCTCCATGAGAAGGAGCTGGCGTTCATCCTCGACAATGCGCGCGCGCGGGTGCTGTTCGTCACGCCCGATCACGCCGAGCAGGGCGCCCGGGCGATCGCGGCGGCGGGCAGCGATGCGCGGCTGGTGGTGGTCGGCCAGGGCGACGCGTACGAAAGGCTGCGCGCCGGCGATCCCGTCGCCATGGCCGAGCGCGCCGGCGACGACCTGGCATGGCTGTTCTACACCTCGGGCACCACGGGCCAACCCAAGGGGGCGATGCTGACCCACCGGAACCTGTGGGAGATGACCCTCAACTACTTCGTCGACATCGACCGCTTCCCGCCCGACGGCGTGGCGCTGCATCCCGCGCCGATGTCGCACGGCTCGGGCTGCTACGGCATTCCGCACCTGGCCCGCTTCGCCGCCCAGGTGGTGCCCGAATCCGGCGGCTTCGAGCCGGCCGAGATCTTCGAACTGTGCCGCCACTACGCGGATGTCTCGTTCTTCGCCGCGCCGACCATGGTCAAGCGGCTGGTGGAACATCCGGGCGGCGACGAGGCGCCGGGCCTGCGGACCATCACCTATGGCGGCGGGCCGATGTATGTCGCCGACCTGAAGCGCGCGCTCGACCGGTTCGGTTCGAAGTTCGTCCAGCTCTACGGCCAGGGCGAGGCGCCGATGACGATCACGGTGCTGCCGCGCGAGGACCATGTGGCGACCGACCATCCGCGCTACGAGGAACGGCTAGGTTCGGTCGGGTTCGCCCAGTCAGTGGTCGAGGTGCGCGTCGTCGACCCCGACGACAACCCGGTGCCCACGGGCGACGTGGGCGAGGTCATCGTGCGCGGCGACGTTATCATGAAGGGCTACTGGGAGCGCCCCGACGCCAATGCCGACACCCTGCGCGGCGGCTGGCTGCACACCGGCGACATGGCGGCCTTCGACGAGGATGGCTACCTGACCCTGAAGGACCGCTCGAAGGATCTGATCATCTCCGGCGGCTCGAACATCTACCCGCGCGAGATCGAGGAGGTGTTGCTGCGCCATCCCGCCGTGCTGGAATGCGCCGTCGTCGGCCAGCCGCACCCGGAATGGGGCGAGGCGGTCGTCGCCTTCGTTGCGCCGGTGGAGGGGCGGGAGATCGACACGAGCGAACTCGACCGGCTCTGTCTCGACAACATCGCGCGCTTCAAGCGGCCCAAGCAGTATCGCATCGCCGCCACGCTGCCGAAGAACAACTACGGCAAGATCGTGAAGCGCGAGCTGCGCAACCAGCTCGACGCGGAAGCGCGCGACGAGAAGTAAATTCCGGGGAAATTGCCATGCCGTCACCCGTATGCCCCGGCCTGCAGGCCGTCTTCGACGAGATCAAGGAATCGGGAGCTGCCCTGCCGGACCCGGCCGATGTCGGCGTCGAGGCGGCGCGCGCGGCACGCGGGCGCTACTACGCGTTCCTGAACCAGCCGGATGCTCTCCTCGACGTCGACGAGGTGCGTGACGTCACGATCGATGGGCCGCACGGGCCGTTCCTGCTGCGCCTCTACTTCCCGACCGCGGAGCGCCCGGCCCCCGTCACGGTCTTCATCCATGGCGGCGGCTGGTGGACCGGCGATGTCGCCGTCTACGACCAGATCTGCCGCCGGCTCGCGTTCGAGAGCGGGTGCGCCGTCGCCAGCGTCGACTACCGGCTGTGGCCCGAGCACCGCTTTCCTGTGCCGGTGGACGAGACCATGGCGGCCGCGGACTGGGTGCGGAGCGAGGGGGCAGCGAACGGCCTCGATCCCGACCGGATTGCGTTCTGCGGCGATTCAGCCGGCGCGACCCTGGCGCTCTATGCGGGGGCCGAACTCAAGCACACCGGTGCGGTGCGGGCCCTCGCGCTGGTCTATGGGGTCTATCAGATCGACGTGGACACGCCGTCCTGGCGCGAGATCGGCGACGGCACCTACGGGCTGACCGTCGCGCAGATGCGGTGGATATGGGACGGCTACCTGAAGGGCCAGGACGTGGAGCGCACGGATCCCCGGGCGGCCCCCCTGTATGCCGACCTGTCGGGCCTGCCCTACACCTGGGTCATGGTGGGCGATCTCGATCCGCTGGTCGACGACAGCCGTGCTCTTGCCGAACGGCTCGCGGCCGCAGGCGTTCCCCACCAGCTCAAGGTGGAGGAGGGAATGACCCACTTCATCTGGATGTGGCAGCGCCTCTACCAGCGTTCGCGCGCCTCGATTGCCGAGGCCGGCGCGGTCCTGAAGCGGGAGTTGCGGCGCGGCTGACGGGCCGCGGCTACTCCTTGGCCATCACCGCGGTCAAATTCTCCAGCGCATCGGTGTAGCCGCGCGGGTCGCGCATCTCGACGATCTGCGGCCAGAGTTCCGCGATCCGCTCGGGCGTCATGGGCGTGCGCGGATCGACGTGGACGCCGGCGCTCTCCATCACCTGGATGCGCGAGTAGTAGCCGGCGGTCGCGGCGATCAGGTTGCCGGAATCGGTGCAATCCTCGCTGACCAGATAGGCGACCATGGCGGCGACGGCATCGGGTGTTACCAGGTCGGCATCGTAGGTGTCGAAGATGCCCGATGGCTCTGCGATTCGGGTGGCGGCGAGCGGTGCGAGTGCGTTCGCGGTGATGTTGTAGCGAGCGCCCTCGAGCTTCAGCGTGTTCACCAGCCCGACGACCGCCATCTTCGCCGCGGAATAGTTGGTCTGGCCGAAATTGCCATAGAGACCGGCATTGGACGAGACCATCAGGATGCGGCCGTAATTCGCCTCGCGCATGTGGGGAAACGCCGCATGGGTGACATAGACAGAGCCCAGCAGGTGCACCTTCACGACGAATTCGTAGTCGTCGAGGTCCATCTTGTGGAAGGACTTGTCGCGCACGATGCCGGCGTTGTTGATGACGATGTCGATGCCGCCGAAGGCATCGAGCGCGGTCTGGACGATGTTGGCGGCGCTGTCGCGCTCGGCCACGCTGTCGTAGTTGGCGACGGCCTCGCCGCCGGCCGCGCGAATTTCCTCGACCACGGCATCGGCGGGGGACGCCGATCCACCGCTGCCGTCGATCGCGCCGCCCAGATCGTTGACCACGACCTTTGCGCCGCGCGCACCCAGCGCCAGGGCATAGCTCCGTCCCAGCCCGTTGCCCGCGCCGGTCACGATGGCGACCCGGCCGTCAAATCCGATTGTCATCTTCTAGCCCCCGATTGAATTCTGCGTTCGACCGCAAAACGGCACGTTTCCGGGGCAATCCTTTCCATTGCCGGATCAAAGTCAAGCATGCGCACGACGAAAACGGCCCCGCCTGGGGCGGGGCCGTTTTGCGTGGTTTGTGTTCGGGGGCGAGGCGGTCAGGCGGCCTTGACCCGGTCGAGGAAGGAGGCGCCGGCGGCCTGGAACTCGCCGGACTGCGCGCCGAGGACCTCGGCGGCGCTGAGTGCCGGTTGGGTCGCAGCTCCCTGTTCCTCCACTGCCGAGGCGATTGCCGGGGCGGTATCGAAGAAGTCGCCGATGCCCTCGCCGATGGCAGCCGCTCACCGAATTGCGCGTGGATTTTCGTAGGTCAGCGGGCTAGCTTGCGCCGCCCCGCGAAGAAGGTTGATACGACTACTGCGGGCAGGGGGTGCTTGATGGAATTCGCCGATCTCGACTGGACGATCTACTGGTTCATGTTCCCGGTCTCTATCTGTGTCGCGACGACCGCGATGCTCAGCGGGATCGGTGGCGCGGCCCTGTTCGCACCCATCTTCCTGATCGTCTTCCCGATCTTCGGGCCGGAGTATCTGCTCGCCGGCACCGCCGCTGCCATCGGCACCGCCTTGATGACCGAGGTGTTCGGTTTTTCTTCAGGTTTTGTAGGGTATTACCGGAAAAAGTTAATTCATTTTCGGAGCGCTGTGCCGTTCCTGATGGTCGCGGTGCCGGTGGCGATCTTGGGCGCCATCATGCTGGCTTCGCTGAAGGAACAGGAGGCGCTGCTGAAGGGCGCCTATGCGCTGCTTATGCTGGTCCTCGCGCCGATCATCTTCCGGCACCATCCGCCCCAGGAAATGGCGACCGAGGGACCCGACGAGTTCTCCGGAACCGGGCGCGAACAGGTAAGCCTGACCGCGGCTGACGGCCAGACCTACGATTTCAAGAAGCCCAAGCAGGGTGCGGACGGCGCCGCAACCACCGGCATCGGCGCGTTTCTGACGGGGCTGCTCGGCGTCGGTATCGGCGAAGTCATCATGCCGCAGCTGGTCAAGCGCAACCATGTGCCCGTGCCGGTCGCCGCGGCGACATCGGTGTTCATCGTCATCGTCACGATTGCGGCCGCATCCTTCACCCAGGTCTCGGCGCTGATCGCGGCCGGCGGTGTGAATGCGATTCCCTGGAACCTTGTGTGTTACACGATTCCCGGCGTAATTATCGGCGGTCAGATCGGCCCCCGCTTGCAGGGCAAGATTTCGCAACGCACGATGGAGAAGACGATCGCGTCGCTGTTCGCGATCATCGGTCTGGCTATGGGGTTCATCGCGCTGCGCGAACTTGGGGTGTTCGGCGCCGCATAACCGGGTGCTTGGGTGATGTCTCTGGGATTGTCGGAAAGCCGTAACCGCCGGAAACGGCGTCGTCAGGTCGTCGTCGGCCTAGTGCAATCCGGCCTGGTGATCGCGGTCGCCCTGGGGGTCGGGTTGTGGGCGCGAGACATCGGGACCGAGATCGCGCGCCGCGACGTGGCGACGCTGGAGACCCGGCTTTCCGATGTCACGTCGGAAGCGGCGACGCTGCGATCCGAGATCGTCGGCCTCAAGGCCGCGCTGCGGGCCGAGAAGGACCGCGTGGCGGAGTGGCGCGAACGCTACGAGAAGGACGTGCCATCGACCGCCGAGGCCGAGATTCTCGCCGCGGCACGGGCGCGCATCGCCGGCGGCGTCCCGGTGGCGCGCCTGGCATCCGTAGTCGCCATGGCGCGCGACGATGTCGAATGCACACCGCTGGGCGAGCCCAAGCGCTTCATCGTCAACAACGAGATCCGGAGCGGTGCGAAAGATTCGGTGTCCTTCGCCTCGGGCGCGGTCACTGTCATGGCTAGCGGCGTGGCCGCGCGCAACGCGGCGGGCCAGCCGGAAGCCTGGTTCGACACCGCAAAACCGGTCACGGTGACGTTCAGCCATGTGGGCGGCGAGTCCTCGCAGGTCGAGGGTCTGTTGCCCATCCACCATGCCATCGCCGTTGGACAGATCGAATACCGGTTCAGCATGGTCGCTGGGGCGCGATCGTTCGTCGAGGTGACGGGCGCGACATGTTCCTTTCCCTAGATTCGCCTTCAAAATCATGTGTTTTGACCGCGCGGCGGCCCGCGAATTCGCTTAAGTTGCGCGCGATCGGACCGAAGTTCGGCATCGGCCGGCGCGCACGACGCGTGCGGGCGGGTTGAAACGCCGGTTTCAAACGCCTAAATCGGTGCGCGATCGGCCAGCGGGGCTCGGGAGCATCCGCTGCGAGGAAGAGATACGCCGGCTATCTGGACGGCAACGGCGAGCCATCGGCGGGGACGGACTCACGAATCCGGACCATTAGCTGTCGACCGTATCAGCCGTCGCGGTGAACCGAGACGGGAGGAGGGGACGGACGTGACAACATTGCTCGATATCCGGGAGCTGACCAAGCGGTACGGCCCGATTACCGCGGTCGACAACATCTCCTTTTCGGTCGACCAGGGAGAGGTCCTCGGTTTCATCGGTCCCAACGGGTCCGGCAAGTCGACGACGATGAAGATCGCCACGGGATTCCTGGCGCCGACGGCGGGCACGGTCGCGGTCGCCGGGCACGACGTCACCCGCGAACCGCTCGAGATCAAGCGGCGGATCGGCTATCTGCCGGAAGGTGCGCCGCTTTACGGCGACATGACGCCGATGTCGCTGCTCAATTTCGTGTGCGATGTGCGCGAACTCTCCGCCGCCGACAAGAAGCGGGGGATCGAGTACGCGGTCGAGAAGCTGCACATCGGCAACGTGCTCTATCAGCCGATCGAGACCCTTTCGAAGGGCTACAAGCGACGCGTCGGGCTCGCCCAGGCGATCGTCCATGATCCCGAGCTGCTGATCCTCGACGAGCCTACCGACGGCCTCGACCCGAACCAGAAGCACGAGGTCCGCCAGTTGCTGACCGAGATGTCGGGTAAGAAGGTGGTGATCATCTCCACCCATATCCTGGAAGAGGTCGAGGCGGTGTGCTCGCGCGCGATCGTGATCGCCAAGGGAAAGCTGGTCGCCGACCAGGACCCGCTGTCGTTGCAGGCGCGCTCCAGACTGCACAATGCCGTGGGCATCCGCTTGCCGGCCGACCAGGCCGGGGCCTGTTCGGACCTGCTGCGCGGGCTTTCGGGCATCGGCAGCGTCGAGGTCACTACCCAGGTGGGGGCGATGGTCGAGATGCTGGCCTTGGCCAACGCGGGCGGCGAGATCCTGACCACCGTGCGTGCGGCGATCGACGGCAAGGGCATCCGGGTCGACGAGATCTTCGTCGAGCGGGGGCGTCTGGAGGATGTCTTCCGCGACCTGACCTGCGCCGCAGAGGGATTGAAGGGGCCGACCACGACGGCCAGGGAGAGCGTCGATGCGTAATGTCTGGATCGTCGGCCGGCGCGAGCTTGCGGCGTATTTCACGTCGCCGCTGGCCTATGTGTTCATCGTCATCTTTCTCGCGCTGGCGGGCGGGCTGACCTTCTTCTTCGGCGCCTGGCTCGAACGGGGACAGGCGGACCTGCAGGTCTTCTTTGTCTATCACCCCTACCTGTACCTGTTCCTGATCCCGGCGGTCGGGATGCGGCTGTGGGCCGAGGAGCGCAAGACCGGCACCATCGAGTTCCTGCTCACCCTCCCGGTCACCACCAGCCAGATCGTCATCGGCAAGTTCCTCGCCGCCTGGCTGTTCGCCGGGATCGCGCTGACGCTGACGTTCCCGATGTGGCTGACGGTCAACTTCCTGGGCAATCCCGACAACGGCATCATCGCCGCGTCCTACATCGGCAGCTGGCTGATGGCGGGCGGTTTCCTGGCGCTCAGCGCCTGCGTGTCGGCGCTGACCAAGAACCAGGTGATCGCCTTCGTGCTGGCCTCCGCACTGTGCTTCGTCTTCATGATGAGCGGGGTCGAGATCATCCAGTCGTTCTTCCGGGCCTGGACGCCGCAGACCTTCGTCGAGGCGGTGGCCCAGTTGAGCTTCCTGACGAACTTCACCGAGATCGCACAGGGCGTGATCGACCTGCGCGACCTGGTTTTCTTCCTGTCGGTCATCGGCATCGCGCTGTTCGTGAACGTGGCGATCGTCGAAGCCAAAAAGGGGGTCTGAGCCATGTGGGATCGCATCCGCAACGCCGACCGCCGGACCCTCGCATGGGGCACCATCGTCCTGTCGATCGTGTTCTTCGTGTCGTTCAACGCGTTGGTGAACACGGTTTTCACCAGCACGCGCCTCGATCTGACCGAAGACGGGCTGTTCACCCTGTCGGACGGCACCAAGGAGGTTCTGGCCTCGCTCGAGGAGCCGATCGACCTTCGCCTCTATTACTCCGAGAAGTTCGACGAGATCGGGCCCGACATCGCGCGCCACGCCGACCGCGTGCGCGAGTTGCTGGACGCCTATGCGCGCCTGTCGGACGGCAAGATCCGGCTCCAGTATTTCGATCCGCAGCCCTTCTCGCCCGAGGAGGATCTGGCGGTCAGCGACGGGCTGCAGGGCCTGCCGTTCGACCAGTCGGGCGCGCGCGTCTATTTCGGCATTTCGGGGACGAACTCGACCGACGATGTGGATGCGATCGGGTATCTCGCGCCCGAGCGGAGCGCGTTCCTCGAATACGACCTGACGCGCATGGTGGCGAACCTCGCGGATCCGGAGAAGCCGGTTGTCGCGCTGGTCACCGACCTGCCGATCCAGGGCACCCAGTTCGACAATTACCGGCCCTGGCTGGTTTTCCAGGGCCTGCAGCAGTTCTTCAAGGTCGAGGTGCTCGATCGCGATGCGACCGAACTGCCCGAGAACACCGAGATTCTGGTGGTCGCGGGCGCGCACCTGATCAAGGACGAGCTGCTCTATGCCATGGACCAGTTCGTGATGAATGGCGGGCGCGTGCTGGCGTTCGCCGATCCCTATGCCGAGACGATGGGTCTGGCCGGCCCGACGGCGGGCCAGCTTCCGCCGCCGGGTGTCGGCCAGGCCGCGCTCGAGCCGCTGCTGAACGCCTGGGGCGTGACGGTGGAGCGCGGGCAGTTCGTTGCCAACATCGACGACGCGATCCGCGTCGGGTTCCCGAACCCGGAAACGGGTCAGCAGGTGGCGGTCGATTATGTGGCGTGGCTGACCCTGCAGGGCGACCGGTTCGCGCGCGACGACGCCGTCTCGACGCAGCTGCAGCGGATCGTGCTGAGCTCGACCGGCGCCTTCATGAAGGCCGAAGGGGCGAAGAGCAGCTTCGAGCCGCTGATCTTCACGACGCCCAACTCGTCGCTGATGAGCGCGTTCGAAATCGCCCAGCAGCCCAACCCCATCGCGCTGCTCGACAAGTTCGAACCGAAGGACACGGTCTTCAACATCGCCGCGCGCGTGACCGGCAATGTGAAGTCGGCCTTTCCGGACGGCCCGTCCGAGAAGGTTCTCGAATCGGCCGACGATGCCGAGGCGCTGAAGGCGGCCCACAAGTCGGTGCCCGATAGGCCCGCGAACATCATCCTGGTCGGCGACGTCGACATGCTGGCGAACCAGAACTGGGCGCAGGTCAGCGACGTGGCCGGCGAGCAGGTGGCGATCCCGACGGCGAACAATGCCGATTTCTTCATCAATGCGATCGACAATCTGCGAGGCAACCAGGGGCTCGTCGGCCTGCGCGGCCGCGGCCTGACCGTTCGCCCGTTCGAGGTTATCGAGGAGATGCGCAAGGAGGCGGATAGCCGGTTCCGCAACCAGGAGCAGCAGCTTCTCGCGCGTATCTCGGAGATGGAGCAGACGATCGAGCGGCTGCAGCGCGAGGAACAGAACACCGGCGTGCTGCTGACCTCGCAACAGCAGGCCGAGATCGACCGGTTCCGGGTCGAAATGCTCGACATGCGTCGCAAGCTGCGCGATGTCCAGCGTTCGCTGCGTGAAGACGTCGACCGCCTGCAGCGCGAGGTGCGCATCGTCAACATCTGGGCGGTACCGGTGCTCGTCGCCATCCTGGCCGTGATCCTGGCGATCGTTCGCCGGATGCGCAGGGCGCGCTATCACCGCACCGTGCTGCACTAGAGGGGGGTGGAAGATGAGCCCACGTGTCTTCATCGGATGGTTTGTCGTCACCTTTGCGACGGCTGCATTTGCGCTGGGGCTGGGCCTGAGCCGCGAAACCTCGACCTTCGACCCGCTCGAACGGGTGCCGGTGTTCGAGGCGCTGCGCGGCGACCCGGATTCGGTCGCGAAGGTGGATGTGCGCAGCCGGTTCGGTGAGTTCTCCATCGTGCGCGGCGGGTCGGGCTGGGTGTCTCCCGATCGCAGCGACTATCCCGTCGACGAGGCGAGCGTGCGCCGGCTGATCGCCGGGCTCGCCGACATGCGCTACATCGAACGCAAGACCTCCAACCCCGAGCGTTTCGTGCGCCTCGAGGTCCAGGACATCGATGCGGAGCTTTCGGACTCGGCCCATGTGAAGGTGTCGAACGCCCAGGACGAGGTACTCGCCGACATCATCGTCGGCCGGCCGAGCGCACGTTTCTTCGACGGCCGGGTCAGTGGCACCTACATCCGCGAGCCGGGCACCAACAATGTCTGGCTGGTCAGCGGCGTGACCAACGTCCAGACACGGCTGGTCCCCTGGCTCGATCGGAAGATCGTCGAAATCCCGGCAAACAGTGTCGCGCGCGTGTCCGTCGGCAGCGGCGAGGGGGCCTACACGCTGTCTCGCGCCTCCGCCGACGAGGAGGAGTTCGCGATCGAGGGGGCGCCCGAAGGGCGCGCGCTCGATCCCTCGAAGGCGACGTCGGTCAGCCGGGCGCTGGCCAATGTCGAGCTCGAGGACGTGAAGCCGCGGTCCGAGCAGTCCCTTCCGGCCGATGCGCAGGTTGCCGAGGCCACGACGTTCGACGGGCTGACGGTGCGGATGCGGCTGGCGGAGGTCGACCGCAAGAAATGGGCGACCTTTGAGGCGGCCTACACCGGCGATGCCGGCGACGAGTCCGACGAGGCCAAGTTGGCCCGCGCCATAGCGGATGCGATCAACGCGCGGGTCGGGAACTGGGTCTACTGGCTACCCAGCAGCACCTACACGAACCTGACGCGCCCGCTCGACGACGTGCTCGCCCCCAACGGGGACGGCAGCTCGTAGACGCCGCACGACGAACGGTTATCATGCGTTCGGCCCGCGGGGACTCCGCGGGCCGTTCGTTTCTGCGAGACGGGAGGCCGGGATGGATCTGGGGCTGGACGGAAAGCGCGCGCTGGTGACGGGCGCGAGCAAGGGGATCGGGCGCGCGATCGCGACGGCGCTTGCGGCGGAGGGCGCGCGCGTGGTTATCGCGAGCCGCGACGGCGATGCCTGCGCGCGCACGGCGGCTGAGATCGCCGGCGCCCATGGGGCCGACGTCTCCGCCACGGCATGCGACATGGGTGATCTGGCGGCCGTCGACCGGCTGGCCGACTTCGCACACAGCACGCTCGGCGGCGTCGATATTCTCGTGAACAACACCGGCGGGCCGCCCTTCGGGCCGGTCAGCCAGGTCGACACCGAGACGTGGCGGCAGCATTTCGAGGCGATGTTCCTTAGCGTCGCGCGGCTGACCGGGCGTGTCCTGCCGGCGATGCGCGCGCAGGGATGGGGGCGGGTGCTGCTGGTGACCTCGACCGGGGTGGTCGAGCCGATCCCGCAGCTCGGCATCTCCAACGCGCTGCGGATCGGCCTGACGAACTGGGCCAAGACCCTGTCACTCGAGGTCGCGCGCGATGGCGTGACGGTGAACGCGCTGATGCCCGGGCGGATCGACACCGACCGGATGCGCCAGCTCTATGAAGTCACCGCCGAGGCCCGCGGAGTCGATGCCGAGACGGTCCGCGCCGAGGTTGCGGACGCGATCCCCATGGGGCGGGTCGGAAATCCGGCGGAGTTCGGGGCCGTGGCGGCGTTTCTGGCCGGCGCGCCGGCTTCCTACGTCACCGGGACGACCATTGCGATCGACGGCGGGCTGACCCGGCGCAGCGTCTAAGGCGTCTATGAAACAGTTTCTTGAGGATTGTGCCGTTATTGCATCGGCTTCGCGGCAACCGTTAACGTGTGCCGCAACTGTAGGCCTTGCCGAACTCCTTCTGGCGATAGAAGGAGGCACCCTCGTTCACCGTGCATTGCGGCTGGGTCTGTGCGCCTGTGGGCGCGATGGGGCCGGCCAGAACCCCGGCGGCGGCGAGCAGGAAGGCGCTTGCGTGGCGGGAAATCGGGTTCATCGCTCTATCTTTGCCCCGCTTCGCGCGAGTTCCTCCAGCGCGGCCGGCGAGTCCACGTCGAGCAGCACGCTGTCATCGTCCATGGGCACCTCGTGGACGACATCGGCATTGTCGCCGATCAGATGCTTCGCGCCGACATCGCCGCTCAGGTGCGACATCTCGTCGAAGAACTGGCTGTCCCAGAGGACCGGGTTGCCGCGCTTGCCGTTCCAGGTGGGCACGCAGATCGCGCGCCCGGCATCGGGGTCGAACGCGGCCATCAGCTTGTGCAAATGTGCCGGGCCGACGCGCGGCATGTCGCCCAGCGCGATGAGCGCGCCCTCGCAGGTCTCGGGCAGGGCGGCGAGGCCCACGCGCAGCGACGTGCTCAGCCCGTCCTCATAGTCGGGATTGTGGACCACGACCGCATCGCCGCCGACCGCGTCTGCGACACGCTCGGCCTCGTGGCCCGTGACCACGACGACCGGGGATGCGCCCGACTGTGCGACGGCATCGATGGCGCGCCGGATCATCGGCTTGCCGTCGACACGGATCAGCAGCTTGTTTTCGGCTCCCATGCGCCGGGATTGGCCCGCCGCGAGAATCACGGCCGCGAAACGCGGCGCGCGCGGCGCGTCGACCCGGTCGCGCGGTGCGGCCTTCATGCGTGGCAGGGGGCGCGAGGGTATTTCCTTCAACAGGCCGCCGACGCCCATCCCCATGATGTGGGCGCTTTCGACCTCGATGCCGGCGAGCATGCGCTCGAGCAAGATGTCGTTGCCGCCGACACGCGGGGAACGCGCCGAGCCGGGCAGGGCGAGGACCGGAATGCCCCCGAGGTCGGCCAGCGCGGTGAGGTTGCCCGGGTCGACCGGCATGCCGAAGTGCCGGACGGTGCCCTTCGCTGCCTCGATGCCCGCGGGCACCACGTCGCGCCGGTCGGTGGTCGCCGAGGCGCCGACGACGAGGATGATTTCGGCGCCGGCGTCGCGCGCCGCGCCGAGCGCATGCGCGATGGCCTCCGGCGTGTGCGCAACGGTGTCGGAGCGTCCCAGGGTGCTGCCCAGGGCCTCGACGCGGGCCCGGATCACGCCCTCGGTCTTGGCGATCAGCCGCGGGGCGAGACCCGGCAACGTCGTCTGCACCAGCGCGAACCGGCGGTGCCGGTAGGGCAGGACCGAGACAAGTCCGCTGCCCACAACGCGCGCGGCGGCCTCGGCCTGTGCGAGTCGTGCCTCGCCGACCGCGAAGGGGATGATCTTCACCGTTGCGACGACCTGTCCGGCCTCCACCCGGTCGAGCGGGTGCAGGGTCGACATGGTGATCCCTTCGTCGACGGCGTTCACGCGATCGATCGCGGCGGGATCGATGCGCACGATACCGTCATGGGCCGCGAACAGGTTGACCCGGCCGGTGCCGGCGATGCCGGTTCCCACGCCGTCGCCCGTCGCGGCCTCGGCCAGGCGGCGTGCGGCATCGTTCTCGCCGACATCGTCGGCCTCGATGATGGCCACGGTGACCGTCTCGACCCCGTCGGCGATAAGCTGGCCGACGTCATCGTCGGAAAGGATCCGCCCCTTCCGGTACTTGCGGCCCCCCAGCGTCTGGCCGTGCACCAGAAGTGCGCCAGCGGCCTCGCTCACCGGTACGGGTCCGAACCTCATTCGCCGTGCAGGACCTGCGTGATCTGCGCCATGATCGAGATGGCAATTTCTGCAGGGCTCTTTGCGTTGATGGCGAGGCCGACAGGCGAGTGGATGCGCGCGATCTCTTCGTCCGTGTAGCAGGCCTCCATGAGGCGCTCGACACGGCCGGCATGGGTGCGCCGGCTGCCCAGCGATCCGATGTAGAAGGCATCGGACCGCAGTGCGACGTGGAGCGCGGGGTCGTCCAGCTTGGGGTCGTGGGTCAGGGTGACGACCGCGGTTCGCGCATCGATGCCCAGCGTGCTCAGCGCATCGTCGGGCCAGTCCTCGCTCAGGGTGACATCGGGAAACCGGTCGCGGGTGGCGAAGGCGCCGCGGGGGTCGACGATCACGACCTCGTATCCCGACGTCTGTGCTAGCAGGACGAGCGGCTGGGCGATGTGGACGGCGCCGACGACGATCAGTCGTTTCGGCGGGTTGAACACCTGCACGAACAGCGAGGCGTCGGTGTCGTGTACGCGCCCCGACTTGTCGTCGCGGATCGCGGCACGGGCCGCATCCAGCGTGGCGTCGTCGAGCGCCAGCGCGCCTTCGGCCCGGTCGGTGTAGACGAGGGCCTGTTCGCCGGATTCCAGGTTCGAGACCAGCGCCACCGGCTGCTTGGCTTCGCGTGCGGCGAGCAGGGCTTGGAGGGTTTCGGGGCGCATGTCGGGTCAGTCGATCCGCTCGACCCAGACCTCGACCTTGCCACCGCAGGCGAGGCCGACTTCCCAGGCCATTTCGTCGGACACGCCGAAGTCGAGCAGGCGCGGCTTGCCGTCCTTCATCACCTCGCGGGCCTCGTGGACGACGGCACCCTCGATGCAGCCGCCCGAGACCGAGCCGATCATGTTGCCGTCCTCGTCGATGGCGAGCTGGCTGCCGACGGGACGGGGCGAGGAGCCCCAGGTGCTGACGACCGTCGCCAGGGCGACGTTGCGACCGCCTTGCCGCCATGCGGCGGCCTGTTCGACGATGTCGTCATGGTCGAGGGTCTGCAGGTTGATCGATGCTTCGCTCATTCGGCTGCCTCCTGCCACTTGCGCGCCACCTTGGCCCGTTCCGGGGCCGGTTTCGACAGCGACGCGGCCAACTGTTCCAGGCTTTCCAGGTTGTGGATCGAACGGAACTCGTCGACGTGCGGCAGGATCGACCGAGCGCCGAGCGACTTCGGTTCGTAACGATCATAACGTAGGAGCGGGTTCAGCCAGATCAAGCGGCGGCATGACATGTGCAAGCGCTCGATCTCGCCCTCCAGCCCGTCCGCGGCGTCGCGGTCGAGGCCGTCGGTGATCATCAGGACCACCGCACCCTGGCCGAGCACGCGACGCGACCATTGCGTGTTGAAGTCGTGCAGCGAATGGCCGATCCGGGTGCCGCCCGACCAGTCGTCGACCGCTTCGACCACCTTGTCCAGCGCCTCGTCGACATCCTTGTAGCGCAGCTGGCGGGTGACGTTGGTCAGCTGCGTGCCGAACAGGAAGGTGTGGACCCGGTCGCGGTCGTTCGTGACGGCGTGCATGAAGTGCAGCATCATGCGCGAATAGCGGCTCATCGAGCCCGAGATGTCGCACAGCACGACCAGGGGCGGGGGGCGCCGCTTGCGCTTGCGGTACTGCAGCGGGATCGAGGCGCCGCCGCCGCGCATCGCCGCGCGCAGGGTGGCCCGCATGTCGATCCGCCGGCCGCGCTTGTCGCGGCGGAACCGGCGGGTCGGCATCTCGTCGATAGGCAGGCGCATGCGCGCGATAGCTCGCTTAGCCGCCTCGACCTCCTCGCGCGACATCTTCTCGAAGTCGGTCTTCTGCAAAACCTCGTTGGCCGACCAGGTCATCACCGCATCGACGGTGATCTCGGGGTCTTCCTCGTCCTCGCCGTCGCCCTGGCCCGGCATCTCCGAGCGGTCCTGCTGCAGCGCCTCGGCCAGCCGGCGGTTCATTTCCTCGGCCTGCTGCTGGGCGTCGGGGTCGACGAAGGAGGGCAGGACCAGAGAGGCCATTCGCTCGAGCAGCTTGGGATTCCGCCAGAAGACGTGGAACGCCTGGTCGAAGATTTCACGCTGGTCGCGCCGGTTCACGAACACGGCGTGGAGCGTCCAGTAGAAATCGTCGCGGTTGCCGATGCCCACCGTCTCGACGGCGTTGATGGCCTCGATCACCCGTCCTGGCCCCACCGGCAGGCCCGCAGCGCGCAGCACGCGCGCGAAATGCATGATGTTCGTGGCGATCCGGCCCTCGTCGCCCGCGCGGGCCTCGGGAATCTCGTCGAGCGCCGTCCTGGCCCGGATCGCCGGGCGGGCCTCGTCGGGGATCGCCTTCTCGGACACCGCGGCGTCCTAGCTCGTCGCCGTCTGCGCCAACGCGACCTCGCTCTTGACCTGATCGAGGATGCGTGCGGCCTCGCTGCCGCGGATCTTGGCGATGTCGTCCTGGTACTTGAGCAGCACGCCCAGCGTGTCGTCGATCGCCTCGGGCGTGAGTTCGATTATGTCGAGCTGGTGCAGCGCCGAGGCCCAGTCGATCGTCTCGGCGATGCCCGGCAGCTTGAACAGGTCCATCTCGCGCAGCTTCTGGACGAATTCGACGACCTGGCACGACAGCCTCGCGCCGGCCTGGGGCGCCTTGATCGCCAGGATTTCCAGCTCGCGCACGGCATCGGGATAGTCGACCCAGTAATAGAAGCAGCGGCGCTTCAGCGCGTCGTGAATCTCGCGCGTGCGGTTCGAGGTGATGACGACGATCGGCGGCTTGTCGGCGCGGATCGTGCCGATCTCGGGGATCGTGATCTGGAAGTCCGACAGCACCTCCAGCAGGTAGGCCTCGAACGCCTCGTCGGTGCGGTCGAGCTCGTCGATCAGCAGCACGGGCGGGCCGTCGGCGGACGGGTCGAGCGCCTGCAGCAGGGGGCGGTGGATCAGGAACCGGTTGGAGAAGATGTCGTCGCCCAGGCGCTCGCGGTCGGCGACGCCCTCGGCCTCGGCCATGCGGATCTCGATCATCTGGGCCGAATAGTTCCACTCGTACACGGCGGACGCCACATCGAGGCCCTCGTAACACTGCAGGCGCACCAGCCGGCGGCCCAGCGTGTCGGCCAGCACCTTGGCGATCTCGGTCTTCCCGACACCGGCCTCGCCCTCGAGGAAGAGGGGGCGTCCGAGCTGCAGCGACAGGTAGACCGCCGTCGCCAGGCTGCGGTCGGAGACGTAGTTGCCGTCGGCAAGCAGCTCCAGGGTGCTTTCGACGTTCTCAGGAAGACTGGTCAAGGGAATTTCTCACCCGCGTTGCGGCGCGAACGAACGGTTCGCCCATGAATTGAAGGTATTCCGATGTTCGGGGTCTGACGTTGATATAGCTCAGGGACCGCATTCGTCCAACCCGACCAAGCAAGACGGCCGGGGCGGGGCCCCGGCCGTCGCGCCAGTATATACGGCGATTGGGATCAGCCGGCAGCGGCAACCGCGCGGCTCGCCATCACCGAGATGAGGTGCGCGCGATAGTCTGCGGAGGCATGGATGTCGGCGTTGAGACCGTCGGCCGACATCTTCACGCCCTTGGCGGCATCGGCGCTCCAGTTGCCCGACAGCGCGCTCTCGATCTCGGCGGCGCGGAACACGCCGTCCTGGCCGGCGCCGGTCACCGCGACGCGGATCTCGCCACCGGTCTGCGCGACCATCACGCCCACCAGCGCATAGCGCGAGGCGGGGTTCGGGAACTTGGTGTAGGCCGCCTTGCCGGGGACGGGGAAGCGGACCGCGGTGATCAGCTCACCTTCCTCGAGCGTGGTGGTGAACATGCCGTCGAAATAATCGTCGGCGGCGATCTCGCGCTTGTTCGTGATCACCGTAGCGTTCAGGCCGAGCACTGCGGCCGGATAGTCGGCGGCCGGGTCGTTGTTGGCCAGCGAACCGCCGATGGTGCCGCGGTTGCGCACCTGGGGATCGCCGATATGGCTGGCGAGGCTGGCGAGCGCCGGGATCTTGCTCTGGACCACAGGCGAATTCGCCACGTCGACGTGGCGGGTCATCGCCTTGATGGTGACGCTGTCGCCGCCATCCTCGATGCCGACCAGGTCGCCGATGCCGGCGAGGTCGACGAGGTCCGAAGGCTGCGCGAGGCGCTGCTTCAGCGTCGGAATCAGGGTCATGCCGCCGGCCAGGAACCGGCCGTCCTCGGACGAAGTCACGGCTTTGGCTGCAGCGTCGGCCGAACCCGCCTTCTGATAGTTGAACTGGTACATCGTCTACCTCCCTCGCCAGACGTTACTCCGCCGCCTGGCGGATCGTGGAACCGTTGATCGCCTGCCAAACCTTCTGCGGCGTGGCCGGCATTGAAATGTCTTCGACGCCGAGCGGCGCCAGTGCGTCGAGGATCGCGTTGATCACCGCTGGCGGCGAGCCGATGGCACCGACCTCGCCGACGCCCTTGACCTCGAGCGGGTTGGACGCGCCCATCACGCTCTTGGTCGAGGCCGCATAGCTCGGCACGTCGTCGGCCCGCGGCATGGTGTAGTCCATGTACGAGCCGGACAGGAGCTGTCCGTCGCTGTCGTAGACGCAGCCCTCGAGCAGCGCCTGGCCAATGCCCTGGGTCAGGCCGCCATGGACCTGTCCCTCGACGATCATCGGGTTGATGACGCGCCCGACATCGTCGACCGCCGTCATGCCCACGATCTCGACATCGCCCGTCTCGGGGTCGACCTCGACCTCGCAGATGTGACAGCCGCCGGGGAAGCTGAAGTTGAGCGGGTCGTAGAACGCGTTCTCGTCGAGCCCGGGCTCGATCTCCTCGATCGGGTAGTTGTGGGGCACATAGGCCGCCAGCGAGACCTCGCCGAACGCCATCTCCTTGTCGGTGCCCGCGACGGTGAACTTGCCGTCTGCGAACTCGATGTCTGAGACGTCGGCCTCGAGGATGTGCGCCGCGATCTTCTTGGCCTTGTCGATGACCTTGTTACAGGCCTTGAGGATCGCCGGCCCCCCCACCGCGAGCGAACGCGAGCCGTAGGTGCCCATGCCGAACTGGACCTGGTCGGTGTCGCCGTGGCTGATCTCGACGTTCTCGATCGGGATGCCGAACGTGTCGGAGACGAGCTGGGCGAAAGTGGTCTCGTGGCCCTGGCCGTGGCTGTGGGTGCCCGTGTAGACGGTCACCGAGCCGGTCGGGTGCACGCGCACCTGCGCGGACTCATAGAGTCCTGCGCGGGCGCCCAGCGCCCCGGCGACGGCCGACGGCGCGATGCCGCACGCCTCGATATAGGTAGAAATGCCGATGCCGCGCAGCTTGCCGACTTTCTCCGCCGCGGCACGTCGCTTCTCGAAGCCGGCATAGTCGGCGGCCTCGAGTGCGGCATCGAACGAGGCGGGATAGTCGCCGCAGTCGTACTGCAGCGCCACCGGCGTCTGGTAGGGGAACTGGTCCGGCTGGATCATGTTCCGCTTGCGCAGCTCGACGGGGTCGATGCCCGTCTCGCGCGCCGCCTTGGCGACGAGGCGTTCGAGCAGGTAGGTGCATTCGGGGCGCCCGGCGCCGCGATAGGCGTCGACAGGCACGGTGTTGGTGAACACCGTCTGCACCTCGGCATAGATCGCGGGCGTCTGGTACACGCCGGCGAGCAGGGTCGCGTAGAGGTAAGTCGGCACGCTCGACCCGAACGTCGAGAGATAGGCGCCGATGTTAGCCTTGGTCGCGACACGCAGGCCGATGAACTTGCCGTCGGCGTCGAGCGCGAGCTCGGCGTGGCTCTCATGGTCGCGGCCGTGGGCGTCGGTCATGAAGGATTCCGAACGCTCCGCCGTCCACTTGATCGGGCGGTTCACCTTGGCCGCGGCCCAGGTGAGGATCGCCTCCTCGGCGTAGTGGAAGATCTTCGAGCCGAAGCCGCCGCCGACATCGGGCGCGACGACGCGCAGCTTGTGCTCGGGAATCTGCAGCACGAACGCGCCCATCAGCAGCCGGATGACGTGCGGGTTCTGGCTGGTGGTGTAGAGCGTGTGGCGGCCCGACGTGCGGTCGTAGTCCGAGATCGCCGCGCGCGGCTCCATCGCGTTGGGGATCAGGCGGTTGTTGACCAGGTCGATCGAGACGATTGTCGCGGCGTTCGCGAAGGCGGCGTCGGTGGCCTCCTTGTCGCCGATCTCCCAGTCGAAGCAGCGATTGTTGGGGACGTCGTCATGGACGAGGGTCCCGCCTGCCAGCGCCGCGTCCATGTCGATGACGGCGGGCAGCACATCGTAGTCGACGGCGATCAGTTCGGCGGCGTCGCGCGCCTGGCCGCGGGTCTCGGCGATGACGATGGCGACCTGGTCGCCGACGTGACGCACCTTGTCGACGGCCAGCGGCGGGTGGCCCGGCTCGAGCATCGGCGAGCCGTCCTTGTTGTGGATCTGCCAGCCGCAGGGCAGGCCGCCAACCCCGTCAGCGGCCATGTCGGCGCCGGTCAGCACGGCCAGCACGCCGTCGGCGGCGCGCGCCTTCGAGGTGTCGACCTTCGCCAGCTTCGCGTGCGCGTGCGGCGACCGCAGAATCCAGGCGTGGGCCTGGCCCGGCCGGTTGATGTCGTCGGTGTAGTTGCCGTTCCCCGTCAGGAACCGCCGGTCCTCAACGCGCCTGACGGGAGCTCCGATACCGGTGGCCGTCATGACGTTATCCCTTCAGGGCTTGTGCGCCGGCCAGGATGGACTTGACGATATTGTGGTAGCCGGTGCAGCGGCAGAGGTTGCCCTCGAGCCACTCGCGAACATCTTTCTCGCTCGGATCGGAGTTCTTCTTCACCAGATCGAGCGCGCTCATTACCATGCCCGGAGTGCAGAAGCCGCACTGCAGGCCGTGGTTCTCGCGGAAGGCCTCCTGCATCGGGTGCAGGGTGTCGCCGTCGGCCAGGCCCTCGATCGAGGTGACGTCGGCTCCTTCGTTCTGCATCGCCAACGTCGTGCACGACTTCACGGACTCGCCGTTCACATGCACCACGCACGCGCCGCACTGGCTGGTGTCGCAGCCGACATGGGTACCGGTCAGCCCCAGATGTTCGCGAAGATACTGAACGAGCAAGGTCCTCGGCTCGACATCAGCCGAGACGGACTTTCCGTTCACCGTCATGGACACGGTGGGCATTACGCTCCTCCCTGCTTCGGGTTGCCCCGTTAAATGCGGCCCGGTGCGCCGGAATTCGGGCGCACCGAACCTGTTGATTACAGAACCCGAGTTTCATCCGCCCCGCGCCTTGCGTCAAGGCGCTGCGCGGCGAAAACCTCCGTTTGCGACGAAATTCCTAGGACACGAGCGCCGCGATGACGACGATGGCGACGATCGCGCCGACGATCCAGGTGCCGACGCCGACCTGGGCCAGGGCGCGGGTGTCGCCGGCCGTCGGAGCGGGTGCGGCGGCCGGCGCGGCGGGTGCCGGTTCGCCGGTCGGGGCCTCGGCCGCGCCGCCATCCTGTTCGACGGCCGCGGCGAAGTTCTCGAAGAACTGCGAGGCCATCTTCTTGGCTGTGCCGTCGATCAGGCGTGCGCCGAGCTGGGCGAGCTTGCCGCCGACCTGGGCATCGACCTCGTACTTCAGGATGGTCGCGCCGCCATCGTCTTCGAGGCGGACATTGGCGCCGCCCTTGGCAAACCCAGCCGCGCCGCCCTTGCCCTCGCCGGAGATGCGGTAGCCGTTGGGTGCATCGATGTCGGTCAGTTGGACAGCGCCCGCGAACTTCGCCTTCACCGGGCCGACCTTGGCCGTGACCTTCGCCTCGAACGAGGTGTCGGAGGTCTGCTCGATCTCGTCGCATCCGGGGATCGACTGCTTGAGGACGTCGGGATCGTTGAGTGCGGCCCACACCTTCTCGCGCGGGGCTTCGATCCTGTATTCGCCGGTCATTTCCATGGCGATGGTCCTTCTGACGCTTGGGCTGGAGATGGCCGGAAAATAGACCCCGCCCGGCGGCGGGACAAGCCGTGTCTAGGGGTTATCGGCGCGATATTCGGCGCCCCGCGACCCGGTTCACGCAGACCGCGCCGGCGAACGAGCCGGCACCGATGGTCGCGAAGGCGAGGAACCAGGCGAGCCCCGACGCCTGGCCGCCGGAACTGTCCAGCACGAACCCGACGGCAAGCGGGCCGAGCAGGGCGGCGGAGAATCCGAACAGCGAGTGCACGGCAAGGGTCAGGCCGCGATAACCCGCCGCCGCCTGCTGGACCGCGCCCGCGGTCAGCGAGCCCGAATCTCCCATCACGAGGCCGCTGTAGACGAAGAAGACCACGACGACGACCGCAAACGGCAGGCCGGGTGTGAGCCCCATGACGAGCGCGGCCGCGAACGAGGACAGCATGGCGAACGTCACGACGCGCCGGCGCCCGTATCGCTCGCACAATTCGTTGCCGACGAGGCTGGCGCCGACCGCAGCGAGGTTTGCCGCCGCCGCCACGAGCGCGGCGTCGGCCGTCGCGGTGCCGGCGCTGCGTTCCGAGGCGAAGACGAGGAAGGCGACGATCCATCCGCGCAGCGCGAACAGCTCCCAGGAATGCCCGGCATAGCCGAGCACATAGGCCATGGCCGGCCGGTTGCACAGGACGGGCCGGATGTCGAACATCGCCGTCGGCGGGCGTTCCTCGGGCAGGGGTGCGCGGGACCGGAGGAGGGCGCGTGCCAGCACGGCGGCAAGCAGGGGGCCGAATGCGGCGGCTCCGAACGCCGCGGGCCAGCCGAACGCCGTTCCGACCAGGCCGTTCAGGCCGAACGACACGCCGGCACCGACCGAGAAGCCCGCAGTATAGGTTGCAACGCCGCGCGAGGGCACGGGATGCGGCAGCCGGTCGGTCAGTACCTTGAGACCGGTCATGTAGGTGCCGCCCACGCCCGCACCCTGCACCGCGTTCCAGGCCATCGCCGACCAGAAGCCGTCGGCAAGCGCGGCGAAGCCGGCGAGGCCCGCGGCCGAGACGAACAGGCTGGCGATGTAGATGCGCCGCGAATCCACCCGATCGGTCCAGGGCACCAGGATCGCGACCGCTGCGACGTAGCCGGCAAAGTAGATGCCGCTGATCCAGCCGGCTTCCGTGTTCGTCAGCGCCCATTCCGCCTGCAGGGGAAGAAGCAGCGCGGGGAAGGCGGCGAACCCGGTCATGCTCGCGATATGGGCGACGAACATGGTGGCGATGGTGGCGGCCGGCGACATGCCGGCGGTTATATCGCCGTGGCCGCGCCGGCGGTTGCGAAATCGGCTCAGGCGGTGCCGGCGCGGCGGCGCGACCAGACGAACAGCGCGATGAACACGGCCAGTCCGCCCAGGTGGACGGCAAGGTCCGTCGGCCAGAGCAGGGCCGCACCGGCCGCCAAAGCGACGGCGCGCAAGGGCCAGTTGAGCGGTCCCTCGAGGTGGCCCTGCATCGCCGCAGAGAAGGCATAGAGGCCGAATACGCCGAACGCGAAGATCGTCAGCACCTGATCGACCGGCCCGCCGAGGAACGGCGTGTAGGCGATCAGCAGGGGCACGATGTAGAGGCCCTTGGCGATCTTCCACGAGGTGAACCCGGTCGCCATCGGCGGCGTTCGCGCGATGGCCGCCGCCGCAAAGGCCGCGAGGCAGACGGGTGGGGTGACGTTGCTGTCCTGCGACAGCCAGAACACGATCATGTGCGCCGACAGCAGCGCCAGCACCAGGGTCTCGGGCGAAAGGATCTGTTCGCGCACGATGGGGGTGAGGTCGGCGGGAATCATCGCAGCCAGCGCGCGCGCCTGTTCCAGCGGCATTGCCGATCCGAGCGGGGCCACGCTGTCGGGCGCAACCAGCAGGAAGATCGCCTTGGCGCCCTCGGGCACGTTGCCGGCGGCGATCGCCTGGACGAGTTCCATGTTCGAGATCATGTCCGACAGCGCGGGCGCCGAGACCGACGCCAGCATGATGTAGGCGGCGGTCACGGGCAGCCCCATGCCCAGCACGAGCGAGGCGATGGCCACGAGCACGATCGCGATCAGCAGGTTGCTGCCCGCCCACTGGGAAATCATGATCGAGAAGGTGTTGCCGATGCCCGTGGTCGCCACGACGTTGACGACCAGGCCGATGGTGACCAGCAGGACGCCGATCGAGACCATGTTGCGCGCGCCCAGCGCCAGCGCCTCGACGATGGCGCGCGGCCCCATCCGGTTGGGGGTCAGCCACGAGGCGCCGACGACGGCGAGGATCGCATAGCCGGCCGCGAAGGTGGGGGTGAAGCCCTCGATCAGCAGCACGATCAGCAGCGCGATGGGCAGGATGAAGGCGATGCCGCCGCGCTTCAGCACGTCGGCGATGGCCGGCACCTCGAGCTCGCCGCCGAGGTTCTGGCGCTTCGCCTCGATCCGCACATAGAAGCCGACCGACAGGAAATACAGCACCGCCGGCAGGAAGCTGACGGCAATGATCTGGGTGTAGGAGATGCCGGTGAAGTTGGCCATCACGAAGGCCCCGGCTCCCATGATCGGGGGCATGAGCTGCCCGCCGGTCGATGCCGAGGCCTCGACCCCGGCGGCGAAGCGGGCGGGGAAACCGGCGCCCTTCATCAACGGGATGGTCACCGAACCGGTCGAGGCGGTATTGCCGACGGCCGACCCCGAGATGGTGCCTGTCAGGCCCGAGGCGAAGACGGCGACGAGGCCGGGGCCGCCGGCGAACCGGCCGACCGCGGCGCGCGCCATGTCGATGATGATCGCGCTCGCGCCCGAGCGCACCAGGAAGGCCGCGAACAGGATGAACATGAACACGACGGTCGAGGAGATGCGCGCGATGATGCCGAACATGCCCTCGTCGTTGAAGATCGAGCGGAACAGGACGGTCTCGGGCGCCAGGCCGGAGAAACGGAACGTGCCGCCGATCCACGCGCCCCACCAGATCACATAGGTCAGCGCGACGACGATCAGGATCGGGATGATCCAGCCGGTCGTCCGGCGGGTCAGTTCCAGGGCGCCGACGATGCACACGATGCCCGCCGTGATCTCCAGCGGCGTCATCCGCACGCCGCGGTCGTAGATCGCGTTCTCCTGGGAGATCAGGAAGATCGCGGACGCGGCCACCGCCAGGCCGAGCAGGATGTCGAGGACCAGGACGATGCGTGCCGCGGCAGCATTGCGCGCCGCGAACATCGGATAGATGACCGCGCACAGGAATCCGAGGCCGGCCAGGTGCCAGGCCGTCTGCCACAGCGTGTCGAGGGTGCCGAGCGTATTGAAGTAGAGGTGCGCGATCGAAACCGCCACCGCGAGCGCACCGATGGCGACGGCGGGTGCGCCCGTCAACGTCCTTGTGTGGGTCTGGACCTCGCCGACGTCGCCGCCCGTGGCCTCGGCGCGTGGCATTGCGTGATCAGGCTCTGACATGGTCCTCATGCCGGAACGGCGCGGGATGGATCCACCCCGCGCCGTCCGGTGTTTTACTGCGAAGGCGCGATGCTACTTCGCCATCAGGCTTTCGGAAACGTTGACCCCGACTTCCTTGTAGTACTTCAGCGCACCGGGGTGCAGCGGCATGGGCAGGCCCGCGATCGCGCGCTCGATGCTCATCGCCTTGGTGGCCGCATGGATGCCCTGCAGGAAGGGCAGGTTCTCGTACATGGTCTTGGTGATCATGTAGACCACGTCCTCGGGCGTGTCCGCACGGGTCGCCAGGAAGTTCGGCTGGGCGATCGTCGCCACTTCCTTGTCCTGGCCCGGATAGGTGCCGGCCGGGATCGTGAACGGCGTCCACAGGCCCAGCCCGCCGTCGGCCTTCTTCTGCTGATCGGGCGTGAACGACAGCAGGGTCGCCTCCTTGCCCATCGCCGCGAAGGCCTGGGTGACGCCGCCGACCGGCACGCCGGCCGGGGTCGACATGCCCTCGATGTTGCCGTTCTGCATCGCCTCGGCGCTCGGACCGTAGCCCATGAAGGCGAGATCGAACTCCTTGTCCATGTCGGAACCCAGGTTCTGCATGATCACCCGGTTGGAGCCGATCGTGCCCGAGTTCTGCCGGCCCATCGAAACCTTCTTGCCCTTCAGGGACATGAAGTCATCGATCGTGCCGGTCTTGGCGTATTTGGACTTCACGACGAAGTGCTCGACGTTCGACCACAGCATCGAGACCGAACGCATTTCGCGCTGCGGGCCGTCGTTGGCGATCGGGCCGGTGCCGTTCCAGGCATAGGAGCCGAACAGCCCCTGCAGGATGGCGAACTGGGCCTCGTTGTCGCGCAGCAGCTTCACGTTCTCGCCCGAGCCCGCTGAGCTGATGGCCGATACGTTGATCTTCTGCTTTGGCTGCAGCTTGACCTTGACCAGGGTCGAGAGCGCGACCCCGACGGGATAGTAGGTGCCGCCGGTGCTGGCGGTGGCGAGCAGGTAGTCGCGCGCCTCCTGTGCGTGGGCGGGCGCCGTGGCACCGACGAGGGCTGCACCGGCCACTGCGAGGGCGGCGTATTTCAAGCGATTCGACATGTCCGTTTCTCCCTGACTGTCACAGACGATCCATTACCGTCACCAGACCATTCGGTTGACGAAGAGTTTAGTGCACGGACTCCGCGAGTCCAGCCGTCCATTGGTGTGATGGCATCGGCCTGGGTGTGCGCTGCTTGCTAACCTCTCCGCCGGTCGCCGCACGCATGCCCGCGCGGGTCAGCCGGGGTTCGGGATGTCGCGGGTCGCGGACCGGGGGCTGTTCTCTGGCGTGCCGGCCAGCCGCCGCCCGTCGGCGTCGTACTTGCCCTCGAGGTCGTCGATGTGCGTCTTCGACCAGAGTTCCGCCTGCGACAGGTAGGCGGCGCGGCCGAGCAGGTGCGCGGCGACCGGTGCCGTCAGCAGCAGGAAGATCAGCCCGGCGATCGCGCGGGTGACGACCCCGATATCCTGGGAGTCGACCGCGATGGCCACCAGGACGAGCCCCGCCCCGAGGGTTCCCGCCTTTGTCGCGGCGTGCATGCGCACGAAGATATCCGGCAGGCGAAAAAGCCCGATTCCCGCGACCAGCGAGAACACGGCCCCGACCAGGATGATGAGTCCGCCGATGAGATCGGTCATGCCTCGTCTCCCGTGTCGGCGCGCGCGCGCGCGTGGCGCGCGTCGATCGCGCCGCGATAGACGTAGCGGGCGAAGGCAACGGTGGCGAGGAAACCGACCAGCGCCAGCGCGATCGCCACGTCGAGGAAGGCGTATTCCCCGGTGGAGATCGAGAAAATCCCGATAAAGCCGATCCCGAGCAGGGCCAGCATGTCGAGTGCGACCACCCGATCGGCCGGGGTCGGCCCGCGCAGCAGCCGGAACACCGTCAGCGCGACGGAGACGATCATCGCGCCGTAGGCGAAGAGGATGGACCAATCCAGGAACAGTGCGCCGAATTCAGCCATGGGACTACTCCAGCGCCTCGCGAATCCGGCGCTCGAACCCGTTGCGGATATCGGCGCGCAGCGCGTCGGGGTCGTCGACGTCCATGGCATGAATGTACAGCGTGGATCGGTCGGTCGAAATATCGACGCTCAGCGTGCCGGGGGTCAGGGTGATGAGGTTGGCGAGAAGCATGATCCCGACTTCGCTTTCGAGCTCCAGCCGATAGGCGACGATTGCCGGCCGGAAGGTCATGCGCGGTGCGAGCGTGTCCCGGGCCACCCGGTAGCCCGAGAGCACCAGTTCGTAAACGAACAGCCCGGCGAGCCTGAGGATTCGGAACGGTCGGAAGAAGTTGCGCTGGTCGAATCGCTCGCGCACGAGCCACAGGCACAGATAGGCGAGGACGAAGCCGAAGAGCAGGTTGCTTGCCGAGAAGCTGTTGGTGACTACGCCCCAAAGCAGCGCCAGCACGATGTTGACGAGCAGGAGGTTCATCGCCGCACCTCCGGACCGTCAGCGCCTGCTGCGGCGGTCTGTGCCGGGCTCGCGAGCACCGCCTCGATGTAGGCGTCGGGCGCCAGCAGTTCCGCCGCAGCGCGCGCGGACATGTCGACGACCGGCGCAGCATAGACGCCGATGACGAAGGTCAAGGCCGCCAGCGCGCCGAGCGCGCCCTTCAGGACGGCGCCGCCGTTCGGGGGAGCGCCCCGGGTGGAAGCGGGCGCCATGGCCCGCGCCCCATCCGCCGCCTCGCGCCAGAAAACCAGCGCGAAAATCCGCCCCACGAGCATCAGGGTCAGGAACCCGGAGACAAGGACACCCGCGGTGATCGCGTACTGACCCGCTTCCAGGCTGGCCTGGACCAGGTAGACCTTGGGCCAGAAGCCCGCCAAAGGCGGCACGCCGGCGAGCGACAACCCGCTGATCAGGAACGCCACGGCGAGGAACGGCGCTCCCTTGTAGAGCCCCGCGAGGTCGGCGATCCGGGTGCCGCCGCCCGTCCGCGCCACCATGCCCGCCGCCATGAACAACGCGGCCGACACGACGATCGAGTGGATGACGTAGAAGGTGGTGCCGAGCAGCGCGAGTTCGGTGCCGATGGCCAGGCCGCCGACCATGACCCCGACGCCGCTGATGACGGTGTAGGAAACGACCCGGCGGATATCGGTTTCGGCCAGCGCGCCCAACGCGCCCACGACCATGGTCGCGACCGCAACCCAGACCATCGCCTCCCGAGCGATCTCCCCGCCGTCGGGAAAGACGATCATGAACACGCGCATCAGCGAGTAGACGCCGACCTTGGTCAGCAGGGCCGCAAAGATCGCCGAGACGGTCGGCAGCGGCGTGTGATAGGCCGCCGGCAGCCAGAAGTGGAGGGGGAACAGTGCCGCCTTCATGCCCAGCGAGACCAGGAACAGGAGCGCGATCGTCTCGACCGGCGCGTCGGCCGGCAAGGCTGCAACCTTGCCCGAAAGGTCCGCCATGCTCAGCGTCCCGGTCATCCCGTAGAGCAGCGCGATCGCGATCAGCAGCAGGGTTGTCGCCAGCAGGTTGAGGAAGGCGTATTTCACGGCGCCGTCGAGCTGCTCGCGCCGCCCGCCCAGCACCATCAGCCCGAAGGACGAGATCAGCGTGACCTCGAACCAGACATAGAGGTTGAAGATGTCGGCGGTCAGGAACGCGCCGGCGACGCCCATCATCAGCGCCAGCAGCAGCGGAACGATCCCGGCGCGCCGGTGCTCGATGCCGGTGTCGGCGAGTCCGTAGACCAGGATCGCCATGGCCACGGCGCTGGCGGCGACCGTGAGGCCGGCCCCCAGCGTATCGGCGGCGAACGCGATCCCGAACGGGGCGGGCCATCCGCCCATCGCCATGGCGACCGGCCCGTTCGCCCAGACATGGCCCAGGAGCGCCAGGCTTGTCACCAGCTGAAGCGCGGTGGCGATCAGACCCACGGCGCTCTGGGCGTGCGGACGCCCCCAGAGCGTGATCGCGAGCGCCGCGCCGATCAGCGGGATGGCGACCGGCCAGACGACGAGCCATGCGGCCATCTCAGACATCGCGGCCTCGCATCGGCGGGGTGTCGGATTCCGGTTCGGCGATCCGCATCTCGTCGGTGTCGATGGTGTCGAGCGACTGGTAGGCCCTGTAGGACAGCACCAGCAGGAAGGCGAACAGCGAGAAGCTGATCACGATGGCCGTCAGGATCAGTGCCTGGGGCAGAGGGTTGGCGACGTCGGCTTCCGCGACCTTGAGCCCGGCGTCGACCAGGGGCGGGCTTTCGCGCGTCAGCCGCCCGGACACGAAGATCAGCAGGTGGGTCGCGTTGCCCAGAACGAATACGCCCAGGATCAGCCGGATCAGCGAGCCCGACAGCAACAGGTAGACGCTGATCGCGAACAGGAAGCCGACGAGGATGGCGAGGATCGTCTCCATCTACTCGCGCTCCTCGAGGGCAAAGGCGATGCCGGAGATCGCGCCGACCACCACGAGATAGACGCCGACGTCGAACAGCACGACCGTTGACGCGTACTTCATGTCGGGCGCGAAGGCGGGGAACCACCACTGGCCGGTCAGGAACGCGTCGCCGAACAGGATCGACACCACACCGCTGAGCGCTGCCAGCAGGAGTCCGCTGCCTGCGATGGCGATCGGCGGCACCACGAGGGCGCGTCGCGCGGCCGCCAGGCCTTCGGCGATGGCGTAGATCGCGAAGGCCGACGCGCCGATCAGTCCGCCGATGAAACCTCCGCCGGGCTCGTTGTGGCCGCGCAGCAGCACATAGATCGAGAACAGGAGCATCAGCCCGGCGAGCAGCGGCGTTGCGGTCCGCAGGATCAGCGAGTTCATGGCGTCTTCTCCCCCTCGCTGGCGACCGATTCATCGGCACTTTCGCGCCGCCGGAAGGCGAGCAGGCCCAGCACGGACACGCCGGCGATGGTCACGACCGCGATCTCGCCAAGCGTGTCGAGCGCGCGGAAGTCGACCAGGATCACATTGACGATGTTCCGGCCAAAGGCCTCGGTGTAGCTGCGTTCGCCGAAGTAGGTGCTGAGACCGATATCGAGGGGTGAACCCGTGATCGTCAGGAGCAGTGCCGCCAGCGCCCCGCCGACCGCCACGCCGATCGCGGCATCGCGCGTGACGCGTAACGGGCCGCGATGGTCGTTCCCGAAAACCGGCAGGCGCGTGATCACAAGGGTAAGGATGACCACCGACAGGGTCTCGACCATGAGCTGGGTGAAGGCGAGGTCCGGCGCGCCGAAGAGAAGGAACACGAAGGCGACGCCGGTGCCCATGATACCCATGGACATAATGGCGATGAGGCGCGAGCGGATGATCATGACCGCGAGTCCGCCACCGAACGTCAGCAGGACGACGGACCAGACCAGCAGGTCGACGGGCGGTGTCTGGAAGGTGACGCCGATGCCGTCGAACAGCTGGGGCAGCACGACCGCCGCGGCAAGGACGAGGAAGGTGACCAGCATGTAGCGTCGCAGGAAGCCCGTCTGCAGCATCCCCGAGACACTGCGGGCCAGTGCGACGATCGCGTCCATGAACTGGTCGTAGCCCTTGTCGGGCCCCCAGAGAGGGTCGATGAGCCGTGCCAGCGCATCGCTCGCGCGCCGGCCCTGCCAGAACAGCAGCGCGCCGATGGCAACCGTGATGATGCTGGCGACCACCGGGGCCTTGAAACCGCCCCACAGGTACAGGTCGACCGCCATCGCCTGCCCGCCGACCGCGATGGCGGCGGGGCCGACGAACAGGCTTTCGGAGATATTGCTGAACAGGCCGAAGAACAGGCTGAGCACGGCCAGGGTCAGGGCGCCGATCCACAGGCTCAGCGTGCCTTCATGGGGTTTGTGCGGCGTGTCGCCCGGCTTTCCGAAGAACGGCTTGAAGCCGACCAGGAACGCAACGGCGAACATCAGCGCGTTGCCGGTGATCGCGACCGCGGTCAGGACAAGCGGCAGGCCGCCGTCGAGGGTGCCCTTGTAGACCCATTCCTTTGCAATGAAGCCGAAGAAGGGCGGCAGCCCGGACATGGACAGCGCGGCGAGCGCGCCGGCCGTCGCGGTGAACGGCATGATGCGGCCCAGGCCGGACAGGCGGTACAGGTCGCGGGTGCCGGTGCCGTGGTCGACCGAGCCGGCGACCATGAACAGCGCGCCCTTGAACATCGAATGGGCGAACAGGTAGGCCATCGCCGCCTGGATCGCCAGCGGCTCTCCGATGCCGATCAGGAAGACCAGCAGGCCCAGGCTGGCGACCGTCGTCTGGGCGAGCATCAGCTTGAGGTCGGTGTTGCGCAGCGCGAGGAGCGCGCCGGCAACAAGCGTAGCGCCGCCGAAGACCATCAGCGTGACATGCCAGACCTCTGTCCCGCCGAGGCCCGGGTTCATGCGCGCCAGCAAGTACACCCCGGCTTTCACCATGGTGGCGGAGTGCAGGTAGGCGCTGACCGGGGTCGGCGCCTCCATGGCGTTGGGCAGCCAGAAATGGAACGGCACCTGGGCCGATTTGGTGAACGCGCCGCAAAGCACCAGGACGAGGATCGCCAAATACCAGGGGTGGTCGCGCAGCACGTCGCCGTCGGCGAGCAGTGTCGACAGCTCCATCGCGCCGCCCGCCTGGGCCATCAGCAGCAGCCCCGCGAGCAGGGCCAGCCCGCCGCCGCCGGTGACCACTAGGGCCTGCAGCGCGGCGCGGCGCGAGCGGGCCTTGTCGTGGTTGAAGCCGATCAGCAGGAAGGAGGTGATCGAGGTCAGTTCCCAGAACACGAACAGGGTGACCACGTTGTCCGACAGCACGAGCCCTAGCATCGAGCCCATGAACATCAGCAGGAACATCAGGAACCGGCCGAGGTCGGCATGGCCCTTAAGGTAAGCGCCGGCGTACAGCACGATGAAGGTGCCGATGAAGCTGATCAGCAGCGCGAACAGAAGGCTCAGCCCGTCGACATAGAAGGACAGGGAGATGCCCAGCGAGGGGATCCATTCGGTCGAGAAAGAGAGCGTCTCGCCCCCTGCAACGGGCCCGAGGAACTGCGCGAAATAGACAACCAGTGCGGCCGGCAGGACAGCGAGCACCCAGCCGGCGTAGTCGCCGGCGACCCGCCGCACCATCGGAGCGCACACGCCCAAGACGAAGGGTGCAAGCGTGGCAGCAAGCATCGTTCTTACGTTCCTCCCATCCCCCGGACGGACGATACCGTAGTCTACCGCACCGGTTCCTCGCACGCCGCTTTTTGCGGCTTTTCGTGCACCGGGCAGTCGCGGAACGATCGCGTTTTCCGCGCTATCGGCAATCGCGCGGCGATGGTTATCGCCGGCCGGGTGTTGCGGGACCGCCTCCGGGCCCGCGAACCGATCTGATCTAGTGTACCCAGCCGTTCCGGGCAAGACCGGTGTGCTCGAAATTCGACAATCTCCGCGTATTTGGCGCCGGCATCGGTGGCGTCTCGCCTCGTTGTCGCCAGGGGCGTCCTCGGCCATGTTCGGGTTGTTCGGCGCGCTTGCCATGCCGGCCCGATTGCCGGTCGCCGACGAAGCGTCTGCCGCCGCTGGCCTCTGCCGGTGTATGCGCCTAAATCTAGCCCATGAGCGGACACAGAAGGCATTCCGAACCAGGCGCGCCCGAGGACCAGCGGCTCCCGGGGACCGAAGCGCGCGCCATCCGCGCACTGGCGCCCTATCTGTGGCCGAAGGGCGAGGTCGAGTTGCGCGTGCGCGTGGTGATCGCGCTGGTGCTGCTGGTCGCCGCGAAGGTGGCGACCGTCGCCGTGCCGGCGGTGTTCGGGCGCGCGGTGGATGCGCTCGAAGCCGATGCGACCGGCAGCGCGGTTGCGGTCCCGGTGGCGCTTCTCGTCGGTTACGGGCTGCTGCGCGTCGGCCATCAGGCCTTCGCCGAACTGCGCGATTACGTCTTTGCCAAGGTGGGGCAGCGTGCGATCCGGGCGATCGCGCTGCGCACCTTCCGCCATCTGCATTCGCTGTCGCTGCGGTTCCACATGGACCGGCAGACGGGCGGGCTCAGCCGGGCGATCGAGCGCGGCATCAATGGCATCGACTTCCTGCTGCGCTTCATGCTGTTCAATATCCTGCCGACCCTGGTCGAGATCGCGCTGGTCTGCGGCATACTGTGGTCGCTGTTCGGCCTGGTGTTCAGCCTGATCACGCTGGTCACGGTGCTCGTCTACATCGCCTTCACCTTCTCGTTCACCGAGTGGCGCCTGAAGTTCCGCCGTGCCATGAACGAGAGCGACAGCGAGGCCAACACCAAGGCCATCGACAGCCTGCTCAACTTCGAGACGGTGAAGTATTTCGGCAACGAGACCCACGAGGCGCTGCGCTACGACGCCTCGATGCAGCGCTACGAGCAGGCCGCCGTGAAGAGCCTGACAACCCTGTCGCTGCTGAATGTGGGGCAGGGGCTGATCATGGCCGTCGGTATGACCGCCCTGCTGGTTCTCTCGGGCTTCCGCGTGGCCGACGGTTCGATGACCATCGGCGCCTTCACTGCCGTCAACCTGTACATGATGCAGCTGTTCCAGCCGCTCAACTTCCTCGGCTTCGTCTACCGCGAGATTAAGCAGTCGCTGGTCGACATGGAGGCGATGTTCGGGTTACTCGACGTCAACCGCGAGGTCGAGGACACGCCGGGTGCGAAGCCGCTCGCGGTCGACGAGGGGCGGGTCGCCTTCGAGCATGTCTCGTTCCGCTACGATCCGCGGCGCACGGTGCTGGAGGACGTCTCGTTCGAGGTGCCGGCCGGCAAGACGGTGGCGATCGTGGGTGCCTCGGGGGCGGGCAAGTCGACGATCTCGCGGCTGCTGTTCCGCTTCTACGACGTGGATTCCGGGCGCATCGCCATCGACGGCCAGGACATCCGCGACGTCACGCAGGAAAGCCTGCGCGCGGCCATCGGCATCGTTCCCCAGGACACCGTGCTGTTCAACGACACGATCTTCTACAACATCCAGTACGGGCGGCCCGAAGCGAGCCCGGCGGAGGTCGAAAAAGCCGCGCGCCTGGCCCAGGTCCACAATTTCGTCATGGGCCTGCCCGACGGCTACAACACGCGGGTCGGCGAGCGGGGCCTGAAGCTGTCGGGCGGCGAGAAGCAGCGCGTCGCGATCGCGCGCACGATCCTGAAGGCCCCCAAGATCCTGCTGTTCGACGAGGCGACATCGGCGCTCGACACCCACACCGAGCGCGAGATTCAGGCCGCGCTGGAGCAGGTCGCGGCCGACCGCACCGCGCTGGTCATCGCGCACCGGCTGTCGACAGTGGTCAACGCCGACGAGATCATCGTGCTCGACAAGGGCGTGATCGTCGAGCGCGGGCGCCACGACGAGCTGCTGGTCCAGGACGGCGCCTATGCCGAACTGTGGCGGCGCCAGCAGGCGGCCGCGCGGCGCGCCGAACAGGAGGCCGCCGACCGCGCCGACGGGGTGTTCGTGCCCGTCGCGGCGAAGTAGCCCGTCCGAAGGGGGCCATTTACACGCACGGCGGGTGCCCGGCACACATGCTACAACCGGCGTTCCGAGGCCCGTACGGGCGGGCCCAGCAGGGGAGCGCCAACATGTACGACCTTCCAAGCCTGCTCCGGGACACGCGCTACGGCATGCCCGTCGCCGACCAGGTGATGTTCAACCGGTTCTTCGTCGTCGGCTACTCGTATTACTTCCGCCAGGCCAAATGGACCCTCGAACTCGTCGACCCCGACGAGGGTGTCGAGCGGCACGACAATTTTCGCCCGGATTTCCGGGTTCCGCCCATGTTCATGGCGGATCTGGTGGATTACGCAGGGTCCGGATACGACCGCGGTCACCTGGTGGCCAGCGCAAACCAGCGCGAGCTGCTGGTCCAGAACAGCGAGACCTTCCTGCTGAGCAACATGTCGCCGCAGGCACCGGCCTTCAACCGGCGCATCTGGCGCGACCTCGAGGAGGCGGTCCGGCGGCTGCAGAACAAGCCGCGCATCTATGAGACCTATGTGGTCAGCGGCCCGGTCTTCTTCTTCGACCGCGAGGTGAAGGTGATCGGCTCGAAGGACGACAACGGCGTGTCGATCCCGATTCCCCACGCATACTTCAAGTCGGTGCTGGCCGAGAATGACCGGGGTGCACTCCGCATGTGGTCGTTCCTGCTCGACAATGAGGGGACGGACCGCCCGCTGGCGGACTTTCGCGTGCCCACGACCGAGGTCGAGCGGAAGGCCGGAATTCAGCTCTGGCCGCGGCTCATGGGGGCGGAAACACTGCGCGAGAAGAAGTGTGTGCGGGCCATGTGGTAGGCCGGGTCAGCGCACCTCGATGGCGTAGCTCTCGACCGGGGGGACGGTGTCGATCATGCCGCGCTCCTTGAGGAATTGGGCGAACCGCATGTAGCGGCCATTGTCGAGCGCGGCGGGCCGCAGCGCGAAACGGGGCAGGGTGTCGCGCCAGGCGCGCCGGTTGAGCTCGTCGTCGAGGTCCTTGCGGCCCTTGATGAACAGCTCCCACGCCGCATCCGGATGGTTGATCATGTACTGGGTGGCGGCCTCGATCGCCGCCAGAAACGCTTCGATTTCAGGTGTTTCCGCGTTTTTCGCATTGGCAACGACGATCAGCTCGTCATAGGCGGGTACGCCTTCCTCCTCGAGGTAGAAGGCGCGGCCGGGCCGGCCCTCGATGTCCATCTGGTTCAGCTCGAAGTTGCGGAACGCGCCGATCACGGCGTCGACCTGGCCGCTCATCAGCGAGGGAGAGAGCGAGAAATTCACGTTCACCAGCTCGATGTCGTCGAGCGACAGGCCGTGCCGGGCGAACATCGCGCCGAGCAGCGCGTCCTCGAACCCGCCGACGGAAAAGCCCACTTTCCGGCCCTTCAGGTCGGCAATCGAGGCTATCGGGCCGTCGGCCAGCACCACCACGGAGTTGAGCGGCGTTGCGACGAGCGTGCCGACGCGCTTCAGGGGGAGCCCCTGGGCCACCTGCAGGTGGAGTTGCGGCTGGTAGGAGATCGCCAGGTCGGCGCGGCCCGCGGCCACAAGCTTCGGGGGGGCGTTCGGGTCGGCCGGCGCGATCAGCTCCACCTCGAGGCCGCGCTTCGCGAATTCGCCGCGCTCCTGGGCCACGTACAGGGGGCCGTGATCCGGGTTCACGAACCAGTCGAGCATCACCGTGAGCTTTTCGGCGGCGGATGCGGCCCCGCTCGACAGAAGCAGTATCGCGATGGATGCATAAACAATCTTTTTCATAATGTTCTCGTAAGTTCCTGACGTTTAGAAGGAGGTCGACGGATCGACGTCGGATTGCCATGAGACGGCCCTGCGCAGGCCCGCATCGATGAGGAAGTAGAGGGCGACCGCCATGATCGCGAGGACGAACAGGGCGGCGAACATCGCCGCGGTCTGCACCCGCCCGTTCATCAGCAGCATGTAGTAGCCCAGGCCCGCCGACGAGCCGACCCATTCGCCGACGACCGCGCCGATGGGCGCGACGGCGGTCGCGACGCGCATGCCCGAGGCGAAGGCCGGCAGGGCGGCGGGAAGCCGGATCCGGCGCAGAATCGCGCCGCGCGAGGCGCCCATGGTGCGCGCGAGATCGACCCATCCGGGTTCGGTGCGCCGCAGGCCGTCATAGAAGGCCGCGGTGACCGGGAAGAAGATGATCAGGGTCGCCATGGCCACCTTGGGTGCCATGCCGTAGCCGAGCCACAGCACCAGCACCGGGGCGAGGGCGAAGACGGGCAACGCCTGCGAGACCACGAGGGCCGGCATCAGCCACGACCGGGCCGGGCGGAAATACGCCATCATCATGGCGCTGGCCGCGCCCAGCGCGGTTCCGAACACGAGGCCGAGGACGATCTCGCCCAGGGTCACCGCCGCATGGCCCGCCAGTATGTCGGCGCGTTCGGTCGCCACCGCGACGACGGCGCCCGGGCCGGGCAGGATGAACGGGGCCACGTCGAACACCGACACGACGGCCTGCCAGGCCGTGAGAAGCCCGAGGAACACGATGGCCGGGCGCAACAGGTTCATGCGGCGGCTCCGGGGCGTTCCCCGTCGGACGGGCGCGGGGAAAGCCGCGCCATGATCGCGGCATAGGCTTCGCGCAGCGCCGGGTCGGACGGGTCGCGCGGCGCACTCCCTGCGGGTTCGAGCGCCGGCCAGTCCCCGGCGGCACCGCGGGTGATGACATGCACCCGGTGCGCCAGGCGCAGCGCCTCGTAGGGGTCGTGGGTGACCATCAGCACGGTGCAGTCGCACAACAGCTCGTGTGCGAGTTCCTGCAGCCGGCCACGGGTGATCGCGTCGAGGGCGGAAAACGGCTCGTCCATCAGCACGACCGGGCGATCTTCCATCAGCGTGCGGGCCAATGCCACGCGCTGGCGCTCGCCGCCCGAAAGCTCGCCGGGCCGGGCGCCGGCCCGGGCGGCGATGCCCGTGCGTTCCATCAGGGCGCGGACCCGATCGGGATCGGCCGTCTCGCCGCGCAGCCGGGCGCCCAGCGCGACGTTCTGGGTCGCATCGAGCCAGGGCAGCAGCAGGTCCTGCTGCGCCATGTAGGCGACCCGACCGGTCAGCGGCAGGCCGTCGCTGGCCCGGATATCCGAGGATTCCTGCGGCTCGGCGAGGCCGGCGAGGGTGCGCAGCAGGGTCGTCTTGCCCGCGCCGCTCTCGCCCAGCAGGCAGGCCCAGGATCGCGGCGCGATGTCGAACGAAAGCCCGTCGAGCAGCACGTCCTCGCCCCACGCGATCCGCAGGTTGCGCACCGCGATGCCCAGCGCGTCGCGTCGGGCCGGGGTTTCGGGTTCGGTGTCAGGCAAGGCCACGTCCCTCCGCCGGTGCTATCCGGATCAGGTCATAAGGGTCGTTCCGCGGGGTGCGGAACCTCTCAGCCACCGTGGCTCCCCTGTGGATGCGTTCACTATTAGGTGGGCGCACGAGCACCGTCAATGGCAGCGATTGCCAAGGCCGCCGCGTCGCTCTAGTGGAGGATATGCTCGATACGCCGCAAGCCTGTGCGCCACGGCTCCGCAAGCGGTTGGCACGGCCGATCTTCATCGGCAGCGAGATCTGGCGGCGTTCCAGCTTCGGCGCCGCGCATCCGCTGTCGATCCCGCGGGTTCCCGCGACGATCGATCTGTGCCGTGGGATGGGCTGGCTGCCCGACGCGGCGTATCGCGAGAGCGTGCCCGCCAGCCCGGCCGAGATCGAGCGCTTCCACGACCCGGAATACCTGCGGGCGCTGCGCTACGGCGAGTGCACGCTCGACCTGTCCCCGCAGGATCGGGAGCGGTTCAACCTCGGTCGGCTGGAGAACTCGATCCACGACACCATGTACAGCCGGCCGGCCACGTCGGCCGGCGCGGTCCTGGCCGCGGTCGAGATGCTCTCGGAAGTCGAGCGGGGGGTCGTCTACAGCCCCGCCGGCGGAACCCATCACGGGCGCCCGGACCGTGCCAGTGGTTTCAGTTATTTCAATGACTTGGTGCTTGCTCTTCTGAGATTGAGGGACAACGGATTCTGGCGAATCTTCTATCTCGACCTCGATGCCCACCATGGCGACGGGGTGCAGGATGCCTTCGCCGGCGACCCCGGCTTGTTCACCCTGTCGATCCACGAGGAGCGCCGCTGGCCGTTCTCCGGCGCGCTCGAGGACACGGAAGGCGGCAACGCTTGCAATATCCCGGTGCCGCGCGGATTGCGCGATGCCGAGCTGGCTTTGATCGTGGAGGCGATCGTGCTCCCGCTGATCGCGGGCTACGCGCCCGAAGTTCTGGTCGTGTAGTGCGGCGCCGACGGGCTTGCGGACGACCCGCTGAGCCGGATGGAACTGTCGTACGGCGCAATCTGGCAGGCGATTTCCGGAGTTTTGCCACATTCGCCGCGGACATTGGTGACCGGTGGAGGGGGGGCTACAATTCCTGGAGCGTGGCCCGCTGCTGGGCGGGCGTTTGGGCGACGATCAACGGGTTCGAGATGCCCGATGTCCTGCCGCCCGAGGCGGAGTCGGTGATGCGCGGGCTGACGTGGCAACGTGCGGGCGGGCGAAATCCGCCCGACCGGTGGTTCACGACCCTGGCCGACCCGGTGGGCACCGGAGCGGTTCGGCAGGCAGTCCGAGAGCTCGTTTCGCGGGCTCACGGATTTCATGTGATGAGCGCAGAACAAAGTGTAATTATATGATAATAATATGCAAAAACTTCTCTTAATCCTGTTTCTCAGCTTTGTATCGATGTTCTCTTCGGTCCACGCGCAGGAGCCTGTCACGTTCGCGCGTTCCAGCCTGACGATCGAGACGGCCGATGGGGCGCACGGCTTCACGGTAGAGCTGGCCGAGACCGAACCGCAGCGCGAGCGGGGGTTGATGCTCCGGCGCGAAATGGCGCCGGATGCCGGGATGCTGTTTCTCTACCCGCGCGACCGCACCGTGACCATGTGGATGGCGAACACCTACCTGCCGCTCGACATGCTCTTCATCGAGGCCGACGGGCGGATCGCGCGGATCGTGCGAAACGCGATTCCGCAGTCGCGCACGTTGATCTCATCGCGCGGAAAGGTGCGCGCGGTGCTCGAGCTCAACGCCGGGACGGTGCGCAGGCTGGGCATCGCGGAAGGCGACCGCGTCGTCCATGAAAACCTGCGCTGACCCGGTGATTGCCCGGTCAGATGCGCGAACCGGCGTTGATCGGGTTCACCGATTCCCAATGTTCTCCGGCCGCGACCTGTGGATGAGCTCGATGTACCAGCTCTGGCGGTTCTCCGATGCGCTCGAGCCCGGCCAGCTGCATGGCGAGCACTACCGGCTGTACCTGCCGCAGGTCGGCTACACCACGGGCGATCTCGACATCCACAACATGGGGATCGAGGCGAGCGGGCGCGTGGTGTTCGCGAACACGCGGTTTTCCTGCCTGACGACCACCAGCGACAGCCACAGCTTCCACCCGATCTGGACGCCGGAATTCATCACCCGCCTGGCGCCCGAGGATCGCTGCCATCTGAAAGGGTTGGCGATGCGCGACGGCGCGCCGGCTTTCGTGACGGCCGTCTCGGCCAGTGACGTCGCCGACGGCTGGCGCGACCGGCGGGCCGACGGCGGCATCGTCATCGACGTGGCGTCGAACGAAATCGTCGCCGGGGGCCTGTCGATGCCCCATTCGCCGCGCTGGCACGACGGGCGCCTCTAGCTGCTCAACGCCGGCACGGGCGAATTCGGCACGGTCGACCCCGCCGACGGAAAGTTCGCGCCGGTCGCCTTCTGCCCCGGCTTCCTGCGCGGCATGGTGTTTGCCGGCAAGTATGCCGTGGTCGGCCTTTCGCTGCCGCGCGGGGCGGGCACGTTCCAGGGACTGCCGCTCGACGAGAGGCTCGGCAAGGCGGGGGCCGAGGCGCGCTGCGGCCTGCTGGTCATCGACATGCAGACGGGCGACATCCTGCATTGGCTGCGAATCGAGGGGATCGTCGAAGAACTCTACGACGTGGTGACCCTCCCAGGCGTGAAGCGGCCCATGGCAATCGGATTCCAGACCGACGAGATCCACCGCATCGTGACGATCGGCGATGACGGGTAAGGGGCCATCGGGCGCGGGCGGCGCGCCGAAGGACGACGTGTTCGCCGATGCGGTCGCGACGATCAAGCGCGGCTTCACGCCCGTCATCGTTTTCAGCTTCTTCATCAACATGCTGATGCTGACGGTGCCGATCTACATGCTCCAGGTCTATGACAGGGTGCTCGGCAGCCGCAACATCGACACGCTGCTGGTGCTGACCACCATCGCCATCATCAGCCTGCTCACCCTGGCCGCGCTGGAAGGGGTGCGGACCTACGTGATGATCGGGCTGCCGGGCTGGATGAGCCGCAGGCTCGGCGGCTCGATCTTGGGCTCCAGCGTCACCAGCGCGCTCAGCCAATCCAACGACCCGACGGTGCGCGGCCTGCGCGACCTCGAGACGGTGCGCACCTTCCTGACCGGGCCGGGCGTGTTCGCGGTGCTCGATGCGCCGTGGATGCCGGTCTTCCTGGCGGTCATCTTCATCGTCCACCCGCTGCTCGGCTGGATATCGACCGCGGGCGCGCTAGTGCTGTTCGGCCTGGCGCTGCTCAACGAGCTGTCGACCCGCGAGCCGCTGGCCCAGGCGGCGGGGCGAGTCCCAGCGCGCCACCCACAAGGCCGAGGCGGCGATCCGCAACGCCGACATGATCGCGGCGATGGGCGTTCTGCCCAACCTGATCAACCGCTGGAACCAGGACAATGGCCGGATGATCGCGCTGCAGGCGCTCGTCAGCCGGCGCGGCGGCACGATCTCGGCGGTCGCCAAGTTCCTGCGCTTCGTGATCCAGCTCGCGGTCATGGGCACGGTCGCGTTCCTGGCCGTGCAGCAGGAGATCACGCCGGGTGCGATGATCGCGTCCTCGATCATCATGGGCCATGCGCTGGCGCCGGTCGAACAGGCGATCGGGGCGTGGAAGGGCATGATCGCGGCGCGCGACGCATACAACCGGCTGAAGACGCTCGCCGGCATCGGCGTGCGCGGGGCCGACGGGACCGAGCTGCCGCCGCCCAAGGGCCGGCTGACGGCCGAGAACGTGACCTTCGGCGTGCCCGGCCGGACCGAGCCGATCATCAGCGGCGTCAGCTTCGCCCTGCAGCCCGGCGAGGCGCTGGGCCTGATCGGGCCGTCGGCGGCCGGCAAGACCACCCTGGCGCGCCTGCTGGTCGGCAGCTGGGCGCCGACCTCGGGCCATGTCCGCCTCGATGGGGTCGACATGACCGGCTGGCGCGACGCCGACCGGCTCGCCTATATCGGCTACCTGCCGCAGGACGTCGAACTGCTGGGCGGCACGGTGAAGGAGAACATCGCGCGCATGGGCGAGGCCGAAGACGCGCAGGTGATCGAGGCGGCCCAGCTTGCCGATGTCCGCGAGATGATCCTCGGCCTGTCCGAGGGCTACGAGACCCAGATCGGCGAGGCCGGCGGCGTGCTCTCGGGCGGCCAGCGCCAGCGGTTCGCGCTGGCGCGCGCGCTGTTCGGCACGCCCAAGCTGCTGGTCCTCGACGAGCCCAACGCCAGCCTCGACCGGCTCGGCGAGCAGGCGCTGCTCGACACGATCGACGAGATGCGCCGGCGCGGCGTGACCATCGTGGTCATCGCCCACCGGCCGAGCATGCTCGAGCATGTCGACAAGATCCTCGTGCTGCGCGAGGGCAAGGTCGATCTGTACGGCCCGCGCGACGAGGTGCTCGCAAAGCTGATGGGCAACCAGTCCGCGCCGGGCCCGGCCGCGCCCGAACAGGTCGGTCAGTCCACCCAGGCCCTCGGCGGCCGCGGCGCGGTCGCGACGGAGGAGGGGGTGTCGTGAACGACCGGCCGCCCCCCCGCATCGCCCGCCCTGATGCCGCACCGCAGGACGGTGCGCCGCAGCCGGGCATGCAGCTCGCGCCGCAGTCGGGCGGGACGGCGCTCGCCAAGCTCGACCTCCTGGCCCCGCTGCGGGCCGCGCCCGACGAGCTGGGGACGCGCAAGGTCGTCATCGTCGGCGCCGTCATCATCCTCGTCTTCTTCGGCATATTCGGCGGCTGGTCGCTGCTCGCACCGATCGACAGCGCCGCGATCGCCATCGGCTCGGTCGGGGTGGAGGGCAACCGCCGGACCGTGCAGCATCTCGAGGGCGGGATCGTGAAGGAAATCCACGTGCGCAACGGCGACAAGGTGTCTGCCGGGCAGGTGCTGATCACGCTGGACGAGACCCAGCCGCGCGCCCAGCTGGAACTGGTTCGCGGCCAGCGTTTTTCGGCGCTCGCGCTGGCGGCGCGGCTGCGCGCCGAGCGCGACGGCAATGCCGGGGTCGCGTTTCCCGACGAGCTGACGGCGTTTGCCGACGACCCGCGCATCCAGGAAGTGATGATGGGCCACCTCGGCATATTCGAGGCGCGGCGCGAGGCTATCGAGGGGCAGCGCAAGATCCTGCGCCAGCGTGTTGCCCAGTTCAGCGAGGAAATAGCGGGCCTCGAGGCGCAGATCCGCTCGGCCGATCAGCAGCTCGTGCTGATCCGCGGAGAGGAGGCGGATCTGCAGACGCTGGTCGACAAGGGGCTGACGCCGAAGTCGCGCGTGCTGGCGCTGCGGCGCCGGGCAGCCGATATCGAGGGCGACCGGGGACAGAATCGCGCCGCGATCGCGCGGGCGCGCCAGAACATCACCGAGAACGAAATCCGCATCGTCTAACTGCGCACCGAGCAGGTGAACGAGATCGTCGCCGAACTGCGCAAGGTGGAGACCAGCCTGCTCGATCTCGAGGAACGCCAGCGCGCATCGGAAGACGTGTTGCGCCGGATCGAGATCAGGAGCCCGGCCGACGGGTTCGTCGTCGACATGCAGGTGTTTACCACCGGCGGCGTGATCCGCCCGGGCGACCGGCTGCTCGACGTGGTGCCCGGCAACGAGAAGCTAGTGATCGAGGCGCGGGTCGATCCGATCGACATCGACGTGGTGCATGACGGCCTGCCGGCCCAGGTGCGCTTCAGCGCCTTCAACCAGCGGATCATACCCACCATCGACGGCACCGTGTCGTGGGTCTCGGCCGACCGGCTGACCGACCCGCAATCGGGCGAGGCCTACTACACCGCGCGGGTGGAACTGGACGATCCTAACGACGAGCGGCTCGCGGGCCTGACGCTGCAGCCGGGCATGCCGGCCGAGGTGCTGATCCGCACCGGCGAGCGGACCCTGATGCAATACCTGCTGAGCCCGGTCGAGCAGTCGATTTCGCGCTCGCTGCGCGAGCAATAGAGGGGCACGCGCCAGGGCCGGAATCGTTGCACCGGCGCAGCGTCGCGCCTATCTTCCGGTCGAGCGGGGCGTAGCTCAGCCTGGTAGAGCACCTGCTTTGGGAGCAGGGGGTCGTTGGTTCGAATCCAGTCGCCCCGACCAATTCGAGAGGGACCTGCGAAGACCATGAAGGCACGCATCTTCCAGCCGGCGAAGACCGCCATGCAGTCGGGCCGCGCCAAGACCCGCAAATGGACGCTCGAGTTCGAGCCGACGCGCCGCCAGCAGCTCGATCCACTGATGGGCTGGCCGGGCGGGGCCGACACCATGCAGCAGATCCGCCTGACCTTCGACACCAAGGAGGACGCGGTGGCGCATGCCGAGCGCCACGGCCTCGACTATGTGGTGCAGGAGCCCAGAGAAAGAAGATTCAGAACAAAGGCTTACGCGGACAATTTCGCCGTCGGTCGCAGGATCCCCTGGAGCCACTAGTGGCTCCAATCCACCAAAAGGTTTGGGCGGTGCGGCGGCGACCCTTTAGGGTCGGTCCGCGACGGTTTCGTTTGTTCTTTTGACGTTCAGGGGCGCCCGTAGCTCAGCCGGATAGAGCATCGGCCTTCTAAGCCGACGGTCGCAGGTTCGAATCCTGCCGGGCGCACCACCCTTCACTCTGCGAGCCTCGGGTGGCAAGCCATGCGAAGATCGCTGGACGCAGGAGTGTTCTCCGAAGCCTGGGCGAAAGTGGATTGGCAATTATCGCGACGACTGGAATGCCGGACGATTATCGGATCAGGGTCGCCACGCCTGAAGACGCGGCCGCGGTCGGCGAACTGCTCGCGGCCTGCTATCCCGTCCTGATGCGCGATTCCTACGAACCCGCGGTCCTCGCCGCCGCGCTGCCCATGATGACGCGCGCGCATCCGGGCCTGCTCGCGTCGGGGACCTATCACGTGGCCGAAGCCCCTGACGGGAGGCTCGTCGGTTGTGGCGGCTGGACGCCGGAACGCCCCGACATCGGCGCGATCGAGCCCGGCGTGGCGCATATACGCCATTTCGCGACCCATCCCGATTGGATCGGGCGCGGCGTGGGGCGGGCGATCTGCGACAGGTGTATCAGCGAGGCGCGGAATTTCGGCGCCTCGCGCCTGGAATGCTTCTCCAGCCTGAATGCCGAGGGGTTCTACGCCGCGCTCGGGTTCGCCGCGGTCCGGCGGGTCGAGGTGCCGATGAGTCCGGGAATCACGTTCCCCGGCGTCCTGATGGCGCGGGAAGTCTGAGCCGGGCGGGGCTCACCCCATCCAGTTGCCGCCGTTCACGTCGAGCACCGCGCCCGTCGTAAACCCCGCGCCGGGCGTGCACAGGTACCAGATGGCGTGCGCCAGCTCCTCGGGCTTGCCGAGCCGGCCCACAGGGATCGCCTTGGCGCGCGCGTCGAGCACATCCTGCGGGTGCCGCGTGACCCGCGGCGTCAGCACCAGGCCGGGCGCGATGGCGTTCACCGTGATCCCGTGCGGCGCCAGTTCGCGCGCCAGCTTGCGGGTCATGCCGAGGATGCCGGCCTCGGTCGTCGAATACTCGATGGCGCCGGCGCCGGCCGTGCGGCCCGCCACCGACGAGATGCTGACGATCCGCCCGTAATTGTTGGCCTTCATGGTCGGCACCAGCTCGCGGGTGATCAGGAACTTGGCGATGACGTTCCAGTTCCACGAATGGTGCATGGCCTCGAGGCTGACCTCCTCCAGTGGTGGGGCGTCGATGAAGCCGCCCGCCGTGTTCACCAGGATGTCGGCGCGGCCCCACGTGTCGAGGATGGTCTTGCACGCCGCCTTGACCTCGCCCTCGTCGGCGCACTCGGCCTTCACGAACATGGCCTCACCGCCGGCATCGGTGATGCGCTTGACCACCGCGTCGCCCTTTTCGGGCGTGCGGCCGATCACCGCCACCTTCGCGCCCTCCGCGCCGAAGCGCACGGCCGCGGCCTCGCCCATGCCGGCCGTCCCGCCGGTGACCACGGCCACCTGGCCGGTGATGTCGGTCATCGAATCCATGATGTTCCCCCCGGAAAAGCGCGGGTCGCCGCGCGTGTTACGCCGCGACGGCGATCTCGCCCACGCTGTCCATGATCAGCGGCGCGTCAGTGACGGCCTGCACCTCGTCGGCCGTCAGGCCCGGCGCCACCTCGTCGAGCACCAGCCCGTCTGGCGTGACCGAGATCACGGCCATGTCGGTGTAGATCTTCTTCACCACGCCTCCGGCGGTCAGCGGGTAGGTGCGCGCGGTGACGATCTTGGCCCCGCCGTCGCGCGCGGTGTGGGTCATCATCGCGAAGACGCGCTTGGAGCCGGCCGCGATGTCCATCGCGCCGCCGACGGAACCCGATGTCTGGGTCGGCAGGCGCCAGTTGCACAGATCGCCGTTGGCCGCGACCTGGAACGCGCCCAGCACGGCGCAGTCGAGCCGGCCGCCGCGCGCCACGGCGAAGCTGTCGGCATGGTGCACGAAGGCGCCGCCCGAGATCATCGTCACCAGTTCCTTGCCGGCGGAAATCAAATCCTGGTCGGCCTCACCCTCGGCCGGGGGCGGGCCCATGCCGATCAGCCCGTTCTCGGAGTGGAACATCACGTCGCGGCCGGCCGGGATGAAGGCGGGGATCATGGTCGGCATGCCGATGCCGAGGTTGACCAGCCAGCCATCCTCCATGTCCTGGGCGGCGCGGGCGGCGATCTGCTGCCGGGTCAGAAGGTTGGTCTGTTCGCTCATTTCGGGGGGTGCTCCTTGCCGATCGCGTACCAGCCGGTAACGTAATAGGTATCGACGAACACGCCCGGCGTCACGATGATTTCCGGGTCGAGCGCATCGATCGGCACGTCTTCCTGCACCTCGCAGATGGTGAAGTCGGCGGCCATCGCCATCACCGGATTGAAGTTTCGCGCCGTCTTTCGATAGATCAGGTTGCCGCGCGGATCGGCCTGGCAGGCCTTGATCAGCGCGAAGTCGCCGCGCAGCGGCAGCTCCAGCACATACTCCTTGCCGTTGATAGTCTTGGTCTCCTTGCCATCCGCCAGGTCGGTGCCGACCGCGGTTGGCGTGTAGAAACCGCCGAGCCCGGCGCCGGCGCAGCGCATGCGCTCGGCCATGGTGCCCTGGGGCACGATCTCGAGCTCGATCTTGCCGGCGTCGTACATCTCCTTGAAAACGAAGGATTCTTTGGCCCAGGGGAAGCTGCAGACCAGCTTCGCGACGCAGCCTTCCTCGATCAGCCGCGCGATGCCGCTGTGGCCGGTGCCGGCGTTGTTGGTGACGATGGTCAGGTTCCGGCGGCCGAGGTCGCACAACCCGTCGATCAGCACCTCGGGCACGCCCGGCTGGCCGAAGCCGCCGACCAGCACGGTGGCGCCGTCGCCGACCCGGCCGACCGCGTCTTCGAGGGTTTCGGATTTCTTGTTCTTCATGGCGTCCGGTCAGGCAGGGGTGAAGTAGGGGGCAGTGCGGCCGTCGGGCCCGTCGCGGAAGGCGACGCGCACCCGGTCGCCGATGGAAACGGCTTGCGGATCGTCGGCGTCGAGCCCGCCCATCATGCGGAATCCCTCGTCGAGATCAACGAGCAGCACCGTGTAGGGCGCGTTGTCCGCGAAGGCCGGCGGGGCGCGGTGGACGATCGAGGCGGCATAGACGGTGCCGTCACCGGCCGACACGGCCCATGCGAGCTCCGTGGCGCCGCAGGTCGGGCAGATCGCACGCGGATAGAAGATCGCAGCATCGCACGCCCGGCAGCGCTGGTAGCGCAGCTCGCCGGCGGCGCAGCCGTCCCAGAAGGGCTGGGCGTCGGGATCGGGGAGTTCGTCTTCGGCCATGATCGCTCCAGTCCCTATTCGAGCCCGAGGATGCAGGTGGAATTCGAGGACAGCACGCCGCCGGTGCCCGAGATCAGCGCCAGCACCGCGTCGGCGACCTGGCGTTCGTCGCACTCGCCGCGCAGCTGGCGCACCGCCTCGATGATCAGGAAGATGCCGTACTGGCCCGGATGACAGTAGGAGAGCCCGCCGCCATTGGTGTTCAGCGGAAACTCGCCGCCGGGTCCCGTGCGCCCGTCGGCGATGAATTCGCCGCCCGCGCCGGGTTTGCAGAAGCCCAGGGATTCCAGGGTCAGCAGCACCGTGATGGTGAAGCTGTCGTAGATCTCGACCACGTCGAGCTGGTCGTGGGTGACGCCGGCCATCTCGAAGGCGCGCTTGCCCGATTGCGCGGCCGGGGTGACGGTCAGGTCGGGCATCTCGGATATCTGGGCGTGCGACACGCTCTCGCCCTGGCCGAGCAGCCAGACCGGCGGCTTGTCCAGCGACTTCGCGATCTCGGGGCTGACGACGATGGCCGCGCCGCCGCCGTCGGTGAACAGGCAGCAGTCGAGCCGGTGCAGCGGGCTGGCGATCCAGCCCGAATCCAGCACCTCGTCGCGGGTCAGCGGTTCGCGCCGATAGGCCCTGGGGTTCCGCTGCGCCCACTGGCGGGTGGACACCGCCAGGTCGGCGAGCTGTTCGGACGTGGTGCCGTACTGGGCGAAATGGCGCGAGGTGGCGAGCGCGTAGGCGCCGACGGGGGTCGGCAGGCCGTAGGGCACCTCGTACTGGTAGCCGAGGTCGCTGCGGATCTGGAAGATGTAGCGGTCCTTGCGCGAGCGCTGGGTCGAGCCATAGACGATCGCGGCCACCTTGCATAATCCGGCCTGGATGGCAGCCGCGGCGTGGCCGAGATGGAACTCGAACGACGAGCCGCCGACCATGGTGCTGTCGGAGTAGGCCGGCTGGACGCCGAGATACTCCGCGATCTGCAGGCCGGGCAGCCGCCCCCAGGCGCCCGAGACGAACAGCCCGTCGACATCCTTCTTCTCGAGGCCCGCATCGGCCAGCGCCGCCGCGAACGCCTCGGCCTGCAGCGTCAAGACCGTGGCGTCGGGGACCGCGCCGAGACGCGATTCCGCGACCCCCGCGATGGCGCATGCTTTCCTGAGGCTCAAGTGACGTTCCCCGCTGATTTCCCGCGCGCTCTGCGGCGCGCTTCGGCTTCCGCGATTATGTCGAACTGCGCGTGGATGTCCATTGGGGCGGACACCTGCGACCGATCGTCATCCGCCCAAAGGCGCACGTGCAAAGCAGGGGAATATCAATAAATTGCCACGAACCTGTGGCAAAGCAGGACCGTTGCCGTTTGGGGGAAACCTGGTGAACGACAGCGCGGCGCGCACGGCAGACCTGGCAACGTCGTCGAATGCGGGCCGCATGCGGAGAGTGCGGGTATGTTCCAGGACCTGTTTCCACCTTTGTACGCCTTCATTTTTCGGGGCGATCGCCGCGCTCGGCATCTGGTCGGTCGACCAGAAGCGCCTGAACAAGTTCGCGGCGTGGGCCGTCAACGTGACGGCCGGCATGTTCTTCCGGATCGCCGGCCAACTCTGACGCGGATCGCCGCCGCTTGCCGTTTCGTCGTGGCTGCCTAGTTTACGGACAGCCGCGAAGTGAGGATGCGCATGGGTCTGCTGGTGGACGGTCGCTGGACCGACGAGAACGAGGCGAAGAGCAAGACCGACAAGAGCGGGGCGTTTCAACGCAGCGAATCCGCCTTTCGCAACTGGATCACGGCCGACGGTGCGCCGGGACCGAGCGGTGAGGGTGGGTTCGTACCCGAGCGCGGGCGTTATCACCTCTACGTCGCACTCAATTGCCCATGGGCGCATCGCACGCTTCTGACGCGCGCCTTCCTTGGCCTGGAGGACGTGATCTCGGTCGACAGGACGTTGCCGCGCCGCAAGGACCAGGGCTGGTACTTCGACGACGATCACGTCGACACGGTGCTGGGCAAGCACTACCTGCACGAGGTCTACACGGCGACCGATCCGGGCTGCACGACGCGGGTGACAGTGCCGGTTCTCTGGGATCGCGCGCGCGAAACCATCGTCAGCAACGAATCTGCCGAGATCGTGCGCATGCTCGGCGACGCGTTCGCGGCCTTCTCGAACACCGACCTGAACCTCTATCCCGCCGACCTGCGCGATGAGATCGACGCCTGGAACGACCTGATCTACCGCGCCGTCAACAACGGGGTGTACCGCGCCGGCTTTTCCATGTCGCAGGGTGCCTACGAGGAGGCGGTGCGCGAGGTGTTTGCGACCCTGGGCCGGCTCGAAGCGCACCTGGCCGACAACCGCTATCTGTGCGGCGACCGCTTCACCGAGGCCGACGTGCGCCTGTTCCCGACCCTGATTCGCTTCGACGTGGCCTATTTCGGCGCGTTCAAGTGCAACCTGCGCCGCCTGATCGACCATCCGAACCTCTGGGCCTATACGCGCGAGATTTACCAGATGCCGGGCGTCGCCGAGACCGTCGACCTGGATGTCTACAAGCGCGGCTACTATTCGCCGAGCCCGCAGCGCAATCCCCACGGGATCGTGCCCCTCGGCCCGGATATCGACCCCACGGTGCCGCACGGCCGCGGCTAGGCGCCGCGCGACACCACGGCACGCCGTATCCCCGGACCAGAAGCGGTGCGGGTGCTCGTGCAGGATCGCGCGGGCGGACGAACGGCGACGGATGACGCCCGCTCAGCCGGCCGCCGCGTGCAGCCGGGCAAATCCGGCGTCGAGATCGGCGATCAGATCGTCGGGATGCTCCAGACCCACATGCAGGCGCAGCAGGCTGCCTTCGGCCTTCCACTCCGTCGCCGTCCGCACCGGCGCGGCCGGCAGGATCAGGGATTCGTAGCCGCCCCAGCTCGCGCCCATGGCGAACAGCTCGAGCCCGTCGAGCATGGCGCCGAGCGCGTCGTCGTCGTAGTGGCGGTCGAGAACGATCCCGAACAGGCCGCAGGCGCCGGAGAAGTCGCGCTTCCACAGCGCGTGGCCCGGGTCATCCGGCAGGGCGGGGTAGAGCACCCGCGTGACGTCGTCGCGCCCCTGCAGCCATTTCGCGACCTCCGTCGCGTTCGCCTGGTGCTGCTTCAGCCGCACGCCCATGGTGCGCAGGCCGCGCAGGCCCAGATAGCAGTCGTCGGGGGCGGCGTGCTGGCCCCAGAAGCGGAAGTTCCGGAGGATCTTCGGATACAGCGCCTCGCTGGTCACGATGATGCCGAGCATCGCGTCGGAATGGCCGACGATGTACTTGGTGGCGGCGTGGACCGAGACGTCGACGCCGCGTTCGAACGACTTGAAGAACAGCGGTGTGCCCCAGGTGTTGTCGTTGATCACCACCGCACCGCGCACGTGCGCCGCTTCGGCGATCGCCGGGATGTCCTGCACCTCGAAGGTCTGGGAGCCCGGTGCTTCGGTCATCACCACCTTGGTGTTGTCGCGGATCAGCTCGGCGATGCCGCCGCCGATCAGCGGGTCGTAGTAGGTGGTCTCGACCCCATACTTCGCCATCACGTTGTTGCAGAAGTTGCGCGTGGGCATGTAGGCGCTGTCGGTGCACAGGATGTGGTCGCCGGCCTCGACGAAGGCCGAGATGGCGATCGTGATCGAGGCCAGCCCCGACGACACCGCGATCGCCCGGTCGCCGCCCTCGACCAGGGCGACGGCTTCCTCCAGCGACTTCTGGGTCGGCGTGCCCATGCGCCCGTAGACGATGTCCTTGGTGTAGTCGCGGCTGCGCCAGGCCTGGAGCGTCGGGCTGGTCACGGTCGAGGCGTGGTAGACGGGCGGATTGACGATCCCGTGATTGTGTTCGGGGTCGCGCCCGCCGCTCGCCAGCAGCGTCTCGTCGCGCACGTTGTCGGTCTTGGTCATGCGCTGCCCTTTGCCTTGGGGGTGTCGGGGTTGCCGCCCCATTCGGTCCACGAGCCGTCGTAGAGCACCCAGTCGTCACGGCCGATCAGGTGCATGCCGAGGCCGAGGATACAGGCCGTGACGCCCGACCCGCAGGTCGTGGCGACGGTCCGCGATCCATCGGCGCCGACACGGTCGAAGGCGGCGCGAAGGGTGTCGGAATCGAGAAATGCGCCCTTTTCGGCGTCGACGATGCCGGTATAGGGTAGGTTTGCCGAGCCGGGGATGTGGCCCGGCTCGACGCCGGGCCGCGCCTCGGGTTCGCTGCCGGCAAAGCGGTTTGCGGCGCGGGCATCGAGCACCAGCTCCTCGCCGGTCTCGATGTTGGCGCGGATGTCGTCGATCGAGCGCAGGCGGCTGTCGTCGCGTGTCGCGCGGAAGCGGACGGGCGCGAACGACGGGACGTCGGTCGTCACGGGCCGGCCTTCCGCCTGCCAGTTGCGGAAGCCGCCGGTCATGACGGCGACGTTGGCGTGTCCGAACACCCGGAACATCCACCAGACGCGCGGTGCGCAGAACAGCCCGTCCGCGTCATAGACGATCACGCGGGTGTCGTTGGAAATGCCCATGGCGCCCACGGCGGCGGCGAAATCCTCGGCGCTGGGAAACATGTGGGGCGAGGGGGTCGGGCTGGGGTCGCACACGGTGTCGATGTCGAAGTGCAGGGCGCCGGGAATGTGGCCCGCGGCGTAATCGGCCCTGGCGTTGCGGCCCGTGGCGGCCAGATGGTACGAGCCGTCGAGGATACGGACGTTCTGATCGTCGAGATGGTCGGCGACCCAGCCGGTGTCGACGAGGGAATCGGGATTCGTGTAGGGCATGAGATATGGTGCCTATCTATTTGAAATATTTATTTATCTAACTCGATCGCGACCCGGCGGTTCTGGCGGCCCTTGCTCTCGATCTTGGTGACGGTCACGGGGCCGATCTCGGCGGTGTTGGCGACATGGGTGCCGCCGCAGGGCTGCAGGTCCTGACCCTCGATCCGGATCAGGCGCACGCGCCCGGCGCCCGACGGCGGCTTCACGCTCATGGTCTTAACCAGATCCGGGTTGGCGGCGAGGTCGTCGTCGGTGATCCAGTCCGCACCGACGGCGTGACCGCCCGCGATCAGCGCATTGAGCTGCGCTGTGATCGCATCCTTGTCGAGCCCGCCTTCCGGAATGGCGAAATCGAGGCGACCCTTGTCCTCGTTCACCTGGCCGCCGGTGACCGGATAGGGCAGCACGGCCGACAACAGGTGCAGGCAGGTGTGGACGCGCATCAGCCGGTGGCGCCGTTCCCAGTCGATTTCCGCCGTCACGTCGGCACCGGGCGCGATGCCCGGCTGGCCTTCCTCGGGAACATGCACGATCACGTCGGGCCCGCCATCCGTGTCGCGCCCCTTGACCGTCGTGGCGATCCGGATCTCCGGACCGTCCGCGGTGCGCAGCAGGCCGCTGTCGCCGGGCTGCCCGCCGCCGGTGGGATAGAACACGGTGCGGTCGAGGACGATCCCGCCCAACTCGTTCACCGCGACCACGCGCGCCGCACATTCGCGCGCATAGCCGTCGTCACGAAAGATCGGCTCGGTCGCGCTCACTTGTCGAGCCATTCGGGATAGGGCAGGCCCTTTTCCCTGAGGAACGCGACGTTGAAGATCTTCGATGCGTAGCGGTGGGCGCCGTCGCAAAGGACCGTGACGATCGTGTGCCCGGGGCCCATTTCCTTCGCCATGCGGATCGCGCCGGCGACATTGACGCCGCTGGACGTGCCGAGGCTCAACCCCTCCTCGCGGAGCAGGCCGTACATGACCGGCAGCGCTTCCTCGTCGGGAATCTGGAACGGCATGTCGACGGGTGCCCCCTCCAGGTTCGCGGTGATCCGGCCCTGGCCGATGCCCTCGGTGATCGAGGTGCCCTCGGACCTCAGCTCGCCGTTTGCATAATAGTGATAGAGGGCCGCCCCCATGGGGTCGGCGATGCCGATCTTCACGTCGGCGTTGCGGCTCTTCAGGTACATTCCGATGCCGGCCACCGTGCCCCCGGTGCCCACCGCACAGATGAAGCCATCGACCTTGCCGTCGGTCTGGTCCCAGATTTCCGGGCCCGTGGTGTCGAAATGGCCCTGCCGGTTGGCGACGTTGTCGAACTGGTTCGCCCAAATCGCGCCGGCATCCTCCTTGGCCGCCAATTCGTCGGCCAGCCGGCCCGAATATTTCACATAGTTGTTCGGGTCCTTGTAGGGGACGGCCGGCACCTCGATCAGCTCCGCGCCAGCCTGGCGCAGCGCGTCCTTCTTTTCCTGGGTCTGGGTCTCGGGGATGACGATGACCGTGCGATATCCGCGGGCGTTGGCGACGTGCGCCAGCCCGATTCCCGTGTTTCCGGCCGTGCCCTCGACGATCACGCCGCCCGGGTTCAGAAGGCCCTTCTCCTCGGCATCCTTGACGATCGCAAGCGCGGCACGGTCCTTGACGGAGCCCGCGGGGTTGAGGAACTCCGCCTTGCCGAGGATCGTGCAGCCGGTCTCCTCGGAGGCCCGGCGCAGCTTGATCATCGGGGTGTTGCCGATCGTGTCGATGAAACCGTCGCGAACGTCCATGGTTTCCGCCTTCTCAAGGGTTTTCCGGTGTGCCAACAGGTCGCGAATTTAGCGGCGGGGCCGGGGGGCCGCAAGGCAGGCGGGCCGTCAGCCGTTCCAGAGCCCGCGCAGGCGCGTGCGGTTGAGCGCCAGCCACTGCAGCGCGATAATCGCCGGCGCGTTGAGTATTCGTCCGGCCCCGATCATGGCAAGCGCTGAGTCCGTGGAAAGCACGAACGCCCGGATGTCTTCGCCCTCGTGATCCAGGCCGAACACGCCTCCCGCATTCGACGAATCCACCCTTGCGCAATATAGCTGCACGATCTCGTTGACCGCGCCGGGGGTGGGCATGATCTTGCCGATGTCCTCGAGTTGCCGCGCTTCGAGGCCGGATTCCTCGAGCATTTCGCGCCGCACGACGTCTTCGGGGGTTTCGCCCGGATCGATGATCCCGGCGACGATCTCGATCATCCATGGCTCGACATCCGCGGCGAGGCCCCCGATCCGGAACTGCTCGAGCAGCACGACCTCGTCGCGATCCGGGTCATAGGGAAGGGCGGCGGCCGCGTGACCGCGTTCGAAGACCTCGCGGGAAATCTCGCCGGACATGCCGCCGGCAAACGTCTCGTGACGCAGGCGATAGCGCCTGACCCGCGAATAGCCCTGAAATAGGGTCTCCTGATCGACCACGTCGACTTTCCGGCTCATCGGAACATCTCCCCCACGTCAGCCGCCGCGGTCAGCACGCATGAACGCGAGGTCGCCGAGTTCGTCGGTAAAGCCCCACCGCCGATAGAAATCGCGCATGTCGGGTGCGCAATAGAGTTCGAAGTGCCGCACGGCGGCCAGTTTCGGCGCGGCCATGACGTCATCCATCACCCGCCGGCCGGGGCCCGTCGCGCGCCGGCCGGGATCGACGATCACGTCGAGGATCAGCGCCTTGATCGTGCGATCGGTCAGGACGCGCGCGAATGCGGCGAGGTCGCCCGTGGCGGTGTCGGCGTAGGCAAAGATCAGGTCGCTGTGGGCGAGCAACCCCTCGACCTGGCTGCGTGTGCGCCCGCGCGTCCACCATTCGCGTTCGTAGTGACCGTGCAGCTGATCGACCTGGTTCGCATTCAGGCCGGCGATGCGTTCGATGGACATGCCGCGCGGGCGCGCTATTCCAGCGCCTGGCCGTCGAGGACGCCGCGCGCCTCGGGCGCGACAGAGCGCAAATGCAGGTCGCGCTGCGGGAACGGAATTTCGATGCCGTTCTCGTGGAACAGGTCCCACAAACGCAGCAGGATCAGGCTCTTCACGTTCGATATCCCGTTCTGCGGGTCGCGGATCCAGAAGCGGATTTCGAGGTCGACCGAGCTGTCGCCGAATCCCTTGAGCAGGCAGACCGGCTTCGGATCGGGCAGCACGCGGTCTAACACGCCAACCGATTCCAGGCACAGTTCGATGGCCTTCCGGACATCGGATCGATAGGAGATACCGACGGGGATCTTGAGGCGGATCGCATCGCCGCTGAACGACCAGTTCTCGACGCGGGTGACGATCAGCTCTTCGTTGGGGATCAGGTGCTCGATGCCGTCGCGCGTGATCACCGAGACGTATCGCGCGCCGAGGGACTGGATCCAGCCATAGGTGCCCGCGACGCCGATCGTGTCGCCCGGTTTGATCGATCGATCCATCAGCAGGATGATTCCGCTGATGAAGTTGCCGACGATCTTCTGCAACCCGAAACCGATACCGACGCCCAGCGCGCCGCCGAACACGGCCAGTGCCGTCAGGTCGATGCCGACGCTGTTGATCGTGACCAGGATCGCGATGACGATCAGGACGATCTTGAGCAGCTTCGAGAAAAGCACCTGCACCGACGGTGTCAGGTTGGGCAGCCGGCTGATCCGGCTCTCGAGCACGCGCGCGAAGATGCTCGCGAGCCAGAGCAGCAGGACGAGATAGAACACCCCCTCGATCACGCTGAGCGCGCTGACCCTGACCTGGCCGATGCGGAACGCGATGCCGTCGAGCAGGTCCAGGGCGGGCTGCAGCAGCCCGATGATGTTCAGCGCCGCGATGCCCCACACCACGATGGCGATGAAGCGCGCCCAGACCTCGTCGCGCACGAACTGGACGATCAGGCGGATGACGATCCACGCGTTGACCAGGCTGACGACCACGGCCATCAGAGCGTCGTGCAGGCCAAGCTGGCCGGCTGCCGCGGTCGCGATCCACAACAGGACGACCCAGAGAATCGGGGTGACCAGCGGCAGGAAGGTCCGCCAGATGATGCTCAGCTTCGCGTCGTCGGCCGCCTCGTCGATCCGGCGGTGCAGCCACGCCCGAAAGGGCGGGGCCAGAAGATACGCTATGCCGAGGCTGGCCAGGATAGCGCCGACTTCCCAGACCGCCGCGACGGTCAGGATTTCTGTCTCGACCCAGGATTGCGCGGCTTCCCACGCCTCGATCAGCTTCTCGCGATGGAAGAATTCGTTCATCGGTTCCGACGCGTCATATCCATTTCAGCTTCCGCAGCAGCCATATCTCGACCACGGCGATGCCGACGATGAGGCCGACCACGACCCAGAACGCGGTGTTGTCCTCGACGCCGGGAAGGCCGCCGACATTGATGCCGAGCAGCCCGGTCAGCAGGCTTGGCGGCAGCAGGATCGCGGCAACCACCGTCAGCACATACATGGTCCGGTTCATGCGCTCAGAAATCAGGTAGTTGAATTCGTCCTGCACGGCGGCGGCGCGTTCGCGCGCGGCCTCCAGATCCTCGACATAGCGCGTCGTCCGGTCGCCGATTTCGCGCAGGAAGGCACGGTCGAGGTCGCTCAGCCAGGTTATCCGTTCGGCCTGCAGCCGGGACATGGCATCGCGCTGCGGCGACAGGTAGCGGCGCAGCATGATCGCGCTCTGGCGCGTGCGCACCAGCCGGCTGCGCAGTTCGGGTGACGTGTGGGTCTGGACCGCATCCTCGAGCTCGTCGAGACTCTCGTCGATACCGTCGATCGTCGGGCCCATCCGTTCGATGAGACGATCGGCCATGCGTACTAGGAACTCGCCCGGATCGCCGGGTCCGTCTCCGTTGATCACCATGTCGCGAATTTCGGTCGCGGCCATCAGGCGAACATGGCGCGATGTGATGATGCGGCCCGGCTCGAACCACATTCGCATGCTGACCATGTCTTCGGGGTGCGCGCCGGGGTTGAGGTTGACGCCCCGCATGACGACGAAAAGGTCGTTGCGCTCGGGCACGACGCGCGGGCGCGCATCGTCGGCGAGCAGGCCTTCGGCAAACACGTCACCTACCCCGCTTTCCCGGCGAATCCAGTCCGCCGCGTAGGCGTCCTTACGGTCGACATGCACCCACAGCACGCCGTCGTCGGGCTTCCAGGCGCGCACGCCTTCCCAGTCGAGACGGGTGCCGCCGCCTTCGCCGTCGAGCACGAAGGCGCAGATCAGGCCGTCGGCCTCGGTGATCGCGCCTTTCGCAACGTCCGTGTGCGAGTTCATCGCAGAGAAACCTAGTCTAAGGCCGGAGTCGCAGCATCGGCCGTTTCCGGCGGCGGTGCGGCGAACTGGCGAACGTTGGACGGTCATCGGTGGCGGGTGCGCGCAAGGCCCGTATCACGATGTCGTGCGCATCCTTCGTGTCGGGCGGGATCGGGGCTATCATGCCGTCCGATCGCGCGCCGGTGCGCCCAGGCATGGCCGGCGTTGCGCGTTGTCTTGTTGGCCGGTAGGGGGATTCGATGGATCTGGAACTGCAAGGAAAGCGTGCGCTCGTCACGGGATCGACCCTGGGGATCGGGCGCGCCATCGCCGAGGCACTGGCGGCGGAAGGTGCGTCGGTGATCGTCAACAGCCGCGATGCCGACCGTGTGGCCGCGGCGGTTGCGGACATTGCGGGCGACGTCTCGGGGCTCGCCGCAGATCTCTCAACGGCCGCGGGCGCGGCGGCGCTGGCCGATTTCGCGGCGCAGCAGGGCCCCGTCGACATCCTCGTCAACAATGCCGGCACCTTCACGGTGAAGGAGTTCTTCGACATCGCGGATGCCGACTGGCAGGCGATGTTCGACCTGAACTTAATGAGCGCAGTGCGCCTGTCGCGCGCGCTGATGCCGGCGATGCTGGAGCGCGGCTGGGGCCGCATCGTGTTCATCGGTTCGGACCAGAGTTCCAAGCCCAACCCCTCGATGGCGCATTACGCGATGACTAAGGCCGCGCTGGTCTCGATTGCGCGGAGCCTTGCCGAACGCACGCGCGAGACCGGGGTGACGGTCAACACGGTCCAGGTCGCGCCGACATGGACCGACGGGGTTGACGCCTTCATGCACCAGATGGCCGACATCGAGGGCACGACGCCGGAGGAGATGAGCAAGGCCTATTTCGCCGAAGGCGAGGGCCGGACCTCGCTGCTCCAGCGCTGGGCGCGGCCCGAGGAAATCGCCTCGTTCGTCGCATTCCTGTGTTCGCCGCGGGCCTCGGCGATCAACGGCAGCGCACCGCGCGCCGATGGCGGCATAGTCCGTTCGCTGTTCTAGGGCCGCGACGCCCAAAAGCAGGAGACCGCGATGCGGACCGAGAAGTTCGAGTTCCCCGGCCATTCGGGCGAGACCCTGGCAGCCCGACTGGATGCGCCGGACGGCGTGCCACGCGCCTACGCCCTGTGCGCCCACTGTTTCACCTGCACCAAGGACATCTTCGCCGCGTCGCGGGTCGCGCGGACGCTGACCGCGTCCGGGATCGGCGTCGTCCGGTTCGACTTCACGGGCCTGGGGCATTCGGAGGGCGAGTTCGCGAACACGAACTTTTCCTCCAACGTGGCGGACCTGGTGGCGGCGGCCGACCATATGCGCGAACGCCTGGGCGCGCCCGCGATCCTCATCGGCCACAGCCTCGGCGGGGCGGCGGTCCTCGCCGGGACGGGCGATATCCCGGAGGTGCGCGCCGTCGTGACCATCGGCGCACCTGCCGATCCGGCCCATGCGGCGCACGCGTTCGCCGGGTCGGAGGCGGAGATCGATGCGGCGGGGGCGGCGACACGGGGCCGACGCCCTACGGCCTGCTGCTCTCGGGGCTCGGCGCGTGCACGTCCATGACGGTCCGCATGTATGCCGATCGCAAGCAGTGGCCGCTCGACCGGGTGGTCGTGCGCCTGCGTCACGACAAGGTCCATGCCGCGGATTGCGCGGAATGCGAGACGCGCGACGGCAAGGTCGATCGGATCGTGCGGACGATCGAACTGTGCGGCGACCTCGACGCCGAGTAGCGCGCGCGCCTGCTCGAGATCGCCGACAAGTGCCCGGTGCATCGCACGCTCGAGAGCGAGGTGCGGGTGGAGACCGTCGCGGCGGCGAACGGCTAACGCGCGTTCACGTCCACCAGCGCCCGCTGGCGCCGATCGCCACCACGATGAGGCCGAGCGGCAGGTTGATGGCGGCGATGCGGCGGATGCGCGCCAGATCGGCACCGGCCCGCGACCAGTCGGCTGCCGCGACCGCCTCGCGGGAGTCCGCCCACGCCCCCCAATAGAGCCAGGCGAACAGCAGGGTCATCGCCCAGGCGAGCGCCGGATTCACGAGGACGACCCGTACTTCCTCGAGATCCACCACGGCTGGTCGGAATCCCTGCGCGAGGCCTATCTCTCCCTGCCGACGCCGCCCTGGAAGAACGGCAACTGACGCCGGTCAATGGAAATCGTGTGACTTGATCCGAATGTGGTTGTTGCGCGGGTGACGCGCCGGCGCGGGGCGCGCCAGCTTGCGCCCGCGCACGTTCGACAGCCGCGGATCGGGGTGGTTGCCGTACCGGATCTCGTCGGCGCGCGCCCAGGCGTTCTCGAAATCGCCGCCGCCGCCGGCCAGCTCGTCGAGCCGGTCCGACAGATCCTCGATGCGGTCGGCGATCAGGTGGGTGACGATGCCCTCGCGCTGCAGCCTGCCGGCGATGCGCACCAGCCGCGCTGTCAGCACCAGCCGGCGGAACCGCTCGAAGGTCTTGGGCCAGACGATGACGTTGGCCACCCCGGTCTCGTCCTCCAGGGTCAGGAAGATCACCCCGCTGGCGCTGCCGGGCCGCTGGCGCACCAGCACCAGCCCGGCCGTGGTCAGGCGCCGGCCGTCGGGCCGCGCGCGCAGGTCACGCGCCGGCGTCACGC
>JAYOFO010000005.1:0-70320 GCA_038117265.1 Rhodospirillaceae bacterium
GTGCACAGGCCGCGGCGCACGTCGCGCACGACCAGCGCCGGGTCGCGGCGCAGCGGGTCGCCATAGCCGCCGCCGCCGGTGCACAGGCACAGCCAGGCGTCGTCGGGCGTCAGCCAGCGCACGTCCTTGGCATCGGCCACGATGACGCGCGCGGCCCCGGCCTCCTCCAGGCTGGTGGGCACCCGGCCCTCGGCGAGCGCGGCCTTCACGCCCGCGCCGTGCAGCACGATGTTGCGCTGGACCGATCCGGGGAGGCCGCCGGCCACGCCCTTGGTCTCCATGTGCGCGCAGCCGGTGGAGAACAGCACCGCCTCCATGTCGCGGTCGGTGTTGTGCGGGACGAGCATGTATTCCAGCCCGACGCCGCCGCGATACTGGCCGGCGCCCGCCGTGTCCTCGCGCTCGCGGCGATAGACATAGAGCATCGGGATCAGGCTCTCGATCCTCTCGACATTGGGAATGCCGTAGGCCGGCGCGATGTAGTTCCCGCAGGTGTCGATTCCGTCGGCAAACGAACGCGCCCCGCCGCCGCCGACCGAATCCGTGAACATGTTCACGAACGGCCGGCCGTTGGCATGCGCCCCGGCAATCACCGACATGTTGACCCCGCCATAGCCGAGCCCGATCACCTCCTCGCGCAGGAGATCGTTGCCGCAGCCATACATCTTGGCGAACGCCTCCCAGACCAAATTGCCGGTCGACTGGCAGGCGTTGACCGTGGCCATGCTGGTGCCGGCGGGAAACAGCGCGTTGTTGATCGTGCCTTCCTCCGAGACGATGTCGATGCAGCGCATGACCGCGCCGTGAGACCAGGGCAGGTCGTAGCAGAGCAGCGGGAAGGCGGCCTGCAGGATGCCGCCGACCAGGCCCGACCAGGCGCAGTTGACGGTGCCCGGGGCCTGCGGATCGGTGCCCGTGAAGTCGAAGGTGAGGTGGTCGCCGTCCTTGGTGAGGGCCAGCCTCAGCCGGTAGAGCCGGTTGGCCAGCCCGTCATGGTCGAGGAAGGCGTTGGCGTACCAGGTGCCGTCGGGCAGTTCGGCGATGCGCGCGCGGATCGAGCGCTCGACATAGTCGAGGATCTGCTGTTGCACGGCCAGGAAGGTGTCCTTGCCATACTCCTCAATGATCTCGCGCAACCGCTCGCCGGTCATGTTCTGGGCCGCGATCTTGGCGCGCAGGTTGAGCGCGTTCATCTCCGGCGTGCGCGAGTTGCGCAGGAAGGTGACCTCGACGTCGTGGCGAACCCGGCCGCCCTCGACGATCTTGACCGGCGGGGTCAGCGGCACCTCCTGATAGGCGTCGCGCGCACCGACGCACCAGCTGCCCGGCCGCGAGCCGCCCATGTCGAGCTCGTGGACGACGACGCCGGTCCAGGCCACCCGTTCGCCCTTGTAGAACACCGGCATGACCACGGCCGCGTCCATCGCGTGCAGCGCGCCGAACCAGGGATCGCTGGTCATGAAGGCGTCGCCGTCGTTGATGTCGTCGCCGAACACCTCGATCACCTTCTGGACGACGATGTCGAGCGCCGACGCCTGGCGCACCACGAACACGCCGGCATACAGGCCCTGTCCGTCCGGGGTGAGGATGGCGACGTTGAAGTCGCCGGATTCGTAGACCGACGGCGCGCCCGAGATGCGGCCGACCATCAGTGCCATCTCGTCGTTCAGCTCCCACAGCCGGTGGCGGAGCACCTCGAAGGTGACGACGTCGACTTCTGCCTGCTGCACGGTCATGCCCTGTCCTCCGTCTGGCGCAAGGTCAATCCGCCATAGCGGTCCACATCGATGCTGGACTCGGGCGGCACGACGACCGTGTCGCCGAAGCGCTGGACGATCGCCGGGCCGTCGATCGTCTGGCCGGGATGCAGCGCGCTGCCCTCGTAGATGTCCGTCGCCACGAATCCCTTCGCCGACGGGAAGTAGACGTCGCGCGTGCCGCCGGCGCGGGCCGCCTCGCCCTCGGCGGCGGTGGCGAGCTCGGGACGGTCCAGCGCCACGGTGCCGATGACCCGGAAATTGACCATCTCCATGCCGGCCTCGGGGTAGGCGCTGTTCTTGCCATAGGTCTGCTCGTACTTCGCGATGAAGGCCGCGCTGGCCGCCGCGACGTCGTCGGCGACGAGCGGTGTGTCGGGCAGATCGATCTCGAGCTGGTGGACCTGCAGCCGGAAGCGCATCTCGACGGCGCGCCGCAGGGTCACGCGGTCGGCCGCGACGCCCTCTTCCGCGAAGCGCGCGACCACCCGCTCGCCGAGCGAATCGAGAACGCCGTTCACGGCATCCAGGGTCGGGCCATCGAGGGGCGGCTGGACGATGAAGGTGCGCTCCTCGGGAAAGACCAGGTCCGTCGTCAGCATGCCGAGCGCGGAGAACATGCCGGAGTCGGCCGGCACATAGGCCGTCCGGGCACCGATCTGTCGTGCGAGGAAGGGCGCGAAGACCGGGCCGGCGCCGCCATAGGCGAACACGGCGAAACCGCGCGGGTCGAGGCCGCGCTCGACCGTCACCTTGCGCATCAGATCGGCCATCTGGGCGCTCGAGATTTCCGAGATGCCGGCCGCAAGGTCGACGACGCTCATGCCGAGCGGTTCGGCGACGGTGGCGAGCGCGGCCTCGGCGGCCGCCTTGTCGAGGGTGACGGTGCCGCCCAGCGGATGGCCCGGATCGAGGTAGCCCAGAACCACATGGGCATCGGTGACCGTCGGCCGGGTGCCGCCGCGGCCGTAGCAGGCGGGCCCCGGGTCGGCGCCCGCGCTGTGCGGACCGACGCGCAGGGTGCCGCCCGCATCCAGCCAGGCGATCGAGCCGCCGCCCGCGCCGATCGACTTCACGTAGATCTTGGGCGTCAGGTAGGCGTAACGGTCGATCACCGGCTGCGGGTCCATCTGCACCCGCTTGCGGAAGACGAGGCCGACATCGAAGGTGGTGCCGCCGACATCGGCGCACACGATGTCCTGTTCGCCCATCAGTTCGGTGAAGAACAGGCCGCCCAGCACACCGCCGGCGGGACCGGAATCGACCGTCAGCAGCGGGCGGTTGCGCACCGCATCCAGGGTGCTCAAGCCGCCATGGGTCTGCATGACCAGCAGCGAGCAGGCCATGCCGCCCTGCTTGAGGCGCTGTTCGAGGCGGAACAGGTAATCGCCGACGGTCGGGCCGATGTAGGAGTTGAACACCGTCGAGACGCTGCGCTCGTACTCGCCGATCAGCGGCGCGACCTCGCTCGACAGCGACAGGTAGAGGTCGGGGTGGCGTTCGCGCACCAGGGCGCCGATCTTCTGTTCGTGCTCCGGGTTGACGAAGGACCAGAGCAGGCAGACGGCGAGCGCCTCGATCCCGTCGGCGACGAGTTCGTCGACCGCGGCCATGACCTCGTCCAGGTCGACCGGCACGATGATGTCGCCGCGCGCGTCGATGCGCTCTGACACGGCGCGGATGTCTTCCGGCGCGACGATCGGCGGGTTCGCCTTGAACAGGTGGGTGAGGTGGGTCTTCTCGCGCTCCGACAGCCCCATGATCTTCTGCTTCACCCGGCCTATGGTGATGGTCTGCTCGTGTCCGCGCGTCATCAGCAGGCCGGTCCGCGCGCCACGGCGCTGGGCGAGGGCGTTGGTGCCCACCGTGGTGCCGTGCACGAACGTCGCGGTGCGGGCCAGCAGCTCCGACAGCGGGGCACCCAGCGCGGCGGCCGCCTGTTCCAGCCCGTCGATCACGCCCTGCGCGGGGTCGTCGGGCGTCGTCAGCGCCTTGGTCGTCAGCCGCGCGCCGGACTCGCCGAGGATGACGCAGTCGGTGAAGGTGCCGCCGATGTCGACACCGATGCGCAGCGTTTCGTTCCGGTCTTGAAGCATCGTGTTTGTTCTTGTCGTTCGAAAGTCTCGGGAGGCTTAGGTTCGCGGCGCGGTCGCCGAAGTCAAACGCCAACTCCGCAACGCCTCGTGACGGCCGTGCATCACTGTTATGCGGCGGTTTGGTTGACGGTGTGGATACACGAGCGCAAGATATCCGTGAAATAAATTTGCGTACATTTCACATATGTGAAGAAAAACGCATGTATGCCGGGTGCACAGCACGCGGTTGGTGAAACAGGGAAACGGAGGAAACCCCAATGGCGTTGAAGAACAAGTCGAAACCCGCATCATTCGCGATTGCGGCGGCCGTGGCCGCGACCGTCGCGACGATGACGCCCGCGGCGGCGCAGGAGAGCGTCAGCCTCACCGCGATTTCCGGCTATCCGCCGGTCGCATCCTGGGTGAAGGCGTTCGTCGAGGTCTACATCCCGGCCGTCAACGCCGAACTCGCCAAGACCAACAACTTCAAGATCGACTGGAACCAGGGCTTCAGCGGCCAGATCGTGAAGCCGCGCGGCGAGCTCGAGGGCATCGAGACGGGCCTCGGCGACCTCGGCACCGTCGTCACGGCGTTCCATCCCGACAAGCTGCCGTTCTACAAGCTGTCCTTCGTGACGCCGTTCGTGACGAACGATCTCGGCCTCGTGGTGAAGGCGCATGACCAGCTCGAGGGGCAGTTCGAGGCGTGGCGCAAGCAGTGGGACAACTTCAACCAGGTCAACCTGGTCAACACCGGCGCCGTCGACAACTACATGGTGCTGTCGTCGAGCAAGCTCTCGAACCTGGATGATTTCAAGGGCAAGAAACTCGGTGCCGCCGGCTCGAACCTGCCGTGGGTCACGGCGCTCGGCGCGGCCGGCGTCCAGACCAACCTCGCGGACGCCTACAACAGCCTCAACACGAAGATCTACGAAGGTGGCATCTTCTGGGCCGAGGCAGCCGGCAACTTCAAGCTCTGCGAGCCGGCACCCTTCTTCCTCGACGCCCAGCTCGGTGCCGTGCAGTCGCACAACATCTCGGTGAACCGGGATGTTTGGGACGCGCTGCCCGACGAGGTGAAGAACGCGCTCAAGGCCGGAACCAAGGCGCACCAGCAGGCCGCGACCGACTTCGTGGTCAACGGCGCGTCGAAGGGCATCGAGCGCTGCAAGAAGGAGTTCGGCTCCGAGGTGACGACGCTTTCGACCGACGACCGCAACAAGTGGGCGGCGGCGCTCGACAATGCGGCGAAATCCTGGGCCGAGGACCTCGAGAAGCAGCGCCAGCCGGGCAAGGCCGTGCTGTCCGCTTACATGGACATCATGCGGGCGGCCAACCAGCCGATCGCGCGTCATTGGGACCGCGAATAATCGGCCAGAACTGCGCATGGGGACCGGGCGAAACCGCCCGGTCCCGTCCTGCAGACCCGATCACGAATGCTCGATGAAACGGGCACCTGCGTTGTTGGGAGACGACGCGTGAACTAAAAGTGTCTGCGGAGAGAAAAAAAACCTAACAGGGGGGGAACTTTGTCCAGAAAAATATCGAAGTCGACGGCGCTCGCCATTGCGGCAGCTGCGACGGTGACGGTGGCGGTGTCGACGCCGGCCGTCGCGCAGGAAACCATCAACCTCACGGCGATTTCCGGCTATCCGCCGCCGGCGACCTGGATCGGCTCGATGGTCGATGCCTACATGCCGGCGGTCGACGCGATCCTTGCCAAGACCGGCAACTACAAGATTGAGTGGAACAAGGGCATCAGCGGACAGATCGTGAAGCCGCGCGGCGAACTCGAGGGGATCGAGACGGGCGTCGGCGACCTCGGCGTCGTCGTGACGGCCTTCCATGCCGACAAGGTTCCGCTCTACGACGTGTCGTTCAAGACGCCGTTCTCGTCGCAGGACATCGCGCTGATCAGCAAGATCACGCAGAAGATGGTCGACACCTTCCCGCAGTACAACGAGACCTGGCTGAACGAGTTCAACCAGGTGCCGATGGCACCGACAGGTGCGGTCGACAACTACATGCTGTGGTCGGCTAAGAAGATCACCGGCCTCGACCAGGTCAAGGGTCTGAAGGTCGGCGCGGCCGGCCCGAACCTGCCCTGGGTCCTCGCGATCGGCGCGGCGGGCGTGCAGACCAACCTGGCCGACGCCTACAACAGCCTGAGCACCGGCATCTACGAGGCCATGATCGTCTGGCGCCAGGGTGCCGGCGCGTTCAAGCTCTGCGAGCCGGCGCCGTTCGCGTTCGATGCGGGCCTTGGCGGCGTCAACGGCTTCTCGCTGAACTTCAACCGTGACGTCTGGGACAGCCTGCCTGGAGAGGTCAAGAGCGCCATGCAGGCAGCCGCACCGGCGTGGGTGAATGAGAACGTCAAGCGCGTCAATGATGGCGCCACATCGGGCCTGGCACGGTGCCAGAAGGAGTTCGGCACCGAGCTGACCACGGCCAGCACCGAGCAGCGCAACGCCTGGGCGATGGCGCTGCCGCCACTGGGCAAGCAGTGGGCCGAGGAACGCAACAAGGCCGGACAGCCCGGGACGGAGATTCTCAAGTCCTGGATGGACGAGATGCGTGCGGCGAACCAGCCGATAGCACGTCATTGGGACCGCGACTAGCAGCCGGACGGGCCCAGTTCGTGTGTATCCGTTAACAAACCAGGGAGGGGAGCCGGCGCAAGCCGACTCCCCGAACTCGATTGAGCGCAATAATCGCATTACTTGATCTTCTGCGGCGTGGCTTCGACTGGGTCGTTCTGGTCAGCAACGCCATGGCCTCGGGATGGATCTTCGTCCTGATGCTCCTCGTGACCCTCGACATCGTCCTGCGGTTCGTCTTCAACGCGCCGCTGAGCGGCGTAACCGAGATCGTCGAGATTTCGATCGTGACGATCCTCTACCTGCAGTTGGCGCACACGTTGAAGGTGGGCCGGGTCACGCGCTCGGACGCGCTCTACGGGCGAATCCTGATGAAATGGCCCTGGGTCGGGAACATCATGGGGATCGTCTTCCACGCCGCCGGCGTGGGCCTGATGATCGCGATCATCATCGGCGGATGGCCGAAATGGCTGCAGGCCTATCACGGCGGTCACTTCGTGGGTAACACCGGCGTCTTTACCTTCCCCGAATGGCCCCAGCGTTTCGTGCTGGTGATCGGCTGCGGCATGCTCGCCATCCAGTTCTTCCTTTCCATCGTCGACAACATTCGCGGGCTCATGGGCAAACCGCCGCTGGAGCACGAGGAGGCGGTCGATGTCGAAGTGGCCGCGGTCGAGGAGTCGCAGCGATGACCGGCTTCGAAATCGGCGTCATTTCCATCATCGCGATGCTGCTGCTGATCTATGTCGGCATGCATGTTCCCGTCGTCCTCGCCCTGATTTCGTTCGTCGGGGTGTGGATCATCAAGGGCAATATCAAGATCGCGATCAGCCTGCTCTGGATATCGGCGGCCAAGACCGTCTCGGACTTCCTGTTCGGCGTGATTCCCCTCTTCGTCCTGATGGGGTTGCTCGTCAGCGCTGCCGGGATGGGACGAGACACTTACGACATCGCCCAGAATGCCCTGCGACGGGTGCGCGGCGGCCTGGGCATGGCGACGGTGGTCGCTAATGCGATATTCGCCGCGATCACCGGCGTGTCGATCGCCTCGGCGACCGTTTTCACGCGCATCTCGGTGCCCGAGATGCTGCGCTACGGCTACAACGGCCGGTTTGCGGTCGGTACGGTTGCGGGTTCCTCGGTGCTCGGCATGCTGATCCCGCCGTCGATCCTGTTGATCATCTTCGCGCTGATCGCCGAAGAATCGGTTGGCGACCTGTTCATCGCCGGCATCGGCCCGGGCATCCTGCTGACGCTCGCCTTTTGTGGCCTGATCGCCATCATGGCCTACGGTTTCCCGAGCCTGGTGGCCCAGCCCGGCGCGCTGGATGCGCACATGGACCAGAAGAAGATGCCGCGTGGAGAACTGTGGCGTAAGACATATCCGATCGTGATCCTGATTCTCGTCGTGCTCGGCGGCATCTACGCCGGCCTGTATACGCCGACGGAAGCAGGTGCGGCCGGCGCGTTCGTCGCCTTCCTGTTCGCGGTGGCGCGCCGACAGCTCACCTTCCGCAAACTTTGGGACATCCTGGTCGAGACGGGTCATATCACCGCGACCCTGCTGTTCCTGATCATTGCGGCGAGCATGTACAGCCGTATGCTGGGGATTTCCGGTCTGCCCACGGAGCTCGGAAAGGTCATCGGCGACGCGCAACTGAGCCTGACGGAACTGCTGGTCCTCTATGTGGTCATCCTGATCATCCTCGGCACGATCATCGATTCCGTGTCGATCATGCTGATCGCGGTGCCGCTTTATCTGGTCGTCCTGGCACCGTTCAACGTCGATCTCGTCTGGTTCGGCGTCGTTACGGTCATCGCGGTCGAGATCGGCCTCCTGACGCCGCCGCTCGGCCTGGCGGTCTACGTCATCAAATCGACCCTGGTGCAGAAGGACATCTCGCTGGCGGACATCTTCATCGGCGCGGCGCCGTTCGCGCTGACGATGCTGTTTGTGCTGATCCTGGTGATGATCTTCCCGGAAATCCCGCTGGCGCTCGTCGATCTCAAGCGATCGCTGAACTGACATCGGGCACAAAACTGCAATCGAGGGGCGGTGACCAGGTCACCGCCCCTTTCTCGTTTGCGCCGCCCCATGACGGGCCGCCAACAGCGGTGATAGACTTGTTGTAAACCGGCCCGCGACCGGCACACGAACAAGCAAGCACAGGGGATTGCGCCCATGGCCAGCAACGGCACCGTCGCCATCGACATGCACTGCCACGTCTTCTCGCCTTCGGCGAAGGCGTTGATGGACAAGCACTATGCGGCCGAGGAGATCCTCACGCCCGAGCGCGATCCCTACATGTTCTATGCCCATCCGTCGTCGATGGCGGTGGACAATCGGAGCATCCCGAGCCTCGTGCCCAAGATGATCGATCTGAAGCCGCGCGAGGTGGACATGGATGCGACGCGCGTCGACATCCAGATCGTCAGCCCGGTTCCGATCCAGTTCTACTACTGGACCGATCCGGAACTCGGCAACGAGCTGGCGCGCGTCCAGAACGACGATGTCGCGCAGCTGGTCAAGGGGAACCCCGACCGCTTCGTGGCGATGGGCACGCTGCCGATGCAGGACGCCGCCGCCTCGGTCGCCGAGATGGAGCGGGCGGTCAAGGAGCTCGACATCCGCGCCTTCATCATCTCGTCTAACGTCGACGGGGTCGAACTTTCCGACCGGCGCTTCGACCCGATCTACGCCAAGGCGGTGGCGCTGGACGTACCGCTGTTCCTGCACCCGTTCGGCTTTACCGACGGTGCGCGGCTGCGGCCCTTCTTCATGCACAATTGCGTCGGCCAGCCGCTGGAAGAGCAGATCGCCATCACCCACCTGATCTTCGGCGGCGTGCTGGACCGTCACCCCGGCATCAAGATCTGTATCGCCCATGGCGGCGGCTACTTCCCGTACTACGCCGGCCGGATGGATCACAGCTGGGAGTACCGGCCCGAACTGCGGGACAAGATCGACCGGCCGCCGAGCGAGTATCTCAGCCAGCTGTACTACGACACGGTGGTCTTCCGGCCCGACGCGCTCGAGTATCTGGTCGATATGGTCGGCGTGGACCGGGTGATGATGGGAACGGACTACCCGTTCGACATGCAGGAGTTCGAACCGGTCGCCTTCGTCGAGAGCAGCACCAAGCTGAGCGATGGCGAACGGGCGAAGATTCTCGGTGGCACCGCCGCGGCGCTGATGCGCATCGGCTGAACGCGCGTTGATGCGCAACCCCTGACGGAGTGACCCCATGGCACTGAAACACGGCTTCAAGCAGATGCTCGCCGAGGCCAACGCCGCGATCAAGACGGTCGCGGTCAAGGACGCGCTCGCGCTGATCGGCGAGGAGGGCTACGCGTTCATCGACATCCGCGAGGGCGAGGAGCGGGCGAGGGGAACCATTCCGGGCTCCGCCCACGTGCCGCGCGGGTTCCTCGAGTTCCGGGCTGACCCCGACAGCCAGATGCACGATCCCGTGTTCTCGAGCGGAGATCGCCTGGTCCTGTTCTGCGCCAGCGGCGGCCGTTCGGCGCTGGCGGCCAAGACCCTCGTCGACATGGGATTCGAGGATGTGTACCACGTCACCGGCGGAATGGCGGCCTGGCAGGAGGCCGGCGGGCCGGTCGAATAGTCGCCGGCTACTCCAGCAGGGTCCAGGTCGTCTGGATCAGCGCGACGGCCTCGCCCGTGTCGGCCGTCTCCAGGTCGATCCGTCCGAACACCATGCGCTTGCCGCGCCGCAGCACCTCGCCGCGCGCGATCACGTCGGTGTTGTAGGCCGGCGCGAGGAAGGTGGTGGTCATGTCGATCGTGGCCATCTTCCGGAACTCGCCGATCGCCGAGGCGATCACGACCACCATTGCGGCATCGGCGAACGACATCAGCGCCTGCCCCGTGATCAGCCCGCCGTCGCGCGCCAGGCGTTCGTGCCAGGGCAGGCGGACGATGGCGCCCTCGTCGGTCAGTTCCTCGACGACCATGCCGAGTTCGTCGATCCACGGCGTCATGACCGTGTCGAGGACGTGCTGGGCCTCGGCGAGGGTGAAGCTGCTCATCGGATGAACGTGGGTGCCCGCTAGTCGCCCTTGAAGGCGGCCCGGCGCTTCTCGACGAACGCGGTGACGCCTTCGGCGAAATCGCCCGTCACGGCGCAGCGCAGGAAGGCGGCCTGTTCGGCCGCGAGCTGGTCGGCCATGTCGGCCGCCTCGAAGGTGCGGTTGATCAGCGCCTTGGTGTTCGCATAGGCCTGGGTCGGGCCGCTGGCCAGCCGCTCCGCCAGCTTCATCGTCTCGGCCGCGAGATCGGCCGCGGGCACGACCCGGTTGACCAGGCCGAGATCGAGCGCCGTCGCCGCATCGACCGGCTCGCTGAGCATCGCCAGTTCGAGCGCCTTGCGCCGACCCACCAGGCGCGGCAGCAGGTAGGTCGAGCCGCCGTCGGGAATGGTGCCGATCATCACATAGGCCATGGTGAACTTGGTGTCGTCGGCGGCGATCCCCAGGTCCGCGTTCAGCGCAAGCCCCACGCCAGCGCCCGCGACCGGGCCATGGATGGAGGCGATCACCGGCTTAGGCATGCTCGACAGGGTGAGTGCGAAATGATGATAGATGGTGATCAGGTCGTCGACGGTGTGCCCGATGCTGTCGAGGTTGGCGTGGAAGGTCGCCACGTCGCCGCCGGCCATGAAGCCGCGTCCGGCGCCCCGAAGCACGACGCAACGGACGGTCTCGTCCGCTGCCAGATATTCCGCTGTTGCCTTGAGTTCCAGCGCCATCTGGCGGTTGAGCGCGTTCAGCACGTCGGGCCGGTTGAGGGTCAGGGTGGCGACGCCGCCCTGCTTGTCCAGTAAGATGGTTTCCATTGATCCCGCCCCTTCGGTTCGTCTTTGGGGACCAACTTAGCGGCGGCGGCGAATGGCGGCAAACGGCCAGATGACATTGGGAGAAGGTGCGCATGAAGATCGATCTCGAAGGGCAGGTGGCCTTCGTGACGGGCGCGTCGAGCGGATTGGGGGCGCGTTTCGCGCGCACCCTGGCGGGTGTCGGTGCAAAGGTTGCGATGGGGGCGCGGCGGGTCGATCGGCTGGTCGCGTTGGCCGATGAGATCGCGGCGGTCGACGGGCGTGCCCTGCCGATCGAGCTAGACGTCACGGATGCCGATTCCGTCGCCCGTGCGGTGGCGATCGCGGAAGAGGAACTCGGGCCGATCTCGATTCTCGTCAACAATGCCGGCGTGCCGCCGCGTGCGCTTACCCTCGACATGGACGAGGAGGAGTGGGACCGCGTGGTCGGCACCAACCTCAAGGGATGCTGGCTGATGGCGCGCGAGGTTGGGCGCCGCATGGTCGCCCACGGTCATGGCGGACGGATCATCAACATCGCCTCGGTTCTCGGCTGGAAGACTACGGCCAAGCGCATCCAGTCCTACGGCGTGTCGAAGGCGGGGCTGGTCAGCATGACCGAGACGCTGGCGCTCGAGCTCGGCCGGGACGGGATTCTCGTCAACGCGCTGGCGCCCGGCTACATCAAGACCGAGCTCAACGACGCCTTCCTCGAGAGCGAGACCGGCCAGCGGATCCAGAAACGCATCGCGGTCGGACGCTATGGCGATCCGGCCGATCTCGACGGTGCGCTGTTGCTGTTTGCCGGCCCGGCCGGCGCCTACATCACCGGTGCAACGCTCGCCATCGACGGCGGGCTGACCCTGACCACCCTCTAGACGCAGCCGAAGGAGCATTTTCGTGGATTTTGCACTCTCCAAGGAACACGAAGACCTGCGTGTGCGGGTGCGCGACTTCGTCGCCGCGTACATCATGCCAGTCGAGGCCGATCCAGCGAACTTCGACGAGCACGAGAACATAACGCTGGAGGCGCTTGGGCCGGTGCGCGAGAAGGCGCGCGCGGCCGGGCTGTGGGCGCCGCAGATGCCCGTCGCACGCGGCGGGCTGGGGCTCAACACCGTGGGCATGGCGATGTTCTATGAGGAGGCGGCGCGCTCGCGCTTCGGGCCCGTCGTGTTCAACTGCGCCGCGCCCGACGACGGCAACATGATCCTGCTCGACCGGGTCGCCCGCGAGGACCAGAAGGACCGCTGGCTGCAGCCGGTCATCGACGGCAAGGTCCGGTCCTCGATCGTGATGACCGAGCCGGCGCCCGGTTCGGGCTCTGATCCGACCATGATGCTGACGCGCGCCGAGCCCCAGGGCAACGACAAGTGGGTGATCACCGGCCGCAAATGGTTCATCACCGGCGCCGAGGGATCGGAGCACTTCATCCTGCTGGCGCGGACCTCCGACGAGAAGCGCGGCGCGCTCACCACCTTCCTGTTCCACAAGGACCAGCCCGGTTGGCGCATCGTCCGGCGCATTCCGATCATGGGCCCCGAGGAGCATGGCGGGCATTGCGAGATCGAGTTCGACGGGCTGGAGATCGACGACGAGAACCGGCTGATGGAGGTCGGCGAGGGCATGAAGGCGGTGCAGATTAGGCTCGGCACCGCGCGCCTGACCCACTGCATGCGCTGGCTCGGGATGTCGAAGCGCGCGCTGGAGGAATGCCTCGACTATGTGAAGGTCCGAGAGAATTTCGGCGCGACCCTGGCCGAGCACGAGGGCGTGCAGTGGATGCTCGCCGATGCGGCCATGGACATCGAGATCGGCCGCCTGCTGACGATGCGGGCCGCCGCGAAGCTGGACACCGGCGACCAGGCCCGCAAGGAGGTCTCGATGGCCAAGATCTGGGTGTCGGAGATCCTGCACAAGTGCATCACGACGGCGATCCAGCTCAACGGTGCGCGCGGCTATTCCAAGGATTTGCCGCTGGAGTGGATGTACCGCTACGCGCCCCAGGCGAAGCTGGTCGACGGCGCATCCGAGGTCCACAAGATGGTCATCGCGCGGCACCTGCTGGCCGAGGAAATGGATTTCTGGAGCTGGGACTAGTGCCCGACGGCGCCAACCGCGAACCGGCCACCGGCCCCAGTTTCGCACCCTTCGCCGGTGCGATCGCCGGCTGGCTGGGCACGCGCCTGGGGGCCGCCACCCTCACGCTCGATGCGGCGACGCTGCTTCCCGGCGGCGCCATCCAGCACAATTGGCGGCTGGACGTGACGGCGGATGGCGCGGCGCGCACGCTGGTGTTGCGTGCGGGGCCGGACATCCCGCTTCCCGAGAGCATCGGCAAGGCCCGTGAGTTCGACCTGTTGCGGCGTGCCTGGCTGGCCGGTGTGCCGGTCGCCGAGCCGCTGTTGTGCGCAGACGGAGACCCGGCCTTCGACCGGGATTTCCTCGTCTCCGCCTTCGTGGCGGGCGATGCCGAGCGCGGCGGCCTATGGGCAAGCCCGGACAGCAGGCCGGTCGTGGCCGATCTGGGAGCCGCATTGGCCGCGGTCCACCGCGTCGCGCCGCCGGACGGCGTCGTACCCGAGCGGCCCGCCGATCGCGTGGCGACCCTGGCGGGATGGGCGCTGAGCATCGCGGACGTTCCCGAGGGCGTCCGTTCCGGGCTCGGCTGGCTGCGTGCCCATGCCCCGGCGACGGGAGCGGCGGCGCTCGTCCATCGCGATTTCCGGACGGGCAACTTCCTCGTCTACCGCGGCCGGCTGGCCGCGGTGCTCGACTGGGAGTTCGCGGGCTGGGGCGATCCCCAAGAGGATATCGGCTGGTTCTGCGCGCGTTGCTGGCGCGGGCCGGACGCCGCACGCGAGGCGGGCGGATTGGGCGGCCGCGCGGCGTTTTACGAGGCGTATGCGCGGGCCGGCGGTGTCCCGATCGACGATTCGCGCGTCCGCTTCTGGGAGGTCTTCGCCCATGTCCGCTGGGCGCTGATCGCCATGCAACAGGGCGAACGCGCCCGCGCCGGCGCCTGGCCGGCGGGCGAACTGGAAGAAGCGGCGGCCCGGGTGCCGGGCCTGGCGGGCGATATCGCGCTAGAAATCGCCGCCTGAGGCCCGTCGTGCTCCGCGGCTACGGCATGACGACCACCCGGCCGACGATCTTGCCGTCCGCGAGATCCTGCAGGGTCTCGGTCACTTCCGACATCGGCCGTGACGCCACGGGAATCGGGTCGACCTTGCCGGCCTTTACGAGTTCGAGTAGTTCCTGCATCTCGCCCAGGGTGCCGACATACGATCCGCGCAGCGCGATGTCGCGCGTCGGCAGGGCCAGCGAGGGGATGTCGATCCGCCCGCCATACAGGCCGACCGCGATGTAGCTGCCGCCGCGGCGGATCACGTCGATCCCCAGCTGCGCCGTCTCGGTCGAGGCGACGAAGTCGACGACCGCGCCGGCGCCCGCATCGGTCAGCTCGGCGATCCGCGCGCGCGCATCCTCGCGCCGCGGGTTGATCGTGTGGTCGGCCCCGGCCTCGCGGGCGGCCGCCAGCTTCTCCTCGTCGACGTCGACCACGATCTTCTCGTTGGGGATGAAATCGCGTGCGATCCCCACCCCGGTCAGGCCGACGCCGCCAGCGCCGATGATCACCAGCTTGTCGTCCGCCGCGATCTCCTTCGCCTTGCGGATCGCGCTGTAGGAGGTGATGCCGGCACAGGCCAGGGTGCAGGCGTAGTGCGGGTCGATGCCGGTGATGTCCAGCAGGTATTTCGGGTGCGGGCAGATGATGTGATCGGCATACCCGCCCGGCCGGCGCACCCCGAGCGGGGCGGTCAGGGCGCAGTCGTTCTCGCGGCCCTCGTTGCAGCGCGCGCAGTCGCCGCAACCCAGCCAGGGGAACACCACGCGGGTCTCACCGACCTTGACCGTGTCGGGCGCGTCGGGGCCCAGCGCGACCACCTCGCCGACGGGCTCGTGGCCCATGGTGAAGGGCAGCTCGATGTTGCGGTCCTTCAGCGTCAGCTTCTTGCCTTCGCCAAGGTCGTAATAGCCGTGCCAGAAGTGCAGGTCGGAGTGGCACACGCCGCAGGCGATGACCCGGAGCAGGACCTCGGTGCCCTGCGGCTCCGGCGTGTCCGTCTCGGTCGGGACGAGCGGCTTGTTGGGCTCGACGAGTTGATAGCTTTTCATGGCAATTCCTCCCCAGAAAATCAGGCGAATGTAACCGACACCGAGCCGAGGCCTGGTATCGCGTGGTCGATGCGGTCACCCTGTGAGACCCATTGGGTCGCCACGACCGAGCCCAAAGTGACGAACGCGCCGGCCTTCAGGTGCCGGCCGCGCTCGGCCAGCCGGTTGGCGAGCCAGGCGAGCGCCTCGAGCGGATGGCCCATGATCAGCGATCCCCTGCCCGTGGCGAGGAACTCGCCGTTGAGGTGGATCGTGCCTTCGGCCTCGGCCAGGTCTATGCCCTGCCAGTCGGCGACCGGATCGCCCAGGATCACGGCGGCGTTGAAGAAATTGTCGGCCACCATGGTCGGCGTGTCGAGTTCGCGGTAGTCGCGGTAGCGCGCCTCGACGAGTTCGATCGAGGCCATCACCGCGCCGACCGCATCGCGCACGCTGTCGCGCGTATACGGCGTCCCGGTGGCGGGAATATCGGAAGCGAGCGAGACCGCGATCTCGCATTCGATGCCCGGGTTCACGCAGTCGGCGAAGACGAAGTCGGCATGGTTGCGGTGGACCGTCGAGGCGAAGACCTCGCCGTAGGACGGTTCATGGATGTTCATGAACTCCTGCATCACCGGCGTGGTGCAGCCGATCTTGTAGCCCGAGCGCGGGCCCAGGCCGCGTGCCGTGAGAATCTCGTTGTAGCGTTCCTGGACCGTGTAGGCGTCGTGCAGGTCCATGGGCCGGATCGCGGCGTCGAGCGTGTCCAGCCTGGTCCGCGCGACCCGGTTGTCGGAGATGATCGCTGCCGCGCGATCTATGGCGTGGGGGTCCATGAAATCCTCGTTTACGGCGTGAACGCGTCGCGAAGGGCGCGGACGGACAGCTGCAGGGCCTCGCGCGAGGCGTCGATCAGCTTTCCGTAGTGCCAGTAGCCGTGGATCATGCCGTCCATGCAGACATAGTCCACCGGCACGCCGGCTTTGGCCAGCCGTTCGCCGTATCGTTTGCCGTCGTCGCGCAGCGGGTCGAACTCGGCCGTGACGATCTGCGCCGGCGGCAGACCCGACAGATCGTCCGCCTTGCAGGGTGAGAGAATCGGGTCGTCGGTCGCCGTCACGCCGGGGGCATAGCAGTCGTAGTACCACCGCATCTGGTCGCGGTTGAGGAAGTAGTCCTCGTCGAGCAGGGCGTAGGACGGCAGATCCTGCTCGAAGAACATGTCGGTGACCGGATAGACGAGGATCTGGGCCGCGAGCGCGGGGCCGCCGGCGTCGCGCGCGCGCAGCGCCAGTCCCGCCGCCAGGTTGCCGCCCGCACTCTCGCCGCCGACGGCAATCCGCGACGCATCGCCGCCGAGTTCGCCCGCGTTCGCGTGGACCCATTGCAGGGCCGCCCAGCAATCTTCGGGTGCCGCGGGGTAGGGATGCTCCGGTGCGAGACGGTAGTCGACCGAGACGACGATACAACGCACGTCGCGGCACAGGATGCGGCACTGGGGATCGCGGCTCTCGACGCTGCCGATCACGAAGCCGCCGCCATGGATGAACAGGAAGACCGGCAACGGCCCCGTGCCGGCCGCGGGCCAGTAGATGCGCACGCGAATATCGCCGCCGGGCCCCGGAATCGTCCGGTCCTCGACCCGGGGCAGATCTACAGGGTCGAAATTGCGCGGAATGATGAACCGGTCGTAGGCCGCGCGAGCCTCGGGTGGCGGCAAATCCTTCAGCGGCGTCGGCGCGCCGTTGAGCAGGTCGAGGACCGCCTGGGCCTGGGGGTGCAGGGACATGGACTGAACCTTTCGTCGCCCGATCTTAGACATCGGGGGCGCCGAAACCAAAGAAATCCGGGGATCTGGCGCAGCTCACAAGGGTTGACGAAACGGTGAGTCGCTATCGTCTGGGTGGTGCATGCTATGGTCTGCAACCGGCCGGACTCTCGGGAGGATACGATGAAGGACGAATTGAGCGATGTCATGTGCGCCAACATCGAGCGGACGCTCGCGCGTGCACTGACCACGCTGGAGGCCAAGGTCGACCCGGCGCATACGGCGCTGGTGGTGGTCGACGTGCAGAACGATTTCTGCGCCGAGGGCGGCATGCTCGATCGCGAGGGGCTCGACATCTCGCGCATCCAGGCGATGGTGCCCAAGCTCGTGGATCTGATCGCGCGTGCGAGAGAGGCGGGTTGCCTCATCGTCTACATCCAGACGATCTACAATTCCGACAGCAACTACATGTCGGATGTCTGGCTCGAACAGTCGATGAAACGCTGGAAGGGGCGGTTCATCGATTATCCGGTTTGCATGGAAGGTGGCTGGGGCGGCGACTTCTATGACGGGATCGCGCCGCGTCCGGGCGAGCCCGTGATCCACAAGCACCGTTACGGCGGCTTCGTGGGCACCAACCTCGACATCGTGTTGCGCTCGAACGGCATCCGCACGCTGATCATGACCGGGGCCATCACCAACGGTTGCGTGGAATCGACCGCGCGCGACGGCTTCTTCCACGACTACTACGTCGTTTTCCTCGACGATTGCACGGGAACCGTCAGCGAGGAGTTGCATCAGGGAACCCTGTTCAACATCGACCGCTGGTTCGGCGAGGTGAAGGACGCCGAGGATGTGGTCGCGGTCTGGCGCGCGGCCGGGAAGATCGCCGGCGCGGTGCGCGCGGCGGAGTAGTCCCGAAACCCCGATTCCGATCCCCGTCGGGATTTCGTTCGCGTCCCTCCCGGAGTACGATTGCACGCATCTGGGCGGAGGTAGGCGTTAATGCGTTTTGCGTGCGATACGGGGGGAACGTTCACCGATCTGATCGTCGAGGACGACGACGGATCCCTCGCGATGTACAAGGCGGCGACGACACCGGACGATCCGGTGAAGGGCGTATTGGACGCGCTGACGCTCGCGGCCGAGGACCGGGGACTCGATCTTGCCGGCCTGCTGGGCGCCGGCGACATGCTGATCCATGGCACGACCCACGCCATCAACGCGATCGTCACGGGAAACACGGCGCGCACCGCGTTCCTGACCACCGCCGGACACCCCGACATTCTGGTTTTGCGCGAGGGCGGGCGGATCGAGCCGTTCAACTTTACCGTCGCCTATCCCGAGCCCTATGTGCCGCGTGCGCTCACCTTCGAGGTGCCCGAGCGGATCGACAGCGCCGGCGGGGTGCACGCGCCGCTCGACGAGGCGGCGACGGTCGAGATCATCGCGCGGCTCGCGGAGGCCGAGGTCGAGGCGGTAGCGGTCTGTTTCCTGTGGTCGATCTACAACCCGGCGCACGAGCTGCGCGTCGGCGCGCTCCTCGACGAGCACCTCCCCGACGTGCCCTACACGCTTTCGCACCGGATCAACCCGGCCTTGCGCGAATACCGCCGCGCCTCTGCGACGGCCATCGACGCTTCGCTCAAGCCGCTGATGGGGCGTTACCTGGGCGGGCTGACCGAGCGCCTGGATGCGACGGGCTTCAAGGGGCGGACCTTGGTGCTGACGTCCCAGGGCGGCATGCTGGACGCCCACGACCTGGCGCAGAAGCCGATCCACGCGATCAATTCCGGCCCCTCGATGGCGCCGATCGCGGGGCGCAACTACGCCGTGCTCGATTCCGACACACACAACGTCATCATCGCCGACACCGGGGGCACCACCTACGACGTCAGCCTGGTGCGCGACGGGCGCATCCCGCTGACCAAGGAGACCTGGATCGGTCAGCCCTTCCGCGGCCACATGACCGGGTTTCCCTCGATCGACATCAAGAGCGTGGGTGCGGGCGGCGGCTCGATCGCCTGGGTCGATGCGGGCGGGTTGCTGCATGTCGGCCCGCGCAGCGCGGGGGCGGTGCCGGGGCCGGTCTGCTACGGCGCGGGCGGGACCGAGCCGACCGTCACCGATGCGTGCGTGACGCTTGGTTATCTCGATCCCGACTATTTCCTGGGCGGCAGCATGAAACTCGATGCGCGCGCCGCCGCGCAAGCCATCGAGGAACATGTGGCAGGTCCGCTGGGACTGCCGCTGGAGGAGGCCGCTGCCGCGATCCTCAGCGTCGCGACCGAGAACATGGTCCAGGCGATCTCCGACATCACCGTCGACCAGGGCATCGACCCCGCTGAGTCGGTGCTGATCGGCGGCGGCGGCGCGGCCGGCCTCAACTCGGTGTTCATCGCGCGCCGGCTGGGCTGTCCGACCCTGATCATCCCCGAAACCGGTGCCGGACTCAGCGCCTCGGGCGCGCTGATGTCGGACCTGACCAACGAGTACCGCGCCACCTTCTTCACCACCTCGGACGCGTTCGACCGCGACGGCGTCAACGCCACCCTGGCGGCGCTCGAGACCGAGTGCCGCGCCTTCATCGACGGGCCGGGGGCCGCGGCCCTGTCCAGCGAGATCGAGTATGCGGCCGAGGCGCGTTACGCCTCGCAGGTCTGGGAGATCGAGGTGCCGCTGCCCGTCGCGCGCTTCTCGAGCGCGGCCGAACTCGACGCGCTGGCGGAGGCATTCCACGCGATGCACGAGCGCATCTTCGCGATCCGCGACCCCGGCTCGGTGATCGAGTATGTCGGCTGGACCGCGACGGCGCGCTGCCGGTTGCGCGAGGGCGGGCCCGGGCGGCTCGCAGCCGGCGGCGGCCATGCGGTGGGCGAGACCCGGAAGGTCTATTTCGCCGGTTCGGGCACCGTCGATGCGCGAATCCACGACTTCGAGACCATGCAGGCGGGCATCGAGCATGCCGGACCAGCGATCATCGAATCGCCGTTCACCACCGTGGTTGCCGACGCCGACACGCGCTTCGCGCGCACCGCGTCGGGCAGCCTGGTGATGCGGCCGTAGGGAGGGGCGCGATGACCACGAACAATGCGAAGAACGGCAAGACCCTGGATGGCGCCCAGCTGGCGATCCTCGCCAACCGGTTCGAGGGCATCTCCTCGAAGATGGGCAACACGCTGCTGCGCACGGGGCGCTCGGGCGTGCTCAACCGCGCCAAGGACTTCTCGTGCTGCATCCTGACCGCCGACTGCGATCTACTTGCGGTTGCCGAGAGCCTGCCGATCCACGTGCTCTCGGGGCCCGACATCATGGCCCGCTCGATGATGGAGTTTCATCCCGATCTGAGGCGGGGCGACGCCTTCCTGCACAACTCGCCCTACCATGGCTGCTCGCACCCGGCCGACCACACCATCATCATGCCGGTGATCGACGATGACGGGGTGCACCACTTCACCGTTCTCGCCAAGGCCCACCAGGCCGACATCGGCAACTCGATCCCGACCACCTATCACGGCACTGCGCGTGACGTTTACGAGGAAGGCGCGCTGATCTTCCCGGCCGTGCAGGTGCTGAAGGACTACAAGACGATCGACGACATCGTCCGCATGTGCGAGCTGCGAATCCGGGTGCCCGAGCAATGGCACGGCGACTTCCTGGCGATGCTCGGCTCCGCGCTGATCGGCGAGCGCGAGCTCCTGGCGCTCGGCGCGGAGGTCGGCTGGGACACGCTGCACGCCTTCACCCGCCAGTGGTTCGACTATTCCGAGAAGCGCATGGCCGACGCCATCGGCGACATCCCCGCCGGCGAGGCCTCGGCCCAGTCGACCCATGACGCGATTCCGGGCACCCCCGAAGACGGCATCTGCGTGACCTCGAAGGTCTCGGTCGATCCCACGGCCGGGCGGATCACCGTCGACCTGCTCGACAATGCCGACCAGATGAATTGCGGACTCAACGTCTCGGAATCCTGCACCCGCACGGCGGCCTATATCGGCGTGTTCAATTCCATCGACCACACGGTGCCCAAGAACGCCGGTTCGCTGCGGCGCATCGACCTCAAGCTCAAGGACGCCGGCGTCGTCGGTATCCCGCGCCACCCGATCAGCTGCTCGGCGTCGACCACGAACCTCGCCGACCGGATCACCTCGGCGACCCAGCGCGCGATGGCGGAGCTGGGCGACGGGTTCGGCATGGGCGAGGTCGGTTGCTTCTGCGCGCCCTCCACCGCGGTCGTCTCGGGCAGCGATCCGCGCAACGGCAAGCCCTATGTGAACCAGCTCTTCCTGGGGCACACGGCGGGCGCCGGTGCGCCGCACCAGGACGCCTGGCTGACCATGTTGCATGTCGGCAACGGCGGCATGTGCTTCATCGATTCCGTCGAACTCGACGAGGTCTACACCCCGATCCACGTCCACACCCGCCGGCTGATCCCCGACAGCGAGGGGGCGGGCCGGTTTCGCGGCGCGCCGGGAATCGAGGTCGAGTTCGGGCCCGTCGCGTGCCGCATGGAGGCGGGCTTCGTCCATGACGGCAACATCCATGTGCCGCAGGGCGCGCGGGCGGGGTTGGCCTCTGCGCGCTCGAACCAGTTCAAGCGCACGCGCAACAAGGCGCTCGAGGGGCTCGATCAGTGCTCGATCGTCTGGGTCGAGGACGGCGAGACCCTGGTCTCGATCGCCCAGGGCGGCGGCGGGTATGGCGACCCGAAGACACGCGATCCGGCGCGCGTGCTCCACGACGTGCGCGAGGGCATCGTCAGCCGGGAACGCGCAGAGGAAATCTATGCGGTGGCGATCGCCGACGACATGAGCGTCGATGCGGCGCGCACCGCGCAATTGCGGTCGGCCTGAGGCCGATCATCCAACGAACCGAGGGAGAGAGACATGAGGCTCAAGGACAAGTTCGCGATCGTGACCGGTGCGTCGGTCGGAATCGGCGCGGCCATCGCCGAGCGCTTCGGCAAGGAGGGCGCCACGGTGGCGCTCGTCTACAAGAGCAACGACGCGGGCGCGGCCGAGGTGGCGAAGAAGGTCGAGGCGGCCGGCGGGAAGGCGAAGCTGTTCAAGGCCGACGTCTCGAAGGTGCCGAACATCGAGAAGCTCGTCGCCGACGTGATCGCCGATTTCGGCCGGGTCGACATCCTGGTCAACAATGCCGGCGTGTTCCGCACCGTGCCGGTCATGGAGACGACCGAGGAGATCTGGGACGAGCAGCTCGACCTCAATCTCAAGGGCTATTTCTTCATGATCCGGTCGCTGGTGCCGCATTTCCGCGAGAATGGCGGCGGCAAGGTGGTCAACATCTCGTCCATCGCGGGCACCGGCGCCTTCCCCAACTGTCCGGGCTACTGCGCCTCGAAGGGCGGCGTGGTCAACGTGACGCGCGCGCTCGCCGCCGAGCTCGGCAAGGAGCGCATCAACGTCAACTCGATCGCGCCGGGCAACGTGGCCACACCGCTGAACGCCCATGTGCGCGGGCCGGGCAACGAGGAGTATGTCCAGCTCATGAAGACGTTCACGCCAACCGGCATCGACTTCATGGACCCCGAGGACATGACCGGGACGGCGGTGTTCCTCGCGACCGATGATTCGAAAATGATCCACGGCGAGACGATCATCATCGATGCCGGCTGGAGCGTCTGGTAAGCGTATGCGTGCCGTGGGTCGGGAAAACGTCCACTTCCTGCTTCTGAATCTCGGGCACTTCCTGACCCACTTCTTCATGCTGATCTTCGCGACTGCGGCGGCGCTGACCCTGTCGCGCGACTGGGGGCTCGGCTATGGCGAGCTGATCGCCTATGCCACGCCCGGCTTCGTCGCCTATGCGGCCGGCACATACCCGGCCGGCTGGCTCGCCGACCGGTGGAGCCGGGAGGGCATGATGGCCGTCTTCTTCGTAGGAATCGGCGCGGCGTCGGCCGCAACGGCCCTCGCCGAAACCCCGGTCCAGATGGCGCTCGGCCTGCTCGCCATCGGGCTGTTCGCCGCGATCTATCACCCGGTGGGCATCACGTTGGTGGTGCATGGCCGCGACCGCACCGGAATTCCCATCGCGATCAACGGCATCTTCGGCAATCTCGGCGTCGCGTCGGCGGCGCTGATCACCGCGCTGCTGATCGACCATGCCGGCTGGCGCTCGGCCTTCGTCTGGCCGGGCCTGATCTCGGTCGCGCTGGGTGTCGTCTACGTCTTCGTGGTGGGCGGCCGCAGCGCGGAAGGGCGTTCGCGCGCCCGGCCCGCGGCGGGTGCCGGTGCGCCGCAGTTGGCCTTCGACCGCAACGTGATGATCCGCGTGCTGGCGATCGTCCTGCTGACCTCCTCGTTGGGCGGTCTGGTGTTCCAGAGCACGACCTTCACCCTGCCCAAGGTGTTCGACGAACAGCTGACCTCGATCGCCGGCTCGGCGTCGGAGATCGGCGGGTATGCCTTCCTGGTGCTGGCGATCGCGGCGGTCGGCCAGCTTATCGTCGGTTATCTCGTCGACCGGTTCCCGGTGCGCCGCGTGTTCGCCACGGTCGCGGCCCTGCAGGCGGTGCTGTTCGCCACGATGCCGGGGCTGACGGGGTGGAGCGCGCTGGCGGTCTCGATCGCGTTCATGTTCGCCGTCTTCGGCCAGATCCCCATCAACGACGTCCTGATCGGGCGGGTCACGAAGAGCGAGTGGCGTGCCCGCGTCTACGCCCTGCGCTACACGATCAACTTCGGGGTGATCGCGCTGTCGGTGCCGCTGATCGCCTGGATCCACGCCACCTGGGGCTTCGGCATGCTGTTCATGGTGCTGGCGGTCTCGGCCGCGTGCATCCTCGCCGCCGTCATGGCGCTGCCGGTACTGCGGTTTGCGGCCGCGCCGGCCGAATAGCCCGCCGGACGATCAGCTCAGGTCGAACCCCTTGCGGCGCACATAGGCGCCGAAGTCCGTGCGCTGGGGCACGGCGTACTGGCGCGCCTTGTCGTCGGACCAGCCATAGGTCTCTGCCGTGCCGAACCGCGCGGGCTCGCGCTGCGACCCGTAGGGGCGGATGTCGGCGCGCCGCCGGTCGTAGGCCGCGATCGCGCCGGCCTGGGCGGCCTCGTCGTAGCGGTCGGTGTGCACCGTCGCGGCGAGCGGCAAGCGAATGTTGACCCGCGGTGCCCGGGCCGGCCAGCCGACGGTCATGCCCGCGATGGGAAACACCCAGTCGGGCAGTTCGAGCATCTCGTCGAACAGGTCGACATGGTCGCGGACGGCGCTGATCGAGCAGGTGCCCAGCCCCGCGGCCTCGGCGGCCAGCGCGAACGCCGAGAGCGCGATCCCGGCGTCGACCGCGGCGTTGAAGAACGCGTCCAGATGGTCGTTGGCGAACGGAACCCCGTGTCCCTCGGAGACCTGACGCAGGCGCCGGTTGTTGCCGCAGAACACTAGGAACGCGGGCGCGTCGGCCATCCAGGGCATCGCAGGGAAGAGCGCGTTGATCCGTGCCCGCTTCTCGGGATCGTCGACGATGACGATGTCGCGCTGCTGCAGGTCGCTCTTGGTCGGCGCACAAAGCGCCAGCGCGCACAGGCGGCGGAGCAGGTCGGGATCGACCTGCCGCGCCCTGTAGCTACGGCAGGACTGGCGCTCCGCGATGCTGCGGCAGGGTTCGGGGGCGCGCTCGCCCCCCGCCGGGGCATCGTCGAAGCGGAGTTGCAGCAGGTCGTCCATGCTCTCGGTCATGCTGAAGCCTTTCTCGGGCGTCGCGCGCGGTTCATGCGTCGGGCAGCTTGTGGTCGCCGAACTGCTCGCGCAGCCTGGTCTTGAGGACCTTGCCGGTCGCGCCCAGCGGCAACTCGTCGGTCAGGACGGTGTCGTCGGGCAGCCACCATTTCGCGACCTTGTCGGCCAGAAATGCGGTCATCTCGGCATGGGTCGGCGATTTGCCGGGCGCGGGGACGACAACGAGCAGCGGGCGCTCGTCCCATTTCGGGTGCGCCACGCCGATCACCGCGGCCTGGGCGACATCGGGATGGCCCATGGCGAGGTTCTCGATCTCGATCGAGCTGATCCATTCGCCGCCCGACTTGATGACGTCCTTGGCCCGGTCGGTGATTTCCATGTAGCCGTCCGGGTCCATCGTCGCGACGTCGCCGGTCGCGAACCAGCCGTCGGCGCCGTGGGCGTCCGAACTGTCGAGCTTGAAGTAGCCGCTGGTGATCCACGGGCCGCTCACCTGGAGCTCTCCGAACGCCGCCCCGTCATGGGGCAACGCCTTGCGCGCATCGTCGACGATACGCATCTCGACGCCGAAGACCGACCGGCCCTGCTTGACCTGCCGGCGCATCCGGTCGGCCGGGTCCGTGATCGACGGCTTGGGGATCGAGACGGTACCCAGCGGGCTCATCTCGGTCATGCCCCAGGCGTGGCGCACCTCGCAGCCGAACTCCTCCTGGAACGCCCGGATCATGGATTCCGGACAGGCCGAGCCGCCGATGATGACGCGCTTCAGGCTGTCGACCCGGGTGCCGGTCTCGCGCCAGTGGTTGAGCAGCGCCAGCCAGACGGTCGGCACACCGGCGGTCATGGTCACGCCCTCGGAATCGAGCAGTTCGTGGACGCTGGCCCCGTCGAGCCTGGCGCCGGGGAAAACGAGCTTCGCGCCGACCATGGTCGCGCCATAGGGAATGCCCCAGGCGTTCACGTGGAACATCGGGACCACCGGCAGGATGACCTCGGATTCGCCCAAGTGAAGCACGTCGGGCAGGGCCGAGGCGTAGGCGTGGATGACCGTCGAGCGGTGGCTGTAGAGCGCGCCCTTGGGGTTGCCCGTCGTGCCCGACGTGTAACAGAGCGAGGAAGCGGTGTTCTCGTCGAACTCGGGCCAAACGAGTTCGTCGGAGTGGGCGTCGATCAACTCCTCGTAGCACAGCGCGTTGGCGAGCGTCGTTTCGGGCATGTTGGCCCGGTCGGTCATGACCACCACGCCCTTCAGCTTGGGAAGCTCGGCCGTGATTTTCTCGATCAGGGCGACGAGGTTGAGGTCGACGAAGATCCACGAATCCTCGGCGTGGTTGACGATGTAGGTGAGCTGGGTGGGGTGTAGGCGCGGGTTGAGCGTGTGGGTGATCGCGCCGATGCCCGAGACGGCGTAGTAGACCTCGAAATGCCGGTAGGTGTTCCAGCCGAGGGTCGCGACTCGGTCGCCCAGCGCGACACCCAGCGCGCCCAGCGCGTTGGCGAGTTGGCGCGTCCGCCGGTGGGCGTCGGCATAGGTGTAACGGTGGACCGGGCCCTCGACGGTTCGGGTCACGATCTCGCGATCGCTCGAAACGAAATCGGCGTGCCGCAGCAGGCTCGAGATGAGCAGCGGCCGGTCCATAATCAGTCCGCGCATGGGCGTGTCCTTCCTCGCAGGCCGGGGTCTGCGCCCCGGTCCGTCACGGATTATCCGGTGCCGGGCACTCCCGCTCAAGGGGCACGGGGTCAGGCGGCGACACGGCGCAGGAAATCGAGGCAGATGTCGGCGAACGCGTCGGGCGCTTCCATGAGGGAGACGTGGCCGGTGTCTTCCATCACGACGAGTTCGGAACCGGAGATTCGCGCGTGGATCTCCCGCGACAGGTGCGGAGACGCGATCAGGTCGAGCCTCGAGCAGGTGACGAGGGTGGGCACGGAAATCAGTGGCAGGCGGTCGTACGTGTCGCCGGCGAGGCACACCTCGAGCTGGCCGATCCAGCCCGCGTTGACGGGGGAGCTCTCGAGCAGGAAGCGGCGGTGTGCCTCCATCTCCTCGACATGGGCGTCGTAGTAGGCGCTGGCGTGCAGCGCCAGCATGCTGATCTCGGCCAGCGCGACCCGCTGGTCGCTTTCGGCGAGGTGGCGGCGGGTCTCCTGGAACTTGCGCAGGCGTGCGCCGTTGCGCGTCCAGCTGTGGTGGATTCCCAGGCTGATTACGCGCTGCGGGTGGTTGAGCGCCAGCTCCTATGCGATGTGGCCGCCCATGGAGAAACCCATGACATGCGCCCGGTCGATCCCGACGCTGTCGAGGACATGCACCGCGTCGTCGGCCATGTCGGCTATGGTGTATCCGGGTGCGGGCACGCTGGACGCCCCGACGCCGCGATTGTCGAAGACGATCGTGCGGAATTCCCGCGCAAAGCGAGACGTTTGGCCGGCCCAGAAGGTCAGGTCGTGGCCGGTCCCGCTGATCAGGGTCAGCGGGGGGCCGTTGCCCCGTGTCTCGTAGTTGATGGCAACCCCGTCGCGTGCGGGCGTCATGGGCATGTGCGGTTCCCCCTACTGCCCGGCCGAGAATGGAGGTTGATGCCGCCCGTATCAAGGCCGCAAACGGAAACCGCCCCGGCGCGTCGCACCGGAGCGGTCCCGAAGTCCTTGAACGAAATCTTGAACCGCCCGACCCGCGCGGGCCGGGCGGTCGAATGCGTGCTTAGCCGGGCGTCCTCTTGGCAAAGAGCCAGAGAATGATCGCTACGGCGATCAGTCCGACGACACCATTGTCGCCGAGGGTCTGGATCAGTGCGATCAGTTCGCCGACCACACCGCCGAAGAACGGCAGGTTGCCGGTGGTAAGGATGTCCAGAACGATCGCCAGGGCGATGAGCAGAAGTCCCAGCTCGGTGACCTGGCCAATAAACTTTTTGACCTTTTCAACCATTGACTCGGGCATGTATTCCCCCTATGGGCTATTTCAGACTTATAAGCCTTCAGACCACACGATTTTGTGGGTCGAGGGAAAGTATCACACAATATGTCCGATTTCTGTCAAGAAAGAGAAGCGAGGTTTTTTCCGTCGCACTATTGCAAAAACACACAAAAACGCACAAGAAAGACGTTATTATATTACATTAATATTAATAATTAGAGAAATTTCGCGAAATTTTGCGGAAAAAAGAGATTATTTAATATTTTTCATATTAAATATCGAAATTTGTCTGTATATTTACTTCTTCATAATGGGTGATGTCGGCTGCGATGCGGCCTTGTGCCGATGAGCGAACACCCATGCAGTGACTGATGCGAAGCCGACGCGATCGGGCTCATTCGCCAGGTCGGCAGGTGTTCGTCGGTCGCGAGATCACGTGCGACGCACCGCGAACGGTTGCCAATTCACCTGCTGGAACGCTAAACCGTGGGCAGGTTCCCATTATCGAATGCGCCGGAAAAGGCGCACGAGGAAAGGCGGGGGGAATGCCGCAGGCACCGTTCGAGACGCGCGATTTTCGCAATGCGCTGGGCAATTTCGCGACCGGCGTGACCGTCATCACGGCACGCGGGGAGGACGGCCAGCTCGTCGGCGTGACGGCCAACTCGTTCAACTCGGTCTCGCTCGATCCCCCTTTGATCCTGTGGAGCCTCGACCGGAACTCCGCGAGCCTGAAGGCGATCGAGGACGCATCCCATTTCTGCGTGCACATTCTGGCCGACACGCAGTCCGAGGAGTGCATGGCGTTCGCCAAGACGGGCGCCGACAAGTTCTCCGCGATCGACTACGACGAAGGCCTGGGCGGCGCGCCGCTTCTGTCGGGATGCCTCGCGCGGTTCGAGTGCCGGAACGTGGTGCACCATGACGGTGGCGATCATGTGATCATCGTCGGCGAGGTCGAACGCTACGAGACGAACGAGGGCGAACCCCTGATCTTCTTCCGTGGCAGGCTCGGCGACCTGGCGCCGATCGCGCGCGACGCCTGATCTTGCCGGCGAGCGCCGCTTGCGCGCGCCCGCGACGTTTCATATACCCGACAGACGACAGCTACTTGAAGGTGGGCGGCGCGCTTGTGCTGTGCGCCGTCGCCCGTGGAGGAACCAGAGATGAAGACCCTGAGACACTGGATCAATGGCGCCTCTGCGGCGGGAAGCTCGGGCCGGACGGGACCCGTCTTCAACCCCGCGACGGGGGAACAGACGGCGGAAGTCAGCCTTGCGAGTGCCGCCGATGTCGATGCCGCGGTTGCGGCCGCGCGCGCGGCGCTGCCCGGCTGGTCGGCGATTCCGCCGTTGCGCCGGGCGCGGATCATGTTCCGCTTCAACGAGCTGATCCTGGCGCATGAGGACGAGCTCGCCGAGATGATTACCAGCGAACACGGCAAGACGATCGAGGACGCGAAGGGCGACATCCTGCGCGGCCGCGAGGTGGTCGAGTTCGCCTGCGGCATTCCGCACCTTCTGCGCGGCGAGTTCACCGAGGACGTCGGCACCGGCGTCGACGCCTACTCGATCCGCCAGCATGTCGGCGTGTGCACCGGCATCACGCCGTTCAACTTTCCCGCGATGATCCCGCTGTGGATGTTCCCGCTGTCGATCGCGTGCGGCAACACCTTCATCCTCAAGCCGTCCGAACGCGATCCCTCGTGTCCGATGCGGCTCGTCGAGCTGGCCAAGGAAGCCGGCGTTCCCGACGGCGTGGTCAACCTGATCAACGGCGACAAGGAGGCCGTTGACGCGCTCCTCACCCATGAGGGGATCGACGCGGTCTCGTTCGTCGGCTCGACTCCGGTGGCGCGGTACATCTATTCGACCGCAGCCGTGCACGGGAAGCGGGTACAGGCGCTGGGCGGCGCCAAGAACCACATGGTGGTCATGCCCGATGCCGACATGGACCAGGCGACCGACGCCCTGATCAGTGCCGGCTACGGCTCGGCGGGCCAGCGTTGCATGGCCGTTTCGGTGGCGGTCGCGGTCGGCGACGAGGCGGCCGACGCGCTGGTCAGCAAGCTGACCCCCAAGATCCAGGAGCTGCGCATCGGCCCGGGCAATGCCTCGGATATCGAGATGGGCCCCGTCGTGACGCGCCAGGCGAAGGAGCGGATCGAGGGTCTGATCGAGCAGGGCGTCAAGGAAGGCGCGACCCTGGCCGTCGACGGCCGCGGCCTGAAGCTGCAGGGCTATGAGAACGGCTATTTCGTCGGCGGCACGTTGTTCGACAACGTCACCGAGGAGATGTCGATCTACAAGGAAGAGATCTTCGGCCCGGTGCTGGCGCTGGTGCGTGCCCAGGACTACGAGAGCGCCCTCGATCTGGTGAACCGGAACCAGTATGGCAACGGCACCGCGATCTTCACCAAGGATGGCGATGCCGCGCGCGACTTCACCGAGCGCGTACAGATCGGCATGGTCGGCGTGAACGTGCCGATTCCGGTGCCGGTCGCCTATCACAGCTTCGGAGGCTGGAAGCGCTCGCTTTTCGGCGACACGCACATGCACGGCATGGAAGGCGTACGCTTCTACACCCGCCTCAAGGCGGTGACGTCGCGCTGGCCGAAGTCGGGCGTGCGCGAGGGCCACAGCCTGACCATGCCGACAATGCAGTGACCGAAGACGGGGTCAGTCCGAAGATTCGCCTGTCGGGGGTGACGTGCGCGTTCGCCGAGATGCGCGCCCTCGACGGGGTTGATCTCGAACTCTTTCCCCGGCAGTCCCTCGTCCTGATCGGCGGATCGGGCAGCGGAAAATCGCTCTTGCTGAAATGCATCCTCGGCCTCGTCGAGCCCGATGACGGTTCGATCGAGGTGGACGGTGAGGAAACGGTCAGCATGCCCGGCGGGGAACGCATGGAATGGATGAAGCGCTTCGGCGTTCTGTTCCAGCGCCAGGGCCTGTTCGACAGCCTGACGATCTGGGAGAACGTGGCCTTTCGCCTGCTCCACGAGCACGACCTGTCGCGGGCCGAGGCGCGCGACCGGGCGATCGAGAAGCTAGGTCAGGTCGGACTGGTCCCCGAGACGGCCGATCTCTATCCGGCCGAACTGTCGGGGGGAATGCAGAAGCGCGCAGGGCTTGCCCGCGCGATCGCGACCGATCCGGAAATCCTGTTTCTCGACGAGCCCACCGCGGGTCTCGACCCGATCATGAGCAACATCATCAGCGACCTGATCAACGACCGCGTGGCGGATCTGGGTGCGAGCGTGATTTCCATCGTCAGCGACCTTTCCGTCGTGCGGCGGATCGCGGAACGCGTGGTCATGCTGCACGAGGGACGCGTCATGTGGTCCGGGATGGTCGGTGCACTCGACACCACCGACAACCCCTATGTCCGGCAGTTCGTCAGCCAGTCGATCGACGGCCCGATCCGCATGCCCGCGCTCGCCAGCTGACCGGCAGCGCGGGTTCAGGCCGCATCTTCGCGGTCCAGGATTTCCCAGATCTCCCGGCGCAGCGGAATCGCACCGCGCCCGCCCGGGCGCGACGATTTCAACCCGGCCGCGACGCACGCGAAGCGGGCGGCGGTTCCGGCGTCCTTGCCTTCCCCGATCGCCAGGGTGAAGGTGCCGTGCAGAAGGTCGCGTGCCCCCAGGGGGTCGATCAGGGGCGCATCGAGCGGGACGACTGTCCGGTGGGCGCTGTCGTCATCGATCCAGCGGATGCTGTCGGTTCCCGAGGTGACAGCCACCATCGCCTCGGTGCGTTCGGCGGCGCGCTCGAGGCCGGCCTTCGCGTCGCTCTCGCCCGTGAACTTGCCCAGTGAGGCGGGCGAAAACAGAATATGGCTCGCCACAAGCGCGAAGGCCTCTGGCAGGGGTTCGGGGCCGGCGTCGCCGTCGAGAATTGCGGGGATACGATGTTCGTGTGCGCTTAGCAGCACCCGATTGGCGGCTTCCGGCCAGCGCGGGTCGACGAACACCGCATTGCAGTCCTCGATCCGCTCGATCGGGAGCCAGTCGGCGTCGCTCTCGAGGTTGCGCCCGAGGAAGCCCGCCTCGGTGCGCCGGCCATGCTCGTCTGTCAGGACGGCCGATACGGGCGACTGGGCGGCCGCGATGAGCCGGGTCTGATCGGTCTGGACGCCGTGTAGGCACAGCCCCTCGACGATCCGGCGACCCGTCTCGTCGTCACCGAGGCCCCCCCAGAAGGATGCGGACCCGGCGAGCCGACAGACGCTGACGCTCGCATTTGCGGCCGCACCGCTGCCGATGGCGTAGTAATCATGCGCATGGATCTCGGCCTCGCCGGTTTCGAGCCTCGCGACCTCGCAGACGTGGTCCATATAGGCCACTCCGACGCAGATGATCTCTGCCACGATTGCGTCCCGCTACACCGTGCGTGCGCCGTAGTACAGCATGGCTGCATGCTGCGCTTCGGCGAAGAAAAGCCAGCGTTCGATGAGCACGCCGACCACGATCCCCGCCAGCGCCACGAGCAGGGCGGCAGCCGCGGCGTAGCCCGCGATGAGGCTGCCGGCGGCGAGCGCGAGGACAGGTGCGACCCCACCGAGCACCGCGGCGATCAGGCGAAGCCGTGCCGCATGCTTGCGCGCCACCACGTATCCCATCTCGCGCATCACGAAATTCGCGCTCGAGTTGGGCGACTCCAGCAGGCGCACAGTCCCGATCGAGCCCAGGCCGGTCGCCGATTCCGCGGTGGCGACCGGCTTGGCACGGTCGATCCGGCGCCAGTAGACGAGTTTGAGAATCCACGCGAGGGCGACGGAGATCGCGGCGACCCATGCCGCGAGGCCGGGATCGGTCCCGAAGAGGGCGGCGATCGCGAGGACGAGGACCCCGCCGCTGGACACGGCGAAGGCGAGATAAACGGGAACCACGAACGGGTCGGTCCAGCGAGGAATGGCGCGCAGGCTCGCATAGATCATTCCCGTGCAGGCGACCGTCACCACAGCCAGCACGGCGGCAACGATCCCCGCCCAGATCCAGACCCCGCTGTTGTCGGCAAGGATTATCCATCCGGCGGCGAACAACAGGGCGGGCAGGTAGGCGACGACCGCAGCGACCCCTTCGCGCGAGAGCCATGACGAGCGCCACTGGGTCAGGCCGCGCCAGGCACGCTCGGGATGGCCCAGATGGAAGGTCGATGAGAGCAGGCCGGCCGTGACCAGGCCAAGCGCGGCGAGAAAGAGCGCGATCCCCGATTCCCGGTCGGCCGGCAGGGCGCCGCCTGCCGCGAGGCCGGCAAGCCAGATCAGCGCGCCGTATCCGGCACCGGATGCCGTCGTGAAGAAGATGACGGAGTAGGCGGGATGCATCGACGGGTTCCTCTTCGGCTCAGCGCGAAAGCATGCGATCGACCCAGTCGAGGAACGCGCTGCCCGTGGTGACTGGAGCCTCCTGCGGTTTGCCCGGAGTGTCGGCGGCGCGCGGGGTGACCTTCCGGGCCGCGCGCGGCGGCAGGTACTTGTTGACGGGCTGCATGCCCATCTCGGGCATCAGGTCGTAGCCGCCGCGGGCATCGACCATGCGGCTCACCTCGGATTCCGGATCGCCGAGATCGCCGAAGTGGCGCGCCGAGGCCGGACAGGTCGACACGCAGGCGGGCACGCGCTCTTCCTCGGAGAGGTTCGTATTCTCGATCCGGTCGATGCACAGGGTGCACTTCTTCATCACGCCGTCGGCGTAATCGTACTCGCGGGCGCCGTAGGGGCACGCCCAGGAACACAGCTTGCAGCCGATGCACGTGTCGGCATTGACCAGCACGATGCCGTCGCGCTCGCGCTTGTAGGACGCGCCCGTCGGGCACACCGTCACGCAGGCCGGCTGCTCGCAGTGGAGGCAGCTTCGCGGAAAGTGCACCGTTCGGCCTTCGGCGCCGCTTCCCGCCTCGAAGGTGTGGACGCGGTTGAACCAGACACCGAGCGGTTCCGAACCGTAAGGGTCTTCGTCGGTGAGGGGGGCGGAGTGACCGCCGGTGTTCCATTCCTTGCAGTTCACGGCACAGGCATGGCACCCGACGCAGATGTCGAGGTCGATGACCAGGCCGAGCTTCTTGCTGCCCGGCGATACGGAGAGGCTGGTCATTCGTCTGCTCCCTGGCGATTTCGCCGCCAACTGGACGTCGGCAGGAAACGCGCGCCATAGCGCGAGCGACCCGGTGCCGGCGCGACCCCGGGTGCCTTGGGCACGGCCTTAGCGCGCGCGCGCGGGTCGGGCGTATCGTCTTTCACGACGCTGACCCTGAGATCGAACCACGCCGCCTGTCCGGTGATCGGATCGGCGTTGGCGAACCGGTAACCCTCGCGCGGCGGCAGCAGGTCGGTGATCAGGTGGTTCAGCAGGAAGCCCTTGGTCGCCTCCGGCGCGTCGGGCGACAGGTTCCATGCACCGCGTTGCTTGCCGATTGCGTTCCAGGTCCAGACCGTGTCGGGGTTGCAGCCCTCCATGAGCGCGATTCGCGCGCGGATCGCGCCATACGGGCTCTCCACCCGAACCCGGTCGCCATCCGCCAGCCCGTATCCCTTGGCCGTCGCGCGGTTCATGTAGAGGCGGTTCCAGCCGTGGATCTGGCGCAGCCAGGCATTTTGCGAGCCCCAGGAATGGTACATCGCCATCGGGCGCTGGGTCAGGGCGTGGATCGGATAGGCCTTGGAATTCGTGTGGCCGTCCTCGAAGGGTGCGTACCAGATCGGCAGCGGATCGAAGGTCTCGGCGATCCGGGCGCGGTAACGCACCGGCGGGACGACGCGTCCGAACCCCTCGGCCGCCAGTTTGAAGCGCTGCATCGGCTCGCTGTAGAGCTGCAGGACGATCTGGTCGTCCGACGCGATCCAGCCCATCTCCGCCGCATGCTCGAGATAGGCCTTGTTGGCGTGCTTGAAGTAGCGCTGTTCGGGCGTGAACTCGCCCTTCCAGAAGCAGCCATTCTCGATATAGCGCTCGAGCTGGTTCGGATTGGGTGCGCCGCGCCCGTGGGCGCTGCCGTCCGCGTCGCGCCAGCCGGCCAGCGGGCCGATCCCCGGCGTGCGCTCGTGGCCCGCCAGGTAGTCCGCATAGCCGCCCGGGAAGCGCGGTTCGCCCGTCTCGGTCGTGAACGCCGGCAGTCCCAGCCGCGCACCGAGTTCGATGAGCACGTCCTGGAACGGCCGGACGTTGCGGTCGGGTTTGACGACCGGCTGGCGGATCGCATCGGCGGGCCCGTCGGCGTCGCAGATCGGGCGGTCCAGCAGGCTCACGCAGTCCCAACGCTCGAGATAGGTCGTGTCCGGCAGGATCAGGTCGGCATACGCGATCATCTCGGACTGGAACGCATCCGAATAGATGATGTGCGGAATCTTGTACTCGCCGGTCTCGGGATCGGTGTCGGTGAGCATCTCCATTGTCTCGGAGGTGTTCATCGACGAGTTCCAGCTCATGTTTGCCATGTACATGAACAGGGTGTCGATCGGGTACGGATCGCCGGCCCAGGCATTGCGGATCACCAGGTGCATCAGCCCGTGTGCGGCGATGGGCGCATCCCAGGAGTAGGCCTTGTCAATCCGCAGCGCCTTGCCGTCCTCGTCGACCAGCAAATCCTCCGGATTGGTCACGAAGCCGAGCGGCGGGCCTGCCATTGGCGTGTCGGGTGCGACCTGGTGGGGTTTGCCGGCGGGCTTCGGTCCCGGCGGGGCCGGACGCGGGAAGGGTGGCTTGTAGCGGAACCCGCCGGGGCAATCGATGCTGCCGAGGAGCATCTGCAGCATGTGAATCGCGCGGCAGGTCTGGAACCCGTTCGAGTGCGCCGAGATGCCGCGCATCGCGTGCATCGACACGGGCCGGCCGACAAACCGTTCGTGGCGCCGACCGGCCCAGTCAGTCCACGGCGTGTCGATGGTGATTTCCTGTTCGAATGCGGCGTGGGCCAACTCGTCGGCGATGCGCCGGATCGTGCGGGCATCGATCCCTGTGGATTCCGCCACCGCGTCGGGGCTGTAACGCGCATCGAGATAGCGATCGAGCACGAGCTGGAACGCCGGGACAGCCTCGCCGCCCGTGCCGCCTTCGCCCGGAGCGTTCTCGTGCAGGGGAAACCGGCCGCTCATCGCCGGTGAAATCTCGGTCTGTGCGGCCGCGACGATCTTGTCCGAGTTGCGGTCGTAGGCAAGGGGTGCGCCACCCCGCCCGCGCACGAAGAGCCCGTGATCGGCCGTGCCTGGCGCGTGGCGGACCAGCCAGTACGCGTTGGTGTAGCGGGCGAGAAATTCCAGATCGACACGTCCGGTGCGCAGCAGTTCGTGGATCAGCGCCATCACGAACAACCCGTCGGTGCCCGGGCGGATGCCCAGCCACTCGTCGGCGATTGCCGAGTAGCCGGTGCGCACCGGGTTGACCGATACGAACTTCGCATTGCCAGCCGTCTTGAGCTTGCCGAGCCCCATCTTGATCGGGTTGGAATCGTGATCCTCGGCGACGCCGAACATCATGAAATAGCGCGTGTGCTCCCAGTCGGGTTCGCCGAACTCCCAGAAGGAACCGCCGATCGTATAGATGCCGGCCGCGGCCATGTTGACCGAACAGAAGCCGCCATGGGCGGCGTAGTTGGGGGTGCCGAACTGGGTCGCCCAGAACCCCGTCAGCGACTGGCTCTGGTCGCGCCCGGTGAAGAAGGCGAGCTTGCGCGGGTCGGTGCGCCGTATGTGGGAGAGCCATGTCTCCGCCGTGCCGAGCGCCTCCTCCCAGGAGATTTCCTCGAACTCACCCGAGCCGCGCGGACCCGTGCGCCGCAGCGGCTGGCTGAGCCGCGCCGGCGACAGGTGTTGCATGATGCCTGCCGACCCTTTGGCGCACAGGACGCCCTTGTTGACGGGGTGGTCCCGGTTCCCCTCGATGTAGCGGATTGAACCGTCCTTTAGGTGGACACGGATGCCGCAGCGGCACGCGCACATGTAACAGGTGGTCGTCTTGACCGTGTCCGAGATCTCGGGGGACAGGTCTATCTGTTCGTAGCGGTCATCGCCGCGGATGTCATCGGGCATAAAAACTCGTCAAACCAGCATGTCGATCTGTTCGTTGGTGAGGCCGCCGGGCACGATGGTGACCGGGATGCGAAGCTGGCCAATGACCTTCTTCGTCAAATGGGTGATGAGCGGGCCCGGACCGCGGCGACTGGTCGAGGCGGCGAGCACCAGGATGCGGATGTCGTTGTCCTCCTGGATCAGGTCCACGACGGCGGATTTGGTGTCGCCCTCGCGGATATAGAGGACCGGCATTCCGCCATGCAGGCGCAGGACCTCGGCGGCGTATTCCTGCAGGAGCTGTTCGGCCTCTTCACGGGCCTCGAATTGCATCAGGTTGCCGATCGCTGCCCAGTGCTGGAAATCCGCCTCGCGGATGACGCGCACCAGGCCGACCCGCCCGCCCGTGCGGCGGGCACGCAGGCTCGCCCAGCGCAACGCGACGCGCATCTCGGGGGTGTTGTCCACGACCACCAGGAAAATCGCCGGCCGCCCTTCGGGCGACGGGTTCATTTCGGACGTCGCATCGGTCGAATCGGTCATCACAATCAAACCTTACGGAACACGAAGCCCGCGAACCAGCCGGCGATCAGCGCAATCACGACCGCGATGGCGCCATAGAGGGGCGCCTGCTGGAACGCAAACTCGGTGATCTTGGCCTCGAGGCCGACCTTTCGAACATCGAGCACAGAGGACGAACGCTCGATAATTTCTCCGTCGGCCACCAGCAACACCGTCACATCGTAGTTGCCGGTGGGCACGTTCGCCGGGAGCGCCACCCGGGTCCGAAACAGGCGACTGCCCAGGAAGGACACCGTGCCGGGAGCCGTCGTATAGAGGCCGCTGCGTTGCTTGTTGCGGACCAGGGCTTCGCGAAAGGCGTTCTCGTCTTCCGCGGAAACGAATTCGTGGGGGCGGAATGCGATGTTGTCGACGCCGATCTGGTGCGCGGCACGCGCCGCCTCGGAAAGCAGCGCGTCGAGGGGCTTGGAGGCGGCCACATGATAGAAGCCGGGCGCATCGTTGAAGACGAGACCGTGGGCGTTGACCCACACCCCCGCGATGCGTTCCTTGCGCCGCACGACGACCGAACTGCTTGGCGAGCGGACCACGACGATGACATCTCCGACGCCCTCGGTGGCGCCGAACAGCAGGACGTCTGCACCGGTAAAGCCGGTGCTGATCCCGACCAGGTCTTCGCTCAAATCGACGGCAAGCGCGTCCTCCCGCGCCGCATCGGCCGGCATCTGCAGGACCGCGAACACCGCCGCCAGCACAAGCGCGCGGCGCATCCAGCTGGGGAAACGGGCGCGCGCGATCACAGGCCGAACCCCGGCGTTTCGCTGATCGAATAGAGATCCTCGGGTTTGGCGACCAGGTCGATGCCGATCTTGGCGCAGACTCCGAGCACCATGAGCGCCAGCAGGCCGCGCAGTTCCTCGCCACGCAGCTTGCCGCTCACCTTGGTTCCCAGCTGAGCCCCGATCACCGCGCCGGTCAGCAGCAGCAGGGCGAGGACGACATCGACACTATGGTTGTTGATCGCCTGCAGTAAGGTGACGTTCGCGGTGACGAAGATGATCTGGAAGAGTGACGTCCCGACGACCACCGATGCCGGCATGCCGAGCAGGTAGATCATCGCCGGAACCATCAGGAAGCCGCCACCGACGCCCATGATGGCGGCAAGAATGCCAACGAAGAACCCGATTCCCAGCGGAAGGATCGCGCTGATGTAGAGGCGCGAACGCCGGAATCGCATCTTGAAGGGGAGCCCATGCAGCCAGGTGTGCTGATGCAGCTTGCCGCGCGAGGCGACACCGGAACGGTGGCGGAAGATCGCGCGCACGCTCTCGAACAGCATGAGCGAGCCGACGATCCCGAGAAACGCCACGTAGCTGAGTTGAACCAGCAGGTCGACCTGGCCGATGTTGCGAAGCAATGTGAATATCCAGACACCGACACCCGAGCCCGCGAAACCGCCGATCATGAGGATGATTCCCATCTTGAAATCGACGTTCCGGCGGCGCGTGTGCGCGAGGACGCCGGATACCGAGGCGGCGACGATCTGGTTGGCCTCGGTCGCAACCGCCACGGCGGGCGAGATGCCGATGAAGATCAGCAGCGGCGTCATCAGGAACCCGCCGCCCACGCCGAACAGGCCCGACAGGAAGCCCACGCCGCCGCCCATCAACAAGACGAGGAAGACGTCGACGGACATTTCGGCGATCGGGAGGTAGATGCTCATCTGTCCGGAGTTTTCTCTGCGCGCCTGTGGCCGTTCGTCGTTTGGCGGGGATCAGTCAGTCGGTCCGGTTTCCACGGGAAGACCCTCGGCGATCCACTCGAGGATGCCGCCGGACATGCGGTGGATCTTGCCAGAATATCCCGAAGCGACGAGCTGATCGGCCGCGATGCCGCATCGCCGCGCCGTGCGGCAGTGCAGGATCAAATCCTTGTCCTCGGGCGGATCGATCTCGGCGGGGTCGAACATCGAGAGCGGGACGAGCTTCGCCGTGGCGAGGCGTGCTTCCTCGAACTCATTGGCCTCGCGCACATCGACGACATAGGCATCGCCGGAATCGATCCGGGCCTTCACCTCGGCGGGCGACAGCATGACGACTTGTTCTTCGGACATTTCTTCTTCTTTCGTGGCGGACGTCCGCCTCATTTAGCACGCCCGGCTATCGGCGCAGTAAAGTTCGGAGAGCGTTCCCAGGACGGCTTTCGCCTCGTCGCTGTCGATCGAATAGTAGATCGTCTGCGCCTCGCGCCGGGTCCGCACGAGGGCCTCGCGCCGCAACCGGGCAAGGTGTTGCGACAATGCGGATTGGCTGAGCCCGACCAGCGGTTCGAGCTCGCCGACCGACTTTTCCCCCTGGCTCAAATGGCACAGAATGAGAAGCCGCCGTTCGTTGGCAAGTGATTTGAGCAGGTTGCTCGCCTGCTCGGCCTTGTCCTTGAGCGCACCAGGGTCCATCTGGATCACTGTATTCGTATATTAGAAAACCGGTCAATGAACGGAGACCAGTTGGTTGAGCAAAATCGTTGCAGACGCGGTCCTCGATGCGAGTGGCCTGAAATGCCCCTTGCCCGTCCTCAAGGCCAAGAAGGCATTAAAGTCGATGGGGGCCGGAACGGTGCTCGAGGTCGTCGCGACGGATCCCGGCGCGGTGGGTGACTTCGCGCACTTCTGTGAGGCCACTGGCGATGCGCTCGTCGGCTCCCAAGAGGCCGACGGGGTCTTTACGTTCCACATTCGCAAGGCAGGCACGCCATGAAGGTCGACGGCCGCAGCTATAGAACGATCTGGCTCGACGCTGACGGCTGGGCCGTCGAGATCATCGACCAGACCCGGCTTCCGCACCACTTCGAGATATTGCGTCTCGAGACCCTCGAGGAAGCGGCGCACGCGATCCGCGCCATGCTGGTGCGCGGCGCCCCCCTGATCGGGGCGACGGCGGCATACGGTCTTGCGCTCGCGATGCGAACCGATTCCAGCGACGCGGGGCTCGAAACGGCCTGCGCGACGCTGCTCGCCACACGCCCGACGGCGGTGAACCTGCACTGGGCCGTGGCGGATGTGCGCGCGCGACTGGAGAACCAGCCGCAGGACGTTAGAGCCGGCATCGCCTATGCCCGCGCGGTGGAGATCTGTGATGAGGATGTGGCCATCTGCAGCGCGATTGGCGATCACGGGCTAGAACTGATCCGCACCGCATACGAGGCGCGCGGCGGCGACGGCCCGGTCAACATCCTGACCCACTGCAACGCCGGCTGGCTGGCCACGGTCGACTGGGGCACCGCGCTGGCGCCGATCTACAAGGCGCACGATGCGGGCATCCCGATCCACGTCTGGGCGGACGAGACGCGCCCGCGCAACCAGGGCGCGGCGCTGACGGCGTGGGAGTTGGGACGCCACGGTGTGGCGCATGCCGTCGTGGCCGACAATGCCGGCGGCCACCTGATGCAGCACGGGCTGGTGGATCTGTGCATCACCGGCACCGACCGCACCACGGCATCGGGCGATGTCGCCAACAAGATCGGTACCTACCTGAAGGCGCTCGCGGCGCACGACAACGGCGTGCCCTTCTATGTCGGGCTGCCCTCGCCGACCATCGATTGGACGATCACCGACGGTGTGCGCGACATCCCGATCGAGCAGCGTGCCCAGGAAGAGGTCACGCACATCTCGGGAAAGTCGGCCGACGGCGAGATCGTCTCGGTCCAACTCACCCCGGACGGCAGCCCGGCGGGCAACTATGCGTTCGACGTCACGCCGGCCCGCCTTGTCACGGGGCTGATCACCGAGCGCGGCGTATGCGCGGCCAGCCGCGAAGGGCTGGCGGGCCTGTTTCCGGAGCTCGCGTCGCCGGCCTGAGGGTGGCTAGCGCGGGGTCGCGTCGCCGCCTTCGACGATGACGAGCTCATTCTGCGCCACGCCGGGCGCACGCCGGTGGCTGGCGGCCTCAACATATTCCTGAGAGTTGAAGCAGGCTTCCGCGTCGGCCATGGAATCGAACTCGACGACGATGAAGCGCTGGTAGGGGCTCTCGCCCTCGAGGACCTTGTAGTCGCCACCGCGGGCGAACACCCGGCCGTTGTACTTGGCCAGGATTCCGGGCACCTGGTCGGTGTAGCGCTTGTAGGCTTCGGGATCGTTGATGGTCGCACGGGCGAGCCAATAGGCGGGCATGTTCGGCCTCTTGCGGTTGGGTTGGAAACGGGCGCGTTGCAGCGTCCCTCTCGATATCAGTTGCCGGACGCCGGGGCGAGGCTTTTGAGGTAGGTCGCGATCGCCATGCGGTCGGCTTCTGTGAGTTGGCTGGTGTTGCCCTCGACCACGTCCGTCATGGCACCGCCGACGAAGTCGCCGTCGGGCAAAAGCCCGATCTCGAGCGCGCCCACGATGTCTTCGATGCTCCAGTCGGCGATGCCGCCGGGCCCCTGCGTGATGTCGGGGACCTTCTCGCCTTCGGGCCCGTTGGGATTGCCCGACAGCGGCCGGTCGGTGTCGACGACCCCGATCAGGTTGCGCGGCGAGTGGCACTCTCCGCAATGGCCCGGGCCGTTGACCAGATAGGCGCCGCGGTTCCATTCCGCCGACCGGTTGGGGTCGGGGGTGAACGGCGCATCGTCGAAGAACAGCAGCTTCCAGCCGATCATGCTGGCGCGTATGCCGAACGGGAACGGCAGGTCGTGGTCGCGCACGGCGTTGCGCACCGGCGGGATCGTGTCGAGATACGCCTTGAGGTCGCGTATGTCCTGTTCGGTCATGCGCGTGTAGGAGGTGTAGGGGAAGGTCGGATAGTAGTGGCCGCCGTCGGGCGCGACGCCTGCGCGCAGCGCGGCGATGAAGTCTGCCTCGCTCCAGCCTCCAATGCCCGTTTCGGGGTCGGGCGTGATGTTGGGCGTGAAGAACGACCCGAAGTCGGTCTTGAGCTCGCGTCCGCCGGCGAGGAATGCACCCCCCTTGGGCGCCGTGTGGCAGGTCGTGCAACCGGACATCGCCAGGACGTAGCGCCCGTGCTCGGGGTCGCCGGCTGCAGTGACGGAGTGAGGCGCCAGTGCGGCGAGGGCGAAGAGGGCGAGGATCAGTGTGGTGTACATTTGCGGAGCCTAGCAGAAACGAAAATCGCCCGGCACTGGGCCGGGCGATTTCGTTCCTCCCGAATGACTCGGGATTACTTGATCTCCGGACCGCGGTAGGCCTTGTGGCAGGCACCGCAGGTCGCACCGATGCTGCCGACAACGGCCTTCGGGTCGCTGCCCAGCGAGCCGGCGCTGGCGTTGGCGGCGACGACATCGGCCGCGGCCTGGGTCGCGGCGGCCTTGGCCTTGAAGTCGTCCCAGTTCGACCAGATCTCGGCCTTCGCGCGAGACTTCTCGCCGGCCGATCCGCCTTCGAACATGCCCGGGATCTGTGCCGCGAGGGTGCTGATCTGCAGCGCCAGCTTCTGGGCTTCGGCCGCATTGCCACCACCGACGGCTTCGCCGAGACCCTTCATTGCGCCGCCTATCGACTTCATGGCCTGGCCACGTTTGCCGTGCTCATGTGCGACGGACTCGCTGCTGCCGACGGTCGCGAAGGCGACGGCGACAGCCAGTGCCGCGCCGGCAAGAAGCCCGACCCTGGTGATCTTTTGAACGGTCAACATATTGCTCTCCCTGTTACCCGTTTGGGTGTACCCCGGCGATGAACACGCCAAGGCGCGACGCTACGAGACATCATTAAGCCTCTGGGTTTCCAATTAAATTTTCGTTCGATCACGGAAACGTGAACGGATATGGCCCGATTGCTCCAATCTCGCGTGACATCGGGAATAAATCTCCCGCGCCGCTGTTAATGTGCACGTGTACGTCATTCTGCACAGCACGGAGTAAAGCGATGAAAGCGGTTCGATTCGCATTGTCGGGGCTGCTTCTCGCAGGCCTGCTCCCGGGATGGGCGAACGCCGAAGGCGCACGCGCTCCGGTCACCGTGATCGAACTCTTCACCTCGCAGAGCTGTTACTCCTGCCCTCCGGCCGAGGCGTATCTCGGCGAACTGGCGCACCGCGACGATATCGTCGCGCTCGAGTTCCACGTCGACTACTGGGACCGCCTCAATTACGGCGTCCATGGTCGCTGGAAGGACGTCTTCTCGACCCCGGAGATGACGGAGCGGCAGCGCCGCTACAACCGCGAGATTCGCGGCACCGGCAGCGTCTATACGCCGCAGATGGTCGTCGACGGGCGCGCCGAGGCCGTCGGTTCGCGCCAGGGCGAGATGGGCGACCGTATCGCCGAAGTGCGCACGGACGGTCGGCCTCGCGTTGCGGTCGAGATTGCGCGCGTCCAGGGCGGCGGTATCGAGGTTTCGGTGAACGGCGCGGCTGGCGGCGGCGACATCTGGCTCGTCACCTTCATTCGCGAACACACCACCAAGGTCCTGCGCGGCGAGAACCACGGCAAGTCGCTGACCAACCACAACGTCGTGCGCGACGTGCGCCATGCCGGCACGCTGGACGGAGGCGGGGGCAGCGTTGCCGTGTCCGACCTTGCGCTGGAGCCGGGACAGGGCTGCGCGGTGCTGGTGCAGGACGGCGACGCCGGGCCCGTGCTCGGGGCCGCCTATTGCCCGGCCGGACTCGACGATACGGCGTCGTGAGACGTCTCGACGTTTGTTACCGCGCTACGTCACGTACTTGCGGAACTCCGGCTTGCGCTTCTCCTGGAACGCACGCCCGCCTTCCTTCGATTCCTCGGTGCCGTAATAGAGCTTGAGCGCCTCGAAGCCCATCGCCCCGATACCCTTGATGTGGTCGGTGTCGATGTTGAACGAGCGCTTGGCGATGGCCAGCGCCGTTGGGCTCTTCTCCATCAGCTCGGCGCACCAGCGCGCGACCTCGGCGTCGAGTTCCCGGTCCGGCACGACCGTGTTGGCGAGGCCCATCTCGAGCGCCTCGCGTGCGGTGTATTGCCGGCACATGAACCAGATCTCGCGGGCCTTCTTCTCGCCGACGATGCGTGCCAGGTAGGCGGTGCCGTAGCCCGGGTCGACCGAGCCCATGCGCGGGCCGACCTGGCCGAAAATCGCGCTCTCGCCCGCGATCGTCAGGTCGCACACCGTGGCGATGACGTTGCCGCCGCCGATGGCGTAGCCGCGGACCTTGGCGATCACCGGCTTGGGCACGTCGCGGATCAGGCCCTGGAACTCCTCGATGGGGATGCCGATCGTGCCGCGCCGGCTGCCGTATCCCTCGGTCGACTTGTTCTCGAGCGACTGGTCGCCCCCGGACGAGAAGGCGCGCTCACCGGCGCCGGTGATGACGATGACGCCGATTGCCTTGTCCCAGCCGGCGTCCTGGATCGCGTCGATCATTTCCTCGATGGTCTGGCCGCGAAACGCGTTCAGCCTGTCGGGCCGGTTGATGGTGATCGTCGCGACGCCGTCGGCCTTGTCGTAGAGGATGTCTTCGTAGGTCATTGTCCGTTCCCCCTGATGTCCGCGCGATATTAGCGGATCAGTTGACCCGCGCGGGTTTCGATTTAGATGATCGGGTGAGGCAATGCCGCACCGGGAGGACAGGCGATGGCAAAGGCGAAAGCAAAGGACGAACGGCCGCCGGTGGCGGTGGGGCACGTCTCGTTCCACGTCAAGGACGTGCCGGGCGCGACCCGTTTCATGGAGGTGCTCGGCCTGCGCACCGTGTTCGAAGCCGAAAAGTTCGCCGTGATGGAACTGCGCGGCGGAACGCACCTGATCCTCCGCGCCTCGCGCAGGAAGATCGCGGCGGGCACGGTCGCGCCGGTCGACCTGATGGTCGACGATGTCGAGGCGATGCGGGCTTACTGCCGGACGAAGAGGCTCAAGCCGTCGAAAATCACCTCGGGCACGGTCCATGATTCGTTCTTCGTGCCGGGACCCGGCGGCTGGTCGATCAAGATCACCTCGTCGCACACGAGCGGTCGCCCGGTCTGAGCGTGCGCGGCAGGCGACCGGCACAAGGCTCATGACCGTAAGCCGTATACGCCTGAGCCGATACCTCGGCTAGGTTTCCGCTTCAGTCTTTGGAGAGATCCGGATGCCAGACCGTTTCGGCCCGCGCGGCGTCATCGCCATCCTGATTCCGGTACAGAACTCGAACATGCAACCGGAATACGAGGCGATGCGCCCCCATGGCGTCAGCAACCAGATGTACCGGTTCGACATCTCCGATCACGACCATGTGCCCGAAGCCGTGCTGCGCGTCGTGCCCGACACGCTTTTGTGCTGGCCGGATGTGATCATCGGCGGGAACTCGCTGGAGATGCGTCTGTGGTCGTAGGAAAAACAGGCCGCGTACCGGGCCGAGTTCGCCGCACGCGCCAACGGCGTCCCGATGGTGCTGGCGACGGATGCGACCGCGGCGGCGCTGCGGACCATCGGTGCGCGTCGGATCGGCGTGCTTTCGCCGATGTCACCGGAATATTCGAGGAGCGTCGCCGACTATTACGCCAGCCTCGGTTTCGAGACGCTCGGTGCAACCTCGCTGATGGTCGAGCGCTCGGAGAACATCATCGAGAAGACGGTGGACGATGCCATCGCCGCGTTCGAACGGATCGACCGTCCCGAAATTGACACGCTTCTGCATGTCGGGGGCGCACTCGGCATTGTTTCCCACATCGAGGAGATCGAAGCGCATTTCGGAAAGCCGCTGGTGTCGGTGAATGCCGCGACCTACTGGTACGCGCTGCGCGAGATCGGCGTCGACGATGCGATGCCCGGGTTCGGCGGTTTGCTGACGCACACAGAGGTCGCGGCCTGATCCGGCCGCAACGGGAGTCGATTCCGTGCCAGACCGTTTCGGGCCGCGCGGCGTCATCGCCATTCTGATCCCGCAACAGAATTCGACCCAGCAGCCCGAATACGACGCGATGCGGGTGCCCGGCGTGTCGCACCAGATCTACCGGTTCGTGCTGGAAAGCCAGGACGACGTGGCCGGCGCGGTCCTCGATGCGGTGCCCGGCACCCACGGCTGCTGGCCGGACATGATCATCGGCGGCAACTCGCTCGAGATGCGCGACTGGTCGATCGATCGGCAGGGTTGGTACTCGGCAGAGTTCGCGAAGCGCGCGGGTGACGTCCCGTTCGTGCTGGCGACCGACGCCATGGCCGCGGCCCTGCGCACCCTGGGTGCCAAGCGTATCGCCATTTGGGTGCCGCTGTACGAGCAGACATTGCTGAGCGCGAAGGGCTACTACGAAGAGCTCGGCTTCGAGGTGCCCTATGCGGGTTGTCTCGGGGTCGGACACCCGGTGAACTCGATCAATATCGGGCTCGGCGACGTCGAGGCCGCGTTCGAGGAACTCGACCATGACGATGTCGACGTGCTGGTCCACATCGGTGCCTCGATCGGGATCGGCGACATGATCGCGCACATGGAGGCGAAGTTCGGAAAGCCGTTCCTGTCGGTCAATCAGGTGACCTACTGGTATGCGCTGCGCACGATGGGAATCGACGACCCGATCCTCGGTTACGGGCGCCTGCCAACTCTGCCGGAGGTCGCGGCCTAGTCCGGGTTATTCCGCCGCGACTCGGAAGCCGAACTTGTCCATGGCCGCAAGCGTCTCCGCACCGAACCTCTCTGCAATCTCCTCGCCGACGCGCGGGTGATAGACGACCTCGTCGTGCGCGTCGCCCTCGGGCGTCTGGATCATCACCAGCAGCCGCGCCACCTCGTCGGAGATGTTGTGGAAGTCGCGATAGACGCCGGCGGGAACCGACACGAAGTCCAGCGGCTCGAGCTCGACGGAATTCTCGCCGTTCTCGCCCCACGACACCCGGAACCGGCCGTTGAGGCAGAAGAAGTTCTCGACCGTGTGCGAATGGCTGTGCAGGCCGGGATGGTTGCCCGGCGGACATTCCGCGATCGACACCGTCAGGCCCGGTGCGCCGCGCACCGGTGAGATCGCGTTGCGGCCCTGCCAGCCCTCGGGCGACATCACGGGATAGACGTTCTTGGCCGAGACGATTTCGATCGCCTCGGACGGGATGCCGCTCTTGTCCATGATCGACTTCTTGTAGGGGACGAGGTCGGCGAACCGGGCGACCCGGCTGGCCACGTCGGTGTTCTTGAGTTCGACGGCTTTCAAGGCATTTCTCCGCAAATTTCGCGCATGCCGCGAATTCTAGTACAACCGGGCCTCTCCCAGAACCCGAACCGGTGATACTGCATGCCCGATTTCTACCGTCCCGACCTGGGGGCGAACCCCGAAGACCCGTTTGCGCGCGACGCCGACGGCAAGCTGGTCCGCCGGACCTTCTGGCTCGACATGGGCGACCGCTCGGTCGTCATGGCGATGACCCAGGGGGTCGGCGCGAACCTGGCGAACGAACACAAGCGCGCGCATCTCGCCGACATCGGGCGGGCACACCTGGTCGATCAGGTGTGCGTGCAGGAGATCCTTCCGCCCGATTGCTGAGCCGCGCCGGCTACCTCAGCGGCGAGAATCTGGCGGGGATCAGCATCGTCGAGTGCATCTCGACCAGGTGCTCGCCGCCCGCCTTGACGAACTTCTGCCATTCCGGGTCGGCGCCGCACTTGGCGCGCGCCTCGGTGCGCTCGTCGAGGCTCTTGTAGGCCCAAAGGTGGCAGACCTCGTTGGGGTTCGGGCCTTCCGTGATCCAGGCGCCGACATTCTTCGAATATTTCTCGCGCGTCGGCAGGATGCCGAGGAACAGGTTCATCCATGCCCGGCCCGCACCGGCGTTCACCCGGTAATTCCGGAACTCGTAGAAGGCGTGTTCGCCCGCCGGAGGGGTCAGGTCCTTCGCTGGATTCAGGAAGCGGGTTTCCTGGTTGACCAGAAGCGGGCGCAGGTTCGGCACGTAGTTCTGGGTCCAGCCCTCGAGCTTGCCGAGCTCGGTGCGCAGGCGCGCGCGCTCCTCGAAGCTGTCGTAGCGCCACAGGTGCATGACCTGGTTGAGCGGGCCCATCTCGGTGTACCAGTAACCTTCGAGCACGCCGTAATCGTTGCCGCGGACCTTGCGGCCGACGCTCTCGTTCAGTTCGAGGATCTTCGGGATCGACCCGGGCCGGGCCGTGTAGGTGCGCAGTTCGTGGAGCATCGTTTCCCCCCTGAAGGAATGTTCGTTTGTTCAGGGCGCCAGACTGCGACGCCGTCCGGTGCGAGGCAAGCGGGTTCGGCGCACGCCGGAAACGCGTGTGGGGATCAGTCGATCGGCAGCACCGCGCCGGGAAACGGATCGATCCGGTGAATGTGGTCGCCGCCGGCCTCATCGAGGACCCTGGCCGCACGTCCGGCGGCAGCCGCGTCGCTCGCATGCACCCAGCACACGATGCCGCCGTCGCGGATCGACTGTTCGAGGCGATGCTGCCAATGCTCGTCGGCAAAGCGCGACAGGAACCCGCCCACCGTGGCATCGGTCTGTTCCGAGGCGCCGCTGGCCACCCCGATCGGTCCGCCCACGGCGTACGCAGCCGCTGCGGTGCCCAACTCGGCGACCACCGCCAGGGTCTCGCTCAGGAAGTCGATAACACCGCGCACGCTTACATGGGCATCGAGGCTTTCGCGCGGCGTGTCGGCGCGATCCGCCAGCTCGTCGACGGCAGGGATCGATCCGAAGTGATCGACGATGTCCTGGTGGTTGCCGAGGATGCTGATTTCGGACTGCGTGAACCCGTTCTCCACCAGCGATTCGAGCGCGCGTGTGAAGGCCTTGGCGTCGTTGAACACCGCGACGAAGATGGATTCCTGATCGCTCGACATATCCTGCTCCCTCTTGGCGCGAACCCTGCAAACAGTATGGGGAATACAGATGTGATCGCGAATGAGGCAGGTCAATCAGCAACGCCGGCGGCGCTGCGGTGTGATTAAAAACCCCGCGGCCGCACGGAGCGGCACGCGGGGCCCTGAGGCCCATGTTGGGTGCAACAACGACCTCAGTGGGCCTGAGCCCGGTTACCGTTTAACCAAAAACCTGTCGGTTGTCGCGTCATTGGACCGCATCTATTTGCCCAAATAATGATCAAAAAAAATAAAATGTCCAATATTTGTGCAGATTAGCCGTTTCCCGATGCGGTCGCTCTTCGCCGCATCAGGATAATATGAATGATTATCAGATAGTTAACAATTGGCCTCCGGTTGGCACAGCGCTTGCTAATTTGGTTGCGGTGCAACAACGACCTCAGATGGAGGCTTACGAGTATGAAATCAGCAATCAAAACGATCGCGGCAGCTGGCGTTCTTGCCGGATCGCTCGCGTTCTCGGGGACGGTACAGGCCGCTGACACCATCAAGGTCGGCATCCTTCACTCGTTGTCCGGGACCATGGCGATCAGCGAAACGGCGTTGAAGGACGTGATGCTGTTCCTGATCGACGAGCAGAACAAGAAGGGTGGCCTGCTCGGTAAGAAGATCGAGCCCGTCGTCGTCGACCCGGCATCCGACTGGCCGCTGTTCGCCGAGAAGGCGCGCGAGTTGATCGAACAGCACAAGGTCGACGTTGTGTTCGGCAACTGGACGTCGGTGTCGCGCAAATCCGTGCTTCCGGTCTTCGAAGAGCTGAACGGCATGCTCTTCTATCCGGTGCAGTACGAGGGTGAGGAATCCTCGCGCAACATCTTCTACACGGGTGCTGCACCGAACCAGCAGGCGATCCCGGCCGTCGAATACCTGATGAGCGAGGATGGCGGCAGCGTCGAACGCTGGGTGCTCGCCGGTACTGACTATGTCTATCCGCGCACGACGAACAAGATTCTCGAGGCCTTCCTCAAAGGCAAGGGCGTCGCGGAAGGCGACATCATGATAAACTACACGCCGTTCGGACATTCCGATTGGCAGACGATCGTGTCGGACATCAAGAAGTTCGCCTCGGCCGGCAAGAAGACGGCCGTCGTGTCGACGATCAACGGCGATGCCAACGTGCCGTTCTACAAGGAGCTCGCCAACCAGGGCATCGCGGCCGAAGACATTCCGGTCGTCGCGTTCTCGGTGGGTGAGGAAGAGCTTGCCGGTATCGACACCGCACCGCTCGTCGGCCACCTCGCCGCGTGGAACTACTTCATGAGCGTCGACGATCCCCTTAACAGCAAAGTGATCGGGAAGTGGCACGCTTTCATCGGCAACGACAAGCGCGTCTTCAACGATCCGATGGAGGCCCACTACATCGGCTTCAACATGTGGGCGCAGGCGGTCGAACAGGCCGGAACGACGAATATCGACGCCGTTCGCCAGGCCATGTACGGCCAGGAGGTCAAGAACCTCACCGGCGGTATCGCGGTGATGAACACCAACCATCACCTGTCGAAGCCGGTTCTGATCGGCGAAATCCAGGATGACGGACAGTTTGCCACCGTCTGGTCGACCACCGGTGTCGTGGTGGGTGACGCCTGGAGCGACTTCATCCCGGAAAGCGCGAAGCTGACCGCCGACTGGACCTATCCCTGGGTCTGCGGCAACTGCGAGAAGCCCAATTATCTGACCAACTAAGTATGTCCCCCCGTGGACGCGGCGGCCCCTCGGGGTCGCCGCAGCCCGCCAAGAACAAGAAGCAAGTGCCCCAACCTAGAAACGAACCCATGGCTGCGAGCCGCGTTACATCCGCCCGATCCGCGCGTGGTCCGTTCCTACTCATCTGGGCTTCGGTGGTTTTGGTCGCCTTGCTTGCGGGCTTTGTGGACCGGGCGCGTGCGCAGACCGACGACGCCGTCTTCGTCGAGGCGATCCGAGCCCTCGAAGCAAAGAGTTTCAATGCCAAAGCGGATGCCGTCGTCGCCCTGGGTGAACTGGGCGACGACCGTGCCATCCCGGTCCTCGAAGCGCTTGGCGAAGGCAATCTCTACCGCCGCCAGGGCGACGGCGCGGTCTTCATCGCCGAACGCCAGCAAGACAGGTCCTACAAGCTCACCGATCCGCTGACCGGGGACGCGGCCGGGATCGTTGCCGGCAGCGAGATCAAGAAGATCATCGCGAACAACAAGGTGCGTGGCCAAATTCGCGGCGCGCTTGGCCAGTTGGCGTTGTTCAGCGCAAATCCCGCCCAGCGCGAGGCTGCCGTCGACAACGTCATCGCCAGTCCGACGCCGGATTCTCTCGAACTCCTCAAGCGCGTCCGCGAGCGTGAGACCGACAGAAGAGTGCGCGAGCGCCTGGAAGTCGCGATCGCCATGTTCGAGCTCGGCTCGGAAGACCGGAAGGTGCGCCTGGCGGCCGTTTCGGCCCTTTCGGGGCTTTCGAGCCCGGATGTCAAATCGGTGCTGGAAGGCCGTCTCCTGAAAGACGATTCCGGATCGTTCATCGAGCCGGACGAAGAGGTGCGCACGGCGGTTGCCAATGCGATCGACGATATCAACGACCGGCTTGTCCTGTTCGAGATCGCGGAGAACCTGATCTTTGGCCTGAGCCTGGGTTCGGTCCTGCTGCTCGCGGCGATCGGACTGTCGATCACATTCGGCGTCATGGGCGTCATCAACATGGCCCATGGCGAGATGATCATGCTCGGCGCCTACACCAGCTTCCTCGTGCAGGAGTTCTTCCGCGCCTCCATGCCGGCCGAGGCATTCGGATTCTATCTCGTCGCAGCGATCCCCGTTGCCTTCATGATCGCCGCGTTCTTCGGAATCCTGATCGAACGCGGCTGCATTCGCTTCCTGTATGGCCGGCCGCTCGAGACGCTACTTGCCACCTGGGGTGTCAGCCTAATCCTGCAGCAGCTGGTGCGCTCGCTGTTCGGCGCCAACAACCGCGAGGTCGCCAATCCCGACTGGATCGCCGGCGCCGTATCGCTCGGCGGTGGCGTGTCGGTGACGCTCAACCGCGTCTACATCGTCATCTTCTCCTTGATGGTCGTTGCCGCGTTGGCCGCGTTCATCCGCTACAGCCGGTTCGGGTTGCAGATGCGCGCAGTCACCCAGAACCGAGGCATGGCGTCGTCCATGGGCATCCGCACCGGCCAAGTCGATGCTCTGACCTTCGCGCTCGGATCCGGCATCGCCGGCGTGGCCGGGGTCGCCCTCAGCCAGATTTCGAATGTCAGCCCGAACCTCGGTCAGAACTTCATCGTCGATAGCTTCATGGTCGTCGTCTTCGGCGGGGTGGGCAGCCTTTGGGGCACCATCGTCGGCGCCTTCAGCCTCGGCATCATCAACAAGTTCCTCGAACCGGTGTCGGGCGCGATCCTGGGTAAGGTCGTGGTCCTGGTCATCATCATCCTGTTCATCCAGAAGCGCCCGCGCGGCCTGTTCGCGCTCAAGGGCCGCGCGGCCGAGGCATAGGCGATGGGACCTATCACCTCGCGCCTGTTCGCGCTTGAGAGCAAATCCGGCTGGACCGCCGCGCTGGTGCTGCTCGTGGTTGCGCTCTTCGTCGTCCCGATCCTGAACCTCGCCGTGCCTCCGGAATCGGTGCTCCACGTCTCGACCTTTTGGGTTGCGACCCTGGGCAAGTATCTCGCGTTCGCGATCCTGGCGCTCTCGCTTGACCTAATCTGGGGCTATGCGGGGATTCTCAGCCTTGGCCATGGCGCGTTCTTCGGTCTCGGCGGCTACGCCATGGGCATGTACATGATGCGCAAGATCGGCGATCGCGGCGTCTACGGGAACGCGGACCTTCCGGACTTTATGGTCTTCCTGAACTGGGATTCGCTGCCTTGGTACTGGTACGGCTTCGATCAGTTCTGGTTCGCCTTGCTGATGGTGGTGGTGGTGCCCGGGCTGCTCGCCTTCGTCTTCGGTTGGCTCGCTTTCCGTTCGCGCATCACCGGTGTCTACTTCTCGATCATCAGCCAGGCGATGGTGTTCGCCTTCATGCTGGCCTTCTTTCGCAACGAGATGGGCTTCGGCGGCAACAACGGGCTGACCGATTTCAAGGATCTGCTTGGGTTCGACCTGTCGCGCGACACCACCAAGGTCGCTCTCTACATGGTCTCGGCCGCCGCGCTGTTCGTCGTCTATTTCATCTGCCGCGCGGTCGTGACGTCGAAGCTCGGGCGGTTGCTGGTTGCCGTGCGCGACGCCGAGAGCCGGGTCCGCTTCCTGGGCTATTCGGTGACCAACGCCAAGCTGTTCGTGTTCACGCTTTCGGCGATGCTTGCCGGCATCGCCGGTGCCCTCTACGTGCCGCAGGTCGGGATCATCAATCCGGGCGAATTCGCGCCGGCCAAGTCGATCGAAATTGCGATCTGGGTTGCCGTCGGCGGCCGCGGGACACTGTTCGGTGCGTTGCTGGGCGCCTTCGCCGTCAACGGCGCGCGCAGTTACTTCACGGGTGCGGCGCCCGAGATCTGGCTGTTCTTCCTCGGCGCACTCTTCATTCTCGTCACCCTGGTGATGCCGCGCGGGATCGTCGGTGTCTATCAGTCGCTGCGTTCGCGCGAATTGCAACGCGCCATCATGCGGAGGCTCCGCCGTGTCGATGCCTGAAGCCTCATCGATGGAAGAGCCGGTAGCGGCCCCCGACGCGCCGGTGGATCTCTCCAAGCCCGCGGGATCGATCCTCTATCTCGAAGGCGTCTCGGTCAGCTTCGACGGGTTCAAGGCGCTGAACAGCCTGAACCTGATCATCGCGCGCGGCGAGATGCGCGCGATCATCGGCCCGAACGGCGCCGGCAAGACGACGATGATGGATGTGGTCACCGGCCGGACGCGGCCCGATACCGGTCGGGCGCTGTTCGGCGACGATGTCGACCTGACCCATCTCGACGAATCCGCCATTGCGAACCTCGGCATCGGCCGGAAGTTCCAGAAGCCGACCGTGTTCGAGAGCCTGAGCGTGTTCGAAAACATAGACCTCGCGCTCAAGGGCGCGCGTGGGGTGTTCAGCACCCTGTTCGCGACGCTGGGACGCGCCCATCGCGAGCGGATCGATGCAACGCTGGAGACGATCCGCCTTTCCGGGCGCCGCGGCGACCTCGCAGGCGACCTCAGCCACGGCCAGAAGCAGTGGCTCGAGATCGGCATGCTGCTGGCTCAGGAGCCCGAACTCATGCTTCTCGACGAGCCGGTGGCGGGAATGAGCGACGCTGAGACCGAGCAGACGGCCGCCCTGTTGCGCGACATCTCGAAGGATCGTTCGCTGGTCGTCGTCGAGCACGACATGGAGTTCGTCCATAATCTCGAATGCGCCGTCACCGTCCTGCACGAGGGCCGGGTGATCGCCGAGGGCTCGATGGAAACAGTGCAGGCTGACCCGCGCGTCATCGAAGTCTATCTGGGCCGCTGACGCATGCTGGAAGCAAGAGACATTGACCTCTACTACGGCGCAAGCCACATCCTGCGCGGCGCGCACGTCTCGGCGACGCGCGGTCAGATCACGTGCCTGCTCGGACGCAATGGCGTCGGCAAGACATCGATGCTGCGCGGGATCACCGGTCATGTCCCGATCCGCAGCGGCCGCGTCATATGGAACGACGACGACATCACGCGCCTGCCGCCCTTCGCGCGTGCGCGACGCGGCATCGCCTACGTGCCCCAGGGACGCGACATCTTTCCCCGGCTTTCGGTCGAAGAAAACCTGATGACCGGCTTTGCCTGCCTGGCGCGCAGCGAGGCCCAGATTCCGGATGAGGTGTTCGAGCTGTTTCCGGTACTGGCCGATATGCTCAAGCGGCGAGGCGGCGACCTGTCGGGCGGTCAGCAACAACAGCTCGCGATCGGCCGGGCGCTGGTCACGCGGCCTGCGCTGCTGGTTCTCGACGAGCCGACCGAGGGAATCCAGCCCTCGATCATCAAGGACATCGAACGGGTGATCCGTCTGCTCGCCGATCGCGGCGACATGGCGATCCTGCTGGTCGAACAGTATTTCGAGTTTGCGCGCGATCTTGCCGACCGCGTGGTGGTGATGGATCGCGGCGAGATCGTCATCTCCGGACCGGTTGGAGAACTGCCTGAGGCCGACATCCGTCGGCACCTGACGGTGTAGGAGACTCACAGTGGCGAACGGACGTGCGGAGATCGGTTACACCTTTCGCGACTGCGGGACCCGCCTTGCGCATCTCTATCAGAGCGATCCCCTTCGCGTGCTGTTTCCGGCATCGGGCGTTGGCGAGCCCGCGACGGGAGCGCTGGTGACGACGGCTGGCGGGCTTGTTGGCGGCGATGCCCTGTCCATCGAGGTTGCGGCGGGTGCGCGGACCGACGTCCGGATTGTCGGGCAGGCCGCAGAGAAAGTGTACCGATCAGCGGGCGCGGACGTGCGGATCGATGTTGGGCTCAATGTCGGTGCGGGTGCCTGGCTCGAATGGCTGCCCCAGGAGACGATTGTCTTCGACAGCGCGCGGATGCGGCGGAGAACTTTCGTCGAGGTGGCCGAATCTGGCCGGGCGATGGCGGGTGAGATGGTCGTGTTCGGGCGCACGGCAATGGGCGAGACTGTGCGGGCCGGACTGGTGCGCGACGCGTGGGAAGTCCGCCGTGACGGGCGCCTCGTCTGGGCCGATGCGCTGCATCTCGACGAACGAATTCGCGACCGCCTGCAAGGCGTGGCGGGCTTCGACGGTGCGGTTGCGTTCGCCAGCCTCGTCTACGTGGCGGACGCGATCGACGTGGCGCTGGAAGCGGCCCGCGACCTTCTGGCGGCGGGCGAATTGTATACCGGATGGCGTGCCGGCGCTTCGTGCCCGGCGGGCATCCTCGTGGTGCGCTGGATCGACCGCGAGGCGGTGCGCCTGCGCGAGGCCTACGGCCGATTCTGGTCGGCGTTTCGGCGCGAAGTCGCGGATCTGCCGGGTGTCATGCCGCGCCTCTGGGCCATCTGATCGAAACGGGGGGAGCCTTCGATGAACCTGACACCGCGCGAGAAGGACAAGCTGCTGGTGGCGATGGCAGCCGAGGTGGCCCGCAAGCGTCGCGCGCGGGGCGTCAAGCTCAACTATCCCGAGGCCATCGCGCTGATCTCCGACTTCGTGGTCGAGGGCGCGCGTGATGGTCGGAGCGTCGCCGATCTGATGAGTGCGGGCGGCGAGATCCTCGCCCGCAGCGAGGTGATGGAGGGCGTCGCCGAAATGATCCATGACGTCCAGGTCGAGGCGACGTTTCCGGACGGCACGAAGCTCGTCACCGTCCACAACCCGATCCGATGAGGGCGCGATGATCCCCGGTGAACTGATCCCCGCCGACGGCGAGATCCTCCTCAACGAGGGGCGCGAGACCCTGGCCGTAACGGTCGCCAACACCGGCGACCGGCCGATTCAGGTCGGTTCGCACTACCATTTTTTCGAGGCCAACGATGCGCTCGATTTCGACCGTGCTGCGGCGCGCGGCTTCCGCCTCGACATCCCGGCCGGCACCGCCGTCCGGTTCGAGCCGGGGCAGACCCGCGAGGTGCGGCTCGTACGCTATGCCGGTGCGGGCCGCGTGTTCGGCTTCAACGGCCGGGTCAACGGTCCGCTCGACGACGGCGGGGAGGGCTGAGCGGTGGCGTACTCGATCGACCGCGCCGGCTATGCCGCGATGTTCGGCCCGACTACGGGCGACCGGGTCCGGCTCGCCGACACCGAGCTCTTCATTGAGGTCGAACGTGATCACACCACATACGGCGAGGAGGTGAAGTTCGGCGGCGGCAAGGTCATCCGCGATGGGATGGGCCAGTCGCAGGCGACCCGTGCCGACAGTGCGGTGGACACGGTCATCACCAACGCACTGATCGTAGACCACTGGGGCATCGTGAAGGCCGATATCGGCATCCGCGACGGCCGCATCGTGGCGATCGGCAAGGCAGGCAACCCCGATGTGCAACCCGGCGTCGATATTGTCGTCGGACCGGGCACCGAGGCGATTGCGGGCGAGGGACGGATCGTCACGGCGGGCGGCATCGATGCCCATATTCACTGGATAAGCCCGCAGCAGATCGACGAGGCATTGTATTCCGGCGTCACGACCATGCTCGGCGGCGGGACCGGCCCGGCCGAAGGCACCAATGCCACCACCTGCACACCGGGGCCGTGGCATCTGGCCCGTATGCTCCAGGCCGCCGAGGGGTTCCCGATGAATCTCGGTTTCTTCGGCAAGGGCAACGCCACGTTGCCGGGCGCCCTGATCGAACAGGTCGCCGGCGGCGCAATCGGTCTGAAACTGCACGAGGACTGGGGCACCACGCCGGCGGCGATCGACACCTGCCTGAACGTCGCCGACGCGATGGATGTCCAGGTTGCGATCCACACCGACACACTCAACGAATCCGGCTTCGTCGAGAACACGATCGCCGCATTCAAGGGCCGCACCATCCACGCCTTCCACACCGAGGGTGCGGGCGGAGGACATGCGCCCGACATCATCCGGCTGTGCGGCGAGGCAAATGTGCTGCCGTCCTCGACCAACCCGACACGGCCCTACACGGTGAATACCGTGGACGAGCATCTCGACATGCTCATGGTCTGCCACCACCTGGATTCGCGAATCCCCGAGGACGTAGCCTTCGCGGAGAGCCGTATCCGCCGCGAGACGATCGCGGCCGAGGACATTCTCCACGACCTCGGTGCGTTCTCGATCATCGCGTCGGACAGTCAGGCGATGGGCCGGGTCGGCGAAGTGGTGATCCGGACCTGGCAGACCGCCGACAAGATGAAGCGCCAGCGCGGCCGGCTGCCCGAAGAAACCGGCGACAACGACAACATGCGGGTGCGCCGCTACATCGCGAAGTACACAATCAATCCGGCCCTGACCCACGGCATCGCCGACCATGTCGGCTCGATCGCGGTGGGTAAGCTGGCCGATCTCGTCCTTTGGAAGCCGATGTTCTTCGGCGTGAAGCCGGACCTGATCCTCAAGTGCGGCACCATCGCAGGGGCGGCGATGGGCGACCCGAACGCCTCGATCCCCACGCCGCAGCCGGTCCACTACCGCCCGATGTTCGGCGCCTTTTCGAAGTCGATGCGCGCGAGTGCGGTCACCTTCGTCTCGGGCGCGGCCAAGGAGGCCGGCATCGGCGGGGTGTTGGGGCTCGACAGGGCATTGCTGCCGGTGTCGGGCACCCGCAGCATCTCCAAGTCCGACATGATCCTGAACGATGCGACGCCCGAGATGTCGGTCGACGCCGAAACCTACGAGGTGCGCGCCGACGGCGAACTCCTCGTCTGCGAGCCGGCGGAGGTGCTCCCCATGGCCCAGCGTTACTTCCTGTTCTGATCATGCGACGCGCTACCGAAGTGTTGACTGCCGGAAACTGGCCCACGGAAGAGGCGGTGAGCGCCGTCACCCTCGACTATGACGACCGGTTTCGCCGGCGCATCCGTCTCGTCGACGATGGGGGCGAGGCGTTCCTGCTCGACCTGGCGGACGCGACGCGGTTGGGCGACGGCGACGGGCTGCGTCTCGATTGCGGCGGCATCGTGCGGGTTTGTGCAGCCGAAGAAGAGGTGGTCGACCTGCGTTGTCATGGCCTGCGCGAAACGGCGCGGGTCGCCTGGCACATCGGCAACCGGCACATCCCGATCCAGGTGCTCGAGGATGGCGGACTGCGGATTCGGGCCGACCATGTGATCGCCGAGATGGCGGTGCGGCTGGGGGCCCACGCCGAGGCGAAGCGCGCACCCTTCGCGCCGGAACCCGGCGCCTATGCCGCGGGGAGCCAGGGAGAACATGGCGGGCATGGACACCATCACGATCATTGAGACCGCGCTTGCCGGCGGCCGCCTGCAGCGGCTGCTGACCTGGCTGTCGCCGTCCTTCCCGGTTGGCGCCTTCAGCTATTCGCATGGGCTCGAATCCGCGGTCGAGATCGGCCTCGTGAGCGACCGGGCAAGCTTGGTACGCTGGACCGAGACGATCGTCTCGGTCGGGGCTGGCCGCGTCGACACCGTGCTGCTGCGAACGGCCTACGAGGCCGTCGAGGACGACGACATCGAGGCTCTCGTTTGGGCTCTGGAGCGCGGTGACGCCATGCAGCCGACGTCGGAGCTTGGCCTCGAGACCCGCGCCCAGGGGGCGGCGTTCCTGTCTGCGGTGTCGCGCAACTGGCCGGCCGCCGGTATCGCTCGAGTCCAGGATGTGGCGCTGCGGTGCGCGCGCCCCGTCGTCTATCCTGTGGCGGTTGGCGCGGCGGCGGCCGCCCATTATATCCCGCTGGCACCGGTCCTCGAGACCTATCTACACGCCTTCGCCGCAAATATCGTGTCGGCCGGCGTTCGCCTGGTGCCGCTCGGTCAGAGCGATGGCCTGTACGTCCTGTCCGAACTCGAGCCCGCGGTTGTCGCCGCAGCGCAGGCCGCGCGCTTCGCCGAACGCGACGACATCGGTTCGGCGACCGCGATGGTCGACTGGGCCTCCACCTATCACGAAACCCAATACACGAGGTTGTTCCGATCATGAGCAAACCCTTCCGCGTCGGAATCGGCGGACCCGTCGGCACTGGCAAGACGGCCCTGATGGATGCCCTGTGCAAGCGACTGCGCGACGAATACGACATCGCCGCGATCACCAACGACATCTACACCGAGGAGGATGCCCAATTCCTCACCCGTTCGGGCGCGTTACCGCCCGAACGGATCAAGGGTGTGGAGACCGGCGGCTGCCCGCACACGGCCATCCGCGAGGATGCCTCGATCAACCTCGCAGCGATCGCCGAGATGGTCGAGCGTTTCCCGGGGCTCGACATCGTGCTGGTGGAATCCGGTGGCGACAATCTCGCTGCGACCTTCTCGCCCGAACTGGCCGACATCACCATCTACGTGATCGACGTTTCGGCAGGCGACAAGATCCCGCGCAAGGGCGGGCCAGGCATCACCCGGTCGGACCTGCTGGTCATCAACAAGACGGATCTGGCGCCGCTCGTCGGGGCCGATCTCGGTGTGATGGACCGAGATTCGCGGAAGATGCGCGGGGAGCGGCCGTTCCTGTTCGCCAATCTGAAGGCGGGCGAAGGGTTGGAAGCCGTCGCCGCGTTCATTCTGGCGGCCGGCGGCTTGACCGATGCGCGCGCCGATGCGACAGAAACCGGGTCCGTTGCCGACGCGGCCGAATAGAACACGTTACCGGAGAAAGACTGAAATGAAGTCCCTGAAGACGACCCTGCTGGCGGTCGCCGTCGCCGGCCTCGCCGGGCCCGCGATCGGACACGAGACGGGCATGCCCCATGCGGGCGGTGCGCTGCACCCGATCCTCGGCCTCGATCACATGCTGATCGTCGTCGCCATCGCGGCTGCGGTCGGCGCGCTGGCGTTCTGGCGGCGCTAGGAAGCGCCTTTCCGGATTTCGACTCTAGAGCCTGTAGGGGCTCTCCTCCGGGGTCGGCGGCTCGGCCCGTGCCTTGTCGGTTTCCGACAGGTAGTTCTGGTTGACGTACCAGACCCGGTAGTCGAGGAACCGCACCGGCTTGTATTTCGGCGGGTTGTCCGGCCCGACGCAGCTCGGCATCGGCTCGGCCACCGTGTCCCAGGACGGGCTGTAGAAGAACGCAAGCGAGTAGCGGTCGGTCCTGGGCGGAATCACCCGGTGCGGGGTCGCCATGAACCGGCCGTTCGTCCAGCGGTTCAGGAACTCGCCGGTGTTGATGATGATCGCGCCATCGACCCAGTTGGCCGGCAGCCAGCGGCCGGACTGGGTCTGGATCTCCAGCCCCGGCGTGTCGGTCACGGGCAGCAGGGTGATGAAGCCGTGGTCGCGGTGCGGCGCGATGCCGAACTGGTTGTCCTCGGCCTCGCCTTCGGCAGCCGGGTAGTGCTGGTTGCGCGTGGTCCACAACGGGTCGTCGAACATGCCGTCGAAGAAGTCCGCCGGCAGGTCGAGCGCGCGGGCATACAGCGGCAGCAGCTTTGCGCCGAACGTCTCCATCGCGTCGTAATATTCGAGCATCTCGGCCTTCCAGCCGGGAACCAGCGCCTCGTCGGGCCACTGGTTGGGGCCGTGGTAGGGCAGGCCGGCCTTGACCGCGGGATGGTCGGCTGGGCGCTCGCGCACCATGCGCAGCATCTCGTTGAGGTCGGGCTTGGTGTTCTCGTTGACCGTCGAGGAGACGTAGATCGTCGACTTGGGCGGCACGTAGTTCTCGTGCTTGCGCTTCACCTCGTCGGGCAGGTCGAAGAACCGCCTCAGGTTTGCATGCGTGCGCGCGATGAGTTCGCGCGGCACCCCGTGGTTGACCGCGAAATAGAAGCCGACATCTTCCTGGGCGTGGCGCAGCTGGGTCGCCAGGGCTTCGAGCGCGCCTTCCTCGCCGGCCATGTAGGGGCCGAAGTCGAGGATCGGGATTTCCTCGTCGGCGAACTCCTCGGGAACCATGATCTCGGCGTGTGACATGGGTTGGTTTCCTCGCTTGGCTTATGGCCTTGCCGGCGTTGCACGGTGCGGCGCGCCGCCCGTCATTTGGGCTATCATGCCGCCGACACGCCGGATTGCCAATGCGCTATCTCGGCGCGGTGGCAGCCCGGAGAATCCCATGTCCGACGGTTTCGTGCCCTTCGATCCCGATTCGCTGCCAGCCGAGGCGCGCGCGGTCCATGACCGGATCATGCGCGAGCGCGGATACCTGCCGGGGCCATACCTGTGCTGGCTGGCGGCACCCGGATTCACCGACCGGATCGAGCCGGTCGAGGAACATCTGCGTCACGGGGTCTCGCTCGATGCGCGGATCGTCGTGGTCGCGACGTTGGTCGTCGCGCGGCACTGGCGCGCGTCCTATGTCTGGACGTCCTATGCGCCGACGGCGGTGAAGGCCGGCGTGGATGCGGCGGCCGTCGATACGATCCTGGCGGGCACGCCGCCCGCCTTCACGCAGGACGACGAGGCCGTCGCCCATGCGTTCTGCGCCGGCCTGATGTCGGGGGGCGGAGTCGACGACGCGACCTGGGCGCGGGCGCGAGAGACGTTTGGCGAGCACGGGCTGAACGAGTTGCTCGGCCTGCTCGGTCTCTACACCTCCGTTTGCCTGACCATGGTCGCCTATCGTATGCCGACCAAGAATGGCGAGCCGGATCCGTTCGGCTGATATTCGCGCGCGGCAAGCGACGCAAACGAGGGAGGACGCTGTGGCCCGTTGGGTTCGTTACGAAAAGGATGGCGCGGTCGGGTTCGGGACGCTCGACGGCGAGGCGATTGCCGTGCATGCCGGCGACATGTTCGCGTCGGCCCAGGCGACCGGCGAGATGCTGGCGGCGGGCGACGTGCGGCTGCTGGCGCCCTGTGCGCCGGGCAAGTTCATCGCGCTGTGGAACAATTCCGCGTCGGCCGCCGAGAAGCAGGGGCTCGAGAATCCCGAATACCCGCTGTTCTTCCTCAAGCCGGCGACGAGCTATCTCGGGCCCGGCGCGGCGATCCGCAAACCCGCTGCCTATGACGGGCGGGTGATCTATGAGGCCGAGCTCGGCATCGTCATCGGCAAGACGGCTGCGAACTTGGACGAGGCGGCCGCGGCGGATGCGATCTTCGGCTACACCTGCGTCAACGACGTGACTGCGATGCAGCTGCTCGACGCCGATCCGTCCTTCCCGCAATGGGCGCGCGCCAAGGGCTTCGACACGTTCGGCGTGTTCGGTCCGGCGATCGTGACCGATACGGACGTGTCTGGCAGTTCGATCCGCGCAGAACTCAACGGCCGCGAGCGCCAGAACTATCCGGTGTCGGACCTGTTCATGCAGCCTGCGGAAATCGTCTCGAAGCTCTCGCAGTCGATGACCCTCGAGCCGGGCGACCTGATCGCCTGCGGCACCGGGCCGGGCGCGCTGCCGATGAAGCCGGGTGCCACCATCGACGTGATCGTCGACGGCATCGGCACCCTGTCGAACGCCTACGAGGAATAGGCGGTCCCGGGGCCGGTTCGATGCCCGAACGCGTGGAAACCGATGTCCTGATCGTCGGGGCGGGGCCCGCCGGGCTCGCGACCGCGAACCATCTGGGCCTATACGGCGTGCGCGCGCTCGTCGTCGAGCGGCATGCGGCGACGGTGGACGAACCGCGTGCCGTATCCATCGACGACGAATCCCTGCGCAGCATGCAGACGCTGGGTCTCGACGGCGAGATCGTGCCCCGCACCCTGCCGGGCTACGGCGCGCGCTACTATTCGCCGGGTCGGCGGGAATTCGCACGCATTCAGCCCACGACGCGCGAATACGGCCATCCGCGCCGGTCCGGGTTTCGCCAGCCTGAGTTCGAGGCGACGCTGCTGGCGGGGCTGGACCGCTTCGGCGGCATCGACATCCGGTTCGAGCACACGTTCGAAGGCTTCGAGCAGGATGCGCATGGGGTGACGGCACGCGTTCGTGAACCCGGGGGCGGCGAGATTTCCGTCCGGGCACGCTTTCTCGCGGCGTGCGACGGCGGGCGATCGGATGTGCGCAAGTCGCTCGGCATCACTCTCGCGGGCTCGAGTTTCGAGGAGCGCTGGCTGGTCATTGACACGGTCAACGACACCGACGGGACGGGGGCCTCGATCGCATATTGCGATCACCGCCGGCCCGCCATCACGGTGCCGGGTCCCGGGCGGACGCGGCGCTGGGAGTTCCTCGTGAAGCGCGGGGAAGACGCCGCCGGGTTCCTGGAAGAGGCGCGGATCCGCGCGCTGCTTCGCCCCTATATCGGGGAGCGACCGATCGAGATCGTCCGCAAGCTCGTCTACACCTTCCAGGCCCGCGTCGCCGACAGGTGGCGCGACGGGAGCGTGTTCCTGCTCGGCGATGCCGCCCACCTGACACCGCCCTATGCCGGCCAGGGCCTGAACAGCGGCCAGCGCGACGCGGCGAACTTCGCCTGGAAGGCCGCCGCGGTCGTGCAGGGGCGCGCCGGCCCGGCGCTGATGGAGACCTACGAGACGGAGCGGCGCGACCATGCCTGGTCGCTGATCCGCATGGCGATCCAGATCGGCTGGGTGATGGTGCCGCGCAACTGGCTGCACACATACGGCCAGATCGCGCTCTTTCGGATTGTCGGCCTGATTCCGCCCCTGCGCGACCACATCATCGGCATGAAGTTCAAGCCGATCCCCAGGTTCGAACGGGGTTTCCTGATCCCCGACGGCCAGCCCGCCCGCGCGACCCTGGTGGGCCGCATGCTGCCCCAACCGGTCGTGGTCGATGCTGCCGGGCGATCGGTACGCCTCGACGACTTGCTCGGTCCGGGATTCGCGTTGCTCGGGGTGGACGTCGCCACAGCGGTTTGGGGCACCCTCGATCAGCCATTGTGGGATCGGCTAGTCGCGCGTCGGGTGGCGATCGCCGCCGCGCCACCGGCAGCCGTGCCGGACGACGGGACGGTGGCCGTCGGTGCGGAGGGCGGCGCGATGCCCGAACGGTTTGCGGCCTACCGGGGCAAGATCCTGCTGGTCCGGCCCGATCGATATGTCGCTGCCGCGTTTGCGCCGGGGGAAGCCGGCACGGTCGCCGCGCAACTTTCGGAGCTGATCGCCTAGACCACCGCGGTGACGTCGATCTCGACCAGTGCGCCTTCGAGCAGCAGCGACGTCACGCCCACGCAGGTGCTCGACGCGGAATTCTCACCGCCGTAGAAGTCCATCATGGCCTTCATGATCGCGGGGCGGTCGGCGGGCTTGAGGTCGACCACGAACGCACGCTGCCGGACGATGTCGGCGGGTGTCGCTCCGACCAGTTCGAGGGATTGCCGGATCGTGCCGTAGACATAGGCCATCTGGCCGCCAAGATCGCCCGGCGCAACCAGGTTGCCGTCGACGTCGCCGGCCACGAGGCCGGACAGGTGGACGGTCTTGCCGCCCTCGCTCGTGACCAGGTTCGTGAAGTGCTGCTTGTTCCAGAGGAATGCGGGGCGGATGCGTTCGATGGTTGCGGGCATGGGACCTCATGTCGAAGCGTTGCAGGGGCATGTGCTGTCGCGTCCGATTGATACCGCGATCCCCCATCGTTGCAATGCCCACCTCCGGGAATGGCATCCAGCTGTTTCGTGACACCGATCCCGCGGCCGGACGGGTCGATGTATGGCGCTTCGGGGTGCTGGGCAGGGGCCCTACTTGTTCGCAACTCTCGCGATCGTCGGGCCATTTGGGATCGCCGGATGGCTCTCGGGCCCGGGCAACGTCCGCGCGGTGGCGTGCCGCGTCCGGCGTCGTGTGCGCCCGGTTGTACAGGGCTCCCGCCGCGGCCTAGAGTGCCGGAAATTCTCGAACGGGAGGAAGCCGTGTTCAACGCCACCGCCGACAAGATCATGCCGACCGCGCTCATCGGATCGCTGCCGCGCCCCAGCTGGTACACCGCGACCCTAGGCCCGCGCTCGTTCCTCGACGCCATGGTGCACGCGCCCTATCGCGAGCATTACACCGACGCCGTCGGCATGTACCTGCACGACCAGGACGTCGCGGGCCTCGACATCCTGACCGACGGCGATGCGCGCTTCGACCACGATGTCGGCGGCCAGAGCTGGGCGCGTTACCCGCTGTTCCACATGGCGGGCCTCGATCACGACAATCCCGTCCCGGCCGAGCGCGGCAGCGCCGGCGTGCTGTTCGAGCGCGGCCACATCCTGCACGACTACCTCGAGGCGCGCGTCACGCCCTCGATCACCGGACCGGTCGGGCCCGGCAACCTGCAATATGCCGAGCTCTGGAAGACGGCCCAGCGGCTGACCCGCAAGCCGGTCAAGTTCGGCACCATCACGCCGGAACTCGTCGCCTATCTGGTGCGCGACAACCACTACAAGAGCCTGCGCGAGCGCATCTGGGCGTTCTCCGACGCCTTCAACGAGGAGCTGCATCGCCTCGCTGACGCCGGCTGCCCGCTGATCCAGATGGAGGAGCCGCAGATTCACCTGATGGCGATCCGCGGCATCGTCGAGGGCGAGATCAACGTCGACTTCATGGTCGACGTGTTCAACAACACGGTGCGCGGCCTGCGCGACAAGACGGAAGTCTGGTGCCACTCGTGCTGGGGCAATCCCTCGCAGCAGCGCATGTTCGCCGAGGTGCAGAGCTACAAGCCGGCGCTCGAGGCGATGAACCGCGTCGACGCCGACGTCATCACCTTCGAGACGTGCAGCTCGGGCGGCATCGATCTGGAGGCGATCGGCGACGTGATCGACACGATGAAGATCGGCATCGGCGTCATCGACCACCACACGCTGCAGGTCGAATCTCCCGATCAGGTCGCCGGCCTGCTGCGCCACGCGATCGAGCACATCCCGGCCGAGCGCCTGGTGGTGGTGTCGGACTGCGGCATGGGCCGCGAGGGCATGAGCCGTCGCCACGCCTTCTACAAGGCCGTGTCGCTGGTGCTCGGCACCAACATCGTGCGCAGGGAAATCGGCGCGCCCGAGGCCGAGTGCCTCGCCGCCGATCCGAAATACTCGCTGGTTCCCTGAACGTGAAGGCCCGCTACCCCGGTGCGAACCAAGGGGCGGGCCTCACTTCTTACCAGAGGCGTTTGGACGCCATCTCGGCGCCTTCGGCCATGGCCTTGAACTTGGCCTGGACGACGCTGGGGAACACGCCCCGGCGTCCGGCATAGGTGCCGAAGCCGCAGTCGCTGCCCGCGATCACCCGCTCGCGCCCGACGGCATCGGCAAACTGGCAGATGCGCTGGGCGATCAGTTCCGGGTGCTCGACGAAGTTGTTGGTGGAATCGATCACCCCGGGGATCAGGATCTTGTCCTCGAGGATGTCGGCGGCGTTCCAGTCGACCCATTCATGGGCGTGGCGCGGGTTCGCGCCCTCGAACAGGATCCCCTGCGGCCGCGCCTTGGCGAGCGCGCCGAACAGCTTCTTCGCCGGGATGTCGTGGGTGTGCGGGCCCGAATAATTCAGCCAGCAGATGTGCATCCGCATCGCCTCGGGCGGGATGTCGCGGGTGGCCTCGTTGAGCGCCTCGACGCTCTTCTCGATGTCCTTCAGGAACTCCGCCTCGCCCAGGTCGCGAAGCTGGGCGTGACAGCCGCCGGCCATGTCGGGGCAGTCGAGTTGGAGCACGAAGCCGGCCTCGTGGATGGCGTTGTACTCGGGCCGCATCGCCTCGATCAGCGCCTCGCGGTAGGCGTCTCGGCTCGGATAGTGGACGTTGGGCATATAGACCGAGAGGCAGCCCGGCGAGGCGGAATTCATGAACAGGTCGGTCGGCTTCGACCGGGCGGCCGCCGCCTTCAGGTTGGCGATGTCGCGTTCCAGCGGCGCCATGTCGGCATAGGCGACGTCGCCCGTGCACACGGTCGGCTTGAGCAATTCCGGCCCGCCGCCACCCGGCGGGATGGCGAGCATCTCGGGGAAGTCCTCGAAGTCGCGCGGCATCGGCGGCCGGGGAAAGTCCGCCGGCTCGACGCTCTCGAGCCCGGTGAGCCGGTGCTTGGCGTAGACGTGGTACGACATCTTGCTCATCTCGCCGTCGCACACGATGTCGACGCCGTTGGCGACCTGCTGGGCCACGACCTCGTCGACCGCCTGCGCCGCGCGCGCCTGCAGCGCGGCCGCGTCGACCGGCTCGCCCCGGTCCTGCTTGCCGAGCAGTTCGACCAGATCGTCGGGGCGCGGCAGGCTGCCGACATGGGTCGTGAGAATGCGGTCCGTGCTATGCCTCATCGTCTTCCTTCCCCGGTTGGGCGCCGGTCCGGCGCTCAGGCCTTGGCCTTCTTGTAGACGTCGAACGTGTTGCTCATGTACCAGCCGAACCATTCCCGGTAGGTCTGGACCGGGTACTTCGGCGGGTTGTCCGGCCCGGTGCAGGACGGCAGCGGCTCGTTGCGGGACTCGAAGTCTGGATTGACGAAGCAGGGGATCGCATAGCGGTCCCGGTCGAGCGGCGGCACGACCCGGTGGGTCGTGGCGCGGAACCGGTCGTTGGTCCAGCGCGTCGCGAACTGGCCGAGGTTCACCACCATCGCGTCGTCGGGCATCTCGGGCCAGAACCAGTGGCCGTCCTCGTCGAGGATCTGTAGCCCTTCCTCGTTCGATGGCGGCAGGAAGGTCATGAAGCCGGTGTCGCGGTGGGCGTGGATGCCCATCTCGGCGTCGTTGTGCTGAGGCAGAGGCGGGTACTTGGCGATCCGGAAATAGGTATAGGGCGTGGCGAAGTGCGGCGCGAAATAATCGGCCGGCAATTCAAGCGACAGCGCCCAGATCGGCATCAGCCTGCGGCCCAGCTCCGTCATCGCATCCATGTAGGCGAGCGTCGTCTCGCGGAAGCCGGGCACCGTTTCCTCGGGCAACCACTGGTTGGGGCCGTAGAACTGGTCGCCGGCTATCACGTGCGGGTTGTCGGCCGGGTACGCGGTGGCGGTGAACATCGCCTGCGAGATCGAGGGCTTGCGGTTTTCCGCCAACTCGCCGGTCTGCAGGTAGTCGGCCCGGATGCCCATATAGCCGCGATGGTCGGTGTTCAGCGGGACCGTCTGTTTCACGTCTTCGGGCTGGTCGTGGAACTGCTTCGCCGCGGCGAACATCGCCTCGATCTGCGCGCGCGGCACGCCGTGGTTGATGATGCACATGAAGCCGATCGTCTCCCACACGTCGCGCCAGCGATCCGCCACGAGGGCCGGCGCGTCGGGGTCGCCGGCAATCACGTCGGCCACGTCGATGACCGGCAGGGCGCGGCGGGGCACGTCGCGGGCCGCGCGGCTGGCGGCCGACTGGGTGATGACATTCATGACGGCGTCTCCGGGTTTCCGGGGCACCCTGAATGCCGGGTGCGTTCCGCGACTCTATGAGGGCGGAGAGTGGCTGTCCACGCGCGCATGACGTGGTGCCTGCAGCTGTGTATCGGGGATGGGAGGCTGGTGCCGGCTGAGGGATTCGAACCCCCGACCTACTGATTACAAATCAGCCGCTCTACCAACTGAGCTAAGCCGGCCTCCCGACGCACGCATCTTGGTTTGTTTGCGCGCGGACAATAGGCGCGGGGGTGCGAACGCGGCAAGCCGGAAGGTGGCCGCCGGCTGGCGCGACTTTGATGCAGGTCAATCGCGCAGGGCGACGGTTGCCCGAAGATCGCGCGGGGCCGCCGAACGGATCGGGCGTCGGGGGCGGCGGCAGGCAACAACAAGGAAAGCGTCATGGGAATCGTCAAGGCACCGGGGCGTGCGCCGCGAATCCAGTTCAGCCATTTCGGCATCAATGTGCGCGACCTCGACCGGATGGAGGATTTCTACACGCGCGTCGTCGGTTTCACCGTGACCGACCACGGGTCGGTCGAATCGCTGGGCATCTCGCTCGTCTTCATGAGCATGGACCCGATGGAACACCACCAGTTCGTGATCTGCACCGGCGACCCGGACCAGCTCGGTTCGAACAAGGCCGGCGCGTTCTTCGGCGGCCCGATCAACCAGTTGTAGTTCCGGCTGGAGTCGCTCGACGACCTGCGCATCATGCACAACCGGCTGGCGCCGGAGGTCGGCGAGGACAATCTGATGGTCGGTACCCACGGCATCGCCTGGTCGGTCTATGCGCGCGATCCCGAGGGCAACACGCTGGAGTTCTTTGTGGACTCGCCCTGGTTCATCGACTAGCCGTTCCTGCAGCCGTTCGACCTGTCGAAGCGCGACGACGAAATCGTTGCCGAGACCGAAGCGCTGTGCCGGGATTCGGCCGGATTCCGGCCCTACGAGGATTGGCGGGCCGAGCTGTCGCGCCAGCTCAAGCGACCGATCGTCGCCAAACCCTTCGCGGCCGCTTTGGCTGGGCGGCGTTTGGCTTGCCCTGTGCGTGTCCTATCCCGGCTTCGCGCATGGCTGGTTCGGGTATCCCGAGCTCGTCTACGAAGAGGATGGGCTGTTCGAGACGGCGACGGCCGTGGTGCTGTTCGTCTGCATCGTGCTGCTTGTCGGCGCCGTGCGCCGGGACGCGTGGCGTGCCGACCGACGCCTGGCGGCGGCGATGCTGGCGATCGCCTTTGCGTTTCTGCTTCTGATGCTCGAGGAGCTGAGTTGGGGGCAGCGCATCGTCGGTTGGGAGACTCCCGAAGACATCGGCGAACTGAATGCCCAGGACGAGACCAATCTCCAAAACATGTTCGTGGGCTACAACCAGCTTATCCGGCTGGCCATTGCGCTGGTCATCGCGACCATGCTGATCGGTCGCGCCGCATGGGTGCGCTGGTTCGCACCCACGGGGCTCGCGCCGCTGGTGCCGCCGGGGGCGGCCGT
>JAYOFO010000005.1:70420-71985 GCA_038117265.1 Rhodospirillaceae bacterium
TGCGCTGGTTCGCACCCACGGGGCTCGCGCCGCTGGTGCCGCCGGGGGCGGCCGTCTATTTCGTTCCGTTCGTCATCTATGCCCACGTCTATGGCGAACTCTTCGAAGAGGTCATGACGTTGTTCCTGTTCGCCTGGGCGTTCGACCTCAGCCGTCGGTTGCGCCGGGGCGGGTGAGCTCGTAAAGCGCCACGGCCGCGGCGTTCGAGACGTTGAGGCTCTCGACCGCATCGCCCTGCGGGATGCGCGCCAGCGCATCGCACGCCTGGCGCACCAGCCGGCGCAGGCCGGCCCCCTCGGCGCCCAGGACCAGCGCGACAGGCCCCGCCGTCCGGGCATCGGCGACCGTGCGTTCGGCCTCGCCGGCGAGGCCGATGCACCAGAATCCGCGATCCTTCAGCTCCTCGACCGCGCGCGCGAGGTTGGTCTCGCGGACCATGTCGACGGCCTCGAGCCCGCCCGAGGCGGCCTTCGCCAGCGCACCGGTGACCGGCGGGGCGTGGCGATCCTGGACGACCAGGGCCGTGGCGCCGAATGCCGCGGCGGAGCGCACGATCGCGCCGACATTCTGCGGGTCGGTGACCTGGTCGAGGACGACGATGCGCGGCCGGTCGGTGGCCAGGGCGCGGTCGATGGCCTCGGCGAGGCCGGGATCGGGCAGGGCATTGGCCAGCAGGGCGATGTTCTGATGGACCGCGCCGGCAGGCAGAACGGCAGAGATGTCGTCACGCGAGACGCGCTCGACCAGGGTGCCGCGGCCGTTCGCTTCCGCCCATGCGGCGGCCGCCTCGGCCAGTTCGGGATCGCCCACTAGCAGGCGTTCGCATTGGCGCGCCGGGTTGGCGAGCGCGGCCTCGACGGCGTGGATGCCGTAAATCCAGCCGGCGCCGTCGCGGTCCCCACCGTGTCTGGTGCCGGCGTGTCGGGGGCGCCGCGGACCGGGGCCTCCGCGGTTGCGTGATTTGCGTGATTTGGCCATGTCCGTGGCTCATTAGGCCATCGTCGGCCGGCCCGCAACGCCGATGCGCACGGAATTCGTGTCAAACGGCTGAAATTTTGGAGGTTTCCCCCGATTGGCGGTTGACAGGGCAACGGAAATCTACATATTTCCGCGCACGGGCCGGCGCTCTCGGGCGTTCGGCGCGTTTTCTGTTGGCTGCATGCAAGCAGCAGTAAGGAGGGGTGCCTGAGCGGTTAAAAGGGGCGGACTGTAAATCCGTTGGCTACGCCTACGCTGGTTCGAATCCAGCCCCCTCCACCAACCGCGCAGAGCAGGCCGTCCGAATGAACGCAACGCAGGGCAAACGGCAGACGAAACTGAAGGATTCGGCGGGTGTAGCTCAATGGTAGAGCAGAAGCCTTCCAAGCTTACGACGGGGGTTCGATTCCCCTCACCCGCTCCAAGGCTCAGGGCCGGCAGGGATTGCGACTGACGCCGGCGCGGTCAGACAGAACTTCGGACGATCCGGCCATGGGCCGGCAAAACGACAGACAGGACACAGGGCAGAACAATGTCGAAAGAGAAATTCGAGCGCACGAAGCCGCACTGCAACATTGGCACGATTG